>NZ_JBIAYW010000021.1:0-155051 GCF_042898305.1 Dactylosporangium sp. NPDC000521
TCGCGTCGCGGGCACGGCTCGTGCTCGTCGCCGACCAGACCCGCCGGCAGCTCGAGCGCGACCTGCACGACGGCATCCAGCAGCGACTCATCTCGTTAGGACTGGACATCCGCCGGGCCGAGGCGGACGTACCACCGGAGCTGACCCAGCTGCGGCAGCAGCTGTACGCCGTCGTGGCCGGGCTGAACGGCACGGTCGACGACGTGCGGGAGCTCTCACGCGGCGTCCATCCGGCGATCCTCACCGAGGATCTTTAATGCAACAGCGCCCTACCGCGCGGTGTGAACCCGCGACAACTCGGGGGCGTACTCGCCCTGCGGCGGTTCGACGGTGGCCTGTGTCGATGCCGACCGCTCCAAAAAGCGCAGCAGCTCGACCGGGAACGGCAGCACCACCGTTGAGTTCTTCTCAGCCGCCACCTCGACCACCGTCTCCAACAGCCGCAGCTGCAGCGCGGTCGGTGTCTGCGCCATCGTGGCCGCGGCCTCAGCGAGCTTGCGCGACGCCTGCAGCTCACCGTCCGCGGTGATGACCCGGGCGCGCCGCTCACGCTCCGCCTCGGCCTGCCGGGACATCGAGCGTTTCATCGACTCCGGCAGCGAGACATCCTTGATCTCCACCCGGTCGATGTGGACGCCCCAATCGATCACCGGACTGTCGATCATGACCTCCAGGCCCTGGTTGAGCCGCTCGCGATTGGTCAACAGTTCGTCGAGGTCGCTCTTGCCGATGATCGAACGCAGCGACGTCTGCGCCACCTGGAGGACCGCGAACATGTAATCCTGCACATTGACGACGGCCCGGACCGGGTCCACGACCCGGAAGTACACCACCGCGTCGACCGTGACGGTCACGTTGTCGCGGGTAATGCCATCCTGTGCCGGAACCGGCATGGTGACGATCTGCAGGTTCACTTTCTGCAACCGGTCCAGCAACGGCACGATCAGGGTCAGGCCCGGCCCACGGGTCGCCTCGCGCAGACGCCCGAACCGGAAGATCAGACCGCGTTCATACTGCCGAACGATTCGGGCGCTGGCCAACAACCCGGCCATCGCCATCATCAACACGACAAGAAATATCAAAACCATGGCAACACGCGCCATCCTTGCATCTCCACCCAGCTTAACGCGGCGTGCCAGCGCGACGCACCGCGGTGATGACTGACCAACCGCGCCGAGCAACGACGTACGTTACCGGCAAGCCCGCCAAAGATAGACACCTTCGAGGACGACCCGATCAGCAAGATCCGAGTGCTGATGGATGCGTTGCCGTCCGGCAGCTATCTCACGATCACCCATCCCACACAGGACTTCAATCCGGCCGAGATGGCCGCGGCGGCGGCCGCGCACGGGCACATGACGCTGGTGCGGCGCGGATGAGGGCGCAGGCGACGTGCCGTCGCAGGCGCGCCCGCTTGATTCCGGAAGCTGTCACTCTGCGCGGCGGGGGCGAGCACGACGTCATCGACGCCGCGGCTACTGTCGTTGCACTGCGGCCTTCAGCGCAGGGTCGCCGAGCAGCCAGCGTAGGCCGTGACGCTGCCTACAGTGGAGCTTCGTGCCTGAACGGGTAGTTCTTCGTGATACGGGTTTATCGGTGCGAGGCCGGGAGAGTCTGCCCGCCGCGTGACCCGCAGGCACGCGCTACGCACCCCGACGGGTCAGCGCGAGTGTGAGACGGCGGTTCCGTGGCTGGAGCGCGATCACCATGCAGGGGACGACGAGGCGCCATGCGGCAGGGCATTTGATGGATCTTGAACGACTCAGCGCGCTCGACGCCGCCTTCCTCTGCCTGGAGTCCCGGCAAGCACCGCTGCATCTGGGGGCGCTGGCGATCTTCGGGCCGCAACGCGACATCGCGCCGGATCAGCTGTCCGCGCTGCTCGGCGACCGCGTCCAACGGGTGCCGTCGCTCCACCGGCGGGTCCGCATGACCTGGCTGCCACCCGGCGCGATGCGATGGGTCCAGGACGAGTCGTTCGATCTCGCACACCATCTGCACCAGCACACCCTCGACGAACACGGCGACGACGCGTTGGCCGACCTCGTCGTCGCCTTGATGGCCGTACCGCTGAACCAACACCGCCCATTGTGGCAACTGCACCTCATCACCGGCCTCAGCCGCGGGCGCTTCGCACTGCTGGTCAAAGTCCACCACGCCATGGCCGACGGCCTGCGGGCGGTGCAGTTGGGCATCCGTCTGCTAGACCAATGCACCGACGCGCCGCCGACCGCGGCTGCCCCGCCGAACCGGACGGGGTTCGGGCCGTTGTCGCTGCTGGACATCGGGCGAGCCGTCGTTGGCATGGCGTTCCACCCGGATCGGACGGTCGCCGGGCTCGCCCGCTACGCCGCGAGCATTCCCGGCGCTGTCGCCGAAGCGCTCGGCACCGCGAGCATCGCCGCATCCGTGGTGTCCCACGTCCGGATCGGCACACTCCTGGCACCGGGCATCAGCTCGACCGCGCCATCCACCAACCAGCGTCTTGCCCTGCTCAAGCTCGACCTCGACACGGTTCGCCAGGTCGGGAAACGTCACGGCGGCACCGACAACGACATCCTGCTGACCGTGATGACCGGCGCACTGCGCGAATGGCTCACTGGCAAGGGCCGCCGCGTCGGGAGCCGCAACGTGCGGGCACTCATCCCGGTCAGCCGTCGCACCCACGGACCGCACTGCGGCAACCTGCTCTCCGGCTACTTGTGTGACCTGCCGACCCGGGAACCCAACCCGCTCGCCAGACTCCACAAGATCCGTACCATGATGAACCAGCACAAGGCCGCCGGGTTCACCCACGGCCCAGGCGCGTTCCCGATCCTCGCCGACCGGCTGCCCGCCGCGGTCCACCACCTCACCGCACCGCTGACCCGCCACTGCGCCCCACTGCTCTTCGACACCATCGTCACCAACGTGCCCATCCCGACCCGACCCTGGACCCTGGCCGGCGCCCCACTCCAGGAGGTCTACCCGATCGTGCCGCTGGCGCACGGCCAAGCACTCGGCATCGCCTTGTTCACGTACCAGGGAAGCATCCATGTCGGACTGCGCGCCGACCCACAGATGGTGCCCGACCTGCCCCGACTCGCCGCGGCGGTGCCGACCGCACTGGCCACCCTCACCGCTGCCAGCAGCACGGCGCTTTGAACCCGAGCGCACCGCCGCCAAGCGAGCGTCGATGGCGCCGGAGCGTCCATCCCCATCATGCGGCGAGGCAGGCCGCCGAGTCGTACCGGACGGGTTCGAACGCCGCGCCGGCGCGGTCGAGGACCTGGTTGGCGGCGAACACACCAGACGCCGCCCGTTCCATCAGCGCGGTCGGAACGGCCGGCGCACTCCATCCCCGGCAAGATGGCGGCCGGGCGCCTACGGGACGGGCACCATCGCTACCGACATCGAACGCCGGCACATTGTGTCCACGGGGACGTCCTCATCGATGACGGTCATCGTCGCGGGCTCCGGCCAGAAGACCCACCAGCGCCGTGCACATCCAAGGCCTACCCGGCCCGGATGTGAGGGACCGTACGCGTCCAGGCGGCACCCCGTCTGACCTCGATCGGACGCCTTGCGCGCGCAGCGGAGCGGAGCAGAATCAGGCCTGGCAGTCGTGTCTCGCGTGTGTTGTCAACGTGTCTCGCGTCATCAGACCTTGAACCGGACACCTGAGGGTGGCACACCAGGCTGGTTCACTAGGCGCGTGCGTCACCGAGATAGCATCGTTTAGAGCGCCTGCTTGCCGCTTGGGTGGCGTCGTACGGCATCCTCGATGACGCTACGACGTGCGACTGAGCGCATCGGATTTCTGTTGCTCGGACTTCCATCGTCTTGGGCTTCTGTTCGGACTTCCGTTGCTGGGCGCGTGTACGCGCCCCCGTGCATGGATGTGCGGGCCGCTGGAGGACGTGATGATCATGTTCGAGCGGTTTGACGATCGAGCACGACGGGTCGTCGTCCTGGCGCAGGAAGAGGCCCGGATGCTCGGCCACAACTACATCGGCACCGAGCACATCCTGCTCGGCCTCATTCACGAGGCAGAGAGCGCGTTCGAGGGTGGCGGCGTCGCGCGCAAGGTCCTGGACCGACTCGGTATCTCGTTGGCGGCCGTCCGCGTCCAGGTGGAGGAGATCGCCGGTCATGGCAACCAGCAGCCTGCGAGGGAGATCCCGTTCACACCGCGCTCCAAGAGGGTGCTGGAGTTCTCGTTGCGGGAGGCGCTGCAGCTCGGGTGCACCTACATCGGCACGGAGCACATCCTGCTGGGTCTCATCCGCGAGGATGAGGGCATTGCCGCGCAGGTGCTGGTCAAGCTGGGCGCTGAACTCACCCAGGTCCGTCAGCAGGTCATCCAGCTCGCTGGACATCAGGGCAGGGAGCCGGCCGCCGCCCCCGCCGATGTCCCGGGCAAGGCCGCACCCTCGACGAGCCTGGTGCTCGACCAGTTCGGTCGAAACCTGACGCAGGCCGCCCGTGAGGGCAAGCTCGACCCGGTCATCGGCCGGGAGAACGAAATCGAGCGGGTCATGCAGGTCCTGTCCCGCCGGACCAAGAACAACCCGGTCCTCATCGGCGAGCCCGGCGTGGGCAAGACCGCCGTCGTGGAGGGGCTCGCCCAGCGGATCGTCGAGGGTGAGGTCCCGGAGACGTTGACGGACAAGCAGCTGTACACGCTCGACCTCGGCGCGTTGGTAGCGGGTTCCCGATACCGGGGTGATTTCGAGGAGCGGCTGAAGAAGGTCCTCAAGGAGATCCGCACCCGCGGCGACATCATTCTGCTCATCGACGAGATCCACACCCTTGTCGGAGCGGGCGCCGTCGAGGGTGCGATCGACGCGGCGAGCATTTTGAAGCCGATGCTGGCCCGCGGCGAGTTGCAGACCATCGGCGCGACCACCCTCGACGAACACCGCAAGCACTTGGAGAAGGACGCCGCCCTCGAACGGCGCTTCCAGCCGATCCAGGTGGGTGAGCCGTCGTTGGCGGAAACGATCGAGATCCTGAAGGGGTTGCGGGACCGCTACGAGGCGTATCACCGGGTGTCGATCACGGATGCGGCGTTGGTGGCCGCGGCGACCCTGGCGGATCGGTACATTTCGGATCGATTTCTGCCGGACAAGGCGATCGATTTGATCGATGAGGCTGGTGCGCGGATGCGGATCCGGCGGATGACCGCGCCGCCAGACCTGCCGGGTCAGAAGGCGCAGCGGGAGAAGGGGTGGAAGGCCGGCGGCCTGGATGTGGTGTCGGAGGTCGACGATGAGCAGATCGCCGAGGTCCTGGCGAACTGGACCGGTATTCCGGTGTACAACCTGACCGAGGAGGAGACCGCTCGGCTGCTGCGGATGGAGGGCGAGCTGCACAAGCGGCTGGTCGGTCAGGACGACGCGGTGAAGGCCGTGTCCAGGGCGATCCGCCGGACCCGGGCCGGGTTGAAGGACCCAAAACGGCCGTCCGGGTCGTTTATCTTCGCGGGTCCGTCCGGGGTGGGCAAGACCGAACTGTCCAAGGCCCTGGCGGAGTTCCTGTTCGGTAGCGAGGACGCGTTGATCCAGCTGGACATGTCGGAGTTCCACGACCAGCACACGGTGTCGCGGCTGGTGGGTGCCCCACCTGGGTATGTCGGCTATGACGAGGGTGGTCAGCTGACCGAGAAGGTCCGGCGTCGACCGTTCTCCGTGGTGTTGTTCGACGAGATCGAGAAGGCCCACCCCGATGTGTTCAACACGCTGCTGCAGATCCTGGAGGACGGCCGGTTGACCGACGGTCAGGGCCGCATCGTGGACTTCAAGAACACGGTGATCCTCCTGACCAGCAACCTGGGCACGCGGGATGCGGCAAAGGCGGTCTCGTTCGGCTTCCAGGCCAGCGAGGACACCGAGTCCAACTACGAGCGGATGCAGCAGAAGGTTAACGACGAGCTGAAGCAGCACTTCCGGCCGGAGTTCCTCAACCGCGTCGACGACACCATCGTGTTCCACCAGCTCATGCAGGACCAGATCCTGGGCATCGTCGATCTGATGATCGCACGGATCGAGACCCAGCTGCGGAACAAGGACATGGGTCTGGAGCTCACGGACAACGCCAAGAAGTTCCTGGCGAACAAGGGCTACGACCCCGTGCTGGGCGCCCGGCCGCTGCGCCGGACTATCCAACGCGAGATCGAAGACGCCCTGTCCGAGCGGATCCTGTTCAACGAGCTGCGCCCCGGTCAAATCGTAGCCATCGACTGCGAAGGCGACCCACAACAATCCGCGAAAGCCACATTGCTGTTCCGCACCGCCGAGAAGCTCGACATGCATGCCTGAGCAGACCCAACCGACCGCAGCAGCATTCGACGACGCGATTCTGGCGGAACAGACGTAGTAGCCCGTTCGGTGCGGTACGCCACGATCGGCGGTCATCTGGGAGGATTCCGCGTCCGTCAAGAACGTCGACCACGCCTCACGGACGGCGTGGTCGGTGTTCAGTGCACACAAAAGCCTGCGAGGCGGTTTCCTTCCCGGCATACCCGGGTCAGGTGTACGGGATCGCCGTCCGACCTTTCAGCCGTTCAGCCTCTCAACTCAACCGGGTTACCAAATTCGCTCTCCTGCTCGTGTTCCGGCTTGAGGTGTTCTGTCCGTGTTGAGGTCCGGACGGGTCCGTTGCATTGAGCGTTGCCCTGGTCAGGCAGGATTGACGGTGAAGCTCTCGACCCGTCGGCGTCCAGTCCAGCCAACACGGTCGGCGTTCGTCGGGTTCCGGTTCCCGCCGACGTGATCGCGGTCGCTGTACGGCTGTACCTGCGCTACAACCTGTCTACCGCGACGTCGAGGAATTCCTCTTCGAGCGGGGTGTCGAGGTTGACCACGTCACCGTCTTCCGGTGGGTGCAACGCTTCACCCCGCTGCTGGCTGACGCGGCCCGGTTCTGCCGTCATGCACCTGGCGACAGGTAGTATGTCGATGAGACGTACATGAAGGTCAACGGTGTCTGGCGGTACGGGTACCGGGCCGTGGAGCAGCGCGGTCAGGTCATCGACGTGCTCGTCTCCGCCCACCGTGACGCCGAGGCGGCACGACGGTTCTTTCGCCGGGCGACGGCTATGTTGAAGGTACAACCCTCCGAGGTGGTCACTGACGCGGCGCCGGTGTACCCGGCGGTCCTCGATGAGGTCGTGCCGTCGGCGTGGCACCAGCACCGGCTCAGACCGATGCGCGGTTTGCGCACCGACCGGACCGCACAGACGATCATTGCCGGACACGCGTTCATCCAGGACCTCCGCCGCGGACACTACGAACTCGGGCTCGACGCCCCACGCGGGCTTCGTGTCGCCGCGGCGTTCACCGAACTCGCCACGGCAATCTGAAGGCCGGCCGGGCACTCGTTCCAAGGCTGCGCTTGCCGAAATCCCCATCCGCCCTGGTGAGGGCCGGTGCGGGGTGTCGGAGAAGTTGATCCGGTTGCTGGCCCTGAGCGTACCTGGTGATCGATGCGGCATGATGGGCTGCCGTGCTGCTGCGACTGGCGTACCTGGCTGTGACGAACGCGTTTTGCGGTGCTGCGGCTGCTGCCGATGAGCAATCGGGACAAGGACGTGGAAATCCTTGCCCTACGCCATCAGATCACGGTGCTGGAACGCCAACTGGGCAAGGAGAAGGTGCGGTTCGACGCGAGCGATCGGGCGTTCCTGGCGGCCCTGCTGCACCGGCTGCCACGCGACGTGCTGCGCCGGGTGCGGCTGCTGGTGCGCCCCGATACGGTGCTGCGCTGGCATCGCGACCTGCTCGCCCGCCGCCACGCGGCCGTCTCCCGGCCCAAGCGCCCGGGCCGGCCACGCACCGTGCACTCCGTCCGGACACTGGTGCTGCGCCTGGCACGGGAGAATCCCAGCTGGGGCTACCGGCGCCTGCACGGCGAACTGCTCGTACTGGGAGTCAAGGTGGCCGCATCCACCGTCTGGGAGATCCTGAAGGACGCCGGGATCGACCCGGCGCCCGAGCGGGCGTCCAGCACCTGGGCCGACTTCCTGCGCTCCCAGGCCGATGCCCTGCTGGCGTGCGACTTCCTGGAGACGGTCACCCTGACCGGAGCACGGATGTACGTGTTCGCAGTGATCGAGCACGCCAGCCGCCGAATCCACATCCTCGGCGCCACCGGCCACCCGAGCACCGCATGGGTGGTACAGGCCGCGAAGAACCTTGTCATGGACCTCGAAGACAACGGCTCCCGAGCCCGGTACATGATCCGCGACCGGGACGGCAAGTTCCCCGAACTGTTCGACGCCATCCTCGCCGACGCGGGCATCGACGTCGTGCTCAGCGGCATCCAGGTGCCGAGAATGAACTCGATCATGGAACGGTGGGTCCAGACCTGCTGCCGCGAACTGCTGGACCGGACCCTGATCTGGAATCAGCGGCACCTGCTCCACGACCTGCGCGAGTTCGAACAGTTCTACAACGGACACCGCCCACACCAGGGCATCGCGAACGGCCGCCCGCTCCGCTCGCTCCCCGCGCCGATCACCGATCCAGAACACATCACCCGCCTCGACATACGAAGACGCGATCGCCTCGGCGGCATCCTCCACGAGTACCAACATGCCGCCTGACCTGCACGGATGTAGATTTCGGCAAGAGCAACGGTACAGGTGTCACCGGCCGCCAGGGTTGCGGTGTAGTCCGTGATGGTGCGCATACCAGCTGCGTGAGCTCGACGGCACCACGGCCAGCGAGCGGCAAGCGATATCTTGACCGCACCTCTCCTGTGACGGCAACGGTCCACACAACACCATCGGCACACGCGGGGGTCCGCTGTCGAGTTGATCGGGTCGGGTCAGGGGTTGGCGATGGCGGTCAGGATGTTCAGGCGGGCGGCGCGGGCCGCCGGCGGGATGGCGGCCAGGGTGCCGGCGAGGGCGGCCAGCGCCAGGTAGGCGAGGAGCCGCCCGAACGGCACCGACAGCTCGGTCACGCCCTGACTCTGCAGGGCGCGGACGATGGCCGCACCCAGGCTGACGCCGACCGCGACGCCCAGCAGGGCGCCGAAGACGGATATCACCGTGGCCTCGGCGGCGGTCATCAGCAGGGTCTGGAGCCTGCGGAGGCCCACGGCGCGCAGCAGGCCCAGCTCGCGGGTCCGTTCGAGCACGGACAGGGCCACGGTGTTGGCGATGCCCAGCACGGCGATGACCACCGCCAGCGACAGCAGCGCCTGCACGATGCCCAGCAGGCGGTCGGCCTTGGCATTCTCCTGGGCGGTGTACTGCCCGCGATCGCTCACGCCGACCTCGGGGCTGTCGGCCAGCAGCGCGGTCAACTGCCCGCGGGCCGCGCCGGTGTCGGTGCCGGGGTGCAGCCGGATGAACGCGCGGCTCGGCAGCGGCTGCTTGAAGCCACTCGCCGCCGAGGCCGGCAGCAGCCAGCCGGTCAGCAGGTCGGTGTCGGTGTAGATGCCGGCGAGGGTGAACTGCCGTGGCTCGCCGCGGGGCAGGCGAACCGTCACGCGGTCGCCGACGTGTGGGCCGGCCGCGGTGACGGCGCGCTGGTCGACCAGGATCTGGTCGTCGCCGAGTGCGCCGATCGTGCCCTCGGCGGCGGTGAGGCTCAGCATGTCGCGCAGGGCGGGCACGTCGGTGACGGTCTCCACGTAGGCCGGCTGCCCGTCGATGACGGCGCCGCCCTCGCCCAGCCCGGCGACGGCGGCCACGCCCGGCAGCGCCGCGGCGCGGGTCAGCACGGCCGGGTCGAAACCGGTGCGGGTCACGCCGTTGGCGTCGCCGCTGAGCACGAAGTCGGCCTTGACCTGGTCAGCGACGAGCCGACGCACACTGCCCGTCGCGGAGTCGAACACCGTCGAGATGCCGGCCAGCAGCGCCACGCCGACCATGAGCGCGGCCGCGGTCGCCGCGGTGCGTCGGGGATTGCGGCCGGCGTTGAGCCGGGCCAGGCGACCCGGCACCGACCGCACGAACACCCGCCCGAGCAGCCCGGCGGCGGGCCGGGCCAGCGCCGGCGTCAGCATCGTAATCCCGGCGAACGCGACCAGTGCACCGCCGAGGATCAGCGGGGCACCGCTCTGGGCCGCAGAGGCGAAGCCGAACCCGAGCAGGCCGGCGCCGGCGGCGAGGACGATCGCCCCGGCCACCGTGAGCCGGGTCGAGGGCCGCTCGGGCGCAGCGGTCTCGCGCAGCGCCGCCACCGGAGGCACGTGCGCGGCCCGCACCGCCGGCAGCAGCGCAGCCACCATGGTGACCAGCAGCCCCACCCCGAACGCGGCGAGCACCGCGCTCGCCGGCACAACCACGGGCGCTCGTGTGACCAGCGCGCCCACGCCGATCCCGCCGGCCAGCCCGATGACCGAGCCGCCGAGCCCGACCACGGCCGCCTCGGCCAGGACCGACACGATGATCTGCCGGCGCCCGGCGCCTATGGCCCGCAGGAACGCCAGCTCCCGGGTCCGTTGGGCGACCAGCATCGAGAACGTGTTGAGGATCAGGAACGCCCCCACGAACAGTGCCACCCCGGCGAACCCGAGCAGCAAATTGTTGGTCAGGTCCAGGGACCGTCCGCGCGCGGCCCCCTCGGCCAGGCTGACCTGCTCACCGGTGCGGACCCGATAGTCCGCGCCGAGCGCGGCGGCGATCCGATCGCGCAGCTGCCGGGCATCGACCCCGACCCGGGCGGTGACCGAGATCGAGGAGAACGCGCCGGGAGCACCGAGCATCAGCACCTGCGCGACGGGCTCGGTGAAGGCCACGACCTGCTGGCTGGTATCGGCGTAGGCGAACGTCCCGACGACGGTGAACGTCCGCTTGGGCTGCAGGGTGAGGACCGCGACCCGATCCCCGACCCGCACGCCCGCAGCTGCAGCGAGGGCCGTGCTGACCGCGATCTCGTCGTCGCGCTGCGGGCCGTGCCCGGCGCGCAGCTGCACGGATCGGGCTTGGCCGGGCCAGCTGACGCCGAGCCGCGGCCGATCCGGCGAGGGCACCACCTTGCCGTCGGCGCCGATGAGCCGCGCCCCGTCGGCCGACACGATCCCGGTCGCCGCGGCCACCCCGGGCACATCGGCCAGCCGGACGGCGAGGGCCGCCGGCACCCCGGCGGCGGAGATCGTGTCGCCGGGGCCGACCGACACGTCGGTGCCGGCGTTGGCCCTGCGCGCGGTCTCGGTGTATGAGCCGCCGAGGGTCGCGGTGAGCACCAGCGCACCGGAGACGAACACGACGCCGAGGACGACCGCCAGCCCGGAGAGGGCCAGTCGCCGCCAACGGGAAAGCGCACCCTTGAGAGCGAGCCGCAGCACCCCCTCATCCTCGCCCCGCCGGGCGGCCCGCAGCAGGGGGAAATTCCCGGAGAAGGCCTCAGGGTATCCATTGCAACGGTGTCGAGCTTCCGCTGCCCCACGTGGGTGTTCTGCGGAGCTGGCGGGCCTGCGACCGGCTTCGAACGCCCCGAGCGGGCGACTGGCCCAGGTTCGTGGGGCTCTGATGCTGCTGCGTCAGGTCGAGACCTCACCCCCAAAAATCTGGTGCGGCTGTTCACGACGACCGCCGGCCTGCCGCCGATGGCCTACCTCGGGCGGCTGCGTGTCGAGCTGGCAGCGTCGAAGCTGCTGCACACCGACGACGCGATCAGCCGGATCGGCGAATCCGTCGGGCCGAGCCCGGTCGACCGCGCCCGTCTGGGCTCCAAGCACCACGTCCTGACCGAGGGCGCCGGCAGTCCTCTCGCCGTCTCACTCACCGGCGGCAACCGCAACGACATCACCGAACTCCTGCCACTCATCGACGCAGTTCCGCCGGTACGTGGCCGACGAGGCCGGCCACGCCGCCGACTAGCCGAACTGTTCGCAGACCGCGCCTACGACTTCGACAAGTACCGCAAGATCGCCCGCAGCAAAGGAATCCACCCGCGGATCGCCCGCCGCAGCACGCCGCACGGCTCCGGCCTCGGCGTCTACCGGTGGGAGATCGAGCGAACCATCGCCTGGTACCACGGCATGAAACGACTCCGCATCCGATGGGAACGCCGCGACGACATCCACGAAGCCTTCCCCAGCCTCGCGACCTGCATCATCACGTACCGACACGTCAAGCGACATTGTTAGGACCTCTTAGACCGGCTTGACTCGGATGTCCTTGCCGTTGACGCGGACGGTGATTTGCCCTGATTGCGCGCGGTCAGCGACGATTGTGAAGTCGGTGACGCGTCCGGCGCGCCAGGTGCAGTTGACCTCATAGCCGCCGCGGGCACGCAGGCCTTTGAACGAGCCGTCGGCCCAGTCGGTCGGTAGTGCCGGGAGGAGGTGGATGACCTTCTTGTGGTTCTGCAGGAGCATTTCGGCGATGGCGCCGGTGATGCCGAAGTTGCCGTCCATCTGGAACGGTGGGTGGTTGCAGAACAGGTCGTTCAGCGTGTTGTACCGCAGCAGCCGCCCTGGTCCGCACGGTCTTCGACCAGCCCGACGCCGCCTCGGTCCACGCCCAGTAAGGCCGGGTTGTGACCGCGATCGCCGAACGACTTCCCGCCGCGGCCGGCACCTCGACGAGGGCCCGAGAGGAGTTGCTCGCCTTCACCGCGTTCCCGCGTGAGGTCTGGCGCCAGATCTGGTCCAACCCCCAGGAATGGAGGTCGGCAGCGGTTCGAGCCGGGTTTGAGCGGGCGCCTGAGGGTAGCCACGTCCGTGCCGGACGGCTCCGCATCCCTGCTCGA
This sequence comes from Dactylosporangium sp. NPDC000521, assembly GCF_042898305.1. Taxonomy (NCBI): domain Bacteria; kingdom Bacillati; phylum Actinomycetota; class Actinomycetes; order Micromonosporales; family Micromonosporaceae; genus Dactylosporangium; species Dactylosporangium sp. NPDC000521. The sequence continues at coordinate 12,690 of NZ_JBIAYW010000021.1, forward strand.
GCGTCCGGCAGTGTGTTGGTTACGGGGGTTGGTCAGCACACAGCCGGCGGTTGGGCTTGGCGGGGCCCTGCCCGCCGGCACCTCGCGCCGCCGGGCCGGAACGGGGCCAACCGATCGGTGGCTGGCGGTTGACGTTCGTGCGATATCCGGCAATCTGCGCCGATCGGCGTGCGGCGGCGCCCAGAACACGGTAGACAATGGCGCAGGTCGACGCGGCAACATGGGTGGCTCCCCCCGGGAGCGCCCGCCTTCCGCAGCACGGCACGTCACCGCGTCGGCCCGAACCGAATCTACGAAGCCCCGGCCGCTGTGAAGTCGCCCAGTTGTACACCGACCCGTCTCGGCGCTGGTACTCGACCATCACAGCCCGCTTCCCCATCGGCGCCGGAAACGTGATCCACCCCCGCACGCGTCGGCCTGCGGGAAGGTCCCGGTCCCCGATCCGGTAACTCGGCGCGTCGAACTGGTTGTAGATGGTGTTCGACGGCTCTGCGCTGGTCCCGTCCGCGTAGATCAGCAGCACGTGTCAACGACGGCTGACCAGCAACGCTTTGCGCCGTATCCGTTTGTCGGACGACGACAACGGCACACCCCCTCACCGGCCGGCGGCCTACCCGAGCACACGCGGCGCGAACCTCCGCAACGCGACGCCGTCGCTGGCCACGGCGCAACGCACGACAACCGTGGTCGGCGAAGCGGCGAGCGACGCTCCCGTGCCGGTCGGCGTCACTGGGTGGGGAGGATGCCGAGGGGGAGTGCGGCGCGTATGGCGTCGCGGCGGGTGTGGACTGCGAGCTTGCGGTAGATCGATGCGACGTGGGTCTTCACGGTGTTCGGGGAGAGGTGCAATTCGACGGCGATCTCATGCACCGTTCGATGTCCGGCGAGGTGTCGCATGACCGCGATCTCACCCGGGCTGAGCGGAGCGTCGGCCGGCGGGGTGATGGCCGTCAGGATTAACTGGTTGAGGGCGGGGGCGAGCATGTGGTGGTTCGCATGGAACGGGTGCCGTAGCTGTTCGGGGTTAGCGAGGGCGATGGCCTGGCGTAGCAGGTGTGTGGCCTACTGCGCGTTGCCGGTGGTGCTCGCCTGGTGGGCCATGAGCAGGCGGACCTCGACCTGGTGGAACAGCGGGATGTGCGGCTCGTCGAGCAGGGGCCGCAGCAGCCGGTCGGCGCGGTTCCGCGGTTGCCGGGCGAGCAGGAGCTTCGCGGTGGTGATCGTAGCGGTGGACGCGGGGACGGCGGCGGCGTCGGCCTGCCACTGCCGGTGGGCGTCGTGGAGCCGCCCGATGGCGATGAGCAGTTCGACCCGCAGCACCCGGGCGGCCCATTCCGGGACCAGCAGCGCGTCGTCGCCGGCGAGGATCAGCTGTTCGACGGTGTCCAGCGCGGCGATATCGTCGTGCCGCTGCTGGCACAGCAGCGCGGCCTGGAACTGTTGCGCGGCGACGAGCGCGGGTACCGACTGCCACAACTGGACCGCGAGCGTGTCGAGGTGCTCTACGGCCGCGTCGGGTGTGCCGCGTTGGACAGCCACCTCGGCGAGGACCAGCCGCGCCCAGCCGTCGTCATGGGAACCCACGAGGCCGTTCGCGCGGACGTCGTCGCCGAGGGAGTCGGCATGCCGGACGGCGTCGCCCAGTCGGCCGGTCATCCTGGCGATGACGGCGCGCAGGCGCAGCATCGTGCTGCGGTGCAACGGACTATGGCCCATCGCAGCCGTGTCGGCGATCAGCGCGGACCGCGCCGCTTCGTGGTCGCCCCTTCGTAAGGCACGCCAGATGGGTTGCGCCGAGGGCTGGATGAGGTCAGCGGACCCCGTCGGCGCTGCGGTAGTGGTGCTGAGGCCGCGATACGTGGCGAAGCTGTGGGCGAGCGCCGGGTCGTCGGCGAGCGATGACCACGGGCGCGGCGCCGACGCGGTGACCGCAGCCTGTGGTGCCGCCTCACGAATCTGCACGCCGAATCGCCGCACGAAACTGATGGCCGAGGACCGGTCGGCGGCGGCCAGCGCGTGGCGCAGCCCTTCGGTGGGCTGGAGATGCGCGGCGTACCAGTCGGCGGCGGTGGCATGCAGATGACGCGCGCGGGCCGGGTCGCCCTCGGTGAGTATGGCGTAGAGGGCGGTGCGCCAGAGCCGGTCGTAGCGGTACCAGGCGGACGTGTCGTCGAGGCGGGTGGCGAACATCCCGTCACGGCCGAGATCGGCCAGGACGTCGGCGGCGTCGGCGCGGCCGGTGAGCGTGGTGAACAGGTCCGGGCACACGGATTCGACCACGCTGGCGTCGTGCATGGCTTGGCGCAGATCGGCCGGGTACCGGCCCAACACATCCTGCAGCACGTATTCCGACAGTCCGGCGCCGGTGCGCAGCAGTTGCTCCAGGACATCTTCCGGCTCGTGCGATTGCTGGCTCAGCGCCGCGACCGCGACCACGAGACCCGCAGCCCACCCATCGGTGATGGCGTACTCACCCGAGACTGACCATCCAGGACTCGGCGCGAGCCGTCGGTCCACCGCGCCCCGGAAGTCGCACACGTCTGGCACGTCCACACGCAAGGGAGCCAGCGGCTGCGCGTTCCGGGCAGGGCTCCGGCGGAAGCGTGGCCGTGCCCTTACCGGGTGTGGGGCCGTCGCCGAGCTGCCCGGTCTGCACGATGCGGGATCGGACCCGCTGGGGCGGCCGAGCGGCGGCAGTTCTGCGACGGGCGCCCGGTTGCGGGCTCTGGCCGGCCGGGCTGATGCTGTCAGGTGGGCGGCTGGCGTTCTGCGTTGATTTGCAACGCTTCCTCGAGTTGGTCTTCCAGGATGAAGATCCGGCATGCTGCCTCCACGGCGGTGCCCTGGTCGACCATCTCCCGGACGCGCGCGGCGAGGCGCAGTTGGTAGCGGGAGAAGCGGCGGTGGCCGCCGGCCGAGCGTTGCGGGGTGATGAGTTTCAACTCGTCGAGGCGGCGCAGGAAGTCCTGCGACGTACCGACGACTCGGCGGCCCGGCTTACCGTATGGGCGGGGTGGTCCTCGCACGGAAAACCACCGGATCATGACCGACCCGACGAAACTCAACCCCGACGGCCGATGCACCGTCGGGCTGACGCCGCCCTGGAGCTCCGGCGCAATCGAAGGCCAGGTCAACCGGATCAAGATGTTGTCGAGTAGCCGGGGGCGTTTCAGCCCCAGGGCCCCGGCAAAGTCATGATGGGTGTCCGGCTTGAGGTGATTGGTGTAGACGCGCCTCGTCTGGAGGCAGCAAGACGGGCATGACCTGTTCGGAAGATCATCAAGGTTCCTACGCCATGTTGATCGCTGCCGAAGTGAGCCATGCCCGCATCGCCATCATCGCTGATCGCCTCGTTGTCCCACGCACCGGCCGGACTCTGCGGGCTCCGCCCACCGGAGCTGACCGCCGGACTGCCCACAGCCCTGGCCGCCGTACCCGATCCACGCGCTCGCCGCGGTGTCCGTCATCGGCTGGCCGTGGTGCTGACCGCAGCGGTCTGCGCGGTGGTGGCCGGCTACTGCTCCTACACGCCTCGGGCGAACGTGTTCGCGGAACGCTTCGTGCGCTCCGTCCGGGCCGAGTGCACCGACCGGGTATTGATCTACAACGAACAGCACGCCCGCACCGTGCTCCACGACTACGAGGACCACTTCGACCGGCACCGGCCACACCAGAGCCTGGATCAGCATCCACCCGACCACGACCCCGGCGTGGTCATCGCGATCGACAAGCCGATCCAGCGACGCCGCATCCTGGGCGGCGTGATCAACGAGTATCACCGGGCAGCTTGATCCACCCGGCAAACCCCCAGCTCACAGCCTGAACACAGTTTTGACACGGTACAGGGTCGGCGTGCCGGTCGTCGTTCATGGACATGTCCCCGTGCTCGGTGCTGGGGCGCCAGCCTGACGCCGCTGCGAACACGCCGCACGGCGACGCGACGAGCGGGCGGGTTTCGGCGTGATGTTCCCGTCGGGTTCGAGCCGCGGTGGACCTGGTTGGGGCCGCGCCGGCCCGGACCAGCTGGGTCGTGCAGTGGTTCCAGGACAGCTGATCGGCGTCGGCGTACGGATCGACTGGTCGCGGGCGATCGTCGACTCGATCAGCGTCCGCGCCTGAGCGCCACGTAAGGCAGCTTGTCTGACAAGTGTTGACAGTCCTCAGCTAAGTTGCTCAGACTGTGATGCAGACACCGGTGAATCAAGAACGCCGTCCGGTCTGCGAAATCGGAGGAAGCCGTGAGAGGTTTGTCGCGTCCGGCCCGGGTTCCGCTGTGCGGCGTCGTGTTGCTGTCATCGACCGCCGCCTGCGGAGCCGACGACAAGGGGCGCCGGCGGCGGTCGGTGCCGGATCGAGCGTCAAGGTCGGCGTGCGAACGGCATGGGCGGGCGCGGCGGCAAGTCGTTCAACGACTCGGCGGCGGCCCTCGCCGCCCGACCAGCGGGTTACCGTGCTGCTCAACCCAATCCCGACCGACGGGTTCACCGGTCGAGCGGCGGCCGTCTCCGTCACCCACCGGTTCTGCGTGCCGAGCTACCCCACCGCCGCCGACCTCGCCACGGCGCCGCTGCGCCCGGGACGCCCGGTAGCCGGGTATGGGGCCCGCTGAACCGGTGCGCGATCCTTCTCGCGTGACCACTCCACGACGGACCCTCGCCGTCCAACTACGGGACCAGATCCGCGACCTCGTCGTGACGGAAGGGCTCAATCCCGGAGACAAACTGCCGTCGGAGAACGACCTCATCGCCCGCTTCGGTGTCGGCCGGACAACTGTCCGCGAAGCGTTGAAGCTGCTGGAGCAGGACGGCGTCGTACAGACAAGGCAGGGCGACGGCCGGTACCTGACCACCCAACCCGGACTCGACCGGCCGCTGACCCGGCTTGAGGGCGTCACTGAAATGCTCGCCAGCCGTGACCTGGCCGTCCACAACACCGTTCTGGACATCGCGCTCATCGAGCCCGATGAGGAGCAGCGACGTCAGCTCCGCCTCGCCGCGGGCGAGGCACTGGTACGACTCGAACGACGGCGCCAGCACCGCGACGACATCCTTCTCTACTCCATCGACCTGTTCCCCCGCTCGCTCGTACCGCAACCACTGTCCGAAGTGGACTGGACCGGCTCACTCTTCGCCCTGCTGAGCGACCACGGGCACCCAGTCGCCTACGCGTTGACCCAGGTACGCGCCGTGACCCTGGACCGCGCGCTGGCCCGGCGCCTCGGCCAGCCCGCCACCGTCGCGTGGCTCCTGCTCGCACAGACCCACCATGACCACGCCGGCCGTCCACTGCTCTACTCCGAGGACTACCACCGTGGCACCGACTTCTCCTTCCACCTCGTCCGCCGACGCCACTGACATACCGGCCCGCTTACCAACCTGGCTTGATGTGACCAACCACGTGCCGGTGACCGATGCCTTTCTCGTTCGACGAAGTGCGGCGCGACATCGTGACCACCGGTCCGAGCCAAGGACGGACGGTGGCGCACACCTCCGGCAGGCCGGTCAGACGGGCGGTCTCGGTCGACCCGGCCGGCTTCTACCAGCACTGCGTCCGGTCTCTTACCTAAATTTGGAGCCATCGATGTCCTACCCGCACGCCACACCTACCCTCGACCAGCTCCGCAGCGCACCGAAGGTGCTGCTCCACGACCACCTCGACGGCGGCATGCGCCCGGACACGATCGTCGACCTGGCCGCCGGGTCCGGGTATCGCGACCTCCCGGCCGACGATCCCGACAGCCTGCGCGACTGGTTCGCCGCGGCAAGCACCAGCGGGTCACTTCCGGTCTACCTCGCCACCTTCGAGCACACGTTCGGTGTCCTTCAGAGCACCAAGGCGATCGCAAGGGCGGCGCGGGAGAACGTCGAAGACCTCGCCGCCGACGGCGTCGTCTACGCCGAGAGCCGATTCGCGCCCGAACTGCACCTGCGGCACGGGCTCACGGCGGGCCAGGCACTCGACGCCGTCCTCGCCGGCACCCGGGAAGGCGTCCAAACGGTCAAAGCCACCGGTCGCGACATCGACGTGCGCATCATCGTCTGCGCCATGCGCGACCGCGGCGCGTTCCACGACATGGCCACCCTGATGCTCCGACGGCGTGATGCCGGCCTGGCGGGCTTCGACCTCGGCGGGCCCGAAGCCGGAAACCCCGCGGCGCAGTTCCGCGACCGGTTCCACGAACTCCGCGACGCCGGTGTCCGCCTGACCATCCACGCCGGCGAGGGCGACGGTGTCGAGTCCGTCCGGCAGGCCGCCGTCGAGTGCCGCGCGGAACGGCTCGGCCACGGCGTACGCATCATCGACGACATCGATGGCGACACACTCGGCCCGGTCGCCCGCTTCGTCCACGACCGCCAGATCGTCCTGGAAACCTCGCCATCATCCAACGTACACACCGGGGCGGCCCCCTCCATGGCCGACCACCCGGCACCGCGACTGCACCGGCTCGGCTTCGCTGTCACCGTCAACACCGACAACCGACTCATGAGCCAGACCACCCTCAGCCAGGAATTCGACCACCTGGTCCGGCTGCACCGGCTCACCTGGCCGGAGATCGCACAGATGACCGCGGCAGCGGCCGCAGCCGCATTCCTGCCCCCCGACGAACGCGACGACCTCCACAGCCGACTGCTCGCATGGCACCGCCAGCTCCCAAGTACGGCCTGACGAGCAGTTTCACCAGGGAACAGCTCGTCACACCACCACCAGAACCCGCGCACCGCGGCGCGCTGCCGACTTGTTCCATGTGGCCTTCCAGATCGCCCGGATCGACGGCGCTATCCGCGAGCCTTCGACGGCGAGGTGGCGGTCAGGCGCATCGTCGGCAGTTCGCGGTTCGTCCAGGCCCGAAGGAGCCATTCTGCCGGTCCGTATCGGAACCGGCGCATCCACCATGCGCTGACGGCGACCTGCGTCGTGTAAATGGCCAGTGCGATCAGAATGGTCTGTGCAGGGGGCGTACGGCCCGCGAGGCCGAATCCGACACCGGTGAAGATGACGAGGCAGGCGAAGGACTGGCCGAGGTAGTTGGTCAGCGCCATTCGTCCCGCGGGCGCCAGCGCGTTCGCGATCCGAGGACGCTGTTGGAAGAGGCGCAATGCCGTCGAGGCGTAGGCGGCGGCAAGGAACGGGGCGGTGATGACGCTGACCATCAGGCCGGTCATGTTGCTGGTGCCACCGCCGACGGCGAACAAGGCCGCACCGGACAGCCCAACCGGATAGCCGACCAGTTCGATCCGGCGTAGCAGTACCGCGTGGGAGGCGACATCGGCCAGCATCCGCCGCTTTCCGGCCGCGAGCCCGACCAGGAATGCGGAAAGGGCCAGCGGCCCTTGGACAAGAAGGCCACCGAGCATGGCAGGAAGCGACCGCAGATGCTCCACGATGACGTCACCGATGCCGCTCTGCAGCGCCGCCGTGGAGCGGGCGCCGGCTTCGACCGCGATGGCCTCGTCCGGCACGAGGACGGTCCCGAGCACTGCGGCCAGTCCGATCAGGAACGCGACTCCCCCCACGATCCAGGCCGCGGCGGTCAATGCAGCGCGGGGCTCCAAGCGTCGTGCGGCGAGCAGCACCATGCCGAGTACCGCATAGGTGGCGAGAATGTCGCCGTAGAAGAGCAGGACCGCGTGCAGGACACCAAGCACGAAGAGCCCGGACAACCGGCGTCGAAACCGCTGTCCGAACTCGACACGTTGCCGGACGGCCGATTCGAGCTGCAACGTGAAGCTATAGCCGAAGAGGAACGAGAAGAGCAGGTAAGCCTTCATCGCGAACAGCAGCTCGACCACCGCAATCATCGTCCGGTCGAAGCCGTCGTCACCCGGATCATGCACCAGATGGAACGGGTATCCGGAGCTTAAGAAGCTGATGTTCACGAGCAGGATGAGCAGCAGCGCCATTCCCCGCAGCGCGTCGACGTTGCCGATCCGGGCATTGGGAGTCGACTGTGGACGGTCAACGCCCGTTGCTCCCTCCATTGACGATGGCATGCACCGACGCTATTCGGCCCGGCACGCTATCGACATCCGACAGCCCCCACGATCGATGTCGGGTTAGCCATACCAACCTTCGAATGCTCGGGACTGCGGGAGTTCACCCCCAGGACCGGACACCGGGACTTGGATGAGTGGAGGAGACGAGTCGAGGATGGGGTAGGTGGGCCGAGCGGTCCGTCGCCGATACCGCGGTCACCACATAGCCGACGGTGGCTGGTCGTTCGGGGAGTTGAGAGCTGTTCCGCTGCCTGGGGAGTCATGGGATGGGCGAGGTAGTTGCCGCGGGCGGTGTCGCAGCCGAGGTCGTTGAGGGCTTCGAGTTGGTCACGGTTGCGGACGTCGGTGGCGGTGACGGCGCGGGCGAGGTCGTGGAACATTTCGATGAGCCAGGCGAGAGTGGTGCTGGTGGAGGCGTAGGTGGGGAGGTAGACGTCGAGGCCGTGCAGGAGGCGCGGGTCGAGGATGACGGTGCTGATCGGGGATTCGGCGAGGTGGGCGGGACCCCCGGTGTTGTTGACGGCGAGGTGGATGCCGGTGCGGGCCAGTCCGTCGAGGGTGAACGCGAGGTCGTCGCTGGGGTCCTGCAGGGCGTCCTGCGCGACGGCGAGTTGCAGCTGGCCGGGTGGTAGGCCGCTGGCGTCGAGGGCCGCGGTGACGGTGGTGACGACGCCCGGATCACGCAGGTGGGTGGTGACGCAGTCGATGCTGAGCATCGGCGATTGCGGGGTGGACTGCCAGGTCGCGGCTCGGGCGCAGGCTTGGTGTAGGAGGTGGGTGCTGAATGGGACGGCGAGTCCGATGCGTTCGGCGAGGTCGAGGAACTCGGCGGCGGGTATGGGGCCGAGGGTGGGGTGGTGCCAGCGGGGTAGGGCGTGCATGCCGGTGATCGTGTTGTCGCGCAGACCGATGATCGGCTGGTAGGCCAGGGTGAGCTCGCCGCCGCGGACGGCTGCTGGTAGGGCGTGGGTGAGTTGGTGGCGGCGGATGTCGAGCGTTTCGCGAGCTGGTTCGAACAGGGCCCATGATGGTGCCGGGGTGTCGTGCCGTGCCCATGTCAGTGCCATTGCCGCGGCGCGGAGCAGGTCATGCGGGTGGTTCCCGTTGACGGGGCGTTCGACGATGCCGGCCTTCGCGGTGACGGCCAGGTCGTGACCGTCGACCCGGCGTGGATGCCGCAGGAGCCGTAGTACGGCGTCGGCGGTTTTGATGACGTCGTCGGGGCCGGTTGTGTCCTCAGCGACGAGGGCAAAAGTGTCGGCGCCGAGGTGGGCGAGGTAGTGCTCCCGTTCGGTGGCCAGGCCGCGAAGGCAGCGTGCGACGTCCTGGAGGAGCAGGTCGGCGATGCCGGTGCCGTAGGTGTCGTTGATGGCGGCGAAGCGTTGGAGGTTGAGCAGGCACACGCCGATCCGCGTGGCGGGTTTCCCGGCGATGACGGTGTCGAGGTAGGCGGTGAGCGCTGCCCGGTTCGGCAGACTGGTCAGCGGGTCGTGCAGCAACGCGTGCCGGATCTGATGCTGCAGCTGCTCCTGGTGTGCGCGCCAGGCTTCGCGTTCGTCGCGGCCGACGCCCTCAGCTGCCTCCCGGACCTGGTCCCGCAGGGCGGTGGTGAACCCGAGTGCCAGCTGTTCGATCAGTGCCGTGAGCCTGGCGGCGGGCACCGGCCCGGTGATCTTCAGATCGGTCAGGAACTGCTGGCTCAGGATCCGCATACTCGCCGTCATGACCTGCGGATCCGTCATGGCATTGCGGACGAGGGCGGCGCCGGCCCGGAATCCGATGCGCGGGTCGGGGACGGGGCCGGTCACCGCGACGTGCAGTTGCCCGGCCAGGGTCTGTAGCACTTCGGTGCGTCGTGCCCGTCCACCGGGCACGAAGTTCGTTCTGGGTAGGCAACGGCCCCAGGCTGCGGCGAATGCGGCGACACGGTCGACGGCCGCCGGTGTCTGCCCGGGCACAGGTCCGGAGTTCGGCGGCAGGTCTGGCCCGGCGTCGGCGCGAGGCTCCGTCACCGGTCGCGGTGCTCATGCCGAGATCTCCGGCGAAGATCACAACCGGCAGGGTTTCGGCGCCCCGCACGCGACCGACGCTCGGCCAGTTCACGCATCAGGCGTTCGGCCGCGACGACTGGCGCCGCTTGTGACATCGGCTTGACCCCATCTCCATTCCGTGGCGGCAAGGGAAGTCGGAGGGCCTCCGCCTGGCAGTGTGACCCGCCTCGGTCCTCGAGCACCACCCCGCCCACCGAACGGGTGAACGGGATGGTGCCCGAAGGTGCCCGGGCGCCCCACCGGGTAGGCGGTCAGCGGCAGGACATCGACAGGGCGGTGGATGTGACGGTAGACGTCGGGATCTCAGTCGGCTGTCCTACGGGCCACGCCGCCGAACGCCGACCGCTGCGGAGGGTCGTCGGCGTCCTCCGGTTCGGAATGCCAGTCACTGATCGGTACCAGCCCTGGAGCGAGTACCTGCCATCCGGCGAGCAGGTCGGTGATCTGAGCGGGAGTGCGCACATGCAGGGAGGTGGGAGTGCGCTGGTAGAGCCGGCGGACGTTCTCCTGCCCAGCCGAGTCAACGGCGAGGACGGCGTGCGACATCGCGACGCAGCTGCCGGTGACGGTGGCATCGGCGAACTGCCGCAGGACACCGGCGGGGTCGTCGGCGTCGGCGATGAAGTGCAGCACCGCCACCATCAGCACCCCGACCGGTTCGGAGAAGTCCAGCAGTTCGGCCACTTCGGGGTGACCGAGGACGTCCTTCGGGCGGCGCAGATCGCCGTGAATGGCGGTAGCGTACGGGTTGCAGGTCAGGATCCGCCGGCTGTGCGCGACCGCGACCGGGTCGATGTCGACGTAGACGACCCTCGCATCGGCGACGGCGTGCTGTGCCACCTCGTGGACGTTGCCGAGCGTCGGGATGCCCGAGCAGATGTCCAGAAACTGCCGGATCCCGGTGGCGGCCAGCCACCGCACCGCCCGGCCCAGAAAGCGCGGTTGTCGTGGGCGAGCTGGATGATGCCGGGCCAGGCACGTTCAGCGTCTTCGGCGAATTGACGGTCGACCGCGAAGTTGTGAAACCCGCCGAGGGCGTAGTCGTAGACCCGCGCCGCGTTCGGCGTGGTGATGTCCACCTCGTCAGGTACCCACTCCGGCAAAACGATCCGTTCCCCCCTTCCAGTCGCTGTGACACTCAGCCTGGCTCTACGGTACAAGCCGCAGGCACCGCAACATGCGGACCGGACCGGGCCTCCGCGGTTCGCGGCGCCGCAGATCAGTGGCAGTCAGGGTGCGACGCGCAGTTTGGCGGCTCGGACGAACACCTTGACGGCGCCGACCTCGGTGCCGACCTCGGTGCCGCCGGAGCGGTACTGCACACCGCGGACCGGAAGCCACACCTCACCGTCCAACTCGACCTCCCCGCTGGCAGATCGGCCCCGCACGGGCAAGCACCTGCGGCGCCCGATCCCGATCGAGCGCTACGCACGGCACCCGGGAAACCCAGGACCGGTGGGTGAATGGCCCGTCCGGCCACCGGCGAGGGTCACGCCGGCCACCCATCGAGAAACGTCGAAGGTCATCCCGGACGATGTCCGTCCGCGCTGGCGGCACCTGCCCGCTCTGGCATGGCTGGCTGCCGGCCGATTCCAGCCCCAGTTCCTGCGGCAGGTGCGGCTCGCACGGCCGGCGCAAGTGCCAACCTGGCCGGTCCTGCTGCACGCCTTGGCCATCGGCCACGCCCGACGGTGCTGTCGCGGCTATCGTTGACCGGGCGGTCGTCATCGTCCGAGAACTGCCCAGGATGAGCCAGCAGTGGTCGTGGCGCGTGACCGCGATCAGGCTGGCCAGCGCGCTGCTACTCGCCGTCGTCGTATTCGGCCCGGCCGCGCTGCTCATGCTCCTTGGCGTACTGGTGGACGGCATCATCGGCGCCGTCTGTGCGGCCGCCGGGTGGCTGGTGTTGACCGGCCAGGTGGTGCCTCATGGTGACAACCGTCCTGCCTGCGGTCCGCGCCGGTGTCCGGCCCAGCGCCGCCGCGCCCGGACGTTGCCGCTGAGCACCTACGCGCGGGTGGCGGAGGCGACGCGACCCTGGTTGCAGACCCGGCCGACTGGCACGCCGCGACCCAACTGCTGCGGCCACTGCAACGTAGCGCCGACCGCGAACAGATCGCTGTCGTGGCGCAGACCCATGACCCGCAGGTCACCACCTGGTACCTGCGCGCGGGGTTCCGGCCAATCCTCGGTCTGTCCACCGCCTTGTGCCGTCCCCCGCGGCGACGCCACACCGACACCGCGAGCAGCCGGTAGCGCGCCCGCGTCGTCGCGCCGGTGCGAGCAGCGCTCACAGCAGCCCAACGTGTGCACCGTGGCACGCAGACCGCGCACCTGCCTCGCCCCGGCGACGCGACCGATACGAGACAGCCTCCCGTGTGGACGTCAGCGGTTCGCGTTCACGAAGTGGCGACGAGTTCGGCGACGGTGTCGGCGAGGTGTTGCAGCCGGAACGGCTTCTTCACGTAGCGGCTGCTGCTGGCCTGGTGGGCGCGTTCCAGGTCGGTGGCGGTGGCGTACGCGGAGACGGTCACGATGGGCAGATCCGCGGTCGCCGCGGTCCGGCGCAGCTCGCGACAGATGTCCAAGCCGGACATGTGCGGCAGGTGCACATCGAGCAGGACAATGTCAGCGTCGGCGGCGATGACGGCACCGACCGCACCGGGGACGAGGCGGACGGTGTGCCCGTCGTGTTCCAGGCGGTCGCGCATGAGCGGGCCGTGGTCGCTGTCATCCTCGATGATCACAACTGTCGCCATCGCCGTTGCCTCCCCTCCGGGTGGTGCGGATCCGGCTGCTGCTCTCGGAGCCGCGCGTGTGATGCCGACGTCGATGATCATACGGTCGTCGGCGGGTGTCGCAGGCCCATTCCGGGACGTGCTGGCCGGTGCTGGGTTGGTTGCCGTTACCGGCATGATGGTCAGCGCGGCCGGCAGGGGTGCGGCTGCTGTGCCTGGTGTGGCAACGGTCGAGACTGCAGACGCTCCGGGCTCAACCGGGGCGGTAGCGAGGCAGTAGCTCCGTTGGGCTGGTGGCCAGCGTGAGTTGAGGCTGCCGTGCCAGGCTTCGGCGCCAGCCGGGTTGGACCGCATCATTCTCGGGCGTCCCGGACCGGAGGCCGCACGACACCGCGTGTGGGCACCGGCGGCCGGGCGCCGCCTCGCTCCCCGGCCGCCGGCTGTGAACAACGCGACGAATCATTCGGTCGGCGGCGAACTCCGGCGCCTTCCTCTACCCGGCGCCCTGCCTACCCACTGTCACGGATCTAAAACATCGACCCGCTACCGGTCGGTCGGTCACTGCAAGAACTGTGTTGATCCAGCTGGGTCCGGCCCCCGAACATGGACGACACCAAGCCCGCAGGCACCTGGTCCAGCGGCGAAGGGTCAGCCGCCACCAGTCAGCAACGCACCGACTGGGCGGTCCGGCGGCCGATCGCACACCTACCAGTAATGTCGCCGTCCAGCGACGGGACGCCCAACTGCGCCGAGCAGGAACAGCACCGCGCCGATCACAAGTAGGATCACGCCGATCGTCGTCAGGATCGTGATGTGCAGGAACCAGCCGAGCAGCAGCAGCACCACACCGAGGATGAACATGCGCACCTCCACGCAAGTCGTCGAGGATCCGCGCTACCCTGCGCCCCCGCGAATAACCCCCCAGGTCCACCGCGAACCGCCGCCTGGTCGCCGTCCCGACCCGGCATCGACCATGACCGAGGAACACGGCGCGCACAGCATCGGACCCATGAGCTGCTCCAGCCGACCACGGCCGGCAGCACCAGACACCACTCGGCAGCGTGACGGACCGTCAATCCCTCCCGACAGGCAGACGCCGGTCGTACCGTCAGCGCATTTGAGCAGTCCTCCCGCCTACCAGGCGCTCGCCGCCGAACTGCGGCGAGCGATCCTGGCAGGTGTGTGGCGGCCAGGCCAGCGCCTGCCGACCGAACCACAACTGCAGGCGTCGAGCGGGCTGGGCCGCGCCACCGTCCGGACAGCGCTCCGCCAACTCGGCGCCCTGCAGATCATCACCACCCGCGGCAGGCAGGGCGGCAACTACGTCGCAATCCCCGAACCGACACAATCAGCAGCGCCTTCGCCGCGGGCGTCGGACGGCTCGTCACCGCCGGCGCGGCAACCATGCAGGACGCGTTCGAAGTCCGGTGCATGATCGAAATTTCAACCGCCGGCCTCGCCGCCCAGCACCGCACGCCGGCCGACCTCCGCGCGGCGCTGTTCAACCCGGACAGCACCAACCTGCAGCAGTGCCTCACCGCCCACGCCGCGTTCCACCGCGGCCGCCGCGAGCGGCAACCCGGTCCTGTCGATCCTGGCCTGGCCCCTGTACGAGATCCTGCCGGGCACCTGGCTACCGTCGGCGCGGCAGGCACCCAGCAAGGCCTTGCCATCGATCGCGATGACCAGCCGGTACCCGCGGCCGCCGGGGTGCGGCCGGCCGGGTGCGTAGCCGGCGGGGACAGGGCATGCGCTGCCGGAGCTGGCACACTATCGACCGGCGTCGTCGGTTCGTTCGGGGTGGCCCGGCACGATTCGGCACAGCAGTTCGGCGACGGCGCCCGTGATCGCACCGACGATCGCCCCGGTGACCAGGCTGGACGCCGCTGCGGCGACGCGAAGGATGCCGCTCTGCGCCGTGGGGTCGAGGTCGGTGAGGTTCCCGCCGAGGGCCGGAGTGTTGCCGTCGAAGGCGGTGTCCCACAGCAGTTGATGGCCCGCGGCGAGGAACACGCCGTAGAGCGCGCCGATGACCAGGACGGTCAGGAACGGGCGCGGCGGCCGGCTCCACAGCACCGCGGCGATCCAGCACAGCGGCGGCAGGAAGACCAGCAGCCCGTTGACGAAGCTGCCTTCCGTGACGACACCGAGGTCGTGCAGCACGACCCGGGGAGCCGCCAGCGCGGCAAGGCCGACCAGCACCGGCCAGGAGAACCCGAGCACGCGGCGCGGCCGGCTCATCGCGCGACCTCAGCGACGGCGGCCACGCGGGCCGTATCGCGGGTGAAGCGCAGCAGCGCGGTGAAGGCGAGCGCAGCGGTGACCGCGCCGCCGGCGAGACGCACCCAGTGTCCGGCAACGAACTCCTCGGCGACCTGCCGCAGATACTGCGGGGAATGGGTGCCGACCGGGTCGACGAACATGATCTCGTTGCGCGGCCAGAAGAACACCGCGGAGAACAGGAACTCGCAGGCGATGAAGACGCCGGCCGCACCGGCGATCCACCACCGCAGCCGCGGGTCGCGCCACGTCAGCAGTACCGCGGCGAGGCTGCTGAGCACCACCGTGGCGCCCAGCGGCGGGAAGTAGTCGCTCGGGCCGCCCGCGACCATGAACTCGCGGGCCCGCTCCAGCGACGCCGGGGCGTCGCCGAAGATGTTCGGGTAGAGCATGACCGTCTCAGCCGCAACACCACCGAAGGACAGCATCGCCGCCCACACGAGCATCACGAGCACGATCCAGGTCAGTTTGGTACGGGACACGTCCGAGTCCTCCTGCGTCGATCGCACCGTTGCGGGCGCGGTCCATCTGGTCGTCAACCATGCTGCGGTTCGTGAGCGTTGCCGTCTGCCGCCTGCGGGAGCGCACCGGGATCGCTTCTGGGCGTACGCGGCGCCGGGAAACGGACGCTCCCCAGCGACAGCGGCAGCTCGGCGCGCCGTTCTACGCTGCTGGTGTGCGTTGCCGACCCACCCACACCGACGCGTTGCTCGGTGTCGCCACCTTCTGCCTGGTCGCGGCGGCCGTAGTCACCGACGGAGGGCCGCCCGGCCGGGCTGCGCTCGCCTACGGCTTCGCGGCCGGCCTCGGCGCGCTGCTGCTGTGCAGCCGCCAGTGGCCGACCCCCGCGCTGCTGGTCACCGCAGCCGGCATCGTCGTGTACTACTCGCTGGACCTCCCGGCGATCGGCCTGGCCGCACCGACCGCCGCCGTGCTGTACACGGCGGCGGAGCGCGGCAGGGTGTTGCCGGCCGCGATCGTCGGCGGCGGACTGCTGGCACTGTCGGTCGGGATGCGGCTGGTCGAGGGCGACGACGTCTCGATCGTCGTGGGCTTCGACCTCGGCTCCGAGGCCGCGCTGATGCTCGCCGTCATCACTCTCGGCGACGCGGTCCGCAGCAGGAGGTCACTGCGGACCGAGATGGCCCGGCAGGCCACCGCCGCCGTCGAGGACCGCCGCCGGGAGGCCGCCCGGCAGGTCGAGGCCGAGCGACTGCGGATCGCCAGGGAGGTGCACGACACCCTCGGCCACACGATGTCGGTCATCACGCTGCAGTCGGCGGTGGCGCAGGAGGCCCTCGCCGACAACGCGCCGGACCAGGTCAGGACCGCGCTCGCCGCGATCGGCTCGGCTGGCGGCAGCGGGATGGCCGAGCTGCGCGCCACCCTGCGTACTCTCCGCCAGGACTCCGGGACCCGCGAACCCGCACCGGGCTTCGACCAACTGCACACCCTCGTCGACGGCGTACGCCACAGCGGCCTGCCCGTCGAACTGCGCGTCACCGGCCGGGTCGACACGCTGCCCGCCGTCGTGGCCACGACCGCCTACCGAATCGTCCAGGAAGCCCTCACCAACACCCTGCGGCACGCACACGCCAGCCAGGTGCACGTCACCGTCCAGGCGGCAGGACCCCGGCTGTCACTCGAGATCGTCGATGACGGCCGAGGCGCACCGCCCGGCCCACCACTGGACACCGCTGGCCAGGGCCTGCGCGGGATGTCCGAGCGGGTCGCACTGCTCGGCGGTACCGTCGAGGCCGGCAACAGCGAGCTGGGTGGGTTCCGGGTGCACGCACGCCTGCCGCTGGCCGGGAGCAGCGCATGACGGACATCCGGGTCGTCATCGTCGACGACCAGCACCTCGTCCGCGCCGGGCTCCGCGCGCTGCTCGAACGCGCACCGGACATCACCGTCGTCGCCGAGGCCGGCGACGGCGCAACGGGCCTGGACGCCGTCCGCGCCGAGCAACCCGACGTGGTGCTCATGGACGTGCGCATGCCCGGCACCGACGGCCTCGAGGCCACCCGGCGCATCCTCACCGACCCGCACCTCACCGACGTCCAAGTCGTTATGCTGACCACCTTCGACGACGACGAGTACCTCTTCGACGCCATCCGCGTCGGCGCGGCCGGCTTCCTCCTCAAGGACACCCCACCCGACGCCCTGCGCGACGCCGTCCGCACCGTCGCCGGCGGAGACGCACTGCTCTCCCCTGCCGTCACCCGGCGCGTCCTGGCCGCTGCGGCCCGCTCCCCCGTGGCCGACCCCCGGCGACTCGCCGGGCTCACCGAACGCGAACGGGACGTCCTCGCACAGGTCGGCACCGGACGGTCGAACGCGGAGATCGGCGCCGAACTGCACCTGAGCCCGGACACCGCCCGCACCTATGTCAGCCGCCTGTTGACCAAACTCGACGCCCGCGACCGCGCCCAACTCGTCGTCATCGCCTACGAAACCGGACTCGTGACCCCCGGAAGCCGTCAGAAGCCCGGACAACCCTGCTGAAGAGCGGTTCGACCGCCGACGTCGCTGTCAAGATCCAGGCGAGTTGGCACAGACGAGCGTCGACCGGCACGAGCCGGTCTGAACCACTCCGAAACAGCCGGTCACCTTCGGAGCACTTCAGGTCCACAGTGGACAAACAAGAGAAGCGGTTGATCTGCGTTTCCACAGCTCAGCCGCCTCTTGATGTTGCGCGCCCGAAGGGACTCGGACCCCTAACCTTCAACACCGGCCGGCCCCGCGACGTCGTCAGACGTACCCGCCGGCAGCTGGCCTCAGAGCTGATCACCGAGGTCGCCGTCATCGACAGGAAGGTCAAAGCCGCGAACACCCACCTGACCGACCTCGTCGCGTCGACCGGCAGCACCCTGCAGCGTCATGGCCATCGTCCAACTCCGCAACGACACCGAAGGTCGCCGGCGTCGTGGAGGTCGGTCTCGACGGCGGCGTCGCCGTAGCCGCGGTCCGCGGCCACCGCGCCCGGAGGCTGGCCGGTGCGGCGGGTGATCCGTTCGACCGCCGGGGCCAGTTGTGGCGCGTCGGGAGGGTTACCCTGCTCCACCGTGTAGTCGAGCACGATGCCGTCGACGTTGTCGACGACCTGGGCCTTGTAGCCGAACTCGACCGGTTTCCCGAGGCGGCCCTTGGCGATCGGGCGGGCGTCGGGGTCGTGCAGACTCACCAGGCGGGTTGCGGAGTCGGGCGTACCGCCGACCAGCCGGGTCCGCGCTTGGACGATTACTCGGTCGGTGCGGTCGATGATGACCGCCAGTTCGTCGGCGGCGCGACGAAGCCGGCCCCTGGCGCGGCCGGTCGCCCGGGCCAGGCCACGGCGGGCGTTGCGCAGCACTACCCGCGCCTCGACGGCGCTGCGCTGTGCCAGGCCAGCCAGCTCGGCGAGGATCCGGGCGATGGTGGCCTGCGCCTCTTCGCGGGCCAGCGCGCCGCGCAGCCGCAGGTGCGCCGCGATCGCCCGGACGCGCCGCCCGGCGGCGCGGGTACGGTCCCGAAACGGCGTGCGTGGCGCGGCGCCCACAGCCCTGATCCGGGTGACCAGGCGGGACATCCGCCCGACTGCCCGGGCGAGCAGGCCGGTGTCGGTGGGGTAGTCAACGTTCGCCGACACCACGGTGGTGTCGGCGCGGACTTTCCCGTCTTCACCACCCTCGCTTCTTCAGGTCAGCCTGCTCGTCTTCCTCGGATCACGCTTCCTGATGACGTGGGTGATTGGTCGCGTGCGCGCCACCAAGGTGCTCGCCGTGCTGGCCTTGCTGGCGGTGATGCTCTGCGCGTTCGCGATGTCGAGTCCCAACCTCGCCGGGGTCCTCGCCGGGGTCGCCCTGTCCTTCTGTCTGTCGCTCATGTTCCCGACAATCTACGGCGTTGCCCTCAAAGGGCTCGGGCCGGCGACCAAGTTCGGCGCCGCCGGCCTCGTGATGGCCATCGTGGGCGGCGCGATCATGCCCCTGGTACAGGGCAAGCTCGTGGACCAGACGAGCGCGGCGATCTCCTTTGTCGTCCCAGCCGCCTGCTTTGCCGTCGTCGGGCTCTACGCCCTCTACGACCTCAGGGCCGCGCCCGGGTCCGTCCGCGGGAGCGCCGAGTCGGGCCTGCCCGGCGATGCCGGGCCGAGCACCGTCACCGGGAGCGCGGCATGAACCGCCAGCGCCGCGCGGTCGCGGTAGTCGCACTCATAGCGCTCGCCGTGGCCGGCTGCGGCGCGCAGAAGCCGACGAGCGCCACGACGGACACCAAGCAGCTCGAGGTCGTGTCGTGGTGGACCTCCGGGTCGGAGGCCACCGCACTGAACGTCCTCTTGTCCGCCGTGCACCAGACGAATCCGAATGTCGACGTCGTCAACGCCGCGGTCACAGGCGGCGCCGGGTCACAGGCGGTCGTGGCGCTGTCCAAACGGCTGCAGCACGGCAACCCACCCGACGTCTGGCAGACCTTCGCGGGCAAGTCCGTGCAAGGCTACGCCGACCGCGGCGTCATCCGCGACGTCACGTCGGTCTTCACCGACGGTGACCTGCGCGCGACGATGCAGCCGACCATTCTGCGTTCGCTCATGCACGACGGCAAGCCGTACGGGGTGCCGACGGGTGCCCATCGCAGCAATATGCTGTGGTTCAACACCGAGCTACTCAACCGAGCCGGCGTCGCGCTGCCCTCCAGCGACTACACCCTCGCCGCCTTCCTGGACAGTCTGCAGAAGGTCAGGGCCTCCGGAGCCACCCCGCTGTGTCTCGGCGGCAAGGACCCGTTCACCACCGTCGAGCTGTTCGAGAGCGTGCTGCTCAGCACCATCGGGGTAAAGGGCTGGCAGGACATGGGCGGCGACCACCTCAACTGGCGCAGCGCGCAGGTGCGGACGGCGCTGCGGACCTTCGGCGACATCCTCGCGTACACCGATCCCGAGGCCGGTACGTTGACCTGGGACGCGGCGACAAAGAAGCTCGCCGCCGGTGGTTGCGCCTTCGAGTCCCTGAACGACTCCGCGTACGGCGAGCTGGTCGCCGACGGCGCACGGGAGGGCAGAGACTTCGGAGCTGTGCCGTTTCCCGGCACCGGCGACAGCTTCCTCGCGGTTGTCGACGTCTTCGTGGCCGCGACCAGAGCCAGGAACGCCAAGAACGCCCTTGCCTTCCTCAGCGACATCAGCAAACCGGCGACCCAGATCCCGTTCAGCAAGGCGAAGGGGTCAGTACCGGTGCTCCGGAACATCGACATTTCGTCCCTGTCCGCCTACCAGCGCGATGCCTCGAAGAGCCTCTGGGGCTCATCGGTGCTGCTGTCGGTCGCCCACGGCGAGGCCATGAGCCCGGAGTTCCAGGAGGGCTTCTACTACGCCGTGTCGAACTACGTACGCACCCACGACCCGGACGCCTTCGCCCGGGATCTCGAAAACGCGGTCACCAAGGACAAGATCCCGCCACGCTGATGCGGGGGTCAAGCGTTGTTGGCCCCGCGCGCGTCGCACTGCTGCGGCGGCTCACCACCGCCTACCTGCGCAGCGCGCTCGACCCAGCGGACCCGAGCTGGCCTACGGCCGTGGGGACCTCGCGGAGAGCCGAGACCCGCTGGGCCGCGTCGAGGTCAGATGACGCACCAAGCCAACAGGGCACAGAAGGGGCGCTTGCGGCTGCCGTTCTGAACGGCCGAGGTCAATCCATCGGCTTCAGCCGCGTTACCGGAGGCTCGTAGTCATCGAGCGCCGGGCCGCCTTCCGCCGACTGCTGCACCAGCATCTTGAGCGTGCCGATGAGGTGGTCCTGCACGGCCTCGCTGGCGCCGACCGCGTTTCGCGCAATGATGTTGTCGTAGATCTTCTCGTGTACCGCCAAAATGTCGGCGAGAGTCCGGGTCTTGGTGGTCGACAGGCCGAGCGCGTGCATTTGAGAACGGGTGTTCGCCACCGCCTGAACCACGCGCTCGTTGCCCGCCGCCCGCACGATCGTCTCGTGGAACACGAGATCATGTTTCTGGAACAGGCGCTCGTCGCCCATGTCGCACGCCTTACGCATGCTGTCGAAGGCTCTTGTCAGCGCGGCACGCTCGCGATCAGTCATCCGAGTGGCCGCGCGATATGCCGACGGCGCCTCGAGCAGCAGCCGCAACGAGTAGATCTCTTCGATGTCCTTGACCGAGAGTTCCAGGATGCGCACACCGCGGCTGCGTTCGAACCGGACCATGTCGTTGGCCGCGAATTGCAGGAGCGCCTCGCGCACGGGCGTGCGTGAAACGCCGAGTTGATTCGCGATCTCCACAACCGAATACAAAGAGCCTGGGACCAGTTCGCCGGAGCGGATCGCGTCCCTGATCTGTTCGAAGACACGCTCGGTCAGCGATGCCTGATCACCGGACAGCGGCTTCACGCACGCTCACTCTTCCCATCGGCAAGGCACAGGAGGCCACCGTGACCTCTGCTCCACGAACAAATCGCTGGCACCGTCGTTCCCCAGGTTGGTCGTCAGCGTTACAGAAAGGATAGATCAGCGCCTTGACTGGCCGGCAGGACGGTCTCGGCGTAGAGCCGCCGCCAGCCACGGCTGGGTAGCGGGGGCGGGGTGAAGTCACGCATGCGCCGGGCGATCTCGGCCTCATCCACGAGGAGGTCGAGCTGGCGAGCGGGCACGTCGAGCCGGATCAGGTCGCCGTTGCGGACGATCGCGAGCGGCCCGCCGGCGGCCGCCTCGGGATCGCAGTGCAGCACCACCGTGCCGTACGAGGTGCCGCTCATCCTGGCATCGCTGACCCTGACCATGTCCCGGGTGCCCTGCCGTGCCAGCTTTCCGGGAATCGGCAACGCGCCCGCCTCGGGCATCCCCGCCGCGATCGGCCCGGCTCCACGCAGTACGAGAACATGATCAGGCGTGATGTCGAGATCAGGGTCGTCGAGGATCGCGGCGATGTCCTGGTCAGCGTCGAGCACGAAGGCGGGGCCGGTGTGCCGCAGCAGCTCGGGGCTGGCCGCTGAGGTCTTGATCACCGCTCCGTTGGGCGCGAGCGATCCGGTCAGGACGGCCAGCGCTCCGGGCGGGCCGAGCGGGTCGCCGAGCGGGCGAATGACGTGCTGCCAGTCCTCGCGTGGGTGAGTTTCGCAGAGCAGTTCGGCGAGCGGACGCCCGCTGACGCCGAGCGTCGATGTTTCCAGGTGCGGTTCGAGCTCCTTGAGCAGCGCGGGAAGGCCGCCGGAGCGATGGAAGTCCTGCATGTAGTTCGCGCCGGACGGCTTGCAGTCGACCAGCAGCGGCACCTTGGCACCGATGGTGTCGAAGTCGGCGAGAGAAACGTCGACGCCCGCGCGTCGGGCCACGGCGACCAGGTGAACGAGGGCGTTGGTGGATCCGCCGAGCGCGGCGAGCACCTTGATGGCGTTCTCGAACGCGTCCTTCGTCAGAATCTCCCTGGGCACCGGCCCTCCTTGCCGTGCCAGTTCAACGGCGCGGCGCCCGGTTGCGGCCCCGTGCCGGAGACGCTCGCCGGTCGCGGCAGCCGGAGTGGCTCCGCCAGGGAGCATCATGCCCAGCGTTTCGGTCATGCAGGCCATGGTGGACGCGGTACCCATGACGGCACAGGTGCCCGCGGTCGTCACCAGTTCGCCTCGGGCCTCGGTGATCTGGTCGGCGTCCAGTTCCCCGGCACGGTGGCGTCCCCACAGCCGTCGGCAGTCGGTGCACGCGCCGACCCGCTCGCCACGCCAGCTGCCGGTCATCATCGGCCCCACGACCTCCAACAGGACCGGCTTGTCCGCCGAAGCGGCGGCCATCAACTGGGCGGGAACGGTCTTGTCGCATCCGCCCAGCAGGACCGCGGCGTCCATCGGTAGCGAATGAACCATCTCCTCGGTGTCCATCGCCATCAGGTTCCGGAACAGCATGGAGGTGGGCGAGGTGAGGATCTCACCGAGCGAAATCGTCGGAAACTCCATCGGCAGGCCACCGGCTTCGAGGACTCCTCGCCGGACGGCCTCCACGAGCGCCGGCATGTCCCGGTGGCACGTGTTGTAGGAGGACGTGGTGACCGCGATCCCGATCACGGGCCGGTCCAGATCGACGTCGTCGTATCCGGCGGAAGCGAGAAACGCGCGGCGGAGGTATCGGCTGAAGGCCTCGTCGCCGTAGGCGGTCCGGCTTTGGTCGATCGCGGAAACGGACTCTTGTGCAGACATTGCAGGGGTTCGCCTAACGTGTACGAAGTGCTGACGATTTGGGCCGTGGCCAGGGGCAGTGCTCAGCCGGCCAACGGCATCGCGAGTGGGCGCATGGGTGCCCCGGTCGCGCCGCGGATCTTCAGGCAGGCGCCGATGAACGCGAATTCGTAGAGCGACTCGGCGGCGAGCCGCTCACAGTCGACGATCTCCATCATCGGCACACCGGCTTCACCGAGCAGGTAGGTGTGGACCACCTGCCAGTTCTCTGGATCGTCGGCGGGCATCTGCTCGAGCGCCGAATTGTCGCCGCCGATTACCGATGCTCCGGCGCGAGCGAGATACTGCGCGCCCGCGAGGTTCAGGCCGGGGCTGTTGTCGATGTACCGTCGGGGATCCGGCCACTGGGTCATTCGTCCGGTGCGGATGAGGGCGATGTCTCCCGGGAAGAACGACGTTCCCTGCCGTCGCAGCGCGCCGCCGAGGTCGTCGGCCCCGATGCCGTAGTTGTCCGGCAGCATGTCGACGCCGTGCAGACCGGCCACGTCGAAGAGCACACCCCGACCAATGATCGGGGGTATCTTGTCGGCGCCGCATTTGGTCCAGTGTCGCGAGCTGAGGTGCTGCGCTGCGGAGAACCCGTTCCAGATCTCGCCGTTGTAGCCGAAGTGATTCAGCGTGTCGATGTGCGTCCCGGTGTGCGTGTACATCGACACCGCGTCGCCGGAGTAGGAGACCAGCTGGTTCTGGGCGCGCCCGGCGCCGGTCAGGTCGTCCAGCACCGTGCCATCGGGGGTGTGGGTCATCCACTGTTGAAAGGCCGGATCGCCGGCCTTGATCCACGACGGCATGCCGATGAACATGTCCACGGAGAGGTCGATCGCGGCGCCGCCGTCGGCCCGGCGCATCACCTCCCGCGCCGATGCCGGCGACAGGAGGTTGAGCATGCCGATCTCGTCCTCGGCACCGAAGGGGCTCCTCGTCACCTTCCGGAACTCGGCGGCGTACGCCGCGATCTTGCTTCGAGTCTCCGGCGTGATGAACTCCGGTCCGCACATGGCCGATCTCCTTTCTACCCGCCTTGTCCTGCCTGCCTTGCTCTGCCCTGCTGACGGCGTCCCGGCTACAAGCCGGTCGCGGAGGTCCGGGTGATCTCCCGGTACAGCTCGGGTTTGCGCTCGGCGAAGACCGCGAGTTCGTACTCGCCGGGAATGATCACGAGCTTCTTGTTCCGGGCCTGGGCGAGGTCCGCGTCGGCGCCGAAGATCCCTTCGGCATCCCCCGCGTCGACGAGCACCTCGCCGGCGGGTGATACCACCTGGCTGTGGCCGAGGAAGGTGACGCCGTTCTCCTCGTCCGCCCGGTCCGCGACGGCAAGGTAGACGAGGTTTTCCAGCGCCCGGACGCGGGTGACGTGCTCAGCGAGGAAGGTGGCGCTGCGCGGCCATGCGGTCGGCATCGCGATGATGTCCGCTCCTTGGAGTGCGAGCACGCGCGCCGACTCGGGGTACCGCAGGTCGAAACAGACCATCACGCCGATGTTGCCGACGGGGGTCTCCACCACCCGCGGGCTGTCGCCGAGGCCCGGCGCCACGAAGCGGTCGACGCCCAGGTACGGCAGGTGCTGCTTGCGATAGTTGCCCAGGATTCCACCCGGCCCAAGCGTCACCGCGGCGTTGTACAGCACGTCGTCGGCCAGCTCGAGAAAGCCGACCACGGCGATGACCGAAGCCCGGCGGCAGGCATCGACAAGGTGGGTGATTCGCCGGTCTCCGATGGAGACGGCTTGCCGCTCGGCCTCGGCGCGCGAGTCGAACAGGTATCCGCTCAGCGCGCACTCGGGGAACACGAGGAGCTCGTGACCCGCCGCTCCGGCGCGTCCGATCGCATCGATCGCCCGCTCGAGGTTGGCGTCCAGATCCTGCTTGGCTGAGGGCAACTGAGCGACCGCGACCCGCGTCGTTCTGTCCGTTTCGTGCACCTCGGTTGACCCGCCTTCCTGCTCCAACGGGGATCGAAACGTAACATGCTGCATGCAGCACGTCAACTGACGAACATGATTCGACAAGGCTTGACATGCTGCATGCAGCGTGTCAGCCTCGTTCAAGCTCAAAGGCCGTTCACGCAGGTAAAGCCGGTGGATAACACCTCCCATCGGGAGCCGCGGTGACAGCGCTTGGCGCCGCACCGTGCCCCTGGAGCGCCCGCGGCGCCCGGCGGCCGGGCGCTCTCAGTCCCTGGCCGAAACTGCTATGAATTGAAGGATGTCGGTATGAGCAACGTCGTCATGATCACTGGCGCTGGCGGCGGGATCGGTGCCGGTACCGCCTGGGCGGCCGCCGCTGCCGGCAGTGCCGTGCTGCTGGTCGATCATCGTGCGGACGCCGTCGAGCGACTCGCTGCAGAGCTGCGCGCCGACGGGCGGCAGGCCCTTCCCTACCCGGCCGACGTCACGGACGAAGCCGCTGTTCGAGGCGCGGTCGCGGCGGCGGCGCGGGAGTGGGGCGGGATCCATGGCCTGGTCAATTGTGCCGCCACGATGATCTCCCGGCCTCTGACTGAGACGACGCTCGAGGACTGGTCCCGGGTGCTCGGGGTCAACGCCACCGGCACGTTTCTCACGTGCAAACACGTCGTCCGCGCGATGGTCGGACAGGGAACGGGCGGCGTCATCCTGAACCTCTCGTCGATCTCCGGTCGTGTGGGCCTGCCGAATCAGCCGGCGTACTGCGCGTCGAAGGGCGCGGTGCTCCAACTGAGCCGACAGATCGCCGCCGACTACGCCCGGCACGACATCCGCTGCAACGTGGTGAGCCCGGGATCGGTAGCAACGGATCAGCTACGGTCGTACCTCGCCGCCCAGCCCGACCCGGCCGAGGCCGAACGCGTGCTCGTGGACGCACATCCACTGCGCCGGATCGCGGACGTCGCCGAGATCTCCGCGTTGATCGTATTTCTGCTGAGCCCCCTGGCGAGCTTCATCACCGGTGCCGACGTGCCGGTCGACGGTGGCTACACCGCCGTCTGACCTGCTGACTCCCGGCTCATAGAAAGTGCATACGCATGTCTTCTGACCTACGCGAACCGCAGCGAACCACCGCGCTGACGCGTCGGGCTCGGGTGGGCCTGCCGCCCGGTCCGTTCGTGCCGGTGTGGGTGATGGCCGTCGTGCTCTTCGCGGTCAGTCCGATTCTCGCACCCGGCAGCCTCTCGGTCTCCGCACTGCAGTCCATGCTGCCCTTCGCCGCGATCCTTGCGATCGCCGCGCTGGGCCAGTCGTTCGTCATCAGCCAGGGAGGTATCGACCTGTCCGTGCCCGGGGCGATGGCGCTCGCCGCCGTGTTCGCCACCAAGGTACCCCAGACGACCGGCATGCCGGCGCTGCTCGCGGCCGCCCTCGGCCTGCTTGCCGGTGCCGCGGGTGGGCTCGTCATCGGTATAGCGGTGGTGCGACTGCGGATCGCCGCGTTCGTGGTCACACTGGCCATGAACGCAGTGTTCATCGGCGCCGTACTGCAACTCTCGAAGGGCTTTCCGGGATCGGCTCATCGTCGATTCAGCGAGTTCGCGGCCGGTTCGGTGTGGATCGTTCCGAACCTGCTGATCATCGCCGTCGTCCTGATCGCCGTCACACAGTGGCTACGGCGCCGCTCGGTGGTGGGTCGTCGCTTCATGGCCGTGGGCGCAAGCCCATCGGCGGCGCGGCTGCTGGGCATCCGGACGTCGGCCTATCAGGTCTCCGCCTACGTCGCGGCCGGGCTGCTCTATGCACTGGCGGGCCTGCTGCTCGCGGGCTACCTGCGGACGCCCGACATCCTACTCGGCAACACCTACCAACTGTCATCGATCGCCGGCGTGGTGCTCGGCGGAAGCCTGCTGACCGGCGGCATGAGCAGCGCGGTTGCCACCGGCGGGGCGGCCTTGTTCCTGACGCAGCTCAATCAGGTCGTCCTGGCGGCGGGCGCCACAACCTCGGTCCAGCTGCTCGTGCAGGCGGCCGTGCTCGCACTGGCGGTCATCCTGCGCCGGGTGCGGTTCGGTCGGACCGCTCGCTCCATCAAGGCAACCGGAGTCCCCGCTGGGTGACCCGGATCGAAGGACTGCTGCCCACGACTTCGACCGCCGGTAAAGCGGAACATCACCTCAACTGGAGTGACAATGTCATACAAACGACGCCACATGCTGACGGCCGGATCGCTGGTCACCGCCGCACTCGCCATCACGGGATGCGCGACGCCGAAGGGTGACCCGGCGAATTCCACGAACGTCGAGAAGGTTTACAGCGACAGCACCCGGATCGGCGACGTCAGTCAGCTGAAGCCGATCACGGAGTTCTGCGGCAGTAAACCGCTGAAGGTGGCGCTGGCGGACGGCACGGGCGACAACGCCTGGCGCAAGACGGCCCGTGCTGAGTTCGAGAACGAGGCACGCAAGTGTTCCAACCTCACGGTGCTGCCGTACTCCGACGGTCAGAACAACCCGCAGAAGGCCATCAGCGACATCAAAGCGCTGGTGAGCCAAGGCGCCGACGCGATCGTGGTCTTCCCCGACGCCGGCGAGGCGTTGCTGCCCACCCTCCGGGAGGCGTTCCAGGCCGGCGTGACTGTCGTGCCCTGGACCGCCAATCCGGGCGGCACGCCGGGCAAGGACTACACGACGTTCGTCGGCCACAACACCATCAACGACGGACACACCTGGGCACGGTGGACGTGCGAGCATCTCGGCGACGCGGGAGGCAACGTCGTCTTCCTCGGTGGTACGCCCGGCAACACCCAGAGCACCACCGAGATCAAGGGCGTGGAGGAAGAGTTCGCCAGCAACGCGGCCTGCAAGAACGTGAAGCTGCTGAACGACCCTGGCAAGCCCATCGACACGAACTGGAACCCGGCCCAGACGCAGCGTGTCGTCGCCGGGCTGCTGACGAAATACCCGAAGATCGACGCGATCATCTCCGACTCGGGCGACGGCTCGCTGGGCGGCATTCGTGCCTTCCAGGCGGCCAACCGCAAGCTGCCGCTGTGGACGGCGAACGACCTCAACGGTTTCGCCTGCGAGTGGAAGCAGCTGAGCGCCCAGCAGCCGGGCTTCAACATCGTCACGGTCTCCAGCCGGACGTGGATCGTCCGGCTTGCCCTGCGCAAGGCCGTCGCCGCCAAGGAGGGCATCAAGAACGACGAGCCCGAAATCATCAACATCCCGATCTACGAGGACACCTTCGACAGCGCCAAGCAGCCCAAGTGCGACCCGACGCTGCCGACCAGTGCCATCCTGTCGGCGCAGATGCCCGCCGAGGAACTCAAGAACGTCTACAACTGACCACGCCGACGCCTGGCCGCAGCCGGTTGAACCGGCTGCGGTCAGGCACCCGAAGGGACACCTTCCATGGACGCATCGAATCCTCGCCTGGTCATGCGTGGTGTGACGAAACGCTTCCCCGGGGTCCTCGCACTCGACAGCGTCGACTTCGACGTCCGCGCCGGCGAGATCCACGCCCTCGTCGGCGGCAACGGCGCCGGGAAGTCCACCCTCATGGCTGTCGCCTCCGGCGCGTTGAAGCCGGACAGCGGACGGATCGAGATCGCAGGACAAGTGATCACCGAGAGTTCCCCCACCGCCGCACGGTCGGAGGGGCTGGCCATCGCCTTCCAGCACCCGGCGCTGCTGCCTGACCTCACGGTGACCGAGAATCTGCTGCTTTCGGTACCGCAGCGGCGTCGACCTCGCTTCTCCGCGGCGACGCAGTGGGCGGCGGACAGGCTGCTCGCGATGGGGATGCCGATCGACCCCACCGCTCCCGTCCGGACCCTCACCCTGGCGGAGAAGCAGGCGGTCGAGATATGCGGCGCGCTTGCCTGTGATCCGCAGATCGTGATCTTCGATGAGCCCACCGAGCCCTTCATGGCCGCCGAGACCGCCCGGCTGTTCGAGTGCATCCGGCAGCTGGCCGCCCGCGGTGTGGCGATCGTCTACATCAGCCACCGGCTGCCCGACGTCTTCACGCTCGCCGACCGCATCACCGTCCTGCGGGACGGGCAGATACGCGGAACGTTCAACCGCTCCGAGGTGACCGAGCAGGAGATCGTCACTCGGGTCGCCGGACGCGAGGTCGCGGCGCTGTTCCCCGGTCGCGCCCGCGACCTCGGCGAACCAGTCCTGCAGGTACAGAGCCTGACGTCCGACCGCTTCACCGAGGTCAGCGTGGAACTCGCGCGGCACGAGATCCTCGGCCTCGCCGGTGTCGAGGGAAACGGCCAGCGCGAGTTCATCAGGGCCCTCGGCGGCGCCGCGCGGTGTGATGGGCGGGTGCTGGTCGAGGGGCATCCGGCCAACGTGTCGAATCCGCGCCGAGCGCGCCGATCGGGCATCGTTCTCATGCCACAAGAACGTCACATTGAGGGTGTCGCCACGGCCCACTCCGTTCGCGAGAACCTGGCGGTCGCGGCCGTCAACCGGACGGCGCGACACGGCATCATCGCTTCCCGACGCGAAGATCAGGTGGTCCGGCGCGAGATCGCCGACCTCGGCGTCAAGCTCGCCTCGCCCGACGTAGCGGTCGAGGCGCTGTCCGGCGGCAACCAGCAGAAGGTGGTGCTCGGTCGCTCGTTGCTGTCCGACCCCAAGGTCCTGCTCTGTGACGAACCGACGCAGGGCATCGACGTCGGCGTGCGCTCCGACATCTACCACCGGCTACGGGCCACCGCCGACGACGGCGTTCCTGTCGTCATCCTCAGCTCGGACAACGTGGAACTCGCCGGACTGTGTGACCGGGTCCTGGTCTTCTCCGCGGGCCGCGTGGTGGCCGAGTTCGTCGGTGACGAGATCACGGACGAGGCCATCACCGCGGCGTCGCTCACCGGGTCGGTCACCCGCCGCGCCGACCCGGACGCCTCGTCCGTGAAGGCTCCGCGCCGGCGCTGGCGGCGGTTCCTCGCCGGCGAGCAGAGCCCCAGCCTGTTCCTGGCCGTCGCCGTCATCGCCCTGGGCATCGTCGGCGCAACGCAGAACGACCGGTTCCTGTCGAGCTTCAATATCGCCAGCGTTCTGGAACTGCTCGCTCCCGTGCTGTTCCTGGCGGCCGGTCAGTTGATCGTGATGCTGACCGGCGGCATCGATCTCTCCGTGGGCCCGTTGAGCGGCACGCTTGTTGTCGTGGCGTCGTTCTACGTCGGCGCCGACTTCACGGCCGGGTGGTGGGTCCTGGGATTCCTCCTGATGGTGCTGCTGGCGGGAGCGGTCGGGCTGTGCAACGGGGCACTCGTACGGTTCGCCGCCGTCACACCAGTGGTGGCCACGCTGGTCACGTACATGGCGCTGCAGGGACTGTCGCTTGCCATGCGGGACACACCCGGCGGGACGATCGCCGAGCCGGTGACCGCCGTGCTCAAGGCACGACTGGGTCCGATCCCCTGGTCGGTGCTGCTCGGCACAGCACTCGTGGTCGCGCTCGAACTCGCCTCTCGACGCACCATGACCGGGCTGTTCCTTCGGGGCACCGGGTCGGACGACCGGGCGTCGCACAAGCGCGGCATCCCGGTCGGCCGGGTCAAGGTGCTGGCCTATGTGGCAAGCTCGTTGTGCGCGCTGCTCGGCGGCTTGTTGCTGGCGGCCCAGATCGGTGTGGGCGATCCGACCGCGGGCATCTCCTACACGCTGGCGAGCATCACTGCCGTGGTCCTCGGCGGGGCATCCATCTTCGGCGGCCGGGGCAGCTTCGTGGGAGTCTTCTTCGGGGTACTGCTGTTGCAGGTCACCCAGAACGTCGCGGTGTTTGCCGGGCTGTCCCAGGCCTGGCAGTACTGGCTGCCCGGCCTGATGGCCCTCGCCGCGACCGGGCTCTTCGCCCAGGCGCAACGCGGGACCCGGGTGTCATGAGCACCGGGGCAGCGGCCGGGTCACGCTGGACGGGCCCGGCCGCGCGCCGACGCCGATGCGGAGATCGCTTTGCCACGGGTGGCTGCCGGCGTCAAGGTAGCCTGTAGAGCGTCACGGAACCACTTCGAGAACGCGTCGCCGCGCGAGCCGCGCTACCTTGCTAGCTGGCAGGTGTATGCCTGCGACCCCTGCGCGTGTGGCGCGATGCGGGAGGGGGCGGCCGCTGATGCGGACACGCCTACTGTCGCTCCTGGCGCGTGCGCTGCCGCTGCCGCTGCCGCTCGCGTTGCTGTTCGCTGCGGCGCTGATCGGGGTGGAGACACTCGCGCTGTTCCCGCTGCACGGCACGGCCCACCAGGACTCCCGGGGCGTGGTCTACCTCGTCGGCGTCCTGATCGTCTCAGCCGTCTGCGGCACCACGCTTGGCGTGCTGACGGCTCTGTCCAGCGCCGTCGCCTACAACTACTTCCACGTCCCGCCATTCGGCGTACTCAATCTCTCCGCGAGCGAGGATCTGCAGGACGTGGCCGTCTTCATGGCGGCCGCCCTGCTGGTCAGCGGTCTGGCGAACGTCGCCCGGAAACACACCGCCGAGATAACCGACCGGCGCCAGGAGGCGGATCTCGCTGCCGATCTGGCCAAGGTGCTCCTCGGCGCCGAGGACCTGCACCCCGCACTGGACACCGCCGCGGGACGAATCGCGCAGACTCTGCAGATCCCCTGGGCCGCGATCGAACTCGGCATCCGCACCAGGGACGCTCACCGGACCACGTTCCCGCTGTACGGCGGGGCGACCGCCCTGGGCACCCTGCTGGTCCCGGCCGACCTGCCCGAGCCCACACTGCAACGACTACGGGAACGGATCGTCCCCGCACTGACATCCGTGCTCTGCGCCGCGCGGGAACGCCAGGCGAGCCGCGAGCAGTTCGCACAGATCGCCGAGCAGCAGGCCGCGTTGCGCCGGGTGGCAACACTGGTCGCGCACGGGGCCGCGCCGGCCAAGGTGTTCGACGCCGTGGCCGAGGAGATCGGCCGGGTCCTCGGCCCCTACTCCACGGCGCTGTACCGCTACGAGGCCAACGCCACCGTTTCCAGAGTTGCCGGCACGAAGGATCTGAACCTGCCCGAGCACTCATTCGCGATCCAGGGCGAGTCGCTCTTCCCGATGGTGCTGCGCAGCGGCGCCGCGGCCCGGATAGCCTCGTACCAGCACGCCACGGGGCCCAACGCCGAGATCGCCCGCCGAGAAGGCTTCCGCTCCGGGGTCGGTGTCCCGCTCATGGTCGAGGGCCGTATCTGGGGCGTGGCCGTCGTCGTGACGACGCGGCCGGAACCGTTGCCGGCGGACACCGAAACCCGCATGGCCGACTTCATTGAACTCGTCGCGACCGCAATCTCCAACGCCGAAGCCCACGCCGAGCTCACCGCGTCCCGCGCCCGCATCGTCGCCGCCGGCGATGAGGCCCGTCGCCGCATCGAACGTGACCTGCACGACGGCGCACAGCAACGTCTCGTCGCGCTGGGCCTCCAGATGCGCCTCATGGAGGAGGTTGTGCCCGCCGACCTGGAGGCCGTTCGCCACGGTCTGTCGCAGGCCGTGAACAGCCTGACCAGCATCCTGCACGACCTGCAAGAGCTGTCGCGCGGCATCCACCCCGCCATCCTGTCCAAGGGAGGACTCGGCGCGGCCGTCAGGACCCTCGCTCGCCGCAGCACCACACCCGTCGACCTCACCCTGGCCGTCGACCGGCGACTACCCGAACTGGTCGAGGTCGGTGCCTACTACGTCGTGTCTGAAGCCCTCACGAACGCCGCCAAGCACGCCAACGCGACCCTGGTCCACATCACCCTGGAATCCGCCGACACCTGCCTGCGCATCTCGGTGCGTGACAACGGCATCGGCGGCGCAAGCACCAGCGGCGGCTCGGGACTCGTCGGCCTCCGCGATCGCGTCGCGGCCCTGGGGGGTCGCCTGGACATCGTCAGCCCGGCCGGTCAAGGAACGGCACTGCTGGCCGAAATCCCGATCGACAGCACCTGAACGGACAGCGACGGTACCGTGGTCGTGCCCATGACCGGGCTGCGAACCTTGGCCGGTGCCGGTCGCGGCCAACGCGAGGTTGAGCTCCGGCCTGTAGCCCATACGACGAGGCATTGGCGACGGCAAACGCCTCGTCGTCCGAGCCGACCACCGTCAACGCAAGGCCCGGCCCGAACACCTCTTCGGACCAGACCTTCGCCTCGGGCGGCACGTCGACCAGGACAGTGGGCGCGTAACTCGCACCGTCACGGGCTCCCCCGCAGAGCAGCCGCGCTCCCGCCGTCACCGCCTCCGCGACCCAGCGCTCGATGCGGAGCGCGGCCTCGACGTCGACGAGCGGACCCACCTGGGTGGCATCGTCGCCCGGATCACCGGTCGCCAGGGCGCGGACCCGACGCACCAGTAGGTCGGTGAACTCGGCCGCAACCCGCTTGTGGACGATGACCCGCTGCACCGCGACGCATGACTGCCCCGCCTGATAGAAGGTGCAGGAGTAGCCGTCGGCGGTACCGAACTGCCTGGCCCAGAAGGAGTTGTTCTGCGTCCTCTCTACCACCGAGTCTGGGTCGGGTACGTCGGGAACTGCCCGAGGTTGCGCATCACCTCCCCGTTGGCGTATCCGTGGACGGCCGGCGGGAACGGCGGCGCCGCGTCCCGCAACTGCTTCCACAGCGCGTTGAGTCCGGCGGTGCCGTGTTCACGGATGGTGGAGACGAGGTCGAGGTCGAGGTCGAGGTCGAGGTCGAGGAAGACGGTCAGGAACTCCTCACCGCTGCCCCCCCCTCGGCGAGCACCCGACCTTCCGGGTCGACGATGATGCTGCGACCGGTCCCGAAGACCTGACCGGCGTTGGGGTTCACCACGTACACCTGGTTGACGATGGCGTTGGCCTGGGCCAGGATCAGCTCCTGCGCGCGGTCGGCGGTGCGGGTGTAGGTGGGCTGGAGGATCACCTCGGCGCCCATCCAGGCGAGCGTCCGCATGATCTCCGGAACCCAGCCGTCGTAGCAGATCGCGAGGCCGAACCGGCCGACCTCGGGGATGTCGAAGGTGACGTGCTCGTCGCCGGGGACCGACATCTCGTACGGCATCCAGGGGAACATCTTCCGGTACCGGGCGGCGATCTCGCCGTCGGGCGACACCGCGATCGCCGTGTTGTGCAGCCGGTCGCCGTCGCAGTCCACGATGGACCCGGGGACGATCCACTTGCCGGTCTCCCGGGCCAGCGCGCGGATCCGCTCGGTGAGCCGGCCCGGGATCGGTTCGGCGACGCGGTCCAGGTACCCGGCCGGCGTCGCCGCGCCGAAGCTGCCCATCCCGGTCAGGTACAGCTCGGGGAAGACGAGCAGCCGTGCCGCCGGCACGATCGCCGCGAGTGTGCGGACCTCTCCGGCGAATTTGGCGAAGGTCGCCTCGGCGTCACCCACGACGGGCGCGACCTGGGCGACGGCGAGGCCGAGGATACGACTCACAGTGGTACTCCCTGCGGTGGGGCGGGTGTGGACGGAGCCGGGGCGGGGGGCTGGGGATCGTCGGCCAGCAGCGCGGCCCGGCCCCGGCCTGGCACGGCGGCGAGCAGCGAACGGGTGTACGGGTGCTGCGGCGCGTCGAGGACGGTCGCCGCCTCGCCGGTCTCCACCAGGCGACCGGAGCGCATGACGGCGACCTGGTCGGCGAGGTGCCGGACGACGGCCAGGTCGTGCGAGATGAGGAGGTAAGCCACGTCCAGTTCGGCGCGCAGCCGGCCGAGCAGGTTGAGGACCTGTGCCTGTACAGACACGTCCAGCGCGCTGGTCGGCTCGTCCAGCACGAGCAGCCGCGGCCGGAGCGTGAGTGCCCGCGCGATCGCGATCCGCTGGCACTGACCGCCGGACAGCTCGTGCGGGTACAGGTCGAGGTGCGTGGCGCCCAGGCCGACCTGGTCCAGCGCGCCGAGCGTTGCGGCGCGCAGCCGGGAGCGGGGGACGCCGATGAGCCGCAGCGGTCTGCCGACCAGACGGGCGACCGTCATGCGCGGGTTCAATGCGGCATAGGGGTTCTGGAAGACGATCTGAACCCGGCGGCGCAGCGCGCTCGGCAGGGCGCCGCGGACCCCGGCGATGTCCGTACCCTCGACCAGGATCGTGCCGGCGGTCACCGGGGTCAACCCGAGCACGCAGCGGGCGAGCGTGCTCTTCCCGGAGCCGGACTCGCCGACAAGGGCGAACACGCTCCCGGCCGGGACCGCGAAGCTCACCCCGTCGACGGCCCGCAGTGGTGCCGCCGCCCGCTTGGTTGCCGGGAACTCCTTGACGACATCGGCCACCTCCAGAACGGCGTTCATCGGGTACCGACCGGGAAGTGGCAGGCAGCGGTCGAGCCGGCCGTCGGCGTGACCGCCGGCGGCGCCTCTTCGACGCAGCGGGGCACGGCGATCGGGCACCGGTTGGCGAACGCGCAGCCGCGCACGTCGATGACGCGCTGCGGCACGCTGCCCTCGATGGCGGCGAGCGTGCCGCCGCGTGCGTCCGGTTTGGGCAGGGCGGCTAGCAGTGCCCGGGTGTACGGGTGCGCCGGCGCCGAGAACACGGCCTCGGTCGGCCCGTGCTCGACCACCTGACCGGCGTACAGGACCGAGATCCGGTCGCACACGTCATACGCCTCGGCCAGGTTGTGGGTCACGAACAGTACCCCGAAGCCGTGCTCGGCCTGGAGCCGCAGCAGCAGGCGGCGGATGGACCGGGCGACCGACACGTCGAGCGCGCTGGTCGCCTCGTCGGCGATGATCAGGCTCGGCCGGCAGGACAGCGCGAGGGCGAACATCGCACGTTGCAGCATCCCGCCGGAGAGCTGGTGCGGGTACGCCGCGAAGATCCGCTCCGGGTCGTGCAGCTCCACGTCGCGAAGCAGGCTGAGTGCGAGCTGCCCGGCAGCCCTGGCCGAGCCGGGGTGGTGTGCCCGAAGCACCCGCACGAACTGGGCGCCGACTGTACGGACCGGGTCAAAGGAGGTGCCCGGGTTCTGGAAGACCATGGCAGCCGCGCCGCCGCGCAGCTGCCGGCGTTCGGCCTCGCGCATCGTCAGCACGTCGCGCCCAGCGAGCCGGACCGTACCGGTGGCCCGGCTGCCCGGCGGCAGCAAGCCGAGGACGGACAGGCCGGTGAGCGTCTTGCCGCAGCCGGTCTCGCCGACGAGCCCGACCACCTCACCGGCGGCGACAGTGAGGCTGATCTCCCGCACCGGCCGTGCCTGTCCGATGTGGACAGATAGTCGATCGATCTCCAGGATCGCGTTCATCGGCTCACCGTCCTGGGGTCGAGCACGTCGCGGAGCGCGTCGCCGAGCAGGTTGAAGCCGAGCACGGCGAGGAAGATGGCGGCGCCGGGGGCGGCGGAGAGCCACCACTGGGTGAAGACGTACGTGCGCCCCTCGGCGACCATGAAGCCCCAGTCGGGGGCCGGCGGCTGGGCGCCCAGGCCGATGAACGCGAGCGACCCGGCGGCGAGGATCACCGTGCCGATGTCGACGGTGGCCTGCACGATGACCGGCCCGGCCGAGTTGGGCAGGAGATGCCGGAGCATGACTGTGCTGCCGCGCAGCCCCAGGGTCCGTGCGCTGTCGACGAACGGCTGCTCGCGCAGCGAGGCCGCCACGCCGCGGACCAGCCGGGCGTACCACGGCCACCAGGACAGGGCGAGGGCCAGTGCGGCATTCCAGAGGACCGGGCCGAGCACCGCGACGGTGACCATGGCAAGCAGCAGCGGCGGGAAGGCGAGGAACATGTCGGTCACCCGCATGAGCAGCTCATCGAGCCGACCACCCCGGAACCCCGCGACCAGCCCGAGCGGCACATCGACGACGATTGCGATCGCCACTACGCCGAGCGAGACGAACAGCGCCGGCCGGGCGCCGTAGACGAGACGGGACAGGACGTCCCGGCCGAGCTGATCGGTGCCCAGCCAGTGCCGCGCGTCGGGAGCAAGGTTGTGCGCCCCCGCTACCGTCTCGCCGGCGCCCTGAGCCGGGTACGGTGCGAGCAGTGGGGCCAGCAGCGCGGTGACAATCAGCAGCGCGACGAGAACGATCCCGATCAACGCCAGGCGGTCGTGCAGCAGCGCACGGACCACCTGCCGGGTACGAGTTGGTGCGGCGGCCTCGACGAGCGCGGGCCCCGTCACGTTGGTGGCGCTCATGCCAGCCCCACCCTGGGGTCGAGCCGGGCCTGCACGAGGTCGACGGCGAGGTTGACCACGACGTACCCGGTAGCACCGAGGACGGTCACTCCCATGATCGCCGGATAGTCCACGTTGAGGAGCGCCGTCGCCGCGTACTGGCCCAGGCCGGGCCAGTTGAACACCAGCTCGACGAAGAACGCGCCGGTGAGCGAGTACGCCAGGGTCAGGCCCAGCACCGTCGCAGTCGGCGGCAACGCGTTGCGCAGCGCGATCCGCCAGGCGATGACGCGCTCCCGGATCCCGTAGGCCCGGGCCGCCCGGATGTAGTCCTGCCCGAGTGCCTCGATCATCGCGGCCCGGGTCATCCTGGCCACGACCCCGACCGGGTACGCGGCGAGGGTGAGCGCGGGCAGCACCAGATGTGCGGCCGCGTCGCCCAGGGCGGTCATGTTGCCGGTCAGCAGAGCGTCCACTGTGTACATTTCATTCAGGTGCGTGATCGGGTCGGTGAACTCGAGGTCGGTGTCGAGCCGGCCGGTCGGCGGCAGCCAGCCCAGCCGGCTGAAGAAGACGACCTGAAGGATCAGCCCGAGCCAGAACGCCGGCATCGACACCCCACCGATCGCGAGGAGCCGTACCACGTGGTCGGCGAGCCGGTTCTGCCGCCGCGCCGCCACCACGCCGAGTGCGACGCCGACGATGAGCGCGGTCAACATCGCCGCGCCGAGCAGCTCGATCGTCGCCGGCAGGCGCTCGCCGAGTTCGCCGAGCACCGGCCGTTTGGTCCCGATCGAGGTTCCCCAGTCGCCGCGGACAAGTGCGGTCAGAAACCGCCAGTACTGCACCGGAAGCGAATGGTGCAGTCCGAGCTGCTCCTGGACCCGGGCGATGTCCTCCGGCCGGGCGCGCGGGCCGAGGTACGTCACGGCCGGGTCGGCCGGAACCACCCGGGCGAGGACGAACGTGACGAGCGTGGTGCCGAACAGCACGAGCAGCGCGGTGCCCGCGCGGCGAAGCAGGAACCTGGTCATGGAGGCGTCTCCTGGTGATGCGGGGGTACGGCGGGCCGGGAGCGGGCCGATGCAGAGCGGCAGGCAATAGCCTCAGGCGGGGCTGAGCTGGTAGTAGAAGAGATTGAAGGAGTAGTCGGGCTGGCAGGCGAAGCCTTTGAGGCCGCTCTGGCGCGCGACCGGCTGCTTGACGTCGTAGAGGAAGAAGCCGGGTGCCTGGTCGACGAGCAGCTTCATCGCGTCGCCGTAGATCTGCCGGGCCTTGGACTCGTCGGTCGCCGTGAACTCGCCGGCCTGGTCGACCAGCTGGTCGAACTGGGTGTTTCTCCAGTAGCTCAGGTTGAAGGACGGCTTGGCACTCGAGTGGAACAATGAGTACAGATTGTCCGAGCCCGCGTCGGAGTAGGTTGGCCAGTACAGCATCAGGAAGATGTCCTGTGCCGTGGCGGGATTCGCCTTGGCCTGCTCCCATTGCTGGTGGAACAGGATCGCGGTGACGTCGACGGTGATGCCGAGCTTGCCGAACGCGTCCTTGATGAGCGGGGCGAAACGCTTCTCCGACTGATTCTCCGCCGCGTACGTGAGCTTGAGGTTGAACCCGCCGTTGGGATAGCCGGCCTCGGCGAGCAGCCGCTTGGCCTTGTCAAGGTCGTAGGTATATCGCGGGGTCGTGTCCGCGTACGGGAAGATGCCGTTCGGCACCGGCCCTCGCGACTGAACGCCGTAGCCCCGCGCGCCGACATCGACAATGTCCTGGTACGGGACCGCGTACGACAGCGCCTGGCGTACCTTGGGGTCGTCCAGTGGCTTCTTGGTGGTGTTGAAGAAGCCGAGATAGTTGCTCGCAGTAGCGCACTCGGTGACGGCGAGCTTCTTGTTCGCCTCAAGTTGGCCGATGTTCTCCAGTGGCAGCGAAGTGGCGGGGTCGACCTGGCCGCCCTGGAGCATCTGCTGTTGAGTGACGGCCTCCGGAATGATTTGGTTGACTACAGTGCTGAACTTGGCACCCGACCAACCGCCCCAGTACCTGTCGTACTTCTGGAGCACCACCCGCTGGCCGGCCTTGTACTCGCCGAGGGTGTACGGCCCGGTGCCGGCGTCGATCCCCGCCTCGAAGTACTTCTCGTCGTTCGCGGACGCGGCGAGCGCCTTCGGGCTGACGATCCACGCGCCGTACATCGACGACGCGATCAGCTCCATCGGCGCCGCATACTTGAGCGTGAACACCACGGTCCTGTCGTCCGGAGTGGTCACCTCCTTGACCGGAGCCCAGATGAACGAGGCACCACCGCGCTTCTGGGCGGCCTGCGCCGACTGCTTCACCGCGTCGGCGGTGAACGCCTCACCGTCGTGGAAGGTCACCCCGGACCGCAGGTGGAACGTCCAGGTCTTCTTGTCCGCACTTGACTCCCACCGCTCCACTGGCGCAGGCACTCGCCTTCGCAGTCCGGCCGAAGGCCGGTGGTGTCGGACTTGGAGATCGGCGTGTGGTGTGCATAAGCATACGCGTTGAATGACTCTGGCTGACCGATAGAGATGAGCGGATCTGGACTGAGGAACATCCCTAGGTCCGGATCGTATTCGCGAGCGCCGACGTCGAGCAGGCCGGTAGAGGTGTTGTTTTGCTTGTTGAGGAAGCTTCTGTTTATGGCCCAAACGCCTTGGGTGGCACGGTCACCGCCATAAGGGGTGTACCAACGACGTTGTGTCGCCCCGTTGCGGTGTTGACCATCAAGTTCGGGGAGCCTTGGCGGTCGGTTCCGAGCCAGAAGCAGCCGCTGCTGTTGCGCACGGCAACCAGTCCGCCGACCTGGACGTAGTAGCGGGTAGCGGTGACGGTTCCCCCGGTTTCCCTGTATTCCTGCCCGGCGGCATACAACGTTTTTCCTGTTGGATCGGTACGAATCAGGGTTGCGCCGGAGGCGTCGTACAGGTGGCTGGTTAGTTGGTCACCTCCGGCGGCATGGACATTGGCACCAGAGAATCGGTTTTCGGTGTTGAACGTGAAGTCGGTAACAGTGCCGTTGATGGTGCGCTGCTGCGTATTACCGCCGCTGTCGTAAGTCATTGTGTCGATGCGCGATATGGCACCCGTGTACGTTACAGCGGTCGGTGCGTGCACACGTTGTGCGGTTGCTCCCGGCGCGGGATAGGTGTAGTCACGGGTAGTAGTGCTGGACGCACTGGTCCGATGGATGTCTTGGGTGCGCCGTCCACTAGCGTCGAAGTTGTAGCTGTCCCAGTATGGGTACTTCCCGGAAGCTCCGATTGCGCTGCTGGTTGGATTCGCTGCGCAAGCATCCATTGCGGTCCACGCCTCGGCGAGCCGGTGCTGACCGTCGTAGCGGTAACACTGGGTCTGGTTGTCTGTTCCGTCGGTAATCCGGGTGATGTCGCCGGTTGCCGAGTACGTGTACGTGTACGTGTACGTGTCATTTTGGACGGAAGCCAACTGGCCTGGCTGTTGTTGATTCGGCAGCTTCGACGTGATGTTCGCGAGACGGCCAGTGGATGAGTCGTACGTGTAGTTTCGGGTGAGCTGCGAAATTCCGGCTGCGCCGTAAACCTGCTGGACGACTTCGCCGTAGTTACTGAATGTCGTCGCGGTGACATAGGGGTCCAAGCCGCTGCTGGTCTTCGGCAGGCCGAGATCGGATCACCGCCTTCCGGTTCCTGGTTCGTGACCGCGACGCCAAGTTCACACCGGCGTTCGACGCCGTGTTCGCCGCCGAAGGCATCGACGTGGTGAAGACTCCGCCGCGCACACCCCGGGCGAACGCGTTTGCGGAACGCTTCGTGCGCAGTGTCCGAGCCGAGTGCACCGACCGGGTATTGATCTACGACGAACAGCACGCCCGCACCGTGCTACGCGACTACGAGGACCACTTCGACCGGCACCGGCCGCACCAGAGCCTGGTCAGCATCCACCCGACCACGACCCCGGCGTGGTCATCGCGATCGACAAGCCGATCCGGCGACGCCGCGTCCTGGGCGGCGTGATCAACGAGTACCACCGGGACGCTTGATCCACTCGACAAATCCGCAGCTCACACCCTGAAACACAGTATTGGCACGGTACAGGGCGCGTAACTGTTCCTGAGCCCACGGACCATCGAGGCCCACCTGCGGAAGATCTTCCGGAAGCTCGGCATCACCTCCCGCCGGCAGCTCAGGGAACTGCCCCTTCGCTGAGAGTGGTACCTGAGTACCACCGGCGGACCGGAAGAGCCGACCGCGGTACCAGGATCGGGCCGGTGCCCGGACCTAGCGTGGTGAGCATGATTCAAGTACGCGAAGTAACCAAGCGGTACGGCGCGAAGACGGTCGTCGACCGCCTGTCGTTCACCGCGAAGCCCGGACAGGTCACCGGCTTCCTCGGCCCCAACGGCGCCGGCAAGTCGACGACCATGCGGATGATCGTCGGCCTCGACGCGCCGAACTCGGGCGACGTGCTGGTCAACGGCAAGGCGTACGTGTCGTCGAAAGCCCCGTTGCGTGAGATGGGCGTGCTGATCGAGGCCAAGGCCGTGCACCCCGGGCGTACGGCGGTCAGCCACCTTCTCGCCCTGGCCCGCACGCACGGCATCCCGCGCTCGCGCGTCGACGAGGTGCTCCACCTGGTCGGTCTGTCGGCCGTCGCCCACAAGCGGGTCGGCGCCTTCTCCCTCGGCATGGGCCAGCGGCTCGGCATCGCCGCCGCGCTGCTCGGCGACCCCGCCGTGGTGATGCTCGACGAGCCGGTCAACGGACTCGACCCCGAGGGTGTCCTCTGGGTGCGCAACCTGCTCACCGGCCTCGCGGCCGAGGGCCGTACCGTGATGCTCTCCTCGCACCTGATGAGCGAGGTCTCGCTGATCGCGGACCACCTCGTCATCGTCGGCCGGGGGCGGCTGCTGGCCGACACCACCGTGGCCGACTTCGTGACCGCCGAGGGCGTCCGGGTCGTCACCGCCGCCCCCGACGCGTTACGCGCGGTGATCGCCGGCCCGGGCATCACGGTCACCTCGACCGGAGCCGAGGAGCTGTTCATCGCCGGCGCCTCCGCCCGCGAGATCGGGCTG
The DNA here is from genome assembly GCF_042898305.1 of Dactylosporangium sp. NPDC000521. Lineage (NCBI taxonomy): Bacteria > Bacillati > Actinomycetota > Actinomycetes > Micromonosporales > Micromonosporaceae > Dactylosporangium > Dactylosporangium sp. NPDC000521. The sequence goes on from NZ_JBIAYW010000021.1 coordinate 55,043, forward strand.
GCCGCCTCCACCCGTGGCATCCCGCTGTTCGAGCTCACCCCGAAGAACTCCTCACTGGAAGAGGCGTTCATGGACCTGACCCGCGACGCTGTCGAATACGAGGCCTCCCGATGAAGATCACTGCCGGCGGCGTCGTCGCCGCTGAATGGACGAAGTTCTCCTCGCTGCGCTCCACCTGGATCACGACCGGCATCTCGGTCCTGCTCCTGGTCGCCTTCGGCATGATCGCCTCGGCCTCCTTCACGGGCGACAACATGACCTCGGTCGATCTGGCCCTGTCCGGCAGCATCCTGGCCGCCCTGTCCGTCGGCGTGCTCGGCGCGTTGCTGGGGGCAAGCGAGTACACCACCGGCATGATCCGAGCGACTCTCGCCGCGGTGCCGCGCCGGTTGCCGGTGTTGTGGTCGAAGAGCCTCGTGGCCGGGGCAGCCGCCTTCGTCACGATGACCATCGGCGCCTTCGCCGCTTTCGCGGTGGGGTCGGCCATGCTCAACGAGAAGATCGGCGGGCTGGGCCTCGGCGACGAGGGTGTGCTGCGGGCCCTGCTCGGCGCCGGCCTCTATCTCGGTCTGGTCGCGGTGCTCGGCGTCGCGCTCGGCATGCTCGTCAGGTCCAGCGCCGGCTCCGTCGCGATCCTGGCCGGCGCGCTGCTGGTCGTGCCCGTTCTGGCCCCGCTGCTGCCGGACTCGCTCGCCGATGCCGTCACCCCGTACCTGCCCAGCAACGCGGGCAGCGCCGTGATGGCGCTGAACCCCGCGGACGGCACGCTGGCGCCGTGGGCCGGTCTCGCGGTCTTCGCCGGATATGTGGTCGTGACGCTCGCCGCGGCCGCGTACCGGCTCAAGAAGACCGACGCGTAAGAAGCCTCGACAAGACCGGCGCGCAGGGAGAATCGGGTGATGAGCACTCAGGGATGGCTCGTGGACCGGCAAGCCCGGCTGCGGGCGTTCGACCGGCGCCGCCCGTGGGTCATGGACACGCTGGTGGCCGTTCCGATCGTGCTCTTCAGCATCCCGGACGTGATCGAGAAGCCGCTGCCGGCCACCATCGCGACCCTGGTGCAGTTGCCGCCGCTCTACTGGCGGCGGCGGTTCCCATTCCCCGCGTTCCTGGTCACCGCGGCCATCGACGTGATCCTGGGCTGGCTGGACGTCAGCGTCGGCGCCGGGGTGATCCTGCTGGTGATGTACTTCGGAGTTGCTTCCCGCGGTGCGTGGCGGTCGCTGGCCTGGGCCTCCGGGATCACGGTGGCGCTGCTGCTGGCTGAGATCTACATTTTCGGGCCGGTGGCGCAGGACCGCACCCTCACGTCATTGCTGGCGCTCGGCATGGCGGTTGCCGCGCTCGCGTCCGGGGTCGCGGTGCGCACCCGCCGGGCGTACCTCATCGCACTGGAGGACCGCGCCGCCCGCCTGGAGATCGAGCGGGATCAGCAGGCCCGGCTCGCCGTCGCCGACGAACGGGCCCGGGTGGCCCGCGAGATGCACGACATCGTCGGCCACCATGTGTCGGTGATCGTCGGCCTCGCCGACGGCGGCGCCACACTCGCGCGATCGCGGCAGGAACAGACCGCCGAGCCGCTCCGGCTGATCGGCGAGACCGGCCGCCAGGCGCTCGCGGAGCTGCGCCGGGTGCTGGCGGTGCTGCGCGGGGAAAACGCCGATCCGCAACTGAGGCCGCAGCCCGGCATCGACGACCTCGACCGGTTGCTGCCGAGCGTACGGGCGGCCGGGCTGCCGGTGACCTACTCGACCTCGGGCGAACTGCACACCCTCGGCAAAGGGCTGCAGCTCGCGGTCTACCGCATCGTCCAGGAAGCGCTCACCAACATTCTCAAACATGCCGGACCCGGCGCGGTTGCGGACATCAGTCTCGTTTCGTCTGGCGGAGAGGTACGGGTCCGCGTCCGCGACAACGGCCATGGTGCGCCCGCCGCCCCCAGCCACGGCCTGCTCGGCATGCGCGAACGCGCCGCCATGTACGGCGGGGTGGTGACCGCCGGCCCGGCCGAGCAAGGCTGGGTCGTCGACGTCGTCCTCAAGGAGCCCGCATGACAACCGTGCTGATCGCCGACGACCAGCCGTTGCAGCGCATGGGCTTCAAGATGCTGCTCGACGGCACCCCCGGGATGACCGTGGTCGGCGAAGCCTCGGGCGGCGCCGAAGCGGTGCGGCTGGTCGAGCAGACCCGCCCCGACGTGGTGCTGATGGACGTACGCATGCCCGGCATGGACGGCATCGAGGCGACCCGCCGGATAACCGCGGCCGGCTCGCGCACCCGCGTCCTGATTCTGACCACGTTCGATCTGGACGAATACGTCTACGCCGGGCTGCGGGCCGGGGCGAGCGGCTTCCTGCTCAAGGACGTACGCCCGGAGGAACTGATCGCCGGAATCCGGGCCGTGGCCGGTGGCGACTCGGTGGTGGCGCCCAGTCTGACCCGCAAGCTGATGGACGCCTTCCTCCAGGACACGGCGCCGGCCGCGTCGGTGGATCCCCGGCTGGGCACGCTGAGCGAGCGCGAGCGAGAGGTGCTGGAGGCGATCGGCCTGGGCGCCACCAACACCGAGATCGCCGAACGCTTCACGCTGACCGAGTCGACGGTGAAGAAGCACGTCGGACGCGTCCTGTCCAAGATCGGCGCCCGCGACCGGATCCAGGCGGTGATCTTCGCGTACGACAACGGCCTGGTCCGCCCCCGCATTTGACCGGTGCCGGGAACACGGTCTTTCATGGGCCTCTCCTACGAGGGCTCTGTTGCGTTGACGGTGGACATGATCGAGGCAGGCTTGAGCGATGAAGGTCGCTACCCATCAACGCCCGATGATGCCGCCGGGGTCAGCGTTCGCCGGGTTCCGATTTCCGCCCGAGGTGATCGTGGTCGCGGTCCGCTGGTATCTGCGGTTCGGCCTGTCCTACCGTGACGTTGAGGAGCTGCTGCTCGAGCGCGGTGTCGAGGTCGACCACGTGACGGTGTTCCGGTGGTGCAGCGGTTCACACCGCTGCTGGTCGACGCAGCCAGGTTCTGCCGGCATTCACCAGGAGACAGGTGGTTTGTCGACGAGACCTACGTCAGGGTCAACGGCGTATGGCGGTACGTGTACCGGGCCGTCGACCAGTACGGCCAGGTCATCGACGTGCTCGTCTCAGCCCGCCGCGACGCTGCCGCGGCCCGCCGGTTCTTCCGCCGGGCGTTGGCCACGTTGAAGGTGACATCGAACGAGGCGGTCACCGCCGCGGCACCGGTGTACCCGGCCGTGCTCGATGAACTGGTCCCGTCGGCGTGGCACCACGTTGAACGCTATGCCAACTACCCGATCGAGGCCGATCACGGCCAGCTCAAACACCGGCTCAGACCGATGCGCGGCATGCGCACCGACCGCACCGCACGGACGACCATCGCAGGACACGCGTTCATGCAGAACCTTCGCCGCGGCCACTACGAACTCGGCCTCGACGCCCCACCCGGACTGCGCATCGCCGCCGCGTTCCGCGAGCTCGCCACCGCGATCTGATCTCGGCGTACCTGAGCTCAACGGCGCCTTCCGATCGGCGAACGCAACAGCACCGCCGCCGCCATCTGAAGCCAGTCGACTCGCTCAAGGGGCCGTCTCCCGATCGCCAAATGCAACAGCGCCTTCCCGGCTGGTCCCGTCCGATGAGCGTGAAGCTGTCGACCGTGGTGACGGCATTCGTGCATCGAAGCCGCGTCAGGAGCCGGGCGGCAGCGCCCGGGTGGTGCCGACCTGCTGTGCGGGCACCGGGTACCGGGCCGTGACGAGACGGAGCACGGCCTGATGCCCCGCCTCTGCGGGCAGGATGCGGGCGGCGGTGCCGGCGACCTTGCCGTCCTGGGTCTGGGCCACCGTGGCGCCTCCAGGAGCGCGGTCACCGCGGGCGGCACCGCGCCGGCCTCGCCGTCTGCACGCGCCGGCACCGGGGCGTGGCCACGGCTACTTGACTGCGCCCATGGTCAAGCCTGAGGACAGCAGCCGCAGGCTGGCCACGTACACCACGAGCACAGGCGCCGCGGCGACGACGGCGAACGCCATCATCGCAGGCCAGTCGGCGCCGTAGGCGCCGGACTGCACCGCGATCAGTGACGACAGCGGGTACTTCTCGGGCGAGAGCATGAACGTGATGCCGTAGAGGAACTCGCCCCACGAGACGAGGAAGATCACCGAGGACACGGTGAGGATCCCGTTTCGGGCGAGCGGCAGCGCCACCGACCGGAATGTGCGGATCGTGGCGGCGCCATCGACGCGTGCGGCCTCTTCGATCGCGGTCGGGATCTGCCCGAAGAACGGGCGCAGCAGCAGGATCGCCCAGGGCAGGAACATGGCCGCGTCCGCGAGCACGAGGCCGGACGTCGTGTTGAGCAGTCCCCACTTGGACAGCAGCCAGAACAGCGGGATGAGGTTCGCGGTCTGCGGCACCATCTGGAGGACGACGAGCAGTGTGAGCGCCGGCACGACGATCGCATTTCGCGTTCTGGCCAGTGCGTACGCGGCGGGCGTGGCGAACGCGAGACACACGGCCGTCGTGCCGATCGCCACGAACGCCGACTGGCGAACAGCGGCACCGAGCGCCGGGTCAGCGATGGCGGCGCGATACGCGTCGAGCGTCGGACGGAAGACGATGGAGGCCTGGCTCGACAGGACGTCGCCCTGGCTCTTGAGCGACGTGAGGACGATCCACAGCAGCGGAAGCCCGTAGAGCACGTAGAGCAGGGAGCGGAACATGAAGGCGACTGGCTCGCGGCGGCGGCGGATCATGCCTCCTCCTCGGTTCGGCGGACGTCGCGGGAGTAGATCAGCGCGAGCACGACGACGACGGCGAGAGCGATCAGCGCCGTGGCGGCTCCCCTTCCGTAGTCGAGGGTCAGGAACGCTTCGGAGTACGCGAGGAACGGCAGCGTCGTGGATGCCGTCCCCGGTCCGCCGGAGGTCATGACGTAGATGAAGTCGAAGCTGCGGAAGGCGTACACGATCGTCAAGATCGTGAGGACGGTCGCCGAAGCGCGGCCCGCGGGCACCAGGACATGCCATACCCGCTTCCAGGGTCGCGCTCCGTCGAGCTCCGCGGCCTCGAGCACCTGCGGGTCGACGCCGAGCAGGGCGGCGCGCAGAACGAGCGCGTTGAACGGCACGACCGCCCAGGCGTTGACCAGCGCGACCGACCACAGGGCGAACTTGGCGTCGTAGAGGAACCCCAGCCCGTGGCCGCCCAGTGCGCGCAGGGTCTGGTTCATCAGGCCCTGGTCGGCCAGGAGGAACTTCCAGATCGACCCGTTGACGACCGGCGGCAGCGCCCAGACGAACACCATCAGACCGAGCAGGAACGAGCCGCCGCGGGTCGACGACAGGACGGCTACCGCGACCATGAAGCCGCCGACCATCCCGATCACGGTCACGATCACGACGAACGCCAGCGTGTTGACGACGACCCGACCGAAGCCGGGCTCGCTCAGCATCGTCGCGTAGTTGTCGAGACCGACGAAGTCCCACTGGGAGTTCAGGGTCGCCGCACTCACCGCGTGCAGGCTCATGCTGCCGAGCTGGACGAGCGGCCAGACGGCCAGCGCGAGCAGCAGGGCACCCGCGGGAGTCGCCAGGGCGATACGCCGGTCGGTCGTGCGGCCGTGGCGCCGGCCTCTCCGCGCCGGCACGGGCGCGGAGAGGCCGGCGGCGGTCGTCCTCGTCGGCGCGGACACCGGGGGCACGCTCGAACTCATCCGACCTCAGCCCTTCAAGAGAGGCTTGAGCTGGTCGATCAGCTCGCCGGCGAGTTGTTCCGGCTTGCCCTGACTCGAGATCGCCTTCGACCAGGAGTTGCCGACGAGCGTCTCGACCTTGTCGACGTTCTTGGACGGCACCTGTGGGCTCGGCGACGGGCGGCCCTGCTGCTGCACGATCTTGCCGAACACGCTCAGGATCGGGTCGCTGCTGATCTTCGTTGAGCCGGCGGCGTCGGCGCGCGCCGGGATCGAGCCGAACGCGTCGAGCAGCGTGAGCTCGCCGTCAACGGAGAAGAACGAGCTTTCGAGGAATTCCTTCGCCAGGTCGGGGTGCTTGGAGAAGGCTCCGACGTTCTGTACCTCGCCGCCCAGCAGGACGCCGCCCTGCGAGGTGATCGGCAGGGGCGCGACTCCGTACTTGAACTTCGCCTGGGCCGCGGCGGCGATCTGCCAGTTGCCGTTGACCGCGAAGACCGACGAGCCCGCGGCGAACTGCTGGAACGGGACCACCTGGTCCCAGGCCGCCGCCTCCTTGGACAGGTATCCCTTGGCCGTCCAGTCCTGGAGCATCGCAAATGTCTGCGCCATGGGCGCGGCCTGAGCGTTGCCGTAGGTGAACCCGTGCGAGGTGAACCAGGGGAAGCCCTGCCACTGGCTCTCGAGTCCTGGCTTGCCGGTGAGCGTGATGCCCTGCTTGCCGGCCTTGACGGCCTTCGCCATCACGTCCTCCAGCTCGGGGATCGTGGTGGGGATCTGGGTGCCGAGCTGGTCGAGGAGGTCCTTGTTGTACCAGAGGCCCAGCAGGTTGACGTAGCCCTGGACGCCGTACAGCTTGCCGTCGATCTTCTGCAGCACGCCGTCGGGGAACTGCTTGGCGTCGGAGTACGTGGACCACCAGTCGTCCATCGGCTTGATCGCACCGGACTGCGCCAGCGGGTAGGTGCCGGAGGCGCCGAAGACCAGCACGTCGGGGCCCGTCTTGGCGCCCGCGGCGGTGACCGCCTTCGTCGTCATCTGCTCGACCGGCACGTACTGGAACTGGACGTGCACGCCGGCGTGTTTGGCCTCGAACGCGGTCGCCAGCCGCTGCAGGCCCTGCACCTGTCCATCGGTGTTGTAGTAGTGCCAGACCGTCAGCGTGGTCGAGCCGCCGGCCGTGTCCCCGCTACCTGGGCTGCCGGACGAGCAGGCCGCCAGGCCAAGTGCTGCGGCCCCCACCAGCGCGACGAGCGCGCGAGCGAGGCGTGCGTTCCTCATGAGCTGTCTCCCTCTGTCGCCATTGACCATGCGGCGGCGCCGCTCGACCGAGATTTGTTTCATCGATGAAACGACTCTGTCGGGGCAGGACTCTGCCCTCCGAAAAGCTTTTCGTCAAGCGTCTTCGGTAACATTGCTGACATCGGCCGTTCACGTTGACGCTGCCAGTTGCGTCGCCTAATTTCATCGATGAACAAGGAGAGAGGTAGATCGTCGACGTGGATGAGCACACCCCCGCCGTGCCCGTGAGACTCCGGCCGGCCCGCCGGATCGGCACCGCGAACCCGCGCCTGTTCGGCTCGTTCGTCGAGCACCTGGGCCGCGGCGTCTACGGCGGGCTGTACGCCCCCGACGACCCGTCCGCGACGCCGGAGGGCTTCCGCGCCGACGTGCTCGAGCTCGTCCGCGAGCTCGGCGTCACCGTGGTGCGCTATCCCGGCGGGAACTTCGTCTCGGGCTACGACTGGCGCGACGGCGTCGGCCCGCGAGACGCCCGCCCGCGCCGCCTCGACCTGGCCTGGAAGACCATCGAGCCGAACACGTTCGGCACCGACGAGTTCGTGGCCTGGTGCCGTCACGCCGGCGTCGAGCCGATGCTCGCGCTCAACCTCGGCCTCGGCGACACACGCTCGGCGCTCGGCCTGCTCGAGTACGCCAACCATCCGGGCGGCACCACGCTCTCCGACGCTCGCGTCGCGAACGGCTCACCCGAGCCGCACGACGTGCGCCTGTGGTGCCTCGGCAACGAGGCGGACGGCCCGTGGCAGCTCGGCCACAGCTCCGCCGCCGCCTACGCCGAGCGCGCGGCCGTGACCGCCGCCGCGATGCGCCGGTTCGACCCCGCGCTCGAGCTCGTCGTGGTCGGCAGCTCGCACGAGCGGATGCCCACGTTCGGCACGTGGGAGCGCGAAGTGCTCACGCGCACGATCGACCTCGTCGATCACCTGTCGTGCCACATCTACTTCTACGACCAGGGCGATCGCGCGCGGTTCCTGCGCTCGTCGGATGCGCTCGACCGGTTCCTCGACGACGTCGCCGCGACCATCGCGCACGTGCGGGCCGCGACCCGCAGCGAGCGTGACGTCCGCATCAGCCTCGACGAGTGGAACGTGTGGAACTACACGTCGTACGACGAGATCGAGCCGCACCGCGTGTTCGAGGAGGCGCCCCGCATCCTCGAGGAGAACTACACGCTCACCGACGCGGTCGTCGTCGGCACGCTGCTGCAGAGCATCCTGCGCCACGCGGACGTCGTCGCCATCGCCGCCATGGCGCAGCTCGTCAATGTGATCGGCCCGATCCGCGCCGAGCCCGGCCGGCCCGCCTGGCGGCAGACCACGTTCCACCCGTTCGCCGCCGTCGCCCGCAGCGCGGGCCACACCGTGCTGGACACCGCTGCGGACACGCCTGGCGGGGCCGACGCGACATGCGTCGTGACCGTTTCCCCCAGCGGCGACCATGCGCTCGTTCACCTGGCCAACCGTTCGACGGCCACGGTCGCCGACGTCGCGCTCGACCTGCACGACCTGGCCCCGCGCTCCGTCGAGCACGCCGAGCTGCTGTGGGCGCCGGATCCCACGGCGACGAACACGGCCGACAACCCTGACGCCGTCGTGCCGCGTCCGCTCGGCACCCGGCTCGACGGCGGGACGCTCGCGCTTCGGCTGCCGCCGGTATCGTGGGCCACCGTCCGCGTCGGCTGCGCGACCGAAGGTAGGTGAACCGATGGCACGCAAGGACGAGAGCGTCACGATGGCCGACGTCGGCGCCCGCGCCGGCGTCACGGCCCGCACCGTGTCCAACGTGCTCTCCGGGCACACGTCGGTGCGGCCCGAGACACGTGACCGCGTGCTGCGCGCTGTCGACGATCTCGGCTACCGCCTGAACACGTCAGCGCGCAGCCTGCGCACCGGGCGGACCGGGACGATCACCCTCGCCATCCCCGACCTGACGATCGACTACTTCATCGACCTCGCCCGGCGCATCATGACCGAGGCCGAGCGGCACGACTGGACCGTCGTCATCCAGCAGACCGGTGCACGCCGCGAGAACGAGATCGCGATCCTCTCGGGCGCCCGCCGCCAGCACTCCGACGGCTTGATCTTCCAGCCCCACGCGCTCGGGCCGGGCGACGAACGGCACCTCACGGGCAACGACCGGCTCGTCATCCTCGGCGAGCGGATCTTCCGCGGACCCGTCGACCACGTCACGATGGCCAACACCGAGGCCGCCCGGCTCGCGACGCAGCACCTCGTCGACCGCGGCCACCGCCGCATCGCCGCGATCGGCGCGAACCCGCGCGTCGCGACCACGTCGGCCGCGTCGCTGCGGCTCGACGCGTTCCGCGACACCCTCGCCGAGAACGGCCTGTCGTTGCCCGCCGAGTACGTCATCACCGCCGAGGAGTGGCACCTGCGCGACGGCGCCGCCGGCATGGCGCGCCTGCTCGGCCTGCCGCAGCCGCCTGATGCGGTCTTCTGCTTCAACGACACGATGGCGTTCGGCGCGCTCCACGCGCTCGCGGCCCGCGGCGCGCGCGTGCCCGACGACGTGGCCGTCATCGGATTCGACAACGTGGCGATGGCGGAGTTCACCACGCCGCCGCTCACCACGATCGAGCCGGGCACCGCGCAGGTCGCCAAGCAGGCCGTCGACATGCTCGCAGCACGCGTCGCCGGCCGCGGCACGCCGCCGACCGAAGTGCTCACGGACTACTCGCTCGTGGTGCGCAAGTCGGCTTGACCGCCCATCAGGCAATGTGCGGGGCGGGGCGGTCTGATCGCCCTTGAACTGGACCAGCGAGTCCGCACCCCGGGGCGCCTGCGCGACTGCAGCCCCGGGGTGCGGAAGATCGCATCAGCTGTACGAGGCGGAGAACTCCGCCGTCACCGTCTGCCCGTCGACGACGCCGGTGGCCTTGACGGTCACGGTGCCGGCCGGGATCGACGCGGCCCGCGAGTTGAACGACTGGTACGCCGACTTGCCGGGTGCCACCCCGGCGACCGCCCGCGATCCGTACGCCGTGATCAGCTCGAGGGTGAGCGGCACGCTGTCGTCGTTGCGCGCGCTGACCGAGACGTACCTGGTCGCGCCGATGGTCTGCGTGCGGGCCTCGACGGCGACGCTGAGCGACGGCCCGGTCGCGAGCTCGCGCTCGGCCGCGACCGCCGCGGCCACCACCGCGTCCTTCTCGACCCCCGTGTACAGCTGGGCCGCGAGCTCGTTGACCGCCGCCATGAATTGGCCGTGGGTCGCGAACGGTGCCCGGTCCCACAGCAGGTCCAGGAACGTCGGGCCGTCCGTGCCCGGGGACGTGACGCCGGTGACGGGGACGTCGTAGTTCGGCAGCCCGTCGTTGCGTTTGCGGTTGGGCACCCCGGAGTCGACCGAGCCGAAGACGACGGTCGGCTCGACCCGGCGGAAGTACGACGAGGCGGCCTGGGTGTCGCTGATGTAGTACGGCCGCAGCGTGAACCCGCTCGCGGTGAACGTCTGGTCGCCGGCCGCCGTGACCGCCCCGGCCGTGACTGCCGCTCGTGAGTAGTCGCCGTCGCGCTTCAGGAAGCGGTACAGCGACAGCTCCCGCCAGGCGCCGCTGCCGGGGTTGCCCATGATCTGCAGCAGCACCGGACCCCAGAAGATCGCCTGGGTGTCAGGACGGTCGATGGCCCGCTCGATGTGGATGCTGAACGGAATCTTGATCTCGACGACGTCGCCGCGGTTCCAGCTGCGGCTGAGCGTCACGTACGAGCCGGGCTGCGCGTTCAGGTTCTGCTCGGTGCCGTTGACCGTGACGGTGAAGCCGCGCCGGCACCACCCGGGCACGCGCAGCTTCAGATCGAGCGGGCCGGTGCCGTCGATCGTGAGCTTTGTCTGGTCAGCGCGCGGGTACGTCGTCGCCTGCGTGACGGTGAAGCCCTTCTCGGCCCAGGTGAGGGTCGAGGCCAGGTAGAGGTTGACCCACAGTGTGCCGCCGTCGGCCGACTTGAGGTAGATGCTCTCCTGGTACTTGGTGTGGGTCTCCAGTCCGGTTCCGCCGCAGCAGGTGCCGGTGTTGCCGTAGCTGCGCACGGTGCCGGAGGCGACCGGCTGGAAGTAGGTCACCTGCGGGTCGCCGGTGGACGTGGTGTCGGCCCGCGATCCGGGGATCATGTTCAGCAGGGCGCGCTCGTAGTAGTCCATGTACGCGGGGTCGTGCTCGTGCAGGAAGAGGTTGCGGGCCAGCTTCATGACGTTGTACGTGGTGCAGGTCTCCGCGCCGCTGGTCGCCACCGCGTTGGCGATGTTGTCGCGGTTCTGGAACAGCTCGAGGTTGTTGTTGGAGCCTGGGTAGTTGCCGCCCGTGCCGCCGTGGGCGAACATGCGGTGCGGCACCATCATGCCGTAGAAGTTCTTCGCGGCGGTGAAGTACTCCTGCCCGCCGCCGTGCTCGAAGACGCGCAGGTATCCGATGAACTGCGGCACGTGAGTGTTGGCGTGCAGCCGCTCGCCGCGGCGCCGGCCGGGCCGGTTCTGCGGGGTGACCACGAGGATGTCGCGGTTCTCCACGCAGGCGCCGAAGAGCGACTCGCGGTTGTCGAATGCCTTGGCGGTCTCCAGGTGCTTCGCGTCGCCGGTGAGCGCGTAGATCTCCGGGAAGATCTCGTTCGCGCCGCCGAACTCGCCGCCGATGTAGAGGTCCCACATGTAGTTGAGGTCGTCGCGGGTCAGCGGGCCCTTGTAGTCGGGGTGGTTCTTGTCGCCGATGGTGAGCGCGAGGTGGGCCCAGTCCGCCATCTTCGTGACGACCTCGAGGGCCTGGGCGTTGCCGGTGTTGTAGTACGCGTCGAGCAGACCGCGCATGATCTTGTGCTGCGTGTACCACGGCGCCCAGGTGTTGGTCGCGGCGTTGCCGCCGTAGACCGCCCAGCGCGGCGGGCCGAGGCGCAGCACCGCGTCCTCCGGAATGGCGCCGAGGTAGCCCGGGAACGTGGGGATCCAGTCGGCCGGCCCGGCCGTGGAGGCGGCCACGATGCCGGCGTCGCGGCCATTGGGCGAGGAGTCCTTGAGCGCGGTGCCGTCGGCCTCGTCGAACTTGTACCACGCGATGTTGCCGCCCCCGGTGCTCCCGGCCGGGGAGTCCAGCATGGACAGCAGCTCGGTCTGGCTCAGGGCCCGGTCGAAGATGTGGAACTCGTCGATCGTCGCGTCCAGGAACGGGTCGCCGTACTGTGACCGCCCGATCCACCGGTTGCCGGGGTTGCCGAGGCTGGACGGGTTCAGCGTCATGTTGGCGTTGGTGCCGGCCGGCTGGGCGTTGACGTACAACGTCCCCGTCTTGCCGGACAGGGTGACCGCGAGGTGCACCCACTGGTTGGTGGGCAGCGCCGAGCTGCCGTTGATCTGCTGCTCCTGCCCGGATCCGCCGATGGTGATGGCGAAGCGCGGCACGTTGCCGGTCACGCCGGCCCGCGGGGTCAGGAACATGTTGACGGTCGTGGACTGGCCGAAGTCGAACAGCCGGGTCCAGCTGGTCGTGGAGGCGAGGTTGATCCAGGTCGCGATGGTGAAGTCGGTGAGCTGGTTGATGGCCTCCTGGGGCAGCGTGCAGTACTGCGCCTTGCTCGTGCCGTTGAGCTTCAGCGCGTTGCCGAAGCGGCCCTGCACGCGGCCGATCTGCGGGGCGGGCTGCCCCCCGCCGCCGGTGCCGCCGGTGCTCATCCGGGCCGTGATGGCGGCCTGGCACGCGGCGAGTTCGGCGACCATCCAGTCGAGCTTGGACTTGTAGACGGCCTCGCCCTGGTCGGCGTACGCCTGCGCGAGGGCGGTCATGTGGTGCCCGGCCCAGTGGCCGCTGAGCAGCCCGCCGTCCTCCCAGCCGCCCGGGACGTTGACCCCCGACGGGTTCGACCGGCCGGCCTGGTTGTTGAACAGCACCAGGAAGCGGCGCTCATCGTAGGCGCGCAGGAACGCCTTGGTCCGGTCCCGCTTCTCCTGCAGCACGCCGCTGCCGAGCCGCACGTCGCGCAGTTGGAAGGGGCGGACGGGCGCGGTCCCGCCCGGGCCGGGCTGGGGCGGGGCGGCGGCCGCCGCGGTGACGGCCGCCGCGGCGGAGGCGGGGTCGAGCAGGCCCGCGCCGGCGATGGTCGCGGCGCCGAGCGCGGAGGCCTGCAGAATCTGACGTCGATTGGCCACTGAAGGTCATTCCTTCCCGAGGGGGTGCACTGCCCTCATTGTTAGCGCTCACTTCCGCAGCGGTCAATAACCCATTCCACGTGCTGCCTTTCTTGATGTTAGCGCTAACAACTCCTACTTCGCCGCGAGTGCCGTGGCCCGTCCTTCCCGCCGTGCCTCGTCCAGCAGGCGGGCCAGGCGGCGGCGCCGGGTGCGCCGGAAGGCGCGCTGGACGAAGAAGAGCGCCACGAGCACCACCAGCACGAAGAGCTGCGGCCAGGGCACGATCCAGGCCGTCACCTCCGCCGTCGCCGGGCTCGCCCGCGTGCCCGCCCCGGCATCGCCGAGCACCGACGGGGTGAGCACGACCGTGGTTCGCACACGGACCAGACCCCACACGCCGGGGACGCGGGTGTCGGCCTCGCGGACTCCGCCGGGCAACAGCTCCCCCGTCTCCACGCCTGCGTCGCGGCGGTGGGCGCCGAACAGCTCGGCGACGGAGGCGCCTGCCCGGGCGTCGACCCGCACGTTGCCGGTGTTGACCAGCGTGTAGGTGACATGGACCGCGCCTGGGCGAAGCGGGTTCCACGAGCGGTCATAGCGGGCGGTGAGGCCCTGCGCGGCCAGGGCGGCCTGCACGCTGCCGCTGGCGCGCAGCATCACCCGGAACCCGACCCGGCTCTCGACCTGGACGGTGCCGTTGCTGCTGAGCACCGAGGCGGCGATGCCGGCCGGATGGTCGCCGGGGGCGGCGTCGCGCGGGACGGTGATGGTGAACGGCACGACCTTGGTCTCGTTCGCGCCGACGGTGATCTGCGGCTGCACCGCGATCCAGGTGCCGCCGTCCTTGGAGGGCTGGTCGGCGGGGAGCATGTTGAAGCGGCCCTTGTCGGTGAGGTAACCGTCGGCGGCCGACAAGACGAAGACCGCCGGGATCTTGCCGAGGTTGCGCACAGCCATGTGCTCGGTGACAACCTGACCCGGGTCGAGGGTGCGCTCGACCCAGCGGCGGCCGTCCGGCCCGCTCTCGGTAGCGGGCTGGACGGTCCAGGTGAGCTTGCCGGCGGGGCTCGGGCTCGGGTCCGCGACGGCTGGGGTGGGGGCGAGGGGGACGGCCAGGACCGCGGTGAGCACCACCACCGCGGTCCGGGCCGAGCGGGACAGAATCATCACTCGAACAGCGAGATCGTCAGGGTGGCGTGGTAGGAGCCGGCCGCGACGTCGGCGGGGGTGCGCAGGAACAGGTCGGCGTTCACGTCGTACGAGCCGCCGGTCACCGCCGCCGAGTCGTATGTGGAGACCAGCAGCTCCTGGTCCTTGAGGCCGACGTTGTTGCCCGGCTGCGTCGGGTCGTCGAGCACCGTCACGACCTCCTCACCCTCGCTCACCTGGCCGGTCTCGCCGCCGTCGATCAGGCGCGGCTTCCAGCCGAGGTGGTCGGCGGTGATGGCGGGCTGCCCCGCCGTGCCGGTGAAGTTGCTGGACGTGCCGAGCACCGCCCACGCGGCCCCGGCCGGGACCTCCTCCGCGGTGCGGGTGTCGGTGACGGTGACCGTCGGCAGGGTGCCGGTGAACTGGCGCACCAGGGCGGTGGAGCCGTTCTCCGTCAGGTTCACCGCGTTGGCGGCGACGCTGAGGGCCAGGACGCCGGGCTGGTGGATCGCGGGGATGTCGACGGTCACGTTGACATCGCTGGAGTCCCCGGGGTCGGCGGCCGCGACGCCCGCGAAGGCGGTGCTACCCGCCAGCACGGCCGTGGCGGTGGCCAGGTGAAGTCGAGCGCGTGTGTTCATGCTGCTCCTAACAGGTGAGGGTGCCGTAGTCGGCGGTGATGGGGGTGGTGACGTTCTTGCCGCCGACGGTGCCGGTGGCACGGACGGTGACGGTGCCGGCCGGGACCGGCGCGGCACGGACCGCGAAGGACTGGTAGGCGTTGGCGCCGGGGGCGACGGCGGCGAAGGCCCGGTCGCCGTAGGTGGTCTCGACGGCGATGTCGACCGCCGAGTCATGGTCGTTGCGGGCCTGCACGGCAAGGTACGCCTTGCCGGCGATGCAGCGCGGCTGGACGGTCACCGTGACGGGCACGGTGACCGGGGCGGTGCCGGGATCGTCGGCGAAGACGCGCCACTCGGTGACGGCGACCGCCGAGTAGGTGGTGCCGTTGCCGTTGGCGCTGATCGTGGCGCGCAGCCGCGAGGTCGTCACCGGGGTGAAGCTCACGGTGTTGAACGCCGTCGTGGAGGTGCCGTAGGCGGACACGCCGGACACGTCCTGCCAGGCAGTGCCGTCCCAGTACTGCAGCTTCCACCCGTCGGGCTCCGCCACGCCGTCACCGGTGCCGCGGTTGGCGTCCTTCCAGAACTTGAGCTCGGCGCCGGTGAGCCGGATCGGCCGCGCCCAGTCGTACTGCACCCACTGCGTCGCCGGCCGGGTGCCGGACCACGTGCCCCAGATCTGGGCCTGGGCCGGGCCCGCGGGGTCGGCGTTGTCGTTGAGCGCGGTGACACTGTTCCAGGAGGCGGTGTACGACGCCGTCGGGATCGCGATCGGCGCGACGTTGCCCGACAGCGGACCGGACAGGTCGGCGGCGATCGTGGCCGTCTTCGCCGTCTCGAGGTTGCCGGCGTTGTCCAGCGCCCGGAACGACACCGTGTGCTTGTTCGAGTCCGGCGCCGCGATCGGCCCGGTGTACGTGGCCCACGCCCCGGTGTCGACGGCGTACTCGATACGGGCCACGCCCGAGGTGGCGTCGCTCGCCGTGACGCTGACCCTTCTCGCGGCGGCATCGACGGTACCCGTGCTGACGGGCGCCGTGGCGTCGATGCGCACCGGCAGCGTGGCCGCGGCCGAGGTGTTGCCGGCCCGGTCCGTCGCCGTGGCGCTCACGGTGTGCTGCCCGTCACCGGTGACGGTGACGTCGGTGTACCGCACCGGCGACGCACTGGCCGCCGCGCCACCGTCCACCTTGGACTCGATCGTCATCCGCCCGCCGCGGTCGTCGACCGCCGCGACCCGGACCTTGACCGCGGAGCGGAACCAGCCACCGGTGCCCGCGCTGCCGCTCGGGGTGAGCGTCAGGGTCGGCGCGGTCACGTCGCCGGCGGTGTCGCCGGGCGAGACCACGGTCACCGTGGCCGAGATCTGGCCGGCCGCGTAGCCGAGCACGGATCCCTTGACGGTGAACTGGTGCGGCTCGGCGACGTCGGCCGTGGTGACCGGGTCCCAGTAGACCGGCACCTGCAGCGTCTCGGCGCCGAACGTTACCGGCACGGTGCCGGGCACATCGGTCTCGCCGACCTCGACCGTGATCGCCGGGGCGGTGGCGGAAGCCGACTGCGCGGCGAGGACCTTCCACTCCTCGACGGCGACGGCCGAGTAGGTGCTGCCGTTGGTCGAGGCGTCGAAGATCGCCCGCACCTGCGTGGTGGTGACCGGATCGAAGGTGGTGTTCTGGAAGCCCGCCGTCGACGTCGGGTACCCGCTCGGGTTCGGCACGTCGGCCCACTGCCCCGTGCCGAGGTTCCAGTACTGAATCTTCCACTTGGCCGGCGCGGCGACGCCGACGCCGCTGCCCTGCGGCTGGTCGTTCCAGAAGTCGATCTGCGAACCCGCGATGCGCATCGGCTGGTCCCAGGTGTACTGCACCCACTGCTGCGCCGGGTTGCTCCCGGTCCACGTGCCCCACATGTCCGGTGGGAGCGGGTTGGCGCGCACGATCTCGTCGTTGAGGGCCTTCACCCAGTACTGCGTCGGCACAGGGTCGTTGGAGACGGTGACCTTGGCCTCCTGGGCGATGTTCGCCCGCGGGGTGCGGTCGCGCTGCTTGACCGGCGTCTGCACGACCATCTTCATCCGCGGCGGCGACTGGGTGTCGTCCCACTCCACCTTGTCGATGGCGACCGAGCGGCGGAAGTGCCCGCCGCCGACCGCGTCGGCCGTGTGGTACGTGATGTACCACTGCCCGTTGAACTGGATGATGCCCGGGTGGCTGGTGGTCGACGACACCGGCGCGAGCACCGTGCCGCGGTAGGTCCACGGGCCGGTCGGCGAGGACGCGGTCGCGTAGGCGATGCAGGCGTGGTAGTTCGCCGGGGTGCACGGCGAGGTCGGGCCGGCGTTGTTGCCGGCGTACGCCAGGTAGTAGGTGCCGTTGCGGGCGAACAGCCACGGCGCCTCGAAGAACCCGGTGAGGCCCGTGACGGACCTCTGGGTGCCGACCGGCGTCTTCATGTCCGCCTGGTACTCGAGCACTCGCAGCTGGCCGAAGGTGCCCCAGTAGACGTAGACGTGGCCGTTCTCGACGAGGACGGTCGGGTCGATGTTCTGGATGTCGTTGACCGCCGGCACCCGCTGCGAGATGAGCGGGCCGCCGAGGTAGTCGGCCCACGGCCCGGTCGGGCTGTCGGACACGGCCAGGCCGATCGCGAACTTGTCGGCGGCGGTGCTGACGCGCTCGCTGACCGGCAGGTACCAGTAGTAGCGCCCGTCGGGGCCCTGGACCACCTGGCCGGCGTAGGCGCGACCGGCCGTGGCCCAGCTGAACAGGGTCTCGGGGCGGGCCAGCGACGGGAAGTGGGTCCACTGTCCACTCTGGACGTCGCCGGTGCGGAACGTGCCCCACTCGTTCATCTGGAAGTCGTTGGTGGTGGGGCCGGCCTGGTCGTGACCGGTGTAGATGTACAGCTGGTCGCCGGCGACGAGCGGGGCCGGGTCGGCCGAGTAGTAGGTGCCGTCGGCGAGGATCGGGTTGCCCTGGTGGGTGAAGGTGTACGAATCCGCGGCGTGGGCCGGACCGGCCGGGCTGACGAGCAGCCCGGCCAGCACCAGACCGGCGACCGCGATCATGCGGAGCGGTCTCAAGGTTTGCCTTCCTAGCAGCTGGAGGCGGTGTAGGGGGCAGTGATCTCCATGCTTCCGCCGGTGCCGGTGACCTTCACCGTGGCCGTCCCGGCCGCCACGGTGGCGGAGCGGGTGGTGAAGGACTGGTACGCGGTCTTGCCCGGGGCGACCCCGGTCACCGTCCGCGACCCGTACGGCGTGACCAGCTCGACGGTGAGCGCCTGGTCGTCGGCGTTGCGGACGTTGACCGACACGTAGGCGGTGCCGGCGATGCACTGCGTCTTCGCCTGGACCTCGACGTGGAACTTCGGCGCCGGGTTGCCCGGCACGTCGTACACCTCCCACTCCTGCACACCGGGTGCGCCCTTGCCCTCCTCGGTCCCGCTCGCGGTCAGCAGCGCCCGCAGCTTCGTGGTCGTGACCGCCTTGAACGTCACGGTGTTCCACTCGGTGGCGGAGGTGCCGTAGGCGCCGGGCTGCTCGACGTCAGCCCAGGTGCCGGCGCTGGTCCAGTACTGCAGCTTCCAGGTCTTCGGCGGCGCGACCCCGGCTCCGGAGTCGTCGACGTCCTGGCTGAACCAGATCCGGCTACGGTCGACGGTGACCGGCGAGGCCCAGTCCAGCTGGATCCACTGCTCGCCCACCTGCGGCCAGGTGTTCCACACGTCCGTGTTCGGCCCGACCGGCCCGGTCGGCTGGACACCGTCGTTGATGTTGTCCGCGGTGACCCAGGCCGGGGTGTAGGACGCGGAGGCGGTGGCCGTGCGGGCCACGTTCACCGGCGCCTGACCCGCCGCGACCGGCAGCGAACCGGTGGCGGAGGTGTTGCCGGCCTTGTCCACGGCCCGGTAGTCGACGATTGTCGCCGCCGAGCCGATCGGCACGGCGCCGTTGGCCGTCGTCCAGTCCTGGGTGACCACGCCGCCGACGGTGAGGCGGTACTGCACCGCCCCGATGCCCGACAATGCGTCGGTGCCGGTGATGGTCACCGAGCGGCTGGCGACGTCGAGTGTCGCCGTGGCCGCCGGCGCGGTGCGGTCGATGCCGACGGTGCGCTCGGTCACCGGCGAGACGTTGCCCGCCTTGTCGGTGGCCCGTGCCTTCACCGGCGTCGAGCCCTCAGCGGAGATGGTGACCGGTCCGGTGTACGCCTGGAAGCCCCCCGTCCCGACCGCGATCTCGATCTTCGGCGCCGGGTCGGCGTTGTCGGTCGCCGTCGCGGTGACGGTGACGTTCGACGTCGTCCAGCCGCTGGCCGGCGCCGGGTCGGCGGCAAGGACCGCGACCGGCGGGGCGGTGTCGCTCGGGCCGCCGTCGCCGACGGTGACCGTCGCGGTTGCCGTCTTGTCGGTGCCGGCCACCTGGCCGCTCACCTCGAAGGTGCTCGCCGCCGCGTACTTGGCCGGGTCGATCGCCGCCCAGGTGACCGCGATGCCGCTCTGCCGCGAGCCGTCGTTGTACCCGACGCTCACCCCGGTGGGCAGCTTCGGCGCGACACCGACCTTCGTGGCGACCGCCACCGGGTCGATCGTGTTGATCTGCACCGGGTCTGGGCCGCGCACCCACACGTGGGCGGTGGCGGTGAGGGTGGTGCCGGCGACGAAGCCGGAGACCGTGAAGTCGCCGACCGCCGCGACCTTCGCCGGGTCGATCGCGCCCCAGGCCACCGCGACCGGCAGCGTGGTCCCGTCGGCGTAGGTGACGTCCACCGTGGACGGCAGGGTGGGCACGACGCCGACCTGGGTGCGCGCGTCCACGCCCTTGACGGAGCTCGCGGCGGCGGCGAAGACCCGCCACTCGGAGACGCCGACCGCCGAATAGGCGGTCCCGGCCGCGTTGGGCAGCGCGTTGAACGTGGCCCGCAGGCGGGTGGTGGTGACCGCGTCGAACGTCACCTGGTTGGTGCGCCCGCGCACGGCCGGGTCGAAGCCGGCCGGGTTGGTCACGTCCTGCCAGGCCGTGCCGTTCCACCACTGCAGCTTCCACGACTTGGGCACCGCGACGCCGCTACCGCCCGTGGTGCTGTCCGACCAGAAGTCGATCGAGGCGTGGTCCACGCGCACCGCCGACGGGAAGTCGTACTGCAGCCAGCGGGTGGCCGGCTCGCTGCCGGTCCACGTGCCCCACAGGTCGGTCTGCACGCCGCCGCTGAACAGCGAGGGCTTGCCGTCGTTGACCGCGTTGACGTTGTTCCAGCCGGCTGTGAAGCTCGCCGACGGCGTCGCCGTGCTCGCCACGTTGATCTCGCCCTCGGCCAGCGCGGTCGCGTTGACCACGAGGTCCTTGGTCGAGGTCGCCTGGCCGTTGGAGACGCTCAGGCGCAGGGTGTACCGGCCGGACCTGGTGAACCGGGCCACCGTGCTCGGCGCGTTGGCCGGGTCGAATGCGGCCGAGCCGCCGTCGGGCGCGTCGACGACCGTCCAGGCCGAGCTGAGCGCCGAGCCCGGGTCGCCGTCGTCCTGGGCGAGGCCGATGATGCGGGCCGAGCCGGCCTGGCTGTAGGACGAGTCGAGCCACGCGTCGGCCAGCGGCGGGTGGTTCACGGCCGCCGGTGCCGCGACGCCGGTGCCGAACGCCTGGACCTCCTTGATGCCGGTCTTCGCGCCTGGGGCGTGCTGCGCGGTGATGCGCAGCTTCTTCGCCTTGACCGCGGGGAAGCGGACCTGGTTGAGGTTGCCGCGCGGGTATGCGGGGGCCCGGAACTCGTTCGGGACCAGCTTCCAGCCGGAGCCGTCGTCGTAGGACACCGTGAACTGGGCCGGCCGCGCGTAGCCGGCGACCGTCGCGGTCGTGGTGGTGTTGTAGAAGTACACCCGCACGTCGTCGATCGAGCGCTCGCCCTGCAGGTCGATGTCGAGCGAGTCGCTGGTGTTGGGTGATCCGGCGGTGCCCCAGAACGGCTCGTTGATCGTCGTGCCGTTCACGGCGCCGGCCGGGGCGCGGCCCGCCGCCGAGAACGTCGCGGTGGCCGGGCGGCCCTGGGCGAAGTTCTCGGAACCGGTGCTGGCCGGGGCGATGTCGGCGCCCGCCTTGGCCATCACGTCGACAACGCGGGCGTCGGCGGCGTAGGTGACGTCCTGCGGCGCCTTCACCGCGATCGCGGTGTGGGTCAGCACCCGCACGCCGGCGGCGGCCTCGACCGTGCCGGTGGCCGGGTCGTAGACGAGCTTGCCGAGCTTGTCCGCGGTGAACGCGAGCTGCCCGTCGAGGTAGACGGAGTAGCCCTCCGGGACGTCGTTGCCGTAGTACCGCGTCCCGCCGGGCGCGTCCCAGACGATGCTGAGGTCGCGGTCGCGGTAGCGGATGTTGTTGGCGGTGAAGTGGTCCCAGCCGATGTCGATCGGGTCGAGCTCCACCTTCGCGTCCGAGCGCGGGCGCAGGCCCATCGCGTCCTCGATGACGGTGAAGTTGGTGGCGCCCAGGATCGTGTGGTGGATCCAGGAGCGGTAGCCGATCGTCCCGGCCGTCGCGGAGCCGTCGGCCCAGAACTCGTTCTGGTCCGGGTAACGGTTGTCGCCGTTGTTCTGGTACTGCGCCCAGGCGTTCCAGTAGAGCAGCTTCTTGTACCACTCGGCATCGATGTAGCTCGTCGGGTAGTTGCGCAGCACCGACGACAGCATCCGGAACGTCACCGTGGAGTTGATGACGGAGAAGTTGTTGCTGCCCGGGTAGCCCGCCGCCGCGGCCGCGGCCTTGTCGGCCTGGTTCGCGGTGGTGAACGGGAAGATCGGGTACTGGGAGCTGTCCGCGAACAGCCGCAGCGCCTCGACGTACGGCTGCGTGTAGTCGGCGTCGCCCGGCTTCGGCATCAGCCCGACCGAGAACGGGTAGTAGTTGTTGATCTCCTTCCACGGCACGAGCTGGTTGCCGGAGACCAGGCGATGCTTGAGCAGGTTGCCGTAGAGCCCCATCTGGTCCGGGGTGCTACGGGCGGGCTCCCACAGGTACTGCAGCACGGCCGCCTTGATCCGGGCGGCGAACGCCTCCATCTCGTCGGCCTTGGCCGTGTCGCCGGCGGTGCGGTACGCGGCGGCGGCGGCCTTGGCGTTGGAGTACAGGTACGCGTTCTCGGCGCGGTCCATGTAGCCGGACTTCCAGTCGAACGACACCGCGTCGGCGTCGTTGCCGGTCATGGCGCCCCAGTTGTACTCGATGAGGCCGTTGCCGTCGAAGTCGTACGCCTGCTGCAGGCCCTTCACGTCGTTCTCGGCGTAGCCGGCGAGGTTCCGCGCGATCGCCTTCGGCCCGCCGTGCAGCTGGTACGAGCGCCAGGCCGCCTCGGAGATGTACTCGGTGTAGGAGTTGGACCAGTTGGCCGGGTCGCCGGGGTTGTCGACGTACTTCGAGCTCTTCGACACCTCGCCGGCGGACACCCACGGGCCGTAGGAGTAGACGGGGTCGCGGAAGTACTTGAGGTCGTCGACGAACATGCCGACCGTCAGCACGATCGCGTTGTTGTAGCCGAGCACCCCCTCCATCGACGTCGGGAACTGGTAGTCGTTGCCCGGCAGGTCGGCGTCGAGGAAGTTGTACCGCATGAGCCACCAGCGGTAGAACAGCGTCTTGTCGATGTTGTTCTCGGGCGTGTCCAGGTAGGGCACGTTGTCGGCCCACCACCGGTTGTAGGCGGTGACGTGCTCCTTGTAGGCCGCGGCCGGGGTCAGGCCCCGGTAGCGGGTGTACTCCGTCTCCGCGGCCGGCTGCTCCTTGGTGATGAAGCCCAGCTGTACCTTGGTCGTCACCGCGCCGGACGCAGGCACGCTCAGGGTCTGGCGCAGCGTGCCGTCCACGGGCGCGAAGCCGTCGCCGGAGAAACGTGGGAAGAGCGTGGTGAGCTGGTTGAACGCGCGCACCGCGCCGGTCAGCTCGCCGTTGTCACCCGCGACGGTCTTGGCGAATGCCGAGCTCGCGGTGAGCGTGACACTCTTGGCCGCACCGTTGGTGCTGGCGACGTCCACCGAGGTCACCGCGACATTGGCGTCGGTGATGTACTTGGTCTCGGTGATGCGCAGCCCGCCCGCGGTGTTGTTGAAGACGGTGCGGAAGTAGCTCGGGGTCTGCTTGCGCTGGTTCACGTCCTCGGTGAGCGCGACGTCGGCGCCGTTGATGGACGCGGTGATGGTGTAGGCGCCCTGGCCGCCCGCAATCGACTCGATGTAGGCGACCTCGCCGCCGAAGCCGAGCACGCCCGGGGTGTGTGTCTTCATGAACACGGCGCGGCCGCGGCTGAAGAGGTACTGGTTCGCGTCGCCGTTCGACCCGCCCGGCTGGTTGCCCGTGCGGGCGAGCATGCGGTCGATCCAGAAGTCGTTGTCCGGGCCCGCTCCGGCGCCGGCGGTGACGTCGGCGTCGAAGATGGCCTGGAGCTGGTTGCGGGGGTGGTAGCCGGTGCGCTCGTCCGGCACGGGGTTGGCGCCGCCGGTGAACGTCGGATAGGGGGTGGCGGTGTTGGGTGCGGCATGAGCCGGCACGGGGGTGAGGGTGGTCAGCAGTAGGCCGGCGACCGCGGCAGCGGCCGCGACGCGTGGCCGGACTGTTCTCACGAACGGGCACCTTTCTCGGTGGGGGTGAATTCGTTCGTCTTCAGGTCGGCCCGCGCGACCTCGTCCCCGTTGCGGGCGAGCACTTGCACCTGGGCCTCGTCGGAGAGCACCCAGGCGATGAAGTTCCACGCCTGGTCCGCCTTCTTCGAGTCGCGGGAGATGCCGATGCCGTCGCCGTCGTCCTTCGCGAGCACGAAGGGCACCGCGTGCTTGGCGCCGTCCCTGGTCCCGGCCTGGATCGACGGCTGGTCGAGCTGAGCGGCGAAGGACAGGCGCTCGACCCGCCCGGTGATGTCCTGGTAGAGCCCGCGCCCGGTCCACCCGGGCACATCCGCCAGGCCACCGGCGAGCAGGTCGGGCAGGGCCCCGGCCTGCGCAGCGCCGTCGATGCGAACGTTCACATCGGCGCCGTTCACCAGCACCAGCTCGACCTGGTTGGTATGGGTCGCGTTGTACGCGTCAACGAGCAGGGTCGCCTGGACCTCGAGCTGGGACCGGGTCCACAGGACGAGCCGGCCGCCGCTGTCGGCCCCGTCGACGGGCGGCGGTGGTGCGGACTTCGGCGACCCGGAACACCCTGCGAGGAGCACAACCGCGGCAACGGCGACGAGCGTGCGACGAAGCATGAGCACCTCCCTCGAAAACCTTTTCGGAAATGGTGGCAACACGTTTCGACCATGTCAACGGTTGATTTCCGCCGTACTACGGGTTGTTACAATTGGGACAGTCATCGTTCGGGTCCTTACAAACCGAAACGCTTTCGGGTCGAAGCGCTCACCTGCCTGGAAGTGCTCCCACCAGCGCGACCGTTGACGAGGCACGCAAATGTATGAATGTGACGAATTGTCGATGCCCTCTTTACCGGCAATTCGGAAAGGTCGGGCTAATCGGACGTAGCCCAGCTCCACGACGGTGGCGGTGAAGGCTGGAGGATTCGCCCGGGGAGAAGCGCGGCAGCCCCGCACGCAGCGGCAATCCCGTCGCAATTCCTACGGACCACGCCGCGTTCCCGAGCCGGCATCCGGGTCGTCGACATGGTGGCGCGACGCGGCCGGCCGATCAGCCGCACCGTGCCGAACTCCCCCGGTTCGGCAGGGCGCCCGGCGCCCCCGAGTCAGCCTGCACTGCCGCGCGCCGCACGGTGATGACAATTCGGCCATGCGGCAGCGGACAGATGGCAACAGACGCCTGGTCGCCGAGTCGATGCACGGCGGGTGGTCAAGATCCCCGGGAGTCAGCCGCGCAACGCGCCTGACATGAAGCCACGGACGTAGCTGCGCTGCAGAACAAGGAACAGCACCAGGCAGGGCACCGCCATGAATGTCACGCCGGCCTCCAGCGCGGCGTAGTCGATGGCGCCGAACGTGGCGGTGCGCATGTTCACCACGGTGAGCATCATGGTGAACTTGTCGGTCGAGTTGAGCAGGATCAACGGGGCGAAGAACTCGCTCCACGAGGTGAGGAAGGCGAAGAGCCCGACGGTGATGAGGCCCGGCTTCACCGCGGGCAGCATGATGCGGATCAGCGCCCGGAAGCTGCCGCAGCCGTCGAGCAACGCGGCCTCCTCGAGCTCCTTGGGCACGGCCTCGAAGGAGTTGCGCATCATGAACACGGAGAAGGGCAGCTGGAACATGATGAGCACGAGACTCAGGCCGATGAGCGAGTCCTGCAGGCCGATCCAGCCCAGCAGGACGTACAGCGCGATGAGGATGGTCGCGTAGGGCACCATGAGGATCGCGAGGGTGAGCAGGAACAGCGCGTCGCGGCCGGGAAACGTGAACCGGCCGAACGCGTAGCCGCCGAGGGTGCTCACGACCAGGGTGCCGCCGACGGTGAGGACGCTGACGGCGACGGAGTTGAACGCTTGCTCGAAGTGGATGCCGTTGTCGGCGGTGAACAGCCGGGCGTAGTTCTCCAGCCCGAACCCGCTCGGCGTGCGCACCGAGGCGAACGCGCTCCAGGCGAGCGGGAACAGGAACAGGATGGCCAGGGCGGCGCCGGTGAGCCGTCGCATGTCAGTCCTTTCTGCGCAGCATGCCGAGCTGCACCACGTTGAACAGAATCAGGACGACGAGGAGCACGACGGAGATGGCTGCGGCGGATCCGAGGTCGAGCTCGATGAATGCCTTGCGGTAGATGACCATCACCAGCGAGGTGGTGGAGTTGTCGGGCCCGCCGCGGGTGAGGATCCAGAACTGGTCGAAGGCGAGGAGGGAGCCGGTGACCATGAGCGTGAGGACGAGGGCGAGGGTGGGGCGCATCAACGGCACCGTGATCCGCCGGAATGTCGCCCAGCGGGAGGCGCCATCGAGGCGGGCGGCCTCGTACACCTCGACGGGAATCGCTTGCAGGCCGGTGAGCAGAATGAGCATGTTGAACCCGGCGAAGCGCCACAGCACGAGTCCGACCGCGGAGCCCAGCGCGCTGCCGGGGCTGCCGTTACTCCACGACACATAGCCGTGCAGCAGACCCAGCGACTCGAGGATCCGGTTGACCGGGCCGATCTCGTCGCTGAGCAGGCCCAGGAACAGCAGGGACGCGCTGGCGAAGCCGACCGCGGCCGGGATGAAGTACGCGGTGCGCAGCAGCCCGACACCCCGGCCCGGGTGCTGCACGAGCAGCGCCAGCCCGAAGGAGAGCCCGAAGAGCAACACCGTGACCACGACGGTGTACTTGAGGGTGAACCAGGCCGCGGTGGCGAGCAACTCGTCGTCGGCCATGCCGGCGTAGTTCTCTGGCGCGTTGATCTCTGGCGCGCCGAGCAACGGCCAGTGGTGCAGCGACATGTACGCCACGAGGCCGAGCGGGACGAGGAAGAACATGCCGACCATGAAGGCGGTGGGTGCGGCGTACAGCGCGCCCACCCACCGGCGGGTGCGCCGGGGGCGGGGCCGGGCGGCCGGCGGGGAGACCGCCGGCCGCTTGTCGACGAGCAGGGTCATCGCGTCTCTACTTCACTTCTTCAGGGAGGCGGTGAGCGCGGTGGCGCCGTCGTCGAGGGACTTCCGGGCGTCGCCGAACAGCGCGCCCCGGAACGCGGTCACCCACGGGCTCTGCGGGTCGTTGTAGGTGAGGTTGAAGTTCTTCGCGTACGGCGTGCGGCCCTTGGCCATGAGATTGTTGATGGTGACGATCCGCGGGTCGGCGGAGGAGTACTTGTTGGCGGCCAGATCCGTGCGCACCGGCACGCCCTTGTTCTTGGCCACGACCTCCACCTGGGCCTCGTCGCCGAGGGTCCAGGCCAGGAAGTCCCAGGCCTGCGCGGCGTGCTTGCTGGTGGCACCGATGCCGATCGCGTCGCCGCCGACGAACGTCGACTCACCCCCGTCGATGCCGCTGATCGGGGCGATCCCGAGCTTGAACGCCGCCTTCTCCTCGATCAGGCCGAGCCAGGCCGCCGGGCCGGGCGCGATGCCGATCTTGCCGCTCTGCAGCGCGCCGAGCCACGTCGGGCCGGCCTCGTCCTTCGACGCCGGCGCGGCCACACCCTCGTCGTAGAGCTTGCGGTACAGCGCGAAGACGTCGGCCATCGCCTTGCCGTTGACGGTGCTCTCGGTGCCCTCGGCGTTCATCACGTCACCGCCGGACGCCCACACCGACGGCCACAAGGTGAACACGTTGCAGCCACCGCAGTTGCCGCCGAAGTAGGTGCCGTTGACGTCGCCGCCGAGCTTGTCCACGGCGCGGGCGTCGTCGGCGAACTCCTGCAGGGTCGTCGGCGGCTTCTCCGGGTCGAGGCCGGCCTTGGCGAAGAGGTCCTTGTTGTACAGCATGATGGACATGTCGATGGTGTGCGGGACGGCGTAGTTCTTGCCCTTCCAGGTGCCGTTGCGCACGTGCGCCGGGGCCACCTTGTCCTTGACCGGCAGCGCGTTGAACTTGTCGGTGATGTCCAGCCACAGCCCCTGCGAGGCGTACTGCGGCGCGAACACCACGTCCGAGGCGAACAGGTCCGGCAATGCCTTGGCACCGGCGGCGGACGCGAGCTTGGCCGGATACTCCTCGTTCGGGTACGCGGTGACCTCGACCTGGTTCTTGTGAGTGGCGTTGTACGCGGCCGCGTAGGCCTTGGACTGCGACTCGGTGGCGGCCCGCGTCCACAGCTTGAGCGTGGTGCCACTGTCCGCGTCGGCCGGGGTGCCGGCCTTGGTGTCGTCACCGCACGCGGCGGCGCCCAGCAAGAGCGTCGCAGCGACGATGCTGCCCATCCAGCGTTTCACGATCGTTCCTTTCCCAGGTGATCCATTGTTTGTGAGCGTTCTTAGATTGCAAGGGGTGTCGCCGTGGAACTGCGCACAATCAGGCTCGGCGCGGAGCGGAACTCCCCGCCCCGCCGCGAGCCCGTCGAGATCTGGTCGACGAGCAGGTCCAGGCTGCGCCGGCCCAGCTCGGCAAAGTCCTGCCGGACCGTGGTGAGCGGCGGCAGGAGGTACGGGGCCTCGGGCATGTCGTCGAAGCCCACGACGCTGACGGCGTGCGGCACCGAGCGGCCGGCCTCGTACAACGCGCGCAGGACGCCGACGGCCACCTGGTCGTTGGCGCAGAACACCGCGGTCACCTCCGGCCGCTCCGCGAGGGTCCGGCCGGCGGCATAGCCGGCCGCGGCGCTCCAGTCGCTCGTGAGGGGCGCCGGGGCCGGGCGTCCCGCGTCCTCCAGCGCTGTCCGCCAGCCAGCTATCCGCTCTCTGGCCTCCGGCCAGTTCGCCGGTCCCGCGACATGGTGGACGGTGCGATGGCCGAGTTCGAGCAGATGCCGGGTGGCCAGGGCCGCCCCGGCGACGTTGTCGATCGCCACCATGGGGACCTCGGAGTCGTCGCCGGCCTCGGCAGTGATGCCGAGGCCGACGATCGGCACGTCCAGGGGCACCTGCCGCAGCGCCGTCCAGGCCGCCGCGACCGGCGCGAGCGTGACGATGCCCTCGACGGCCTGCTCGCGCAGGCGCCGCACGGCGTCGCGGACCTGTGGCACGTCGGGCTCCCGGGCGCTGGCGATGCTGACGAAGTAGCCGGCCTCCCGGGCCGCCCGCTCGATGGCGTGGACCATGAACGAGGGCCCGAAGAGGGTCGTGTTGAACGTGACGAGGCCGACCGTCTGGGACCGGTTGGTGGCCAGGGTCCGGGCCGCGATGTTGGGCTGATAGTCCAACGCCCGCATCGCGGCCAGGACCCTGGCCCGGGTCTGCGACCGGACGTTGGGGTGGTCGTTGACCACCCGCGAGACGGTCTGGTGCGAGACCCCGGCGAGGTGAGCGACGTCCCGCATCGCCGGGGGCCTCCGGACGGTGCGCATGGTCAGCCGAACGCCTTGACCTCGAGCAGCCCCGCCGAGGCTGATCGTCTGGGGCCCCTGGTCGCTGCTGGCGGAGGCATGACGGCGGCGAGAGCGGTAGTCAACGCGAGTGCCGGCCGAGATTTCCGGCGGGGGTGTGGCATCGCGTCACCTCCTTGTCAGGACGGGATGATGGGAAGCCAGACGCGCATCGTGGATGGGCCGCGGCGGGCCCAGCGGTGATACGGGACGAGCGGAACGAGGACTGGCTGCACATGCCCTGCCAGCACGGGCCGGTCATGGTACGGCCACCTGGCCTCACCCGGGTCGGCGGTGCGCCCCTTCACCGCGCCATCCTCGGGCGCGACGCTGGTGTCGACCTGCAGCTCATCGAGGTCGACGCCGTCCTCCTGGTCGATCGACTCGGCGCACATCACGATCGGACCCGCCTCTACGGCGGCGCAGCCGCGCACCGCGTCCACGCGCGGGTCCGGGAACGTCCATCGAGGCCGCACGGACAGGTCCAGGCGGATCTGCTCGCCGGGAACGAAGACGCGTCGCTCGACCTGGGTCCCGCCACCTGCCCAGTCCGGCACCCGCAGTGTGATCGTCCGTTCCTGAGCGGGTGCTTCGGCCACGGTGACGATGACGGTGCCGTTGTCCGGGTACGCCGTGTCGACCTCGAGTCGCATGCCCGCGGCCTGGACGGTCATGGGAGCGAACTGGTGAATCTGCACACCGGCGTCGTTGCCGGACTCGGTCGCGGTCACGAAGTAGGTGCCCAGGGAGGCGACGAGCCGGGACACGTTGGTCAGGCAACAGGAAACCTCGAACCACGGCGCGCGCTGGCCACCGCCGAAGCGCAGCTGCTCATGCTCAGCCGAGGGAGTCTCGGGCCGGGTGCGCTGATGCAGGGTGTGGGCGTAGAAGAAGGAGCGGCCGTCGTCGGCCACCGCGGCGGCGATCACGTTGTGCAGCACCCGATCGACGATGTCGCCATAGCGGGTGTCGCCGGTGGCCAGCAGCAGCCGGTGGGCGAGCATGATGGTGGCCACGCCGGCGCAGGTCTCGGAGTAGGCCCGGTCCGGCGGAAGCACGAAGTCGTCGCCGAAGGACTCGTCGAGGTGGCGCGAGCCCATCCCGCCGGTGATGTAGGTGCGCCGGGCGACGGTGCGGTCGAACTGCCGCACGACCGCGGCGAGCAGCTCGTCGTCGCCGGTCTCCACGGCCACATCGACGGCGCCGCAGGCCAGGTACAGGGCTCGCACGGCGTGGCCGCCGAACACCTCCGCCGCACGGATCGGGGTCTCGTCCTGAAAGTACCGCCATCCGAACTCGTGCTCGGGCAGGCTGCGGTGCCCGCGCCGGTCGATGAACGCGACGGCCATGTCGAGGTACCTGCGCTCGCCGGTGAGCCGATAGAGCTCGACGAGGCCGGGCTCGATCTCGGGGTGCCCGCAGAAGCCCTCCTGGGCGAAGCGCTCGCAGACGTGGTCGGCGACCCGGCAGGCAACCTGCAGCAGCTCGGGAGCGGCGCCGGTGCGGTGCGCGGCCACCGCGGCCTGCAGCAGATGACCGGCGCAGTAGAGCTCGTGACCGAAATTGAAGTCGCTGTACCGCTCCGGCTGGCCAGGCCGCCCGTAGCCGGTGTGCAGGTAGCCGTCGGCGGCCTGGGCGCCCGCGGCGAGCGCGACGAGCTCGGACAGCAAGCCGGTGTGATCCGTGCCGCCGGCCCGGCCGGTCTCCCAACTGGCCGCCTCGGCGAGCTTGTACACCTCGGAGTCGGAGAACTCACGCCCGCGGCGGCGCAGCGCAGCGTCGGGGTCACGGAAGTTGCCCGTCCAGCCGAGACGGTCCAGCCACTCGCGGCAATGCTCGATGGTGGCGGTGCCAATGACCGCCTGGCGCTTACCCCAATACCCACCGGTGAGCTGCACCTGGTGCAGTCCGACGGGGTGCAGCTCCCCGCTTGAGGGCACAACGGGTCCTGGGACGGCCGCCACCGCCACCACCTTTCCGAAATGTTACGAAAACCTTTTCGGGAATCTTGGCAGCGCGGAACGCCCCTGTCAACGGCTGGCGTGCAGCCATCGTGCAGCACCTATCGTTGCGAGGCTCACCCACCAGCTATGCTCGCCGAAACGTTTTCGAGAGGACTGAACCGGTGGGCAGAACACGCGCGCGGGCGACCCTGACCGACGTCGCCAAGCGGGCAGGGGTCTCCGTCGCCACCGCCTCGAAGGCGCTCAACTCGCGCGACGAGGTGGCCCCCGCGACCCGTCTACGGGTGCAGCAGGCCGCGGAGGAGTTGGCTTTCTACCCCAACGTGCTGGCTCGGGGGCTCGTCTCCGGTAACACTCGAACCATCGGTTTGCTCACCGACGAGCTGACCAGCGCCCGCTTTGCGATTCCGGTGCTGCTCGGCGCCGAGAACGCCCTGGGCAACGAACAGATGAGCGTCCTGCTGTGCGATGCCCGCGGCGATGCCATCCGCCGGCGCCACTACATTCAAACGTTGCTGGCCCGCCAAGTCGACGGGTTCATCATCCTCGGCGACGCCAACGACCTGCGCCAATCACTCACGCGCGACATCCCAGTTCCGGTCGTCTATGCCTACTGCGAGTCCGACAACCCCGGCGACCTGTCTGTCATCGCCGACGACGCCGGCGGCGCCCGCCTTGCCGCCGAGCATCTCGTCGCGCTTGGCCGCAAGCGCATCGCCCACATCACTGGCGACGACACCTACCGGGCCGCCCGCGACCGAGCCGCCGCATTGCGGGAGGTCCTCGACGACGCCGGCCTGCCACTCATCGGCGATCCACTCTTCGGCCAGTGGTCGCAACGCTGGGGACGGCACGCCGCCGCCCGGCTCCTGAGCGCACACCCCGACATCGATGCGATCTTCTGCGGCAACGACCAGATCGCCTCGGGCGCGGCCGACACCTTACGCGAGCTCGGCCGCCATGTACCCGACGACGTCGCGCTGGTCGGCTACGACAACTGGGAGGTCTTCGCCACCGAGTGCCGGCCCCCACTGACGACCGTCGACCTCAACCTCGAGCAGTTGGGCGCGACCGCGGTCGGACAACTATTCGCGATCTTGGATGGCAAGACCCGCTCTGGCGTCGTCCATCAGACCGGTCGCCTCGTCGTCCGAGGGTCAACCGTCCCATAGACGAGCCGACGCTGTTGCGTTCGCTGATCGGAGGGCACGTTTGCGGGTTCCGACTCGCGGGCATCGACCACCGTACAAAGCACAATAATCTGCGCATGTACCTCACGACAGGCGGGCCCACAGCGTCCGGTCGGGCGGCGGCGACCGGGGCCGGCGCACGCCGGCGTGCCGGGCACTGCGTCCGCGTCCTGGCCGCCGCTGTGGCCTGCACACTGATCGCCGCGTGCGGCGGACCTGCCCGGCCGACGCAACCGCCGCCCGCCCCGACGATCCCGGCGCCGGCCCGCGAGTCGTCCCCGCCCGCCGCGGGCGACACGTCCCCGCCGGCACCGCCGAGCCCGTCCACGGCCGCCGCGGCTCAGCTCCCGCCGGGATTCGTCTCGCTGCCCGACATCGATCCCAGCATCCTGACCGACATCCGTTACGCCACCGCCCACAACTTCGTCGGCCGGCCGATCGCCGGCTACCAGCGGCCACGCTGCCTGCTCACCCGCCAGGCCGCCGAGGCGCTGCACCGGGTGCAGACAACCGCGCTCAGCAAGGGGTACAGCCTCAAGGTGTACGACTGCTACCGGCCCCAGCAGGGCGTCGACGACTTCGTGCACTGGGCGACGACAGCCGACCAGCGGATGAAGGCGGAGTTCTACCCCGAGGTCGACAAATCCGTGCTGTTCGACGACGGATACATCGGCGGGCCCACCGCGCACAGCCGGGGCAGCACAATGGACCTGACACTGGTCGCCACCCCTTCGCGCGCGGAACCCTCCTACCGGACGGGCGAACCGCTCCTGCCCTGCACCGCGCCGGCGGCGCAGCGGTTTCCCGACAACAGCATCGACATGGGAACCGGCTTCGACTGCTTCGACCCACTCGCACACACGATCACCGCGGGCCTGAGCGGCTTGGCGAGGAACAACCGGGCGCTGCTCACCGGCCTGATGGCACAAGGCGGGTTCACCAACTACCCGAAGGAATGGTGGCACTACACGCTCGACAACGAGCCGTATCCAAGCACATATTATGACTTCCCGGTGGCGTAGCGACACCCTCGCACCGGCGAGGAGCATCCCTGCCCGTTCGCCGACCGACCGGTCGCCGCGTGCACCACGTGGATCCGCTGCGGAGTGGCCGGAGGGCGGGGATGACCGAGCCGTGGAGGTACTGAGCAGCCGCATTCTGCTGCGCCCGGCCGATTCGGGCGCAGCAGGAGCTTCTACCGCGACATCCTCGGCCTGGCGATCTACCGTGAATTCGGACCGGCCGAGCACCCGGGCGTGGTCTTCTTCCTCGGCCAGGGGCTCCTCGAAGTGTCCGGTTCGCACGACGAGCCCGGCGGACCGCTGCGGTTGTGGCTGCAGGTCCGTGACGTCCGGGCCGAATACGAGCGCCTGCGGGCCGCGGGGGTGACGGTCCTCCGGGAGCCCCGGCGGGAGTCGTGGGGGCTGGTCGAGGTGTGGATCGAGGACCCGGACCGCGTGCCGATCGTGCTCGTCGAGGTCCCTGCCGACCACCCGCTGCGGCGCGACCCGCGATGACCGTCGGCGCCGGCGCTCCGGACGGCCGCAGCACCGCAACGCGAGCCACCGCTGCCGCTGCCGCCACCTGCCGGCGCAGCTGATCGGCTCAGCTGCGGCCGGCTCCGGACGACCGCGCGTCGCGACGCTCCTCCTCCCGCCCGACCCAGGCGGCGCACTCCTCGATCGCGTCCACGAGCAGCGCGCGCAGCAGGCGGTCCCGATGCGGCGTGCAGGTCGCGGCGACCCCTTCCACCGCCGAGCGGACGGCGTGCGGCGCGACCCGCCGGCGGAAGGCCGCCGCCGATGCCGCAGGCACGCCACGGGTGAACATCCCGGCCCACCGGGTGGCCCTGGGGGCCTGCGCCAGCGCCTCCTGAGAGCGCTCCTCCAGCGTGTCCGGCGACCGCCCGTCGAGAACGGCGAGCATGTGATCACAGGCCAGCACGGAGACCGCCATGGCGCACTGCCGCTCCGCGGCCACGACCGGCAGCGCCGCCGTCGCCAGCCGGAGCGCGATCCGCGCGTCGACGCGCAGGTCGGCACTGACCAACCCGATCACCGACGGGACCAGGCCGGCCAGCTGCTGACGGCCGGCATCGGAGGTGTTGTCGTTGACGAGACGGGCCACCCCGGCGAGCAACGGGTGGGTGCAGACCGGATGGTCGCTCCACCGCCCACCGGCCAGAAACGACGCCAGTTCCATGAAGCAGGCACCCTTGCCCGGATGGCGATGCTTGCCTCGCGACAACATCGGAACCGCGTCCGGCGCCCGGACATCCTTCATCAGCACGGAACACCTCCTGGCCGACACCATCCGCTGTTCTCTTCCCTGTGCCCCGCGCCAGTAACTCGGCGTGTTCGACTCATCTACCGGTCTTGCGCGCTCCTTCCGTGCTCGGCCTGGCATGCACACTGAGATGATGCCGGAGCGCCTGATCGCCATATGGCAACGACTGTGCGACGTCGCGCGGCGATGCCGCCCCGCCGGCGCCGCGCCGTCGCGATCACACTCATCCTGCTCACCAGCGCCGTGTGGGCGGTGAACTCCGCACCACTGAGACAGACCACGCTGCCGCCCCTGTAGCCGGTGTCGCCGCAGGCGGTGGCCGAGATCCTGGCCGGTCGCCCGGCCCGCTACCCGGTCGGCGGCATCGACCTCTCCAGCCACGACCACCGGCGCTTCACCGTGCACTGGCGTACCGAAGTGGCCGCGGGGAGCCAGTTCGTCTATGTCAAGCCCACGGAGGGCACAACGTACATGAACCCGCACTTCGTCGCCGACTACGCGGCCGCCCGGGCCGTCGGCCGGTACGTCGGCGCCTACGTCTACGCCCCGCCCCGATCGCGGCAACCCCGTCGGCCAGGCCGAGCACTTCCTGCGTCACGCCGGATTCACTCGTGACGCGCAGACCCTGGTGCCGTTCGTCGACCTGGAATGGCCTTACGCCGGCATACGCATCGACGACTGCTACAACCTGAACCCGCAACAGACGCGCGCCTGGATCCGTGCGTTCATCGACCGGATCCAAGCCAGGATCGGCCGGAAACCGATGATCTACACCAACACGTACTGGTGGAATCCGTGCACGGGCGGTTCCGCTTCGACGAGGGATACCTCCACGTGGAGGTTGATCCGGACGACGGCACGGTCGAGGTGTGCCCAGGCTGGTGGCATCACCAGCAACGAGTGGTACACCTATACTTCAGATGAACCATTCATCGAGGTCTGCCCATGACAAAGTCGGTAAGACACTCACTCCACACCGGCAACGACACCCCGGTCCGTGGCGACACATGGCCAGACCGGCGGTCCTGATCATCCCGATTTCCGGCCCGCTTGCCTCATTCAACTCCGTCAATGCTCGCCATCACCTCGACCGCGTAAGGCAGTCGGCAGTGGTGTGCGACAGGCGTCGGATGGGCTCGGCACTACCGTTCGCCGGGCTACGCGGTGGCGTGGCCCGTGCCGGGCGGTGCGCTCGGCTCCGGTAGGAGTGCGTGACGGCGTTCTTCCAGCAGCAGGTCGTAGCCGAAGAGGCCGGGCCGGATCGTCCTGGTCCTGCTCACCAACCGCGCCCACCCGAACTGGAGCTGGGCCAACCCAGACCCCACCCGGGTCGCCATCGCCAACATCATCGCCGACGCCACCAACTGACAGCACCCCACCGCCCACTCATCAGCTGGAGCGTTTCCAATCGGGATTCGGCAGCGAAGCCCTGCACCCGCCCGCTACGCGCAGCAGGGCCTGGCCCGGCCCCGCCGGGTAGCGCTCGTCGACCCGTGCCCCGTCCTGGTTGGCACCCGCGGAGACGATCCCAAGGAGGACACCGGCGCCCTCGGTGGCGGTCGAACGTTTCAGGCCACCCTTGCGTCTGTCCACTGGGGATGGTCCGGCCTAGTCGGCCACCGCTCAGCGAAGCGACCCTTCCAACATTGCTGACGGTCGATGCACACGATACGATGCGATCACGTTGAGCTGTTGCGTTGCCGCGTGCATCGGCGCCCGTGGTCGCCGCTCGAAGTCGTATTGGTCGGTTTGGGGGTTCGGATGAATCTTGGGACACGGGCCGCGTCGTTCGGCACTGCGGTGCTGCTGGCCCTCGCGATCGACGCCGCGGTCGCCCAGTCGGCGTCGGCGGTGCCGAGCGACTGCGCCATAAGCCGAGACAACAGCACGAACCAGTATTCCAGCCTGTGTACCGCAGGTACCGGCGAACACCGGATCGTCGTCAATTGGAAGTTCGTCAACCCCTGGCTGCCGCCGGACGTCTACACGTCCTACGGGCCATGGGTCGGCGTCGGCAGCGTGTCGACGACCTCGGGCATCGCGGGCGGGGCCGTGATCATCGGCACGGCGGTCCAGCTCCGCTAATACTTCGACCTGAAATAGGTGGATCGCGTGCGGTGAGGTTGCGTCGTGGTGCGGTCGTCGTGGTGGCGGGGGATGGTCGCCGGGTTTGAGTTCAGGCTTTGGCGGCGGCGAGGGCGGTGACTTTGGTGAGGTTGTGGGCGAGGATGCCGTAGCCGCACCAGATGCGGGCGCCGGTGAGTCCGTCGAGGCGGGTGCGGTGCAGGTCGTATCGGTGTTTGAGGTGGCTGATGCGGCCTTCGCAGCCGGTTCGCCAATTGACGAGGCGTCGGAAGCCGGGTTGCCGTTCGTGGGTTTGCCGGGCGGCGCCCGGCCGGCCTCTGCGTGGGATGGCCACGGTTGTCACGCCTGCGGCGTGCAGTTCGGTCTCGACGGCGGCTTCGCCGTAGCCGCGGTCCGCGGTCACCGCTCGTGGGGTTCGGTCGGTGCGGCGGGTGATCCGTTCGATCGCCGGCGTCAATTGCGGGGCGTCGGCTGGGTTGCCTTCCTCGACGGTGTGGTCCAGGACGATGCCGTCGGCGTTGTCGACGATCTGCGCTTTGAACCCGAACTCGATGGGTCTGCCGAGGCGTCCCTTGACGATCGGGCGGGCGTCAGGGTCGTGCAGGCTCACGACGCGGGTTGCGGAGTCCGGTTTGCCGCCGGCCAGCCGGATCCGCGCCTGCGAGATCACGGTGTCTGTGCGTCGGATCATGACGGCGAGTTCGTTGACAGCGCGTCGAAGTCGTCCTGCTGCCCGGCCGGTGGTCCGGGTCAGGGCGCGGCGAGCGCTGCGTAACACGGAGCGGGCCTCTGCCGAGGTCTGCCCGGCCAGGCCGGCGAGTTCGGCGGTGATGCGGGCGATGGTGGCCTGCGCCTCGTCGCGGGCTTGGGCGTTGCGCAGTCTCAGGTGCGTGGCGATGGACCGGACCCGTCGCCGGGCCGCGCGGGTCCGGTCCCGAAACGGTGTTCGCGGTGCTGCGCCGACGGCCTTGATCCGCCCGACGATGCGCATAGCCGAGGGGCATGCCCTCATACGACAGCGCCAGACCGAAGGGCAGTGCGGCCCCTATTGTTCGCACTGTCGAAGACCTGCCCCGCGTTCGCCGGAACCTCGAGCCGCGCGACCCGATCGCCGACCTGCTACGTCAGGTCGAGGACGACATCGAGTTGGAGACGACCTCCGACCGCACGCTGGCGGAGTACCGGCTCACCGATCACCGGCTCGCGCAGCAGGTCCGCTTCGAGCTGACGCTGGGCCGAACCTGGGACGGCCACGCCACCCGCCGGCTGTTCGACGACCTGTGGCTGTACGCCCTGCCGGTGATCAAGGCGTTCCTGAAGCGGAACCGGATGAACCAGGTGCTGCAGCGCTACGCTCCCGACCGCGGCATCACGATGCGCGCCGAGGACATGGTCGTGCTGCGCAACTCCGACGAGGAGCGCACCGCGCTCGCCGTGGACATCATCGCCGCGGCAGTGGAGAGCTTCCGGGACAACGCCATCGGCAAGCACAAGTGGAAGGCGTCGCTCCGCAACGCGTCGCTGCGCACCTACCTCATCGGCACCTGCGCCTTCGTCTACCCCCGCGCGTACATCAAATGGTCCAAGGCCGGCCCCGCAGGGGCGCCGCCCGATCGCCGCGGCCCGACGGAGCGCGGCATGAAGCCGGGCACGCTCGTCGGTGGCTCCGTAGTCACCGGCTTGGTGGGCGGCATGTTCCAGTTCGCCGGCGTCCCCTGGGGCGCGGTCCTGGCGATCGCCGTCCTCGGCCTGCTGTTCACCTTCGTGCTGTCCCTCGCCCAGGTCCTCGTGCCGCAGGAATCACACGACAAGGTCCTGCTGTGGGAGAAGGTCCTGAAGCACTGGGACCGGCGCCGCACAACCACGCCCGTACAGGACAGGCCCCGCCCCAGCTCGGCAAGACTCCGACCGAACAGGACGCCACCGTCATCACCCGGCCCCGCCCGGCTACGCCGAACGAGCGCACGCCGGCGCGCTCTCCGTAACCCAGCGCCGAGGACGGCAGCCGGTGTGCCCGGCCGGCGATGCGGTCGGTGACGCGCCGCAAGGTCGTGATACCAGCGCCGAAGGTGAACGCACCAGCCCCTCCGCCCGCCTTGAGGGCTTCAACCGTGGTCGTGCCGAGCCTGGTCCAGACCCAGGTCGCTCCCCTACGGTGAGGCGCCGCCGAGACCGGCCTCGCGGGCCTTCACGATCGCCTGGGATCGCTCGGACACTTGAAGCTTGGTGAAGATGTTGGTGACGTGGTTGCGGACGGTCTTGAGGCTGATCATCAGCTCGTGCGCGATCGCCGCGTTGCCCTTCCCGGCCGCGACCATCTCCAGCACCTCGCGCTCCCGCTCGGTGAGAGACGGGAACGCGGCGGCGCTCGACCCGGGGCCGGTGGCGAAGTGGGCGATGACCCGCGACGCGATCTGTGGGCCGAAGATCGCCTCGCCGGCGGCCGCTGCCCGGATCGCCCGCTCGATCTCGTCCTGGTCGGCACCCTTGAGGAGGTAGCCGCGGGCTCCGGCGCGCATCGCCGCGAAGACGGAGTCGTCGTCCTCGAACATCGTGAGCACCACAACGGCTGCGGACGAGCCGGACCGGACGAGCCTGCGGGTCGCCTCGATGCCGTCCAGGCCGGGCATCCGGATGTCCATCAGGACCACGTCGGGCGCCACCGACCCGGCGACGTCGACAGCGCGGTCGCCGGTATCGGCCTCGCCGACGATCTCGATGTCGGCGGTGCCGGCCAGCATCAGCTCCAGGCCGCGCCGATAGGCTGGGTGGTCGTCGACGACGAGCAGCCGGATCATGCCGTCACTTCCTCGGGCTGGTTGGCGTGCAACGGCAGGACTGCCCGGACGATCAGGCCGCCCTCGGGACGGCTGGTGATCGTGCAGCTGCCGCCGAGCTCGGCGGCCCGTTCCCGCATCGACGTCCAGCCCATGCCCCTGGTCGCGCCCGGGCCGAGACCGTGACCGTTGTCGGCGATGGTCAGCTCGAACGACCCGCCGACCTCGACCACGATACGGCAGCGGGTCGCGCCCGCATGTCTGACGACGTTGGTCATCGCCTCGGAGGCGATCCGGAAGGCGACGACCTCGACCGCGGCCGGCAAGGGCGGGAGCGTGTCCGGCCCGGTGACCTCGAACGCGACCTCGCCGGTCAGGGCGGACGCGCGCTGGCGGACGGCGCCGAGCAGGCCGACCTCGTCGATGGCGGGCGGCCGGAGGTCGTCGACCAGCCGCCGTACCTCCGCGATGGCCGCCTTCACCTCCTCGCGCGTCTCGGCGATGAGCGCGTTGCGCTCCGCCTGGTCCAGCCGGGACTGGGTGGCGTTGAGCTTCAGCACGACCGCGGCCAGCGACGGACCGACGCCGTCGTGCAGGTCCCGGCGGAGCCGGCGGCGCTCCTCCTCGCGGGCGGCGACGATGCGGCTGCGTGACTCGCGCAGCTCGTCGTTGAGCTGCCCGGACCGGACCACGATCGCCGCGTACCGAGCCAGGTCCGCCACCAGATCCAGGTCCGGCCGCGTGAACTGCCGTCCGGCCGGAACGTCGATGGCGAGGTATCCGACCCGCTCGCCCCGGTGCATCATCGGCTCGCGCAGTGCGCCGTCGTCCGGGGACGCCGAGCTCTCCACCCGTACCCGGTCCACGCGGAGAGCGGCCGCCACGGCGTCGGCCACGGCGGCGAGCAGCCCGTTCGGGTCGGCCGCGTCGGCACGGTCGGCGAGCAGCCGGATCGCCGCCCGCGGGTCGGAGCGCAGGCCGTACACCCACCGCTCGATGTGCCGCCGCAGGAACGAGTACGCCGGATGCACCGTCACGGCCACGACCACCACAGCGAGCAGGCCGCCCACGGTGTCACTCCCGACGTACCGCGCGGCACCGAGCAGCAGCAGCGCGTAGACGGCGGCGACCGCGACGACCAGGAGCAGGTACGTCAGTGTGCGCGACAGCACCAGCTCGATGTCGAACAGCCGGTACCGCAGGATCGCGATACCAACAGTGACCGGCAGCACCACCGCCACCAGCGCCAGCGTGACCGGGAACAGCGGCACCGCGGGAATCAGGAAGTGGTTCACCCACCCGGCGAGCAGCGCGACCGGGACCGTCAGCGTCCCCCACACCAGCCACAGCAGTTGGAGCCGTTGCGCGTCGTGCGCCCGTCGCAGCCGCCGCCAGACGGCGACCGGGCTGCCGAAGAAGAGCGTCACCACCAGCAGGAGCCCGAACACGCCCAGTCCTGCACAGACGGATTCAGGCAGCCACGGTACCGGCGGGGCGGCGCCGCGATGACTCTCCTCGAACCCTTGCCGGTCGCCGGCCGCACCGACCAGGAAGATCACCACACCGGCCAGCCCGAACCGGATCCACCAGCGCCAGTACCGGTTCGCCGCGCGCCCGTCGGGCAGCAGGTAGGCGATCAGGACCAGCCACAGGAACAGCAGTACCCATGCGCCCTGCGTCATCTGGTCGACGACGAGGCCGACGGTCGAGGTGTGCGTGTCCTGGGAAACAGCACTGCGAAGAAGCACAGTCCGTGTGCCACCAGCAGCCAGCCGACCGGATGCCGCGGATGCCACCGCAGCACCAGCAGACCGGCCACGACGGGGACGGCGGCGCCGAGCGAGACCACGGCCTGTTGCATGCCACTCAGTCTGGCGTTCGCCGGCCGGGGTGTCAGCACGCCCGGGAACGGTTCCCGGGCGGCCCGGGACATCTGCACCGTGTGGCCGGGGCGGCGTTCCGGTGACGGTCGTCGGTATCGCGGCTCGCCCTGTCTGAGAGGAACCGTCCATGCCGACATCCACGTTCGAGAAGCTTCTGCCCTGGTCCGGCGCGCTGGCCGGGGTCGCGTGGGCCATCCAGCTCGTCACCGCCAGAACCGCTGACGACCCGGTTGACCCGAAGGCGGTGAGCATCGTCGCCGGCGCGGTCACCCGCAACTACGTCGCCGGCTTCGCGCTGATCGCCGGCAGCCTGCTGCTGGTGCTCTTCGCCGCGGCGGCCCGCCGATCCCTGCGTGCGGGGGAGGCCGGCGAGTCGACGTACTCCTCGGTCGCGCACGGCGGTCTCCTGGTCGCCGCCGTCGGCTTCGGCATGCTCGGGATCGTCCAGATCGCGCTCACCAACGCGGCGAAGGCCCACGACGCCGCATCGACCGCCGCGATCGGCCAGCTCGCCCTGATCGGCTGGCTGCCCGCCCTCGCCGGACTCGTGGCGGCCTTCTGGGGCGTCGGCCTCGGTGGCCTGCGCACCGCGACGCTGCCGAAATGGTTCGCCATCCTGACCGTGGTCCTCGCCGTCATCGGCGTGCTCGGCCCGCTGGCGTTCGTCATCTACCTGCTGCTCCCGCTCTGGCTGATCGCCGCATCCGTTGTGGCGGCCCGCAGCCCCGCCGTGCGCTCCCCACAGCCCGTCGGCGTGTGACCTTCCGTCCCCTCGGTACCGCGTGAGCCGCTCCCACCGGGAGTGGCTCACGCGACTCCCCCGCTCAGCGCGCACACGATCAACTGGCCATATCGCCGCTGCAACGCCATGCCGGGAAATACTCTGCACATCGGATCCACGGACCGTGTGGCAGGGAAAGGAAGGTGTGCCATGACGGTTGCAGCGCTCCTCTCCGACCTCAAGAAGACGGCGGCTGGGTAGGTCCGCGAGAACGACTTCCCGATATCCACTGGCGAGCTGACGCAGAGCGGACGCGGGCACTTGCACCTGACCGCCGCCAACTACCGCGCAACGTCACACGAACTCGTACGCCGGCACCACCGGCATCGGTGCCGGCCTGACCCACCCGAGGATGAGGTCATCGCGGCTGCGGGAAGTCACGTCATCAGCTTTGCGATGCTGAAGCGATGGTGGAACCTCGTTCGAGTCCCGAGCTCACCGGCGAGGAGCCGGAAGACGTGCTCGTTGACGTGTCGAACCTCAAGGTCGAGGAACTGAACATCGAGGTTGAGCAGCTGCGCGCCCGGGTGTCGCTGAACGCGGAGGTGCTCAACCTGCTCCGGCTGAATATCGGCATCGATGCCGATCTGGGCCGGGTTCAGCTCGACCTGCGCGGCGTGGAGGCCACGGCGCTGCTCAAGGTCCGCCTGAAGAACCTCACCCGGATTATCACCAGGGTTCTCGACACGATCGATTCGAACCCGGGACTCGTGCAGAGCCTGGTCCGTGACGTGGGCACGACCGCGCGTGAGGTGGGTGGCGGTGCGGCACAGGCGTTGCCGGAAACGATGCGGGGCGCGAGCCAAACGGTGCGAGAAGCCGGCGCGGCGGTCGGCAAGACGAGCCGGCGGCTCGGCGACGCGGCCGCGCGCGCCACCGAGGGTGTGGCCGCCGGCGAAGACACCGTGCGTCGAGCGGCCCCCGCGATCGACGCGAGGTCGGCGGTCGGTGCCGAGGGCCGCCCGACACGGCGCCGCCGCGCCACGACTCAACGGGACGAACAACGTCAGGGCTGGCTCGACGAGCAACGCGACGAGAATGACGGAGACCGCGACCAGCCCGACGACGGGCACCGCGCCGATCTCGGCGAGCGCGATGACTGGGACGAGCCGGATGAGCGGGAGAGCGACGACCCGGACGGCTGGGACGAGCGGGAGTCGGGTGATGGCGAGCTGGATGACTTCGACGGGCCGCGCCGCCGGGTGGCGCCCGGGCGTACCCCGCCGCGCCGGAGCCGCGACGCACGCTGAGCCGGGGCTCGGGCGCGGGGAGCGGCCGCGGCACGCGGCGGTCACCTCCAGTCGCGTTGGTGCACCACCAGCCAGCTACAGAACCTGCTGCAGTGGCCACCTCAGTCCTCATCGATCTCGAGTTCGTCGTCGTCGGCTTCGCCGCCTGGGTCATGGTCTCCGTAGTCGGGATGGTCGCGGGGCCAGATGTAGCGCTGCGGCGACGATGTCGCCGAGCGCGCGAGGGTTGGCGGTGGTGTGGCGTAGTGTCCGCCAGCGTCCGGTGAGGATGGCGAAGCCGCGTTCGCCGAGGCGGCGCATCGAGCGCAGCAGCAGGTTGTGGGCGCGGTTGTCGGCTGCGAGCGGCCGGCCGTCGCCCGGCTGCTCGTAGGGGGCGTGGATGCCCTGCCCGGCACCGTCGTAGCCGGAGTCGGCCAGGGTCTTTAGGTCCAATGTGGACGCGGCCCAGACACGGCGCCGATGATGTCCAGGTGTTGGGCACAGGTGAAGTCGTGCAGGTGCCCCGACATCGCCGGCGAGGTCCGGATCGGCCGTCCGTCCGGGCGCATGACGGCTTGAATGTTCGCGCCGAAGGTGCGGTGCTTTCCGGAGTACCAGGCATCGATGGATTGCGATGACGGCGCTGGGGGCTGTCGGGGCTGACAGCCCGGCGGCAGCAGCCCGTGACGCTGATGTGGTGATGAGTGCTGTGATGTCCGCCGACATACCGGGGGCGCATCTGGGGGAGGGTGGCATTCTCGCCGGAATGCGACCCGGTCGTACAGGTCGCGATACGTCCCGTCACAGGCGCCAAATGCTGCTCGTGGGTGCCGGTCTGCACCACCGCACCGTCGTGCACCACTACGATCAGATCGGCGACGCGGACGGTGGACAGCCGGTGCGACGCGGACAGCGTCACCGCCTGCGACCCGCGGCGCGAAGTCCTCTCCATCGGTGACATTCGTGCAGCCTCCGATCTCGGGAGATGTCTGTTGCCGATTCGGCGTTGGAGCGTGGCCGACGGGCAACATCCGGCGGAGGCGGCGTTGGCCCTCGCGTCGTCCGTGCCCGTCGGCCTGTTGTCGTGGCGGCGAGACCGTCCGGAAGGTCGCGTCCCTGGTGCAGCGCTGCGGACTGCAGGCTGAAGCGGGGCCTCGATGCTTACGGCTTGCCCCGGATGACCTGGTAGTAGGTCTCCGAGACGAACCGTGGGCGGGGCTGGTCGTTCCACCCGATGTCGGCGGCTCGGCGCCGGATCGCGACGCCGGCCGCTGCGGCGGCTTCGTCGTTGTCGAAGACCG
Source organism: Dactylosporangium sp. NPDC000521 (assembly GCF_042898305.1). Lineage (NCBI taxonomy): Bacteria > Bacillati > Actinomycetota > Actinomycetes > Micromonosporales > Micromonosporaceae > Dactylosporangium > Dactylosporangium sp. NPDC000521. The sequence goes on from NZ_JBIAYW010000021.1 coordinate 99,375, forward strand.
CGATCGAAAGGCCGTTGCCGGTTGCCGGGTCGAGCAGGTGGTAGGTGGCGCGCACCCCCGCAACGGCGGCGGCGGCCTCGATGACCCAGTCGCGGTCGTCGGTTGGCATCGGTTCCCACAGGGCGACCCTGGCGATCATATTGGTTCTCCTGTCAGACGAGGTGACAGCCGCGCACGGCGTCGAAATCTGTGTAGGTGGATGTCGGCAGGGCCGGCCGGTCTGCCATTGGTCGGCTGGGCTCAGGCCGGGCGGGGGCCTCGGCGGCCGGCGGTAAGCAGCGCGACCGCCGCCACGGTGACCGCGAGCGCGATCCCGACGACGAACTTCGACCACTCCGGCGCGTTCTCCGCCCAGTACACCGGCAGGCTGAGCAGCCCGGAGAGCACCCGCGAGATGATCACCGTAGGGATCGCGCCGCGCCGCCCGGCGAGGATCACGGCCACGATGGTGACGAGCCCGAGCAGCCCACCGCCGATCGCGATCGCGGCCGGCGGCCCGTCGTCTGCCCACACGCCGCTGACGCCGGCGATGTCCAGCAGGCCGAGAAGTACGGCGAGGGCGAGGCCCCACCTGGTGGTCGTGTTCATGGCAACTCCTGGTAGACAAGGGTCGGCACGGTCCGCGCCGAGACGGTGACGGCCGGCCGGGACAGAGCGATCCCGAGCGCGGTGTAGAGCGCGGCCCAGACGGTCAGCGCGAGCCGTCCGGCCAGGAATGGGCCGGCGATGGCGGGCATCGCGGCGAGCAGTTCCACGCCGCAGGCGAGCACGATCCACCGGCGCCAGCCGCGCCAAGCGTGTGTGCGGGCGACGGCGATGCCGAGCAACACCGGGCCGGCGCCGGTCAGCAGCGCGGCCAGCCCGTAGCCGGCGTTGAGCCATCCCACCGCGGCCGACGACATGGACGCGTTCAGCAGGAACATGGCGGCCGCCTCGCACGCCGACAGGGTGGCCAGGCCAGCCAGCGACACGACGCCGCCCCGGGCGGCGAACCGGTCGGGGCCGGCAACACCGGCCCGGAGCACACCCAGCACGCCGGCGGCCATCAGAACGTGGCTGACGAGGAAGACGGTCTGGGCACCCAGGAACCAGCCGGGCGGATACGGATAGCTGAACCGGTCGGCGGCGACCGCGGGGGGAACGAACGCGGTGACCAACCCGCCGGCCGCCCCGATCAACCCGCCGGCCACGCAGAGCCGGCCCAAGGTGCGAACGGTCATCATGCGGCGACCGTAGGCCGCGTCGGGGCGGGTCGTCGTCCGGGAAAACACTCATCCGGCACACTCAAACGACCAGCGGCTGACCGGCTTGGTTACCGTGTTGGGGGTGACGGAGCTTGTCGGGCGTACGCGCGAGCTGGCCGAGGTGGATGCGCGGCTGGCGCGGACGCGTGCCGGGTCCGGCGCCGTGATCTTGGTCGAGGGTGACGCCGGCGCCGGGAAGACCGCGTTCGCGGACGCGGTCACCGGGCGTGCCCAGGCCGCCGGGTACGCCACCGCCTGGGGGTCCTGCCCCGAAGGCGAGCCGGGCGCGCCGTTTCGGCCGTGGCTACAGATCCTGCGCGCGATCCGGGCCACGGGCACCGGCCTGGACGAGCCGGCCGACGCCTCGATCACCCGGCACCGGCGGTTCGACACGGTCGTCGACGCCCTGCGCGAGCGAGCCACCGGCGGCAGCCTGCTGCTCGTCCTGGACGACCTGCACGCCGCCGACCTCGGCTCCTTGCGCCTGCTGCAGCACGTCGCGTCCGAAGCGGCAGACCTGCCGGTGGTGCTGCTCGCCCTGTTCCGCGCCGGACAGGCCGGTACCGACCGGCACGACGTACTCGACGCGGTGGGCCGCGAGCGCGGGGCGCACCGGATCCGGCTCGGCGCGCTCGCCGACGAAGACGTCACCGAACTGGCCACCCGGGCTGCGGCACGCCCGCTGGACGCGGCGACGCTACGCGCGATCAGCGAGCGGTCCGCAGGCAACCCGCTGTTCGTGGTGGAGCTGTCCCGGCTGGCCGGCACCGGCGAGAGTCTTCCGCGGGGGATCCGCGAAACGATCCGCCGGCGGCTGGACGGGCTTCCCCCGCCTACGCGGGTCCTGCTGCGCCAGGCGTCCGTGCACGGGCGGGAATTCGACGCGGCGACGCTCGCCGCGACCGCACAGCTGACGGCGAACGAGGCGGTCGCGCAACTGGGCCCCGCCCTGGACGCTGGGGTACTCGTCGCCGACCGGTCCATGCTGCGCTTCGACCACGTGCTCACCCAAGAGGTGCTCTACGCCGAGCTGGGTCCAGTCGAACGGCAGGAACTGCACGCACGCGCCGCGTCGACAGCTGGCGACGCTCCGGTCGAGACCGTGGCGCACCACCTGCGCCAAGGCGGCGTTGCGGAGGCGTTGACCGTCACACTGCGCGCCGCCGAACAGGCCCGGGCCCGCCTGGCCTACGAGGACGCCGCCTACCAGTACCGGGCCGCCCTCGAGCTGCGTCCCCGAGCGGACGACGGCACGCGGGCCCGGCTGCTGCTCGACCTCGCCGGCTGCGAGTTTCGCGCCGGAGCGGTGGACGCCGCCTGGCGCTGCTGCCAGGAAGCCGCCGACCTGGGCCGGGCCGCCGGGGACGCGACCGTGCTCGCGGACGCGGCCACGGTGTTGCGCGGAATCACCGACTCCTCAGTGACCGCGCAGGTCCACGCCCTGTGCCGGTCGGCGCTGCCGCTGCTCGCCGACACCGAGCCCGCGCGGCGCGCCCGGGTCCTCGCCCAGCTGGTCATCACCGCCGACCCGTTCGGCCCTGGCCCGGACGCTGCCGAGGACAGCGGCGAGCCGGAGCCGGGGCGCCGCGCGCTGCAGGAGGCCGAGGCGTGCGGCGACCCGGACGCGGTGTTCCTCGCGTTACATGCCCGCGGCACCGAGCTGACCGGGGCACGGCACGTGCTGCAGCGGCTGTCGCTCGGCGAGCGCGCGGTACGGCTGGGCCGCGACATCGGCCGGCCGGAGTACACGGCCTGGGGCCATCTGTGGCGGCTGGGCGCGCTCGCCGAGCTGGGCCGCCGGGTACCCTTCGACACCGAACTGGCCGCGTTCGCAGGCGCCGTCGACCAGCTGCGTGAGCCGCTGTGGGCCTGGCGGCTGACCCTCGTCCGCACCTCGGTCGCGCTCAGCGAAGGCCGCCTCGACCGGGCCGCCGAACTCGTCGCGGAGGGGCAGGAATGCGGCCGGCGCGCCGGGCACGAGGCGGCCGACTTCTTCCACCTCATCTACGCCGAAGCGCTCGCCCAGCTGACCGGCGAGGGATACGAACCGGTGGAGCAGGCGGTGCGCGCGTTCACCGAGCGCGGCCCGTACCTGGCCCGTACCTGGCACGCGAACGTCCTGCTGCACATGGGCCGCATCGACGAGGTACGAGCGATCTGGCCTTCGCTGGTTCCGCACCTCGGCGCGTTCCCACAACACGCCCGCGAGTGGATCGTCGCGATGGCCGGCGTCGCCGACGTGTGCATCGCGCTCGGCGACCGGGAGACCGGCGCATGGGTCTACGCGCAACTGGTGGCCTTCGCCGACCGGCAGGTGATCGCTGACCCGCTGGCTCCAGGGTACGGTCCACTTGCGCTGCCGCTGGGCCGGCTCGCCCGGCTGCTCGGCGACGCGAAGGCCGCCGTGGAGCACCTGCGGTCCGCACTCGCCGCCGGCCTCGCGATGGGATTCGCGCCGTCCACCGGGTACGCGCATCTGGAGCTGGCCCGCACGGCACTCGACCAGGGTGACCGGGCCGCTGCCCGCGCCCACCTCGACGCCGCCGGCGACCTGGCGCGGCGGTTGGGGCTGACGCCCCTGTGGGCCGCCGTCGAAGCGGTTGCCTCGCCACCGGCTGCCAGCCCGCTGACCCCGCGCGAGGAGGAGGTCGCCGCTCTGGTGGCCGAAGGACTGTCCAACCGGCAGATCGCCGAGCGGCTCTACCTGTCCGCACGCACGGTCGAGAACCACGTCACCCACATTCTGGTGAAGCTCGGCTTCGAGTCGCGGGCCCGCATCGCCTCCTGGCACACCGACCGGGCACGCGGATAGGTACCCCGATTGAGTGATTGCACGGATGGCGGCGGCCGGACCCGGCCGTAGCGTCCGGGGCATGCACGCGGTCGTAGGGATCTGGTCTGCCGACGAAAACCGGCGGACGGAGCAGGACTGGGAGCTGCGCACCGCTGTAGTCCCCGGGACCGCCGCGCAACCGGGCTTCCTCGACGGTTACTGGATGCGGGACGCGGAGACCGGCAAAGTGCACACCGTCGCCGTCTTCGACACCGAGCCGCACGCACGCGCCTTCAAGGACTACGTGGCCCAGGCTACCCAAGCGGCAGCCCGCGTCGGGATGACCATCGACATACTCGCAATGGTGGAGGTGTCCGCTCATGCCTGACCTCGACACGGCGGCACGCCGGTGGACCGGCGCCCTGCTCACACTCGGCGGGCTGCTGCCCTTGGCCGCCGTCATCAACCCCCGCACCTGGCCGGTCTGGGGCGCCAGCCAGACCGACTCCTGGCGACTCATCACCGAACGGCACGCCTCGATGACCGCCGCCACCTGGCTCATCTGGGCCGGCGTGGCATTGAGCATCCCCGGCGTCGCGCTGTTGGCCCGTATGCTCGGCTCGGCACAGGCCGCCGCGGCCCTGGCCGTGTTCGCCACCGGCGCCAGCCTCGCCCTGGCCAGCCTCACCTTCGAGGCGACCGTAACCCTCTCGCTCACCGCCGAACACCAGCCGCAGCCGGACTGGTACCCGGTGATCGACTCGTGGATCAACGGCCTCTTCACCGCGCACTCAGCATTGCTCGCGCCGGCCGCGCTGGTCGTCGTCGGAGTCGGCATCGTACGTACCCGGCTTGCAGCGCCCTGGACCGGCTGGTTCACCATCGCGATGGCACTCCTCCTCTGGGCACAGTTCGCCGCGTTCCAGGGCGCCCTCCCGGCACCACTGTTCCTAGCGCTCATCACGACCGGCCTCGCCCTGTCCCTGACTGCACAGCGACCGGCTGGCACCTCACAGCCCGACACACGATGAGCTGCTCGGGCCACCCCGCACTCTTGAGAAGGCCGTGAACCTGCTCACCGAGGTCAGTGACAACTCCTTCACCATCGCCGACTCGTCCTCGACCGTTCAGTTCGGTCCCATCCGCCGCCGACGTCACGAACCGACACGATTGCCATCCTTCGATGACACCAGACGGGCACGCCACCGGGGTGGGGCCTTCTTTGACTGCCACAATCATCGACGCATTCAACTTCATATGGGTCCGCGTTCGCCCGCCCTGGTCGGGAGCACCCCACGCCCACCGACCGGCAGGTCCGCCAACCGCCGCACGAGCACGCCATGGCCGCGTGGACGGCACCGTTGGAGAACGGAGTCACGGCTGCATCGTTACACAGGCCGGGGCTCGCGAGGAGGTCGGCCAGGGTGAGCAGGTCCTGGCGCTTCCCGACCGACAGGAAAGGCTTCAGCTGCTGACTGGTGAACCCGGACAGCACGCGCGCTGTGACGATCCGACCGAGGGGCCCGAGCCAGCGGCCGCCGCGTCCGCTGTTGGGGATGAGGGTGCCGCCTGGGCGATCAACCTCGCGGTCGCCGAGCGGCAGATCCGCAAGCTGCCCCGCCGTGGTACCCCCGCGGCGCCGGTCCAGGTGCCACTGCCATGACCGGCCGGATCACGCCGGGCGATGGGGTCCCAGGCTACGAGCTCCCGCTGGAGGGACACCTCGACAACCATTGGTACGACTGGGATTCCGGCCTGACCATGCACCACGAGAACGACGGCACCACCACGCTACGCAGCCCAGGACTCGACCAGGCGGCCCTCCACGGAGTCCTCGCCCGCGTGCGCGACCTCGGCGCCGCCCTCATCTCGGTCACGACCGGACGAGGCGCACGCCGGTCGCGAGCAGCCAGACGAGCCAGGCGGCGAACCCTAGGAGCCCGACGAAGAGCAGCGGCGAGCCGTCGGCGATCGCGAGGTTGCCGAGCCCCGCGGCGAGCGGCAGGCTCCCGCCCACCAGGCCCAGCAGGCGCTGCCAAGCCGGAGTCAGCCCGCTCGCGTGCGCGGCGAGGGCCGCGCCGATGAAGGTGGTGCCGAGCGTCGGCAGCGCCAGCGCGAACGCCGCCGCGTGAACCTGCCAGACGAGCTCGAACTCGGGCGTCGGCTCGGCGAGCCCGCCGGCGGAAAGCGCGAGCCCGATCTGTAAGACGTTGACAAGCACGAAGATGGCCGACAGCGTCGCGCCAGCGGCCAAGGCGAGGCGCGACCAGTCGGCGCCCGCTCCGCCGCGCCGCTCCACGAGGCCGTGCAGGCCCGTCACGAACACGAGCAGCAGCGGCAGGTACAGGGCCACCAGACCGGACGCGATCGCGACCGAGTCGCGGTTGGCCGCGTAGTAGGCCAGCACTTCCTCGATCGGAGCGTCGAAGGTCGGCGCGCCCGTTACCGCCAACACCGCGTTCTCTATCACCACCGACACCACGAACGCGATCGCCGCGGCGCCGACGAGCCGGCCTCGAACGAACCAACTGCGGGCTGGCGTGGTGGCGGTGTTCTGCGGTGATCTCATCTCCTACTCCTTCGTTTCAGTCGGATGGCGGGTTGTCGAGCAGGTTCGGGGTGTTCGTTCGGATGTCGCTCATCGTTTCTCACTTCCTTTCCGCGCCATTCGTTGGCGCAGGAATGGTCGGAATGCCGTTTCGGAGGTTTTGCTGGGCCGACCGTTCCGGTTATGTGGAACAAGATTGCTGGAGCGGCCGCATGCGCCGCTACGAGCCGAGGTCGATGGTGGTGGGCCGAAGGTCTACACCTCGGGTTCGACTTTGGTCGGATGCCGTAGGGCCCGACCCGGCCGTACCCTTTGATCATGATGGCCCCGGCGGACCCGCAGGATCGGAGCCCGCTACCGGCGGGCGTGATCAGCGATGCTGACCACGATCCGGTACGCCCGGCCGAGCGCACGGTCCGCGGCCGGGTGGTCGACGCCGCGTGTTTCCTGCTGGCCGCTGGCGTGGTGGTGCTGACCCTGGCCGACAGCCGCGCGCAGCACATCGCGCCGGGCCCGCTCACCGTCGACCTCGTCCTCGGCGGCCTGTGCAGTCTGGGGGTGTGGCTGCGCCGGCGCTGGCCGGTCGGCCTCGCCGTGGCCGCGGGTCTGGTCAGCGTCTACGCGACGTCCGCCGGGGCGCGGCGCTCATCGCGCTGTTCACCGTCGCGGTGCACCGGCGCTTCGCGGTGGTCGCCCCGATCGCGGCTGGGTGCGCGCTCGTCCCGTTCCTGACGCTGCTGGTTCGGCCCGACGTCCCAGTCGGGTCCCCGTCGGAGATCGTCCTGGGCGTCGTCTTCGGCGTCGCGGTGCTCGCCTGGGGCATGTTTGTACGGGCCCGACGCCAGTCGCTGCGGGAGCGGGCTGGGCGGGTCGAGGCCGAACAGGAGCTGCGCGTCGCCGAAGCCCGCCAGGGCGAACGCAACCGGATCGCCCGGGAGATGCACGACGTGCTCGCCCACCGCCTGTCCCTGCTGAGCCTGCACGCCGGGGCGTTGGAGCTACGCCCCGACGCCGCGCCCGAGGAGGTCGCCCGTGCCGCCGGGGTGGTCCGCGACAGCGCCTACCAGGCGCTAGAGGACCTTCGGGAGGTGACCGGCGTCCTCCGCACCGGTGCCGACCGGTCCGACGAGACGCCAGAACGGCCGCAGCCCACTCTGGCCGACCTCCCCTACCTCGTCGACCAATCGCGGCGCGCCGGGATGCCGGTACGGCTCGACTGGCAGACCGACGCGCTTTCGACCGTACCGGCTGGTGTGGGCCGCACCGCGTACCGGATCGTGCAGGAAGGGCTGACCAACGCCCGCAAGCACGCCCCCGACGGCGAGGTGGCCGTCACCGTCCGGGCAACCCCGGGCGACGGCGTAACCGTCGAGATCCGCAACCCGTATCCGGCCGAGACCAGCCCTGCCGGCATCCCCGGCGCCGGCATCGGCCTCATCGGGCTCACCGAACGGGCCGCCCTCGCTGGCGGACGCCTCGAACACGGACCCACCCCGGCCGGTGAGTTCCGGCTCTGGGCCTGGCTACCGTGGCCTACCCTCTGATCGCGGCCAGGGTCGGTTCGTAGCCCGGCTGGGCAGAGAGAAGGAGCCCAACGTGAACGCAGCGGTGCGGGTCCTCGTCGTCGACGACGACCCGCTCGTGCGGGCCGGCCTGGCGATGGTCATCGGCGGCTCACCCGACCTGACCGTGGTGGGCGAGGCCGGCGACGGAAGCGAAGTAGCCGCCGCCGTCGACGCATACGCCCCGGACGTGGTGCTGATGGACATCCGCATGCCCACCCTCGACGGCCTCGCCGCCACCGAACAGCTGCGTGCCCGACCCGACCCACCCGAGGTCATCGTCCTGACCACCTTCGACGCCGACGAGCACGTCCTGCGCGCGCTGCGTGCCGGGGCCAGCGGCTTCCTGCTCAAACACACCCCACCCGCCGAGATCCTGCGCGCGATATCGCGGGTCGCAGCCGGCGAGCCCGTCCTGTCGCCGACCGTGACCCGACAGCTCATCGCCCACCTCAGCGACACCGGCGCCGCCGCCCGGCAACGGCACGCCACCACCGCGCTGGATCAGCTCAGCGAACGCGAACGCGAGGTCGCCATCGCCGTCGGGCGGGGCAAGTCCAACGCCGAGATCGCGGGCGAGCTGTTCATGAGCGTGGCCACCGTGAAAGCCCACATTTCCCGCATACTCACCAAACTCGATCTCAACAACCGTACCCAGGTCGCCCTACTCGCCCACGACGCCGGCCTCACCGGCTGACACCGGAAACCTTCTGGCCCCCGCCCGCACCCGGTGGGGGCAGGCGAGCCGACCCGCTGGCCGGCGAGCCGGCCAGTGGGTGGTGCTGGCCGAGGAACTGACGGCGCGCCCGTTTCCGACCACGCCGATCGGAGCCGACAACTGGTTCGCCGGTCAAGCGCAGAGTGGACCGGATCGTCACTTCGCGCCGCTCACGTCGAGCGAGATCCTGGAGGATGCGCCGGGCGAGCGGTGGGCCGAGGTCGAAGACGACTTTGAGCGGCGGCGCGGCGCGGTTGTCAGCGCACTAACGGACTAATGCTGACGTACCGCAATGACGTGCGCCGCAGCGCCACCAGGGGTACGAAGCGGGTGATGTCCGCATGGTCCTGAGTGCCCGGTGTACGGTCGTGGCACCTTGCGGAGGAACCTGACCTCGCAGGTGCTCGAGCGGATCTTGCCAGGTGCCGACGTCGGGGCGCGCCGCGCGGTCCGGGTGCACCTGCCCGCCACCGGCGTCGAGCTTATGGTGAGCCAATGAAAAGGGTGTCCTGGGTGACTCCGGTCGTCCTGCTGGTCCTCGCCGGCGGCTGCGGCCTCTTCGGCTGGTACTTCGCCGACAAGGGTGAACGGCTCGACCGGTTCGGCATCACCACCGAAGCGGTCATCGCGGAGCAGGGCACGTCCGGCAAGAGCGGCCACAGCGCGAAGGTCACCTTCGTCACCGAGAACGGCGAACGCCCTGAGGTCCCGTGCGACACCTGCTCCAAGGACCTGCGCAAAGGCGAGCGCGTCAACATCCGCTACGACCCGGAGAACCCGTGGGACCCGGTCGAGCAGGCCGGCCGCCCCGCCGGCCCCGGAGGTGCCAAGGTCGGCTGGACCGGCGCCGCCATCCTGCTGGCGCTGTCACTGCTCACGACCTGGCTGCGCATCAAACAAACCCGGGCGGTGCGGAGGCCGTGATCGGCAGGCATTGTGGTCGTCTACCCGATCCGATCGGAGAGCCAGTCGAGTGAATGCTCCGTACCGGTCGCTTGGGCATGCTGGACCGGGCATTTCGAGCACCCCGACTCCATCACTCAGGGTGACAGGCGCGGTCGGCCAGTGCACAACATTTGCGGACGCGTGCGTGTGACCTTGAGTGGCGGCGCTGCTTCCCCAGCAGACGCGGTCGATCCGGTCGGCGCTGAGTGCCGCCACCCGGCCGGCACATGTCGAGGATCAGCACGGTAGACGTCTGACCGGTTACCGTATCGGCCCCGCCGCCCACGCGATGGCTAGGACAACCCACATCATGCTCGGCAGACTTGGCCTGCAACGGTTCGACATCCTGTGAACCGTCGGTCCGCATGCATCGACCGGATGCCTGGCGGTGGCGGTGTATCGGTTGGTGCTGGCTCTTGGGTTGGGGGCGTGGGCGTGCGGCGGGAAGGGGGCTGGCGCCAGCGGGTGTGCCGGCGCCAGCGGGTGGGTGTTGGTCAGCAGCTGATGCTGGTGTCTGTCGTGTCGGTCGCGCAGGTGTCGTTGCCCAGTCCGCCGTTGGCGGTGTCGCCGCCGGTGCCGTCCTTGACGGTGATGGTGTCGTTGCCGTTGCCGCCGTTCATGGTGTCGGTGCCGTCGGTGTCGACGAGGGTGTCGTTGCCGTTCTGTCCGTCGAGGATGTCGTTGCCGGAGCCGCCGTAGATGTGGTCGTCGCCGTTGTCGAACAGGTACAGCAGTGTTCCGAGCAGGGTTTCGCCGTAGCTGCGGTCGTTGCCGGCCTCGCCGTAGATGTAGTCGGCGCCGTTGCCACCGTTGATGATGTCGTCGCCGTTGCCGCCGTGGATGACGTCGTCGCCGTTACCGCCGTCGATGGCGTCGTCGCCGTCGCCGCCGTAGATGGTGTCGTTGCCGTTGCCGCCGTTGATGGTGTCGTTGCCGCCGAGGCCGCAGATCACGTCGGCGCCGTTGGTGCCGTTGAGCGTGTCGTTTCCGGCCGTGCCGATGATCGTGCAGCCGAGGCTGTTGTTCACAGCCGTGGATGCGGTATCGGTGTTGTTGCCGCTGGTGGGGTCGGTCTGGTCGCCGGTGACATCGGTCGTGGCGGTGACGGTGCCGGTCGCGCTGGGGGTGACCGTGATGGTGATGGTGGCCGAGCCGGACGCCGGGACCGCGCCGAGCGCGCAGGTGACGGTCGCGGCGGTGATGGTGCATGAACCCTGCGACGCGGTTGCCGCATTGATGGTCCGGGCAGCGCCGGACAGGGTGGTGGAGGCGGTCACGCCGGTGGCGCCGGCCGGCCCGGCGTTGGCCACGGTGACCGTGTAAGCGTAGGCGTCGCCACCGAGAGCGACCGGGTCGGCCGAGTCCGACACCGACGCCGACAGGTCCGCCGCAGAGACCGGAACCGGAACCGGAGCCCAGTCGGTGGCGAACTGAAGCCCGGCGAGGGTGGCCAGGGCGGTCTTGCCGGTGCCGTCGGCGTTCATGATCCAAGGGTCGCCGGCGTCATTGGTGTAGGCGATCTTGGTGCCGTCGGGTGACCACAGCGGGCGGGCGTCCGACAGCGCCTCGTTGGCGGTGAGGTTGGTCAGGCCGGTGCCGTCTGCGTTGATCGAGTAGATCTGGGAAGTATAGGAGTCGACGTTTGTCCCAGTGAAAGCGATCTTCGACCCGTCCGGGGACCAGTCCGGCCCCTCCGGGATACGCTCCGCGATGCCGGCGAGGACCAGGACCCGCCCGGTGCCGTCGGCATTCATCGTGTACAGCGAGCCAGACTGGTTGTAGGCGATCTTCGACCCGTTCGGGGACCAGGCAGGGGAGCTGCCTTTTGCCCCCAGGGACGTCACCCCGGTGCCGTCGGCATTCACCACGGTCAGGCCATCAAACGTGGCGTACACGAGCTTGCCGCTGTCGGGCGCCCAGTCGACCGGCCCATCGTAGGCAGATGAGCCGTTGGTGATCCGAGTCTGCCCGGTCCCGTCGATGTTCATCGTCCACAACTGGTTGGCGTCCCCGGACCACCGGGTAAATGCGATCTTGGAGTTGTCGGCGTTCACGGTGGCATTCCGTACGTCGCCCGCGACCAGCGCCCGATCAGTCCCGTCCGGATTGATCGAATAGGCCGACCCGCTCGGCTGATCATAGAAGTAGATTTTGCCGTTGCCGCCCGGGAAGGCAGCCTGCGCCGGAGCGGCGGCGAGAGTACTCGACACGGCCGCGCCGAGGATCAGCGCCAGTGCAGCGGCGCGCCAGCGCCTCGGACCAGAGGTGAATTGCACAGCTCGTCCTAACGTGAGAGGCCATGTGGCCGATGACACGCGATCGTCGCGCACGTTCCGTACTTGACCAGACGCGATGCGTGACCCCGGGACCGTCACACGGACGCGTTAATCGATCAAGAGGAATATCAAATTGGCGACAGGCCATTCCATCTAAAGATGCACATGAATCGAGGCGACGCGGATACACCTTCCATTTAGGACGGTTGTGGAGATTGGGCGTGGAGTGTCTCCTGCCGCGAGGATGGGACCACCGTGAGCGGGGCCGGCCCCGACCAGGACGCGTTCGACCTGTCATCGCCTGCCGGCAGCAGCTCGCCGACGACAACGGGCGAACATCCGAGCAACCAACGGACCGACACTGTCAATCCACATGCGGTAGCTGTCAAGATTTTTGCGGCAGGTAGGTCAGGGATTCTTTGAGTCGGTGTGCGCGAGCGACCTGGCGATGGCGGCGCCGCGCGGCACGACGGCCCAGCCTGGGCGGGATCGCGGCTGGTGGTTCATGGCAGCTGGGCCAGGTCGTGGCCGGCGAACTCCGTCACCGCGGCGTCGACCGCCGACCGGTTCAGCCGTAGGCCGTGGTCATCGGCGGGGATGTCGACGAGCCTGGACGGCTTGGCGAAGGCCGTGTACCGCTCGGCGTTCCCCCTCGGCACGAAGTCACACGCGCCCCGGACGACCAGCGTGGGAACCGCGTCCACAGTGGACCGTCGCGGGCGGTGGGATTCGATGCCGGTGGCGAGGAGACGGTTGGGGAACAGGTTCCCGCCCCGCTCGGTGGCGAGCTCGGCGCGCAGCGGTGCGTCGTCGGCACCCCTGCAGACGAAGCCGCCGGCCAGATCGCTGCGGGTGGCGGCGTCCAGCATCGCGCCGGACTCGGCCTGCCCGACAAGGTCCTCGGCAAGGACCGGGTTGGCGTCGATGAGCAGCGTCGCGAGCAGCATCCGGCCGGACAGCTCGGAGTCGTCGGGGCGGTTGGTCATGGAGTAGTCGCGGTCTGCCTCAGTCCCGGGGAACGTGCCCGGCGAGGTCAGCAGCAGCGCCGCGACCCTGTCCGGATGCGCGGCCGTGTAGGCGGCTGCGAGCTGGCCACCGTACGAGTTGCCCCACAGCACGACCCGCGGCACGCCGAGCCGTTCCCGGACCGCGTCGACGTCGGCGATGGCCCGCGCCACGGTGTATTGCCCGACTGGCAACCGGTCGGAGGCGCCGCCGCCGGCCTGGTCGAAGTACACGGTGTCGAACCCGGCCGCCCGCAACGCGGCCCCTTCTGCCATCTTGCTCGCCTGGGTGTACATGCCGGGGCCGCCGTGCAGGAACACCACCTGCGTGCGGTGCTTGGGCGTGTCGGCGGGCCGGCGCCAGACCGCGACCCTCGAGCCGGTCGACAGTTCCCACGTCTCGTGCGGCCCGCGAGCGTCCGTGGAAGCGGCGGCGACGGCGGTGCGGCCGTCGCCGGCGAGCAGGACCAGCAGCGTCGAGGACGTCGCTGCGGCCAGGACGGCCAGCACGGCCGCACCGGCCCGGCGGGACAGGCCCAGACCGGGCGCCAGCACAAGGCCGGCCACTGCGGCGATTGCGGCGCCCGCGAGGACCGCGACGGCGGCCAGCGTCAGCACGTGATCGATGGAGGGGGCGGCGAGGTAGGCGGCGCTGCCCGTACACGCGACGGAGAACGCCAGGAGAAGCACTGCGAGCGACCAGCAGAGGAAGCGGGTGGCGAGGCGGCCGAAGGTCATGGGATGAGCCTCGTGGTTGCCCGCTGCGGCGTGATCCCCCACGGGCGGGGGCGTGCCGCTCCCCCGCGTGGGGGAAATTTCCCCTAGGCGTGGGCCTGGCAGCGGCCGCCGCCGGTCGCCACGCCGCAGGGTGTGCCGCGTCTGGTGGGCGCGCCGCAGAGCACTGCCGGGTCGTGGACGTGGCACAGGCCTGACGGCCGGGCCGCGATCGGGCACGGCTTGCCCGACTTCGTCCGTGCCTGGCAGAGGGTGCCGTCGGATCTGGCGGGAGCGGCGGCGCGTACGGGACGGGACACGGGCGCCGGAGCCGCTGCCGGCACTGGCATGCCGGCGGTCTCCAGGGACTCCCGCAGCCCGCGGGCCGCGAGCCGGTCGGCGCGCTCGTTCTCCACGTGGCCGGCGTGGCCCTTGACCCAGTGCCAGGTGACCTCGTGCCGGCCGACAGCGGCGTCGAGCTGCCGCCACAGGTCCTCGTTCTTCACCGGCTCGCCGGCAGCGGTCCGCCAGCCGTTGCGCTTCCACTTCGCGACCCACGACATGATGCCGTTGCGGACGTACGTGCTGTCGGTGTGCAGGTCGACGGCCGACGCGCGGGTCAGCGCCGTCAACGCCCGGATCGGCGCCGTCAGCTCCATCCGGTTGTTCGTCGTCGGCGTGGCCTCGCCACCGCACAGTTCCTTCTCCACCGCGCCGTACCGCAGCAGCGCTCCCCAACCGCCGGGGCCCGGATTGCCGCTGCAAGCCCCGTCGGTCCAGATCTCCACCCGCTCAGCCATCCAGAAAACCTACGTCACGAACCCGGCCCGAGTTTTTTGTCATACCCGGCTGGCATGCTCCCTGCCATGACACCACTGCAGATCGTCAAAGGCGACGCGACCAGCCCCCAGGCGAGCGGCCCGAAGATCATCGCCCACGTCTGCAACGACCAGGGGCACTGGGGCGCGGGCTTCGTTCTCGCCGTGTCCCGCCGCTGGCCCGAGCCCGAGCGCGACTACCGCCGCTGGCATCGGGAACGTGCCCGCAACGACTTCGGCCTCGGCGCCGTCCGGGTGCTGGAGGTGCAGCCGACGGTGTTCGTGGCCAACATGATCGGGCAGCACGGCATCAAGACGGGCAGCTCCGGGCCGCCAGTCCGTTATGAGGCGATCGGGCGTGCACTGACGGCGGTCGGCGACCACGCGCTGGACCTCGGCGCGTCCGTGCACATGCCGAGGATCGGCTGCGGCCTCGCCGGTGGCCGGTGGGACCGGGTCGAGCCGCTGGTCGTCTCGGCGTTGTGCGAGCGCGATGTGCCTGTGACGGTCTATGACTTTTGATTTCGTTTGCGGCTGATGTACGGCGCAGCCCTCCTGACCGACGTCGGCACCGCGTTCCGTTCGACCGGTAAGGGCGGCGGCGACCGCGACTGGTCGCTGCCGGCCACCGTGACTTGGGTGCCCGTGGCGGCACCCGCCCGTCATTGCCGCGGCGTGGTCGCCAGCGGCGCGGTCATGAACGGCACGACCACCACCGGTGCGGCCTCCACCTGGCCGGTGGTGGCTGCAGTGTCCGTGATGGCTGTCCGATGCACCCGTCGAGGCTGGTGCGGTGGATCGGGCGCTCGACGGGCTCGTCGACGTGGACGCACTGGGCGCAGCTGCCGTGGCTGGCTGCTTGTTCGAGGCGGTCGGCGCGGCGGATCGGGTGGCCGCGGCGCCCACCGGCAGGCTCGCCGGCGCGGGCACTGCCGGCGCGGGCACTGCCGACGCGGGCACTGCCGACGCGGGCACTGCCGACGCGGGTGCCGCAGATGAGGGTCGTGTCGGCTGCGAGGTGATCGGAGCGGGCGCTGCTGGTGTCCCCGGCAGAGGAGGTGGAGCGAATGGGTCGGCACCGCCGATGAAGGCGGTCGCCTGAGCGGCGAGGGCCGGCGCGCCGATCGCCGTCGCCCAGCGGGCGATCTCGGTGGCCAAGGTGAGGGCGCCGGCTTGGTTGCCGGCGGCTCGGGTCGCGACGGCGAGGAGGAGTTGCTGTGACAGCGTGCCAGGGACGTTGCCGGCGGCGGCGCCCAGTTCCGTGGCCAGGCGCCAGCGGGTGAGGGCGGTCTCGGCGTCGCCGTTGTCGTGGTCGTGGCCGCCGAGGTGGCGCAGCGCCTCGCGGGCGAGGAGCGGGTCGGCGGCACCTGCCTCCAGCGCGACGCGGTAGTGGGCGGGTGCGGTGTCCGGCTCGTCGAGGAGGTTGTCGCAGATGAGGCCCTGGTACATCTCTGCCCAGCCGTTGCGGACCGCGTCCGGTGCGGTGGTGGCGAGCGTGGCCGTGCGGTGCAGGAGCGCCGTGGCCGCTTCCCGGTCGGTCGGGTCGACCATCAGCACGGCCCGGTACTCGGTCCGCACGCCGGCGAACGCGAGGTCCCACCGTCCCTCGTCGTCGAGGGCAGCAGCGTGCCGGGCGGCGAGGGCGAGCCGGTGGGGGGCGGTGGTCGTACCGGCGAACCAATCCGACTCGACGGCCACCTGCGCCGAAGTGAGGGCCAGCACCGGGTCTCCGGGCGGCGCCGCGTCGAGCAGGGCCGCCGCGTCCTGCCACCGGCCGGCATGGGCGAGGGCGCGGGCAGCCGACGCGAGGACCTGCCGGGGAACTGCGATCTCGGTCATGCCGGCGACAGTAGTAATCGAAAAAACTATCCTCAAGAAAACTACTTCAGGCGACGGGAGCGGCGATGGAGGACGATGTCGAGGAGCACATCGAGGCGTGGGAGCGGGAGCTGCCGTGGCTCGACCCGGTCAAAGAGGCGATCTTCGTCCGGCTCGCGATCCTGGCCCGGCACACGCAGCAGCTGCGACGGGACACCCTGGCCGAGGACGGGCTGCCGCACTGGCAGTTCAAGATTCTGATGAAACTGCGGAGGCTGGGTCCGCCGTACGCGGCGAGCCCGTCACAGCTCGCCGACGTGCTCGGGCTGACCCGGGGCGCGCTGTCCGCGCGGCTCGCGCCGATGGAGGAGGCGGGGCTGATCGACCGTACGAGCGACACGGCGGACCGGCGCCGGGTCCACGTGCGGCTGACCGAGGCCGGCAGCGCCGCGTTCGAGCAACAGGCCGGGCGCGAGGACCGTGACGAGTCGGTCCTGCTGGAGGCGCTCACCGTCGACGAGCGGCAAACCCTCGCCGAGCTCCTCCGCCGCCTCGTCCTCGCCGCCGAAACCCGCTAGTCACAGCACTGGGCGCGCATGGTCGCGAGGAGTTTCCGGGCCGTCTGGTCGTGGCACATCGTGGAGCTGCGGAGTGTCCGCGCGAGGTTGCCGAACGACCACACCGACTCGGCGATCCGTTGCAGCGCCGCCGGGTCGTCGCCGTGCAGCCACCACGCGGAGCCGCCGGCGTCGCCGGTGATCTGGATGAGGCCGTCGGGCATGCCCCAGTACCTGGTCGCGCCGGCCACAGTCGGCGCGCCGTGGCGGCGGGTCAACTCCTGCCCGACCGCGTCCGGCACGGGCAGGTCGCGGGCGCGCAGCCACAGTTCGTTGCCGAACGGCAGGACCGGCTGGCGCTCCTCGGACGCGTCGTGGTCGGCGTCCGGGCCCCAGAAGGAGCTCGGGCTGCCGGAGTCATTGTGGTACGACACGAACCAGTCGAACAACCAGCCACTGAATGGCTCCTCCTCGACGGTCCAGCCCTCGCCGCGCGTGTAATGGTGCAGTACCGGATCGTCGCCCTCCGGCTGGAAGTACACGTGATGCATCCGCATGACGTCGGCCTCGAAACACACCTTCTCCTCACGCATCCCGGCGAGGACCTCGTCGAGCGTCCACAGCGTGGCGCCGCCGCTGAACTCGCGCCACAGATCGGTGAAGGGCAGCGTCCAGGTGCCGCCGTCGGACAGCTCGAGGGAGACGTCGGTGGTGTACAACTCGCGGACGGCCGCCGGCAGCGTCAGCCCGGTCCGCCGACTCCACGCGTCGACTGTGGCCACGGCCTCGGCGTCCGGCGCCACTGTCGCGCACATCAGGTCGAGCGTGTCTTGGAGCCGCGAAAGTGTCATACCCAGATCGTATGGTGGACCTACGAACACACACCTTGCGCCGTTGGTCGCAAGGTCCGTGATCTGTCCATAGTGGACGCCAATTGTCCATTCTGCGGCACTGAGGATGGTGGGTTATGACGGTCGACCTGTTCGCGGGAATCGCGGTGCGCGATCTGACGGCGGCGCGGCAGTTCTACGAACAGCTGCTCGGCGGGCCACCCGCGTTCCTGCCCAACGACACGGAGGCCGTGTGGGAGCTGGCCGAGCACCGGTATCTGTACATCGAGCTCCTTCCGGAACGCGCCGGCCACGCCATGCACACGGTGTTCGTCGACGACTTCGACGAGCGGCTGGCTCGAGCCGCCGAGCGGGGTCTCACCCCTGCGAGAACGGAGACGTATGACAACGGCGTAAGGAAAGCCATCTACGCCGACCCCGACGGCAACGAGGTCAGCTTCGGCGGCGGTCCGCAGGAGAGCCCTGACGGCCAGGAGTCCTGACGGGTTTGTCGCGAAGCCGTGGCGGGCATGGAGCCTCGAATGAGTGCAGGACTTTGGATCGGGGTGGCCGTGGCACTGCTCGCCGGGATCGTCGGCGTCCCGCTGGCGCTCGGCATGTTCCGCAATCGCGACCGCTGACTCCGGGCGGGCAGCATGCCGCTCTCGGGGTCGGCCACGCAACCGCCCGTCACGTCACCACCGCCTTCACGCCACCACCATCGCCACGCGGTGGCCGCCCGTCAGGCCACCACCATCGCCACGCCGACGCCACCCGTCACGGTCATGCGGCCGAAGCTGCCACGAGCGTCACCGAAGCCGCCAAAGCCGTACGCGGTGCGCCCGAAGATGCCCCGCGCATCCGGGCGAAGCCGCCACGCGGCAGCGCTGGCAGTGCGAACGACCCGGCACCACCACCACTGCACCACGTCACGCCACCGCCGTGCGGCAACCGCCAATCAGGCCACCACCATCGCGACGCCGAGGCCACCCGTCGCCGTCATGCGGCCATTACCCGTCGCCGTCACGCGGCCGAAACCGTCACGGGCGTGACCGAGTCGCCGTGCGCGAGACCGAAGCCGCCACGCGGATGCGCGAGACCGAAGCCGTTATGCGGATGCCCCGCCCACGCAGAGGAGGTGGCGCCGCGTCGCCGAAACCGTCATGTGGGTACGCCGAAGAGGCGCCGCGCATGCGGGCGAGGCTGCCGCGCGGCGGCGCTGGCAGTGCGAGCGGGGCGAGCATTGGGGGTGCGGGGTGAGAATCCCCCGCCCCGCGGGCTTGCCCGCGGAGCAAGCACAGCGTCAGACGAGGCGGTGGCCGCCGTCGGCGTGGAGGACGGTGCCGGTGATGAAGGGGTTGTCGAGCAGGGACAGGAACGCCTGGGCGATGTCGTCGGGGGTGCCTACCCGGCCGGTGGGGAGTTTGGCGGCCATGGCGGTCAGGCGGTCGTGTTTCGCGGGGCCGGCGAGGGTGTCCCAGATGGGGGTGTCGACCCAGCCGGGTGAGACGACGTTGACGCGGACGGGGGCGAGTTCCAGGGCGAGCGACCGGGCCAGCGATTCCAGGGCGCCATTGGCGGTGGCGATCATCGAGGCGCCGGGGCCTGGGCGGTACGCGGCGATGCCCGACGTGAAGGTCAGCGAGCCGCCGGGGCGCAGGGCGGGGGCGAGGTGCTTGGCGACCAGCCAGGGGCCGAGGACCTTCGTGGCGAGGACCGCTGCGGCCGCGGTGAGCGTGAAGGAGGGCAGCGGCGCGTAGGCACCGACGGCATCCGCCGCTGTCACGACGACGTGGTCGAGGGTGTCGTCTGTGAGGGCGGCGACCTGCGACTCGACGCCGACGTCGACCTGGACGCAGGTGACTGGGGATGCGAGGTGGGCGGCCGCGGCGGCGAGGCGGTCGGCGGAACGGCC
This sequence comes from Dactylosporangium sp. NPDC000521, assembly GCF_042898305.1. Lineage (NCBI taxonomy): Bacteria > Bacillati > Actinomycetota > Actinomycetes > Micromonosporales > Micromonosporaceae > Dactylosporangium > Dactylosporangium sp. NPDC000521. Next base: position 119,097 of record NZ_JBIAYW010000021.1, read on the forward strand.
CGCGATCGTCACGCGGCGGCCGGTGGACAGGAGTCGAGCGGCGAGGGCGAGGCCCATGCCGGAGCTGCCGCCGATCACCAGGACGTGCTGCTGTGTCATGACCAGTAGCCTGCCGCCGTTCGTAAAAGGGCGGGAGGACCAGGTCAGGCCGGGTCCCGGCGGGAGGGGACCTCGCAGGACCCCTCCCTGGAAACCGGCAACCCGGCAGAATCAGACCGTGAGTCTCGGGGAGTTCCTGCGCAACCGGCGCGGCAGGGTGAGTCCGGCCGAGGCGGGGCTGCCCGCCGGGACGGGGCGGCGGCAGACGCCTGGACTGCGGCGGGAGGAGCTGGCCGCGCTCGCCGGGGTGAGTGTCGACTACTACACGCGGCTGGAGCGGGGGCGGGACACCAATCCGAGCCGGTCGGTGCTCGACGCGCTCGCGAGCGTGCTGCGGCTCGACGACGACGAGCGGGCGCACCTGCACCGCCTGGCCAGTCCGGCGGCCGGCGCCAAGGAGTCGCTGAACGCCAAGGAGTCGCTGCAAGAGGTCAGGCCGGCGCTGCGGCAGTTGCTGGAGACGGTGCGGCCGACTCCGGCGTACGTGCTGACGCAGACCAGCGACCTGCTCGCCGCCAACGAGGAGGGCCGGTCGCTGCTGAGAGGTCTGACGGTGCCGGGGAACCTGGTGACGTACGTGTTCACGCACCCGGCGGCCCGGGAGGTGTTCGTGTCGTGGCGGCGGATGGCGGAGGACTGCGTGGCGCACCTGCGCACCGTCGCCGACGGGCCGGAACGCACCGCGCTCGTCGCACACCTGCAGGGCCGCAGCGACGAGTTCGCGGACCTGTGGGCGACGTACGACGTGCGGGTGAAGAGCGGCTCCCGGCGGGCGTTCCGGCATGTACGGGCAGGCTCCCTGGAGCTGACGTCGGAGATCCTGACGGCCGTGGACGGTCAGCGGTTCGTGATGTTCCGGGCCGACCCGGACAGCCCCGGCCACTCCGCACTCGGTCTCCTGACGCCACCCGGCAGCGCCGCGGAGAGCACCGCCGGGCGGCACGCCTAGAAGCCGCGCAACGGACAGCTACGACGCGTACCGCAGCAACACCACGCCATTGGCGAACGGGCGGGACTCGGTCAGGCGCAGCCGCAGCGAGGTGCCGGGGTGGAACAGCGGGTTGCCGGCGCCGATCACGGCCGGGTGCACGTAGATGCGGTACTCGTCGACGAGGCCGTGCTGCTGGAACGTGGTCAGCAGGTCGGGTCCGCCGACGAAGAGATCGCCGGACGCGGCCGACCTGAGTGCCTCGACCTCGGCGGGCACCACTTCCCGCACGATCGTGGTGTTCCAGGACGCCGACTGCAGGGTGCGGGAGTAGACGACCTTCGGCAGGTCGCGCCAGATGCCGGCGTAGTCGGCGACGGCCTTCGGCGCGTCGGGGTCCTCGTCGGCCGTCGGCCAGAAGCCGGCCATCAGCGAATAGGTCCGCCGGCCGTTGAGCATGCCGCCGGCGGCGCCGAGCTCCTCGTTAAAGTGGGTGTGCAGCTCGTCGGAGATATCCTGCCAGGCAAGACTACGGTCGGTCGTCTCGAAGTAGCCGTCCAGCGACATCGACATCATAAAGATGATCTTGTTCACGAGGGTTCGTCCTTCCGGATGCAGGGACACTCCGATACTGACGACGGGGGCACCCGGAACTCATCGGTACACCAGAAGAAACCGCGAATCGGGAAGGACGGCAGAACATGGCTCTGGTCGAGGCGAACATCTCGATGTCCGTGGACGGCTACGTCACCGGGCCGGACCTGGACCAGCACCCGGGGCTCGGCGCGGGCGGTGACGCGCTGCACGCGTGGGTCTGGACGGACGACGGCAGGCGCCTGCTCAAGGAGACGTTCGGCGCATCAGGCGCGGTGGTGACGAGCCGGCAGGTGTACGACGCGACCGACGGCTGGGCGAGCGAGAACGGCTACTTCGGCATGCCGGTCTTCGTCGTCACCCACCGGCCACAAGAGCCGGTGAGCAGGGGCGAGACGATGTTCACGTTCGTCGAGGGGGTCGAGGCGGCGATCCACGCGGCGTCCGCCGTCGCCCAGGAACGGATGGTGCACATCATGGGCGGCGCCAGCATCATCCAGCAGGCGCTGCGAGCCGGCCTGGTCGACCGGCTCGCCCTGCACGTGGTCCCGGTGCTGCTCGGCAGCGGCACGCCACTGTTCGCCAACCTCGCGGGAGCCGAAGCCAGCAACGAGGCGTGGCCGGTGACGCTCGCCCTGCTGGAGCAGCACCACACCGCCGAGGCCTCCCACCTGACCTACCGCGTGGAGAACCTCAACCGACCGGCACGTTGAGCAGCCCGAGCAGCGACCGGCGCGAAGCGCCGAACCCCGGCGAGTCCACGGCCCGCGGGCGGGGCAGCGACACCGGCCGGTCCTCGGCGATCCGGCCGCCGTCCAGGACCAGCACCCGGTCGGCGAGCAGCAGCGCCTCGTCCACATCGTGCGTCACGAACAGCGCGGCGAAGCCGTGCGTCGCCCGCAGGCGGCCGAAGAGGGTCTGCATCCGCAGGCGGGTGAGCGCGTCGAGCGCACCGAAGGGCTCGTCGAGCAGGAGGAGATCGGGCTCCCGTACGAGCGCCCGCGCGAACGCCACCCGCTGCGCCTGCCCGCCGGACAACTCGGCGGGCCAGGCGTCGCGACGATCGGCGAGCCCGACCTCCGCCAGCGCGGCGTCGACCCGCTCCCGCAGGGAAGCGCCGCGCACGCCGAGGGCGACGTTGGCCGCGACCCGCTTCCACGGCAGCAGCCGGTGCTCCTGGAACACGACGGCGGTGGCGCCGGTGGTGGACACCTCGCCGGTCGCCTCGCCGTCCAGGCCCGCGAGGATGCGCAGCAGCGTGCTCTTGCCGGAGCCGCTGCCGCCGAGCAGCGCGACGACCTCACCGGCGGCGATGCTGATGTCGACCCCGTCAAGGACGACGGTGTCGCCGAAGGCGCGCCGGATCCCGGTAGCGGTCACCGGGCCCGCAGTCCGTGCCGCCATGCCAGCAACCTCCTCTCACCCAGGCGCAGCAGCAGGTCGGAGACCAGCCCGAGCAGCGCGTACGCGACGAGGCCCAGCACGACGACGTCGGTCTGGCTGAACTCGCGGGCCTCCATCATCATGAACCCGAGCCCGCCCTGCCCGTTGACCTGCTCGCCGACGACGAGGCTGAGCCAGCCGGCGGCGAAGGCGAGCCGCACCCCGAGGAACAGCGACGGCAGCGCGCCCGGCACCACGACGTGCCAGATGCGCTCGATGCTCGACAGTCCGCACGTACGAGCGGCCTCCACCAGGCGTTCGTCGATGTTGCGGATGCCGGAGTACGTGTTGAGGTAGATCGGGAAGAACGCGCCGAGCGCCACGAGCGTCACCTTCAGGGACTCGCCGATGCCGACCCAGATGATGAGCAGCGGTACCAGGCCCAGGTGCGGCAGCATGCGGGCCATCTGCACGGTCGGGTCGACGAGGTCGTCGCCGAGCCGGACGAGCCCGGCGAGCGTGCCCAGCGCCAGGCCGAGCAGGCCGCCGATCAGCAGCCCGAGGACGGCCCGCTGGACGGAGTCGAGCAGGTAGTCGCCGAGGGTGCCCTCGAGGGCGAGCCGCCAGCCGGTCTCCAGCACCGCGCTCGGGGCGGGCAGCTTGTCCGGGTCGAGCAGCCCGCCGCGGACCCCGCCCTCCCACCCGGCGAGCAGGACCAGCGGCGTCACCGCCCGCAGCCAGCGCCGGGCCGCGGGGCGCCGCCGGGGCGACGCCTTGACCGCGGGGGGACGTTCGACGAGCGTGGTCATCGCAAGATGTCCGAGAACTGCTCGTCGATGCGGCCCTTGATGTCGACCTTGCCGGGGATGAGCTGCAGCTCCGTGAACCCGTCGGCGATCTCCTGCAGTTCGGTGCCGATGGCCGCGTCGATCGCGGCGAGCGGCTGGGCGCTGCGGTCCAGGGCGCGGCGGGCGACGTCCTCGGGGATGTTCAGCTCCGGTGCGAGGATCTTGACCCGCTCGTCGGGGTTGCCGATGCCCCAGTCCGTGACCTCGCGATAGGTCTTGAGGAACTCGCGGATCTTGCCGGGCTTCGACTTCAGCGCCTGCGGCGACACGAGGATGTACTCGCGGTTGTTGGCCAGACCGGTCGCGTCGGCGAGCACCTTCACGCCCGGCGACTCGGCGAGGGAGAAGTACGGGTCCCAGATGATCCACGCGTCGACCTGGTCGTTGTCGAACGCGGGCCGGGCGTCGGCGGGCTTGAGGTACTGCACGTCGATGTCCTTGATGGTCATGCCGTTCGCTTCGAGGAGGCGCACGAGCAGCCAGTTGACGTTGGACCCCTTGTTCAGCGCGACCTTCTTGCCCTTGAGGTCTTTGAAGGAGTTGTACCCCTTGGCGGCCTTGACGAGGACGGCTTCGCCCTTCGGCACCGGCTTCGAGGTGCCGATGATCTTGAAGTCGATCTTGCCGGCGGCCGCGAAGATCGGCGGCGCCTCACCCACCTGACCGATGTCGATCGCGCCGGCCTTGATGCCCTCGGTGAGCGCCGGCCCGCTCTCGAACAGCGACCAGGTCGTCCCGGCGGCCTCCGCCTTCCGCGCCTTGACCAGGCTGAGCCCGCCGAAGCGCTGGTATCCGACACGCAACGGCTCCTCCGCCGCACCCGGCTGCGCGGCGGCCGGCTCCTTGTCGGCGGCGCACCCCGAGGTCAGGGTGGTGCCGAGCAGGACCAGGACACCGGCCAGAACGACCGAGAGCCGACGCATCGATGACACTCCTCATTGACAGACGTATGTAGCGACATTCGAGCGGCACTATACCCACAAGACCTACCAGTTGACTAGGAAACACTTGTCGATGTCCGTGGTGGTGGCTGGAGCGAGCCGGTGCGGGCCGATGCCCTGCTGCTGCCGCCGACGGTGTTCACCGGCTCGGCGCTCGCCTCCTCGGGTGGAGTTTCGCGCATCGCCGTCCGGTGGCCTTCGAGGTCCGCGACGGCGCCTTCATCGCCCCTCCGCCCGACCAGCTGTCGGCGGCGCTCGCGACATCCGTGCTCGCCGGCGCGACCGCCACCGTCGGGCCGATGCTGTTCCACCGGCCGGAGGACGTGCCCGGCTGGTTGGTCGCCGGCCGTCCCCGCCGCCCGGCAGAGCATCGGCACCCCCGAGGGCTACGAGCACCTGCGCCGCGTCCTGCGCGCCTGATCGGACGCTAGTCGACGCTCGCGCGGTTGCCGCACACTGCGACGGTGACCTCGTTGAGCATGCCCGTCATCGGCCGCCCCCGGCGCGCGGGCACCGCCGTCCTGCTCGTAGTGGTGACGCTGGTGCTGGCCTGGCTCACCGCCGGTCTCCTCTGGGTCCGCGGCTGGAGCGAGCCGGCGCGGGGCGCCGCCCTGCTGCTGCCGCCGGGGGTGTTCACCATCTCCACGTGCGTCTACCTCTGGTGGAGTCAACTGCGCCGCCGCCCGGTGGCCTTCGAGGTCCGCGACGGGGCCTTCGTCGTTCCACCGGCCGACCATCTGTCGGCGGCGTTCGCAGCGTCCGTGCTCGCCGCCAGCACCGTCAGCGCGGGCATACTGCTGTTCCACCGACCGGACGACCCGCCGGTCTGGCCCGTCGCCATCTGGTACCCGTGCCTCGCGCTCACGGCGGCGCTTTTCCTGCTGCGGCTTCTCATGCGCGCCCGCGGTGCCGGCCGGATGCTGCTGCGCCCCGAAGGGCTGCTGATCACGTACGGCTACGGCGTCCGCGAGATCCCGTGGGAAGCGGTGGCGGCAGGCCCGCCACGGACCGCCCAGGTCATCGAGCCCAAGCTGCGCATCGGCCGGCCGGACCTGGTGCGCACCACCGGCCTGGCCCGCCGCGGCGCGGTGAAGGCGTTCCTGCCCACGTCCGAGTCCTGGGTCCGGCGCGAATTCCTGATCGACGCGATCAACTACTACCTGGCCGTCCCCGCCGCCCGGGTCAGCATCGGCACTCCCGAGGGCTACGAGCACCTGCGCCGCGTCCTGCGCGCCTGACAAACGCTTGTCGATGCTTGCGCGGTTGCCGCACACTGCGACCGTGACCTCACCGACGGCATCCGTCACCCCACGCTCCCTCTGGTCCGCGGCGGTCGCCCTTGTGGTGCTGTCGGCGTCGGTACTGGCGTGGTACGCGAGCGCCCGGCGCTGGCACCACTCCTGGCACGGCCACGGCGCGGCCGGCGCCGCCTTCTTCCTGCTACCAGTGGCGCTCTCCATCGGCGCGCAGATCGTCGAGTGGGTCCTGAGGACGCGGCAACGGCCGACCGGGTTCGAGGTCACCGCCGGCGCCTTCGTCGCATCGGCGGCCACCCGGGTGACGGCGGCGAGCGCCGCGTCGATGCTCACCCTGGCGACCGGGATGGCCACCATGGACCTGTGGAGGCCCGACTCCACGCCCGCCATCCCGGTGTTGCTCCGCCGCGTCGTCATCGCGTGCCTGCTTGCCGGCTTCCTGGTGAAGGTCGCCGCGCTGGCCCGGCAGTCCGGGCGGATCGAGCTGCGCCCCGCGGGCGTGCGCGTCACGTCTCTTCTCGGCGTCGGCGACGCGTCCTGGGAGCAGCTGGCGGGGGCGCCTTACACCCAGTTGGCGGACAAGGCGTGGGTCCGCCGCGAGTTCCTGGTCGCCGCGATCGAGCACTACCTGACCGTCCCTGCGGCGCGAGAGAGCATCGGCACCGTCGAGGGCTACGAGCACCTGCGCCGCGTCCTGCGCGCCTGACGTTCCCTTGTCGGGGTTCGCGCGGCTGCGGCACACTGCGACCGTGACCTCACCAACGGCATCCGTCACCCCACGCTCCCTCTGGTCCGCGGCGGTCGCCCTCGGGGTGCTGTCGGCGTCGGTACTGGTGTGGTACGCCATCGCCTGGCGCTGGCACAACTCCTGGTACGGCCACGGTGCGGCCGGCCTCGCCGCTTTCTACCTGCCGCCACTGGCGCTCGTCATGGGGGCGCTGATCGTCGAGAGGGTCCTGAAGGCGCGGCAGCGGCCGGCCGCGTTCGAGGTCACCGGCGGCGCCTTCGTCGCACCGGCGGCCACCTGGGTGGCGACGGCGACCGCGGCCGCGGTGCTCACCCTGGCGACCGGGATGGCCACGCTGCACCTGCGGCTGAGGTCCGACTCGCCGCCCATCTCGCCGGCGATCAGCCGTGTCATCATCGTGTGCCTGGTGGCCGCCTTCCTGGTGAAGGTCGCCGCGCTGGCCCGGCAGTCCGGGCGGATCGAGCTGCGCCCCGTGGGCGTGCGCCTCAGGTCCCTCTTCGGCGTCCGCGACCTGTCCTGGGAGCAGCTGGCGGCGCGGCCCGGCACCGAGCTGGCAGACGGGGCGTGGATCCGCCCCGAGTTCCTGGCCGCCGCGATCGAGCACTACCTGACCGTCCCCGCGGCGCGCGACAGCATCGGAACCCCCGGGGGGTACGAGTGGCTGCGGCGCGCACTGGGGGCGGACTGAGCATGGACGACGCGGTCGCGGCGGTCATCCGCCGGATGGAGGACGGGCTCGCCCGGCTCGCACCAGCCGACGCGCGGCGGCACTTCCACGGGACGTACCTGCGGACCACCTACGCCGTCGCCGAGGAGATCGAGCGGGGCGGGTTCCTGGACGCGGCGTGGCTGAACCGGTGGGACGTCGCGTTCGCGGAGCTGTACCTGGACGCGCTCGACGCGGACCTCACCGGCGAGGAGGTGTCGCGGCCGTGGCGGATCGCGTTCGACACGGCGCGGGAGCGGCCGGGGCTGCCGGCGCTGCGGCACGTGCTGCTCGGCATGAACGCGCACATCAACTACGACCTGCCGCAGTCGCTGATCGCGGTGATCGAGCCGGCCGAGTTCGACGATCCCAGAACGCGGGCCGCCCGGGAGCGGGACCACGTCCACGTCGACACGGTGCTGCTCGCGCGGGTCGGGGCGGAGGAGATCGAGGGGCGCGCCGCCGCCAGGCCGAGCCTGCTCGACCGGGTCCTGGCGCCGGCGAACCGGGCCGCGACGCGCCGGCTGCTCACCGAGGCGCGGGCCAAGGTGTGGCGCAACACCGCCGTGCTCGATGCCGCCAGGAGGCAGGGGCGGGAGTCGTACGACACCCGCATCCGCCAGCTCGAGGACGCCTCGGCGGCGAAGCTCGCCACGCTCACGGCACCCGGACAGGTCCTGCTGCGCCTGGCCCGCACCGGATTCGGCGTCGTCATTCCAGGTGCCTAGGGGCGCCTCAGGGCAAACTCAGGGTCGGAGTGGCCGAAAGCCCTGACGCGGCGGGCGGCCCGGCGGACCACACTTGAGGGCATGACAGTCCGCCGCACCTTGCAGGCCGTCGGCGCCGCGCTCGCCGGTGCCGTCAGCGCTCCCGAGACCGCCGCACCGCCCGCCGACCCGCGCGAGGTCCGTGATCTCCTCGCCGAGATCGGCCTGCTGCACCCGCGCTCCCCCGTGTCCGACGTGCCGCTCACGCTGTGCCGCTTCCAGGCCAGGGCCGGGCTCACCATCGACGGCGTGGCCGGCCCCAGGACCGTGCAGGCGCTGACCCGGGCCGCCCGCGAGACCCGCCACATGCGCTCCCTCGGCCTGGCCGCCTGAACCGGACGACGTCACAGCCGGACACGCCGCAGTCCGACGACGTCACAGCCGGACAAGCCGCAGCCGGACGAGAGTCACGGCCGGACACGCCGCAGCCGGACGGAAGTCACGGCCGGACACGCCGCAGCCGGACGAATGTCACAGCCACCCGTTGCGGCGCAGTGCCCGGTAGAGCAGCAGGCCACTGCCGAACATCAGCGCCAGGGCGTAGAAGTAGCCGTACCGCCAGTGCAGCTCCGGCATGAAGACGAAGTTCATCCCGTAGATGCCGGCGATCGCGGTCTGCAGCGCGGCGAGCGCCGCCCACGACGCGATCTTGCGCATGTCGTCGTTCTGGTCGATGGTCACCTGCGCGAGGCGGGCCTGCAGGATCGAGTTGAGGATGTCGTCGTAGTTGGCGATCTGCTCCACGACCCGCGTCTGGTGGTCGTTGACGTCGCGGAAGTACCGGCGGATCTCCTTGGCCAGGGCGAACGTCTGCTTGTCCAGCAGCATCAGCAGCGGGCGCTGCAGCGGCACCGCCGCCGTGCGGAACTCCATCAGCTCCCGCTTCATCTGGTAGACGCGTTCGATGCTGATGCCGCTGTCCCGACGGAACACGGCCATCTCCAGGGCCTGCACGTCGGCGTCGATGGCGGTGACGATGGCCAGGTAGGCGTCGACGGTCCGGTCGAGCACGGCGTGCAGCACCGCCCACGGACCGGCGGCGAGCTGCGCCGGGTTGGCCTCCAGGTCCTGCCGGGCGGCGCGCAGCTCATGGGCCTCGCCGTGACGCACCGTGACCACGAACTGGCGGCCGAGGAACACCCTGATCGACCCGGTGTCGATCACCTCGCTGGTCTCGGTCAGCTCCTCGTGCGGCACGTACCGGGCGGTCCGCGCGACGAAGAACGTCACGTCCTCGTAGCGCTCGACCTTCGGCCGCTGCGGCACCGGTTTCAGCGCGTCCTCGACCGCGAGGGGGTGCAGCCCGAACACCTTCTCGACTTCGGCGAACTGCTCCGGATCCGGTTCGTGCAGCCCGATCCAGACGAACGCGTCCGGTTGGTCGCGGGCCCGTTCGTACAGTTCGGCGAGCGGCAGGTCGTCGGGCCGGCGGACGCCGCCGACGTACAACGCGCAGTCCACGACCGCTGGCCGGGTGTCCAGTTGCACCGTAAAAGCACCTTTCGCGCGGCGTGACGGTTCGCGGGGGCTACTGGTTGCGTACCCACCCGGGTTCCTCCATGAACACCCGCCCGACCAATGACCAATCGCTTGTCGGTCCGCCCGAAACGACGACCGGCTGTCCAGTCACCGGCCGGTCGGGTGGTCCCTCCACCTGGACAGAGGTTCACGGACCGTCACGGCGGACCGTATCGTCGGCAGCATGGCAGCTCTCACCTTCGCGGTGGACCGACTCGCTGCCGCGACGGTGCTGACGTGTCACGGCGCGCTGGTCGCGGCCAGCGCGATGCAGCTGGAGACCGCGCTCTCCCAGGTGCTGCTGCGCCCTGAGCCCAGGATCGTGATCGACCTGGCGGAGGTCACCGCCATCGACTGCACCGGCGTGATGATGCTGCGCGTCACCGCGGGTATCGCCCTTGAGCAGGGCGGATCGCTGGTCCTGGCGATGCCGGCGCCGCCGGTCGTCCACACGCTGCGTGAAGGCGGGACGTTGTCCACCATCCAGACGTACCGGACGCTGGAAAGCGCTCTCGCCGCGGACCCGCGCGGTCTGGTCACCGACGCGGAGGCCGCCGGCCAGACGGCCACCACCCCGTGGCCGATGAACTCGGACCGCCGCCGCAGCGCCTGAAGCGCCACGGCGGCGATCATCAGCGGCGGCTCAGACCGGCTCGCCGCGGTAGGTGCCGAACGACCAGCGGTTGCCCTCGGGGTCGCGGACGATGAAGTCGCGGGAGCCGTAGTCGGTGTCGGTGAGCTCCATGACGACCTCTGCGCCGGCGTCGGCCGCGCGCTTGTAGAGGGCGTCGGGGTCGTCGGTGACCACGTAGGCGCCGAACGTGCCGGGCCGCAGCGGCCACCTGTCTCCGTCGCCGTCGCGGACGCTGCCGAGCATGATGCCGCCGCCCAGCGGCCAGGCGAGCTGGGCGTGGTCGACCCGGTCGCCTTCGCCGTGCACCACGACCTCCCGGAAGCCGAAGGCATCGACGAGGAACCGGATGAGGGCGCGGGCGTCGGTGGCGCGCAGGGTCGGCCACACCTGCGGTGCTGGTGTCGTTGTCATGCGGCCCAGTCTGCCGACCAGGGCACGTCCGGGTCTTGGACGTTTCGGAACGGCGGCAACCCCTCCTCGGCGAGCCACCGCGCCGGCGGGAGGCCGGCCAGGGCGCTGAACTCGCGGGTCAGGTGCGCCTGGTCGTAGTAGCCGCAGCCGGCCGCGACCGCGGCGAGGGAGTCCGCGCCCTCCTGCAGGCGGCGGCGGGCGGCGTCGAAGCGGGCCACCCTGGCGGCCGCCTTCGGTGTCAGGCCGATCTCCTCGTTGAACCGTTTGCTGAGGTACCGCCCGCTCCACCCGACCTCCCGGGCCACCGCCGCGGCGGTGACGGTGCCGCCCCGCAGCAGCCGCCACGCGTGCACCACCTCGGGCGCGGGCAGCACCGGGTCGGTGAGCCTCGTCGACAGCATCTCGTCGACGATCCGGAACCGCTCGGCCCAGGTGTCCACCGCGCGCACCCGGTCGCGCAGCAGGTCGATGAACGGGCCGAAGACGTCCGTGGCGACGACGTCCAGGGACGCCAGCTCACCGGCGGGCAGGCCGAGCAGGGCGCGGGCGCCGAGCGGCGACAGGCCGATCTGGATGCCGGACTGCCGGCCGTCGTGCACGATCGTCGCCGGCGTCGTGTGCAGCCCGCCGAGCAGCGTGTCGTACACCCCCGGCGGCGTCTGCGCCGAAGGGTGCGCCGCGACCCGCAACGGGTCGTCGAGGGTGACGATGAGCGTCAGGTCCGGTGACGGCAGCCCCCGGTGCACCGCGGGCACGACCCCGGTCTCGCGATAGCCGCTGTACCAGGTCGCGAACGGTCGCACCCGCGGCCCGGCGGGACGGCGCACGTACTCCGACAGCACCCCGTCACCGTAGCGCCTTCTCCAGCTCCGCCTTCGTCATCCGGGAGCGGCCCTTGACGTTCTTGCGCCGCGCCTCCTCGTAGAGCTGGTCCCGGGTGCGGCCGGCCGGGCCGGTGGTCCGGGCCCGCAGCGCCCCGCGCTGTGCCGACGACATGTCCTGCGTCGACGTGCGGCTCGCCGTCCGCGACTCGCCGGCGCGGGCGCGCTCCTTGTTCACCACGCGGGCCGCGATCTCCTCGGCGACCTCTTCTGAGCGGCCCTGGGCGAGCTGCTGGCGCTTGACGTGTCCGTACTGCCGTTCCCGCTTGGCGCTCCACGCCTGCTGCGGCATGCCGGTCCTCCGATCAATGGAAGGTCACAGGAATTCGCGCTTGTACAGGTCGATGAGCTCGGCGTAGTTCGGTCCGATGTTCGCCACGTACACCTCGTCGAAGCCGGCGTCCTCGTACTTCCTGAGCTGCGCGGCCTGCTTCGCCGGGTCCGGCCCGCAGGCGATCGCCTCGCGGGTCATGTCCGGCGTGACCAGCTGCGAGGCCTGCTCGAAGTGCTTCGGCGACGGCAGCACCTGCGACAGCTCGCCGGGGACGCTCGCGTTGGCCCACAGCCTGTGCGCGATCTGCACCGCGGCGTCCTCGCTCGGCGCGTAGCAGGCCTTGAAGCCGCCCTGCACCGGCTTGTCGCCGCCGCCGCCCTTGCGGAACGCCTCGACGTGCTCCGCGACCGGCGCCACGGACATGAACCCGTCCGCGATCCGCCCGGCGAGCTCCAGGGCCTTCGGCCCGAACGCCGACATGTACACCTTCGGCGGGGTCTCCGGGAGCGTGTACACCTGGGCCTGCTCGACCGTGTAGTGGGTGCCGCGGTGGTTGACGAAACCGCCCTCCCACAACTCCCGCATCACGGCGACAGCCTCCTCGAGCATCTCCAGGCGCTCGGCCGCGCTCGGCCACGCGTCGCCGTGGATGTGCTCGTTGAGCGCCTCGCCGGTGCCGACGCCGAGGACGAACCGGCCCTCGTGCATGACCGCGCTCGTCGCCGCGGCCTGCGCGACGACCGCCGGGTGGATGCGCATGATCGGGCAGGTGACCGCCGTCGTGACCGGGATCGTGACGACCTGGCTCAGGGCGCCGATCAACGACCAGACGAACGGGCTCTGGCCCTGCGCGTCGTTCCACGGATGGTAGTGGTCGGAGATCCACAGCCCGGTGAAGCCGGCGTCCTGGGCGAGCTTCGCCTGCTCGACCAGCTGTGCCGGGGTGTACTCCTCGCAGGACAGGAAGTAGCCGATTCGCATGCCTGCTCCCATACCCAGAAGGCCACGATCGACGCACGGGCCTCAGGAAATGGCGTGCAGCCGGTCCAGCAGGCGCTTGAGCTCGGCCAGGTGCTCCGGCGGGTACACCCGGCCGGCGGGGTCGACGACCCGCTGCACCGGCTGCAGCAGCCGCCACGCCTCGGCCACGTCGCCGAGCTGCGCGAGCGCCTGCGCGTCGAGCCAGTCGCAGTAGTCGCGGGCGACACCGGCGCCGCGCAGCTGCGCGGTCAGCACCAGCACCGCCTCGTCCATGCCGGCGCCGAGCAGCAGCCGGGCGAGCGCGTCGGTGCCGAGGACGTACTGCCGGGTGCCGGGCGCCAGCTCCCGCAGCGTCTCGAACGCGTCGACGGCGTCCTGGGTGCGGCCCGCCCCGACCAGGCTGCGCCCCAGGTCCAGCAGGATGTCCGCGACCCGCACCGGATCGCGGGCGCCGTCCGCCGAGCCGTCGGCGATCCCGTCCAGCATCGCCTGGGCCAGCTCGACGTTGCGTTCGGCCTTGGTGCGCCGTTCGTCCGGGTCCGCGTACCCCTGATGCTCCAGGCGGATCGCGTCGCGCGGCGCCGACGGCCACTCCGCGATCCCGATCCCCTGCACCGTGCCCGTCGCCTGCAGGTGCCCGGTGCCGACGCCGGTGCCGTGCCCGCGGTCGACGAACACGTCCGGCGCGGTGCCGCCGGCGATGCGGACCAGGTGTTCGTGCACCCGCCCCTGCCACCGCAGCTGCGCCGGGCGGAACAGCCGGGCCGTGCGGAACGTGTAGGGCAGCTCGTCGTGGGCGTTGTCGATGTCGACCAGCAGCGCGTCGGCGGTCGTCGCGGCCAGGACCTCGCGGAGCTTACCGGGCACGGCGACGGCCCGGTCGTCGGCGTCGATGCTGAGCACCCAGTCCGCCGGCGTCCACGGCGCGCCGCGGGCGCCGGCCGCCTCGGCGAGCGCGGTGTTGCGGGCGGCGGCGAAGTCGCCGGTCCAGGTGCCGTGGCTGACGACGGCGCCGAGGCGGGCAGCGAGAGCCGCGGTGTCGTCCTTCGAGCCGGTGTCGTGCACGTGGATGAGGTCGACGACCCCACGCAGCGACGTCAGGCACCGGTCCAGCATGGCGGCCGAGTCACGCACGATCAGCACCGCGGCAAGGTTCACCTCCGCCCGATCGGCGGCCGTTCGGCCGACCTGAGCGTTTACCATCGCACGGCACCATAGATGGATGGCGATCGAAAGCGTCGACCCGGCGGACGAGCTCGCGGTCCCCTACTGGCTGACCGCCACCGCCGAGGCGGCGTCGGCGTCGTTCGGCCGGATGGTGCGCCGGCTGCCGGGGCTGCTGCTGCAGGCGTGGCGCCTGGCCTGGCGGACCGACCGGCGCACCACCGCCGTCGTCGTGGTGGGCAACCTCGCCGCCGGGGTCGCCTCCGGCGTCGGGCTCGTCAACGTCGTCGGCGTCCTCGACGGGCTGCTGCGCGAGGGCCCCACCCCCGACCGGATCCGCGCCGCCGTGCCGTCGCTGCTGGTCATGGTCGCCGCCGGCGCCGCCCGCACGCTGCTGGCCGCCGCCGCGACCGCCGCGCAGGGCAGGCTGTCGCCGCAGGTGTACGAGGCCGCCGAGCTGCGGCTGCTGGAGCTGACCACCCGGGTCGACCTGGCGACGTTCGACGACGCCGACTGGCGCGACCGGATGCAGCGGGCCCGCGACCGCGGCATCGACGCCGCGCAGCGGGTCGTCGACCACGCCATCGAGCTCGGCACCAACGTCGTGTCGCTCGCCGCGGCGGCCGGGGTCCTCGCCGTGCTCCACCCGCTCCTGCTGCCGCTGCTGGTGCTGGCCGTCGTGCCGAACTTCTGGGCCTCGGTGCGCTCCGCCCGCCTCGGGTACCGCCAGCAGCTGCGCCTCATCGCCGTGTGGCGGCGCAAGTGGATGCTCTCGGAGCTGCTCGCCGAGCGGGACCAGGCCGGCGAGCTGCGCGCGTTCACCCTGCAGCGCTACCTGCTGGCCGAGGTCCGGCGCCTGCTCGACGCGGTGACCCGCGAGCAGATCAAGGTGTCCTCCGCGCAGGTCCGCACCAACCTCGTCGGTCACGCGCTCGGCGCGCTCGCGACCGGCGCCGCGTACGCCGCCCTCCTCGGGCTGCTGCTGTCCGGCCGGATGGACATCGCCGTCGGCGGCGCCGCGGCCTACGCGATCAGCACCGGCATCAACGCGCTCACCCAGGTCGCGTTCGCGGTGAACCACCTCTACGAGCAGGGCCTCTACTTCGGCGACTACGAGTCCTTCCGCGCGCTCGCCATCGCCCGCTCCGAGCCGCTCGACCTGCCGCCCGCGCCGGCCGGCTTCGAGACGCTGACCCTGGACGGCGTCACCTTCACCTACCCCGGCGCGCAGCGGCCCGCGGTGTCCGGCGTGAGCCTGACCATCCGCCGCGGGCAGACGATCGCGCTCGTCGGCGAGAACGGGTCCGGCAAGTCCACCCTCGCGAAGCTGCTCGCCGCGCTGTACCGGCCGGACCACGGCGTCATCGCGTGGGACGGCGTCGACCTCGCCGGGCGCGACCCCGACAGCGTCCGGGAGCACGTCGCCGTCGTCATGCAGGACCCGACCAACTGGCCGCTGTCCGCGGCGGAGAACATCACGGCCGGCCGGCACGACCGGGCCACGACCCAGGCCGAGATCGAGGCGGCCGCCGGCCGCGGCGACGCCCACGACTTCATCGTGGAGCTGCCCCGCCAGTACCAGACGCTGCTCTCCAGGCACTTCAACGACGGCGCGGAGCTGTCCGGCGGCCAGTGGCAGCGGCTCGCGATCGCCCGCGCGTTCTTCCGCGACGCGCCGCTGCTGATCTGCGACGAGCCGACCGCGAACCTCGACGCGCGCGCCGAGCACGCCGTCTACGGGCGGCTGCGGGAGCTCGCCGCCGGGCGGACCGTGGTGCTGATCACGCACCGCATGGCGAGCGTCCGCGAGGCCGACCGGATCTACGTCCTCGACCACGGCGCCCTGGTCGAGGAGGGCACGCACGACGAGCTGACCGCCGCCGGCGGCCTCTACGCGCAGCTGTACGCCCTCCAGGCGACCGCGTACCAGGGGAATGAAACGCCTGTCCAAAGGCTTGACCACAGGATGTGACCGCAAACCCAGCCCGAGCTGCCGCTCATGAACTCCGTCTCGTGCTCGTCCTCGGCTCGCTCATCGCGATCGGCCCGCTGACCATCGACATGTACCTGCCGGCGCTGCCGAGCATCACCGGCGACCTGCACACCACCTCGACGGCGGTGCAGCTCACCCTCACCGGCACCCTCGCGGGCCTGGCGCTCGGCCAGCTCGCGATCGGTCCCTGGTCCGACGCGGTCGGCCGCCGGATGCCGCTGCTCGCCGGGCTCGTCCTGCACGTGCTGGCGTCGGTCGCCTGCGTGTTCGCCCCCAACGTCGGCGTCCTCGGCGGCCTGCGGGTGCTGCAGGGCCTCGGCGTCGCCGCGTCGTCGGTCGTCGCGATGGCGATCGTGCGCGACCTGTTCAGCGGCGCCGCGTTCGCCCGCCTGTTCTCCCGGCTGATGCTGGTCATGGGCGCCGCCCCGATCCTCGCGCCCACCCTCGGCAGCGCCGTGCTGCGCTGGACCGAGTGGCGCGGGGTCTTCGTGGTGCTCGCGGTCTTCGGGGTGCTGCTCACCGCCCTGGCGGCGCTCGCCCTGCCCGAGACGCTCCCGCCCGCCCGCCGCCGCTCCGGCCGCATCACCGGCATCCTGCGTGTCTACGGCTCCCTGCTGCGCGACCGGGTCTTCGTCGGCCTGGTGCTCGTGGCGGGCTTCGCGATGGCGGCGCTCTTCGCCTACGTCGGCGGCTCCTCGTTCGTCCTCCAGCAGGTGTACGGGCTGAGCGAAGCACAGTTCGGACTCGCCTTCGGCGCCGGCGCCGTCGGACTGATCGGCGGCACGCAGTACAACGTGCGGCTGCTGCGCCGGTACCCGCCGCAGCGCATCCTCGGGTCGGCCCTGGCGGGCGGCACGGTCGCCGGAGCGGTCATGGTCCTTCTGGCCGCCACCGGCCTCGGCGGGCTGCCCGCACTCCTGGCGGCGCTGTGGGCGGTCCTCACCGCGGCCGGCCTGGCCCTGCCCAACGCGCCGGCGCTCGCCATGTCCCGCCACGGCGAGGCGGCGGGGACGGCGGCGGCGCTGCTCGGGGCGGTCCAGTTCGGGGTCGGCGCGGTCGCGGCGCCGCTGGTCGGCGTGCTGGGCACCGGCGCGACGGCGATGGCGGTGGTGATCGCCGGTGGCATGCTCACCGCGACCGCGACCCTGCTCCTGGTCGTCCGCCCCGGTTCCCTGCCGGTGACCACGGACGACGCCGCGGAGCCGGTCCTGGCCGCCGTCCACTGACGCGCTCTTCCACGCCCGCCGCGGCCTGCTCGATCGAACAGCGGATCCGGTCATCATCACGACCGGATCCGCTGTTCGATCAGCGGCGTGGTCAGCGGCCGGCGGCCGCGTGGTACTGGTCGACGATCTCCTGCTTGATCCGGCCCCGGTCGGAGACCTGGTAGCCGGCGCCGAGCGCCCACTCGCGGATGGCCCGGTTCTGGTCGCGGTCACCCCGGCTGGCGCCCCGCCCACGGCCCGAACCCGACCGGGCCGCCGCGGGTACCCCGCCACGCCCGACCTTCGTGCCAGCGGAAATGTAGGGCTTCAACGCGGCGCGCAGTTTCTCGGCGTTCTTCTTCGACAGGTCGATCGCATACTGCACGCCGTCGAGACCGAACTGCACGCTCTCGTCGGCCGGCTTGCCGTCCAAGTCGTCGATCAGTTCTTGAATGACGCGCTTGGCCATGACGGCGCCTCCTCGGCAACGGAAACGGATGACGGCGGCGACGGGACGCCAGTCGTCGCAGAAAATAGTATCGCCCATTCTGCGGATTTGAAGTCCGCTCGGTTTCAAATAGGCACGATCACCGATCGTGTCGGACCAATTACGACCCGGGTGCGCCGCTGTGCATGGCCCTGGCATCGGCGAGACTCTACCCATGGCGAACACTTCCACACCCGTTTGGGGTGACCTGCTCATCGGTCAGTTGGCGTTCTACTGGGACGCGCATCTGCGGCCCAGGCTGGAAGGGCTCACCGACGAGGAATACTTCTGGGAACCGGTGCCGGGCTGCCTGTCGGTCCGCCCCGACCCCGCCGGGAATTACCGCGTCGAGCCCGGCAGCCGCGACGCGGACCCGTCGCCGGTGACGACCATCGCATGGCGCATGATGCACATCGCCGTCGGTTGTTTCGTGACCCGGAGCAGCACGTTCTTCGGCGACGGAAGCGCCGGCGACGGCGCCGACATGTTCGACCCGCGGCACGTGCCGGCGGACCTGCCGCACACCGCGAAGGATGCCGTCGCGTTCCTGGACGCCAGTTACCGCGAGTGGCACGGGCACGTTTCCGCGCTCGGCGAGGCCGCGCTGAGCGCACCTTTGGGACCGAAGGGCGCCTATTTCTCCGCGGGGCCGATGGCCGCCCTGATCGCACACGTCAACCGCGAGACGATGCACCACGGCGGCGAGATCGGGGTGCTGCGGGACCTGTTCCGGGCGACCGGCGCGACCCGGCGCACCGACCGGCTCGCCGCGACGAGTTCATGACATTGATCCAGGACCCGGTCTGGAAGACTTCCCGGCATGTCGACGATCGATGGACTTCTTTCCGTCCGGGCTGTGCTACGCGCGCAGCACCTTGACCGGGACACGCTCGACCAGTTGACCCTGGCCGGGCTGCGGGACGCGCTCGGACACGCTCGCGCCCGCGTCCCGGCCTACGGCGGCGACCGGTACGACATCGGCACCCCACGCGACTTCGCCGACTTCACGCGCCTGCCCATGCTGCGCAAGACCGACGTGCTCGCGCTCGGTGAGGACCGGTTCCGCGACCCGGCCTTCGCCCGCGACGCCGTCACCGTCCACACCACCAGCGGCACCAGCGGGCAGATCCTCGAGGCGTGGCACGACCCCGCCAACTACGCCCACGACCGTGCCTGCAACATCCGCCGCTTCGCGGCCACCGGTGGGCGCTACCGGCCCTGGTCGCGCCTGGTGCACTTCAAGCCGTTCCCGCTCGACACCGCGTGGTACCAGAAGCTCGGCGTCTTCCGCCGCTCCGTCGTGCTCAGCGCGCTGCCGGTCCGCGCCCGGGTCGAGCACCTGGTGCGCGAGCGCCCGCACGCCGTCATCGGGTATCCGGTGATGCTCCGCGACCTGCTGCGCGGCATGCGCCCCGACGAGCTCGCGACGCTGCGCCGCACGCTGCGCGCCGTCTTCACCGAGTCGGAGCTGCTGACCCCGGAGGTCCGCCACCAGCTCACGTCGGGCTTCGGCGTGCCGGTCTTCAACGAGTACTCCGCCTACGAGCTCATGCACATCGCGTACGACTGCGCCGAGGGCGAGCTGCACATCGCCGAGGACCGCGTCCACGTCGAGATCGTCGACCCCGACGGCCACCCCGTCCCCGACGGCACCGAAGGCCACGTGGTCGTCACCGGCTGGCGCGAGCGCGCCATGCCGCTGCTGCGGTACTGGCTCGGCGACCGCGCCACCCGCCACGCCGCTCGCTGCGCGTGCGGCAGGACCTTCGCCCGCCTGCACCTGACCAAGGGCCGCGCCGACGACTACGTCGTCCTCCCCGACGGCGAGCGCATCTACGCCGGCACCTTCATCGGCATGGCCATCAGCACCCCCGGCGTCGCCGAGTGCATGGTCCGCCAGGACTCCGCCGGCAACATCACCGTCTTCCTCATCCCCGACGGCCGCGCCGACCGCGGCTTCGACGACCTCGCCCGCGATGCCCGTGCCTGGCTGCACGCCACCGCCGGCCGCCCCTTCGACCTCACCGTCCGCCGAGCCGACGCCCTGGAGCTCACCGCCGGCGGCAAGGGCCGCTTCGTCGTCTCAGAGTTCCAGCGATGACCGTTGCCGTTGAGTGCTCTTTGGCGCTCATGCGGCTGCCCTGTCTTGCGGCAGGGCGGTCCCGGTCTGACCTGCTGACACGGTGCCGGGTTGACGCTTCTTCGCCTCCTGCCCACCGGGGTGGGTCTTCTGGTTGGCTCCACGTCCAGCCGCCGAGCCACTCCCGGCGGGATCCAGGCCCGCCGCCACGAGGGCGGCGAGATTACGCGCGGCGTTCAGATCCCGGTCCAGGCTGAGGCCGCAGGTGGTGCAACAGTAGGTGCGCTCGCGCAGGAGGAGTTTGGCTTTCACAGCCCCACAACCCGAGCAGGTCCTCGACGAGGGATACCAGCGGTCGGCCACGATCAGCCGCCCGTCGTGCCACGTCGTCTTTTACGCCAGCAGCCGGCGGATCTCGCTGAACCCGGCGTCGGCGATGTGCCTGGCGAGGCGCCGGTTGGTCAGCATCCCAGCCACGTTGAGGTCCTCGACCACGATCGTCGCGTGCGTGGCCGCGAGGCGGGTGGTGAGTTTGTGCAGCACGTCCCGGCGCAGGTTCGCCACCCGCGCATGCGCCTTGCCGAGCCGGGCGACGCAGCGCCGCCAACGTTTCGACGGCTGCCGCCGGGTGCGCCGGTCCGGTCCGTGCTTGCGGGACAGCGCCCGGCCCAGCGCGCGGAGCCGGGCCTGCGCGGCGTCCAGATGGCGCGGGTTCGGCACGAGTTCCCCGGTGGACAGCACCGCGAGATGACTGACGCCGACGTCCACCCCGACCACCGAGCCCGGCGCAGCGGAGGCGCGAACGGTCCGCTCGACCTCCACCGTGAACGCCACGAACCGTCGGCCGGCGTCGCGGCGTACCGTCGCGGACATGATCCGCGCCGTGCCCGCTTCCACACGCCGAGCCAGTTTGCGTGCGGACTCGTGCAGTTTGAGCCGGCCCAGCCGTGGCAGCACCACATGCCGGCGATCCGGCTCCACCCGGATCGCACCCGTGGTGAACCGCACCGACGGTGTGCTGCGGTGCTTCGACTTGAACCGGGGGAACCCGACCGGCCGGCCCGCACGAGTGCCCTTGCGCGAGTCGTTCCAGTTCTTCAGTCCCCGGGCGAGCGCATCCAAACCGGTGTTGAACGCTTCCTTCGCCACCTCCGGCCACCACGGCGCCACCGTGTTCTTGACCGCATTCCAGTCCCGGCGCAACGCCGGCAACGACCAACCCGACGACGGCGTCAACAGCTCCTCGGGCACACCGTACGAGCGCTCCGCCACGCGCTGGGCGAGCACAGCCTTCACCCGGGCCAGCGACCAGTTGTACGCGACTCGCGCAGCACCAGCATGCGCCAGCACCGCCCGCTCCTGCGACGGGGTAAGGTCCAGCGCGAACCGGTACGCCTGCACCGTCTTCACACCCCACCACCCCCTCCCAGACTCGTTCGCGACCAGTATGCGCAACGGATACGACACTTTTCTGCCGCCCAAGGCACGACAAGCCTCACCAAAGCGCACCCGCGAGTATCAAAGCGCACTCAACCTGCAGTAGTTACTTCGACCTGAAAAAGTAGTTCAGGCGGTGGCAGCCGTTGGATCGAGGTTGGCGGCGCGGCGGCGGTGTCTATGCCGTCATGGCCGCTGCATTGCCGATCCGCCTCATGCCCCGATGGTCTCGTTCCTTGTGGCCGGACGATCGATCGATACCGGGTAGCGGACGCGGTACCGTGATTTCGTGCGTCCGAACGGCTATCGCGTCGGTGTCGACTTCGGCACCTCAACAACGGCCGCGGTGATGGCGTGGCCGGACGGGCGCGTCAAGCCGCTCCTGTTCGACGCGACACCACTGTTGCCTTCCGCTGTGCTCGCCAATTCGGAAGGTGGGCTGCTCGTCGGCCGTGACGCGGTCCATGCCGCCCTCGCGGCGCCAGCGCAGTTCGAGCCGCATCCGAAGCGCCGTATCGACGAGGGCCGCGTGCTGCTGGGGGAACGGGCCGTTGCAGTGCAGGACCTTATCGCCGCTGTGCTTCGGCGAGTCGTGTATGAGGCCCGCCGGGTCGCAGGCACCGAGCCGGCTGGCGTCGTGCTGACGTACCCGGCCGTATGGGGCGCACGCCGCAGGGGGCTGCTCAGCGCCGCTGCAGCCGCGGCAGGGCTGCCACGCGCAAGCCTGGTCCCTGAGCCGGTCGCAGCGGCCGCCTACTTCGTCAGCGTGCACGGCGCCCAGGTACCAGCAGGGGCGCCGGTGATGGTCTACGACTTCGGCGGCGGGACGTTCGACGCCACCGTCGTGCGCCGCCGCAATGACCTGGGGTTTGAGGTATTCGCTACGCGCGGGCTCGACGATGCGGGCGGACTGGACATCGACGCCGCCATCATCGCGCAATTGGGCTCTGTGTTCGCCACCCGTGATGCGGTCCGTTGGCAGCGGCTCACCCGGCCGGACACCACGGCGGACCGCCGTGCCGCGATGCAGCTGTGGGACCATGTCCGCACCGCCAAAGAGGCGTTGTCACGGACAAGCTCGACGGTGGTACACGTGCCGTTGTTTGACGACGATGCGCCGCTCGGCCGCGAGCAACTCGACCAGTTGGCGACCCCGGTCGTGGACCGCACGATCTCCGTGGCCCGCTCGGTGCTGCGAGATGCTGGCCTGGAGCCGAGCCAGGTGGCGACGGTGTTCCTCGTCGGCGGGTCGAGCCGGCTGCCGCTCGCGGCGTCGCTGCTGCACCGCCGGCTGGGCGTAACACCAACGGTGCTGGAGCAGCCGGAGTTGGTCGTGGCCGAGGGCAGTCTGCACGCGGCCGTGAACCACAGCACCGCCGCCGAGGACACACCGCCGAAGCCCGCCACGCGGTGGGCGCCAGCACTGCCGCCAACACCCACCTACCCGACTCCTTCGGCCCCGATGCCCGCAGTCCCAATATCCCCGGGCCCGACTGCGGCAACTCGCATACCGCCCACGACGACGCCCGCAGCTTCCGTCGTGCCGGCCCGGATGGTCACGCCCACGACGCCACCCTCGGCCTCCATGCCCATAACGGCTAAGCGGCCGGTCTGGACCCCGCCACCCGTACAGCAAGCTGCCGCAGTGTCGCCACCGTCGCGCAGGCGCCGCCGCATCGCGCTGCTCACGGCCCTCGCGATTGCCGTTCTCGTCGCGGCCGTCGGTGTCGGCGGCTTTGGCTACGCCCGGTCGAGGTACTACGTGGGTGTCAGCGACGACGGGTACGCTGCGGCGTTCCAAGGACTTCGGACCGGCGTCGCTGGTTGGCGTCCACACTGGGAAATCCTGCTGAGCCCCTGCGAGCTCGTCGCCTTCGCACCGGACGTGCAGGAGGAACTCCGCCGCGGCATCGACGTGGCCTCCGAAGCTCAAGCGGGCGACAGACTCAGTAGTCTGGCACTGGACGCCGTCCGTGCCAACAGAGCCAAGAAAGCGAGCAGCACTCCCGAGACTCCCACACCGCAGTCCATACCTCTCGTCAACTCCAGGGTGGCTCGGCCGAAGCCCCTGCCAGGGGGGTGCCGCTGAGTTGGCAATGCATCAGTAGCTGATCCGTGATGCGCGTCTGCGCTTCAGAAATCACCTAAGCCTCGATCCTTGGATCGGATTCGTCTGTGAGGTTGGGGTAGCGGGTGGCGCGTGGTGGCGGCGTTCGCGGCGGCTTGGTCTGCTTGTGGGGCTTGGGTTTCAGGTGTTGGCGGCAGCGAGGACGGTGATCTTGGTGAGGTTGTGGGCCAGCACGCCGTAGCCGCACCAGATTCGGGCGCCGGACAGGCCGTCGAGGCGGGTGCGGTCCCAGTCGTAGCGGTGTTTGAGGTGGCTGATCCGTCCTTCACAGCCGGTTCGCCACTTGACCATTCGCCCGAAGCCGGGTTGTCGCTCGTGGGCTTGGCGGGCGGTGCCAGGCTTGCCTTTACGCGGAATCGCCACGGTTTTCACGCCGGCGTCGTGTAGATCCTGTTCGACACCGGCCTCGCCGTAGCCGCGGTCCGCGGCCACCGCACGCGGCGGCCGGCCGGTGCGGTCGGTGATCCGCTCGATGACGGGTGCCAACTGCGGGGCGTCCGCCGGGTTGCCCTCCTCGACGTTGTGGTCCAGGACGATGCCGTCCTCATTGTCGATGACCGGCGCCTTGTAGCCGAACTCGACAGGTTTACCGAGGCGGCACTTGGCGATCGGGCGGGCGTCCGGGTCGTGCAGACTCACCAGGCGGGTTGCCGAGTCGGGCGTACCGCCGGCCAGCCGGATCCGCGCCTGGGTGATCACGCGGTCGGTGCGCTCGATGATGACCGCCAGCTCGTTGACGGCGCGACGCAGCCGGCCCCTGGCCTGACCGGTCACCCGGGCCAGGCCACGGCGGGCGTTGCGCAGCACCACCCGGGCCTCGACGGCGCTGCGGCGGGCCAGCCCGGCCAGTTCGGCGGTGATCCGGGTGACGGTGGCCTGCGCCTCTTCGCGGGCCTGCGCGCCGCGCAGCCGCAGGTGCGCCGCGATTGAGCGGACCCGCCGTCCTGCCGCGCGGGTGCGGTCCCGAAACGGGGTGCGTGGCGCGGCGCCGACCGCCCGGATCCGGCGCACGAGACCGGACATGCGGCGCACCGCCCGGGCCAGCAGCCCGGTGCCGGTGGGGTAGTCAACATTCGCCGACACCACGGTGGTGTCGGCGCGGACCTTGCCCGTCTTCACCACCCCCGCTTCGACCGCCGTAGCCAGGAGTTGCTCGTTGAGCTCGGCCACCGCGTGTTCACCGCACCGGGTGGTGATCTTTATCAGGGTGGTCGGGTGCGGGACTCGGCCGTCGATGTTGATGCTGCAGAACCGGCGCCACGAGATCGAGTCGGAGACCTCGGCGCACAGCGACTCATAGCCGAGCCGGTAGCGATGCTTGAGGAACATCAGCCGCAGGTAGGTCTCCATCGGCACGCTCGGCCGGCCCATCCGAGCCGAGAAGTGCGGCACGAACGGGGCAAAGAACCGCTCGTCGTCCAGCCACGCATCGACCCGCTCCAGCTCCGCAGGCAACCGTAGGCACACCTCCGGCAGCACCGACTCCCACAACGACGGCTGGATGTTCCACGTCCGCAGCATGACCGCAATCCCTTGCGCGCCAACGACTTCCTGTCAACTCTCATTGTGATAGCCAGGCGTATCCGGCACAGCCGGACACGCCTACAACCGTCGATCTACTTTTTCAGGTTGAAGCAGATGACGACCCCCTCGACTGCCTGCACAGCCCGGGCGACCGCCTGCGGACCCGCTCCGAGGCGCTCGAACGCCTGCACCACTGGACGACCGACTGGGACCGCCACGGTCTCGGCTACTGGACCGTGCTGACCGCGCCGGCCTCCGCACCACCGGCGCTGGTCGGCTTCTGCGGGCTCAAAATCATGCCGCTGCTCGGCGAACCGGCACTGAACCTGTTCTACCGTCTCGCACCCACCGCCTGGCACCAGGGCTACGCCACCGAGGCCGCGGCGGCGGCTGTCGCGTGGGCCGCCCGGCACCGCCCGGACCTGCCCCTGGTGGCCCGGGTCCGCCCCGACAACCTGGCGTCCCAGCGGGTCGCCACCAGAATCGGCCTGCACCGCGCCCCCCACCTGGACCACGGCGGCGAAGACGGCCCCGACCTGCCCTACCAGGCCACCCACCCGCGACCACCGTCGCGTTGTTCCAAGGGCCGATCCGGTCGTGCCGGCAGCCAGATCCGTCCTTCATCAACACCGACGACGCGCCGGGCAAGCGGGAC
Organism: Dactylosporangium sp. NPDC000521; assembly: GCF_042898305.1. Classification (NCBI taxonomy): domain Bacteria; kingdom Bacillati; phylum Actinomycetota; class Actinomycetes; order Micromonosporales; family Micromonosporaceae; genus Dactylosporangium; species Dactylosporangium sp. NPDC000521. The sequence goes on from NZ_JBIAYW010000021.1 coordinate 144,739, forward strand.
TCAGATCCGGTCTGGTCGGCCGGATCAGGCGAGTTCGCGGGTCAGGCCGTCACGGCGGCGTGCTGGGTGACGAGGTGGGCGCCGAGGTCGGACTTCAGCTCGGACATACCCTTGCCGAGGATCATGCCGCGCGCCCCGCGGTCGACGACGCGTTCCACGAGGCGGCGGAACAGGTCGAAGTACAGGTGGCGCCGGCCGCCGTCCTCGACGGGCAGCGCGCCCCACGACAGCCAGACCGGCCAGGCCGGGTCGTCCAGGATCGTCGCGGCGCCGAGGAGCCGGCCGGTGGTGTCGCGGTACGCCACGACGCACACGTCGTCACGGCCGGCCACCGCCTCCTGCCAGACCTCCGAGCGGGGGCCGCTGCGCAGCTCGACGGCGCCGGCCGCGTGCTTGGCGAAGTTGAGCCGGGCCAGGTGGGCGAGCTCCGCCGGGGCGACCACCTCACCGACCCTGCCCGTGCACACCCGCAGGTCGGGGTCGCGGGCGACGAGCCGCTGGGTGCGGCGCACGCTCGCCCGGCGCTTCTGGCCCAGGCCGGCGAGCCACGCGTCGACCGACTCCGGCGCGTCGAGCACAGCGAGCGGCTCGGTGTGCCTGGTGTACCGCGGCCGCGGCAGCCACGCGTCGTCGTCCTCGCCGAGCTGCCGCCACAGCACACCCCGGACGCCCGGCCCGAGGGTCCGCCGGGCCGCGCGCCGGAACGCCCGCACCAGCGGCACCCGTGCGTCCACTGTGGACGGCGCGAACCAGAATCCGGGCACCGCGCTGCTCTGCGGCGCCTGCACGTGCAGGTAGCCGAGCCGCGGAAACCCGTGCCCGGACACACGGCGGCGCAGAGGAACCACCGACGCGGCGACCAGTCCCACCGGTCCCTCCACATCGGACAGCACCGCGAGCAGCATCGGGTCGCCGCCGGAGCGCACCCCGGCCCGCATGACCGGCCACGCCCAGTTGGCGCGCAGGCCGGCGCGGGCACGCAGGGCGTCCCAGCCCGCGGGCTCCGGGTCGGTGGCCGGGTCGTGCACGTCGACTGTCAGGCCTTCCCTGATCGCTGTCACATCTACCATCTTCATCCCCCGTGCGGAGCTGTGCGACGCCACCGGCCGCTGAGGCCGGCGTCGAGGCTGAGGGCGCTCGCTCCCGCGGACAGCAGCAGCGCGGCCATGGCCCCGGAGGAGGCGGCAGGCGGGACCAGTACAGCTGCCGAAACCGCGACGACGACGAGCCCGACGGCCGCGGCGGCCGCGGTGAGGCGGGGCGACCGGCCGTCGGTGTTCTCCACCAGGTAGCCGGCGTAGGCAACCAGCGCGAAGAGCGGCGTCTCCAGGCAGGTGAGGAGGGCGAGCAGCAGCGTGCCCGGCTCCAGGAGCACCAGCAGCGGCAGGCCGGCCAGGCACAGCAGCACCGCGAGCCGCAGGAGCCGCCGGGCCTTCGCCCGTCCCGCCCGGCCGGCGGGCCCGCGCAGCCGCAGCGAGGTCACGGGTTGGCGGAGGCGCAGCAGGTACGTGAGGGCCGCCGAACAGAAGCCCGACGCGGTCACGGCGACGTAGAAGGGGCCGCTCTCGGTGCCGTGACCGGCGATGCGCAGGGCCAGGTAGCACACGGCGAGGCAGAGGCCGGCGATCAGCTCGGGCAGGCCGAGCAGGACGCAGGTCCGCAGCACCAGCCAGGCGACCCGGCGGCGCCGCACGGCGGGCACGACGCCCCGGGCACCCACCGACCAGCCGGACGGCAGGCGCCACAGCAGGATCGCGGCGGCGGTGAGCGCCGCCGACGCCAGCATGGTGAGCTGCCACAGCGGCGGCCACGCGAAGTGGAACGTGACGGCGGACGAGGTCAGCAGCGCGCCGGTCATCGCGGCGAACGTGACCACGTCGGTGCGCGGGTGGCCGCGCACCCGGTGCAGGCCGACCGCGAGCTGCAGCAGCCCGAGCGCGGCGGACCACAGCAGCGCGGCGGCGACCACGCGGAGGTGGCCGCTGCCCGAGAGGATGGCGGCGACGAACGCGACCGCGGAGACCGAGACCGGCACCGCGGCGACCCGCAGCACGACCCCGGCCACGAGCGCGCCGAGGCGGCGGGTGCGCGGCACCAGCTTGAGGGCGGCCTTCTCGCCGCTGGCGGCGACGAACACCGTCCATGCCGACACGCCGACGGCGCCGGCGTAGTCGGCGAAGCGGGCCGCGCCCCACGGCACGGCGAGCACCAGCGGCGCGAGCTGGCCGGTCGCCCGGAACGCGCCGCGGCCGGCGAACAGCGCCAGCATCATCCCGCCGCCAGGGGCGGCGGTGCGCGGCCCGGCCTCCGGTGCGAGCAGGGTCATGACCGGTCGGCGAGCGTGCCACCGCCGCGCGCGGCGTCAGCACCGGACGGCGGGCCCACCAGGCGGCGCGGGGACGGCCAGCACAGCACCGCGACCGCCGCGACGAGGTGGGCGGCGATGAAGATGTACGCCTCCGTGCGACTCGCCACATGGCCGAGCCGGACCGTCATGTGGTCGGCCCAGTCCCACCGCTGCGGCACCGACTGCCCGCGCCACAGCCAGAACGACAGGTCCTCCAGCCCCGACAGCATGACGAGGATGCTCGCGTAGCAGATCCGGCGCACGGTCGCCGCAGCCGAGCCGCCCAGCCGCTGGTGCAGCGCGAACGCGAGGATCAGCAGCGGCGCGAGCACGCGGACCAGCGAGTAGAAGCCCTCGAAGTCGTCCGCGATGACCCGGTCGAACATGCGCGGGACGAAGCCGCAGAACACGGCCGCGAACGTGAGGACCCCGACGACCTCGGGCAGCCGCCACCGGCGCAGCCACACCGGGTCCAGCGCGGCGATGGTCTCTGCGGCGAGGACGAAGGGCAGCAGGTACGCCAGAAACAGCCACAGCGAGTCGAGCTGCTTGCCGGCTGGGGCGAGCGCCACCAGCAGCACCCCGGAGACCAGCGTGGCGGCGACGAGGCCGAAGAAGCGCTTCACGGCCGCACCTCGAAACGCACGGTCGACAGCAGCCGGTCGGCGGCGGCGCGCAGTTGCGCGGGGGTGTCGGCGGTCAGCAGGGCGTAGCCGAGCTTGCTGGTGAGGTCGATGGTGGAGGTGACGGCACGGCCGGGCTCGGCCAGCAGCGCGATCCTGAGCACCTCCGGCCAGGAGCGGGCCTCGTCGACGCCGTGGATCGCGGCGAGCGTACCGGTGTCAGACGCGTTCAGCAGTTGCACCATCACCGGGTGCGGCATCCCGGCGGGCGGGACCGGTGGCAGCGGCGCGCCGACCGCGACGCTGATCGACGCCTCGATCGGGTCGACGCCGTAGCCGTGCCTGGCGAGCTCGCCGAGTGGGTCGCCGCCGGTGCGCGCGCCCATCTCGATGAGCCGGGGCCGGCCGCCGGCGTCGACGACGAGGTCGAGGTTGAGCGGGCCGCGGAGGTACCCGAGCCGGGCGCAGATCGCGTCGACGTCGGCGACGAGCGCCTCGCGGGTGCCGTCGGGGACGTCGGCGGGCAGCATGTGTGCGGTGGTGGTCGCCTGCGGCGGCGGGGTGAGCCGGCGTTCGGTGAGGGCCATGAAGACGACCCGGCCGCCGTCGATGACGCACTCGCAGCCGCAGTGCTGCCCCTGGACCTCTTCCTCGATGACGATCCCGGCACCGTACGAGAAGCGCACCGCCTCGGCGATCGCGGCGTCCACTGTGGATTCGTCGGGGCAGCGGGTCACGCCGCGGCTGCTCTGCGCGTCGGCGGGCTTGACCACGAGCGGGAACCGCAGGCCCGCGCCGCGCCAGTCGGTGCCGTCGACCCAGCGGTACCCGGGCAGGCCGAGCTCGTCGCAGACGGCGCGGAAGCGGCGCTTGTCCACCGACGCCGCGACGGTCTCCTCGGTGAGGCCGCACGGCAGCCCGAACCGTTCGGCGAGCGCGAGCTGCGTCGGCAGCGCGATGTCGCTGCTGGGGGCGAGGACGCCGGCGATGTCGGTGCGCCGGCGCAGGATCCCGCTGAGGGCGGCGACGTCGCGGGTGCTGACGGGCAGCAGCTCGTCGGCGAGGGCGACGGCCGGCGCGGTGTCGCGCAGGTCGACGGCGACCGTCCGGAACCCGAGGGCCCGGGCGGTGCGGTAGGTCGCCATCGCACCGTCGGCGGCACCCAGGATCAGCAGGCTCTTCATGCGGCGTCTCCACGCTGTACGGGGATGTGCAGCGCCGCTCTGGCGCCGGGGAACAGCTCGTCGGCGGCGTCGACCGGGATCGACGCCTCGCGGATGTAGAACATGGCGGGGCGCGGCTGCGCGTCGGCGACGAGCACCGTGTAGCGGAGCGTGACGGCGGCGCCGGCGAGCGCGACGCACTCGGCGAGCAGCGCGCCGCCGATCGCGGCCGCGGCGCCGATCCAGCCGGCGAACGCGGCGGCCGCCAGCCCGGCCGTCACGAGCGCGGCGAGCAGCAGCACGATCGCGACCCAGTGCACGGCGCGGCGGGAGAAGGCGACGTACAGCTCCAGTGCGTGCCCGATGAGCCGCCCGAGGCGGAACTTCGACGTGCCGCGGGTGCGCTGCCGGTGCTCGACCGGCACGGTCGCGATCCTCGACGTGAGCAGCGGCACGGTGGCCAGGAAGTACGGCGTGCCGAGGCGCAGCTCGACGACCCGCCGGGCGAGCTCGGTGCGCAGCACCCGGAACGTGGTCGCGCCGGGTGGGATGCGGACGCGCAGCCGCCGGCCGAGCCAGTGGTAGCAGGCGGCGCCCCACCGGCGGTGCCACGGGTCGTGCCGGGTGCGCCGCACGCCGAACACGGCGTCGAAGCCCTCCAGGGCCCGCTCCACCAGCGCGTGCACCTCGGCGGGCGGGAACTGCAGGTCGGCGTCGAGGTGCACGAGCCACGGCTTCCGCGCGTACTTGTAGCCGGCCGAGAACGCCGCCTCGAAGCCGAAGTTGCGGCTGAACGACAGGTACTGGACTCGGTCGTCGGCGGCGGCGAGCCGCTGGATCTCGGCGAGGGTGCCGTCGCCGCTGCCGTCGTCGACGAAGAGGATCTCCAGGTCGTAGCCGCCGAGCGCGGCCACGATCTCGGCATGGGTCTGCGCGACGCTGTCCGCCTCGTCGTAGCAGGGCACGACGGCGGTGAGGCCTAACGGGTGCATGGGACCGGCGGGGTTCAGCGGGCGGCGAGCGCGAGCGGCTCGGGGGCGGTCCAGTGCTCGCCCTGGGTGGCGATGAACCAGTCGACGGTGCGCTCCAGGCCCGTTTCGAGGGACACGAGGCCGGCGGGGTCGACGCCGACGGCGCGCAGCGTCTCGGCGTCGGCGCTGACGACGGCGCCGGCCTGCTCGCCGGGGCGCATCGGCAGGTCCACGATCTCGACCCGCGGGTAGCCCTTGCGCTCGCACTGGTCGATGACGATCTCGGCGACGCGGCGGATCGTGGTCGACGAGACGGGGCCGCACTCCACCACGTGGTCCAGGACGGTGCCGGCCTCGGCGGCCTCGAACGCGGAGACGAGCGCCTTGGCGACGTCGCCGACCCACACCATGTCGGAGACCTGGTGGCCACCGCCGTAGAGCTCGACCGGCATCCCGCACAGCGCGCGGCAGACGACCGCCGGGGTGATCTTGCGGACCTTGCCGGGTCCGAACGGCGCGGCGGCGAGCTGGCGCGGCCCGTACGCGTTGACGGCGCGCACCACGTTGACCCGGCTGCCGCGGTCGGCGTTGAACATCGACACGAACCGCTCGACGGCGGTCTTGGAGATGGAGTAGCTGTTGTTCATCCAGTGGTTGCCGACCCCGATGTAGACGCCCGGCAGCTGGTACTGGGTGACCGCCTCGAGGAAGTTCAGCCCGCCGACGAGGTTCGTCTCGGCGGCCGGGCGCGGGTTCAGGATCGTCTCCTGGGTGCCGAGCACGGCGGCGAGGTGGATGATGCCGTCGCAGTGGGCGGCGAGCTCGACCATGGCGGTCGCGTCGCGGATGTCACCGAGCATCGTCTCGCGCCCGGGTGCCTCGGGACCGCGCCGGGCGTGCGCGTGGTGATCGAATACCAGCGCCTCGTGCCCTCTCGCCTCGATCTCCTCGCAGACGTACCGCCCGATAAAGCCATTACCCCCGGTCACGCCGATCTTCATTGGCCGTTTCCTATTCACTCGATGGGCGGGTCCTCGCCCACGGCAGGCTTCGGCGGCTCCCGCCACGGGGTGGTGCCCCATCTCGGAACGCCGTTGAACAGCACAAACACGATGAGGACAGCGATCTTCGTCCCGAGTGATCTCGTCCTTACGCCGCGGTCGCAATCTACCTTCCAAGCGCCAGTGATCACAGTGCGAGAAGAAAGATTTATTGACTTCGCCGTATGTGAGGCATCGTTTTGCCGACGTTGTCCACGATCTGACGGAATTTACGTGAAGCGATGGCGTTTGCGCGCCTCGACCGGCCCGCGCCGGACCGCCGCGTCCCGCCGGATCGCTGTGATCCCTGGCAAAACCCTGGCAAACGCTCCGCCCCACCGGGAGGTGGTCGAAGTTGAGCCCGCCGGGCCGATCGGTGCCCGGCTGCATGGCACCACGGACGGAGCACACGTGACCTCGATCAACGGCATCAGCGGCATCTCGGGCTCGTACGCCAGCCAGCGGGCGGCGCTGCGACCCCCGCCGCCGCCGAAGGACAACCAGGACCCGATGAGTGCGGTGACCAAGGCGCTCGGCCTGTCGGGCGACCAGCTGAAGGCCAAGCTGGACAGCGGACAGAGCCTGTCGGAGGTGGCGGAGGAGCAGGGCGTCTCGCACGACGACCTGATCGCCGCGATCAAGGCCGGCAAGCCGGCGAGCGCGGCCACCGCGGTCTCCGCGTCCGTCGAGCAGGACGACGACGCCGTCGCCGAGCGGATCGCCGCGCAGAAGGGCACGCCCGGCCCGCCGCCCGGCGGCCCCCGCGGCGGCGCCGCCGGCCTGTCGGACGACGCGAAGCTGCAACAGCTCAGCACCCTGCTGGAGACCGACAGCGAGTCCCTGCGCGGCAGCAGCGCCACCGACGTCGTGAAACGCATGCAGGACAAGGGCATCGACCTGTCCCGGCTCCGCTCCGTCCTCAACGGCGGCGACCTGGTCGACTACGCCGCCTGACCGCCAACTCCCAACAGCAGCCGCTCGGTGAGATCCATCAGCCGGGCGGCTGCGCCGGCGTCCAGGGTCGGAAAGTCCGGCGGGAGCTTCTTGTCGCGGTCGACCGCGGTCAGCGCGTCCGCCGGCGGCCCGTCGACGAATCCGTGGATCGGCGTGACCGAGGCGGCCACCGGCCGGGCCGCCAGCGACGCGACCGCGAGCAGCCCCCGGACCACCGGCGGCAGGCCCGAGCGGTCGCCGCTGCGGGTGAACCCCGGGTGATACAGCACGTAGCGGGCGCGGCTGCCGGACCGCTCCGCGAAGCCGGCACCGAGCAGGTCGTTGGCGCGACCGGCCTGCAGCTGCGCCCGTACCGTGGAGTAGCCGGTCGACAGCTGCGGATCGGCCCACTGCACGGCACCCTTGGTGACCCCCACGCCGGCGACGTTGACGATCACCGGCCGGGCCGCCCGGTCCAGCGCCGGACGGAGGCCGAAGCTCAGCAGGTACCGGCTGACGTAGTACAGCGCGAAGGTCCGCTCGAACCCGTCGGCGGTCACCTCGCGCCGCGCCGACACGGCGTTGGCGAACAGCGCGAGGGCGTCCACCACCGGATGCGCGGCAAGGACCTCCTCGACCACCCGCCGGCTCTCCGCGACGCTGCTCAGGTCGGCGGGCAGGAACGTGATCGCGCCGCCCGCCATCGCCTCACCGCGCTCCCGGCTGCGACCGACCACCACCACCGTGTCGCCGCGCTCGGCACGCCCGAGGGCGAACGCGCGTCCCATGCCGTTCGTGCCGCCGGTGACCACGACCACGCCCATCTCCGCCCCCACTACGGTTGGTTGCTGACGGGCTCATCCTCGGCGGGCCGGCCGGGGCGGCGGAAGAAGGCACTGTGATGTCCACTGCGCACACCGACGTACCCGCCTCGCTGCGGGACCACGCACTCCCGGTGCCGGTGCCGAGCGGCGAATACGAACGATGCCCGGTCACCGAGCTGCTGCGGCGGCTCGGCGACAAGTGGACGCTGGTGGTGCTGTCGTTGCTGGCGCGGCGGCCGTTCCGCTTCAACGAGCTGCACCGCGCGGTCGAAGGCATCAGCCAGCGGATGCTGACGCGGACGCTGCGCACGCTGGAGGCCGACGGGCTCGTCGAGCGCGAGGTGTTCGCGACCCTGCCGCCGAGCGTCGAATACCGGCTGACCCCGCTCGGTGCCAGCCTTCTGGAGCCGCTGTCGGCCCTCGCCGCATGGGCGGTGCGCAACAGCTCCGCACCGCAGTCAGGAAGCTGACCGCCACGTCGCTCCAATTCGCGGTAACGTGCATACCGTGAATACGCCAGCCCGTCCGTACCGGCAGCGCGCCAGGGCCGAGTCCGCCTCCGGCAACACCGAGCGGATCCTGACCGCGGCCCTCGAACTGTTCGTGGAGCGGCCGTTCGAGCAGGTGACCCTCGCCGCGGTCGCCGAGCGGGCCGGGGTCGGCCTGCAGACCGTGATCCGGCGGGTCGGCACCAAGGACGGCCTGGTCGAGGCGGTCGGCGCCTGGGTCGCCCCGCAGGTCGCGGCCGACCTCGGTGCACCGCCCGGGCCCGACCCGGACCTCGTCGCGGCCGCGTTCCGGCGGCACTACAGCCGGTGGGCGCTGCTGCTGGAGCGCAACCTCGCCCAGGAGGACAGCTCGCCGGCATTGAAGGCCAACGCCGAAGGCGGCCGGGTCGCGCACCGCGGCTGGCTCGCCGCCGCCTTCCCGGGCCTCGATCCCCGCACGTTCAGCCGGCTCGTCGGCGTCACCGGCGTCGAGCTGTGGCTGGTCCTCACCAAGCACGAAGGTCTCAGCGTCGAGGACGCCGAGGCGACCGTCGCGCTGCTCATCCGATCCGTCATCTCAGCCGATAAAGGACAACCATCATGAACCGATACCTGGTCTACACCCCGCCCGCCGCCGGGCACGTCTTCCCGCTCGTGCCGGGGCTGCTGCGCCTCCGGGAGCGCGGCTACGCCGTGCACGTGCGGACCGCGCCGGAGCTCGTCGACCGGCTGCGGGCCGAGGGCCTGGACGCCGAACCCGTCGACGAGCGGATCACCGCGTCGGTCCGCCGGCCCGGCGGTCCCGACGGCGTCGACGGCATGGCCGACCTGTTCGCCCGCGGCGCGTGGGAGGCCGAGGACCTGCGCCGGGCGGTCGCCGAGGTCGCACCGACCGCGCTGCTGGTCGACACCAACACCTACGGCGCCGCGACCGCCGCCCAGGCGACCGGGCTGCCCTGGGCGATCACCGTGCCGTCGATCCTCGCCATGCAGGGCAAGGGGATCCCGCCGTACGGCATCGGCCTCGCACCGAAGCGCGGCCCGCTCGGCGCGGTCCGGGACGCGATGCTGTGGAAGGTCGTCGAGCGGGTGTTCGGCAAGAACATGCTGCCGGGCCTCAACACGCTGCGCGTCGCCGAGGGACTTCCCGTGCTGCGCAGCCCGCTGGAGTACTACCGGCTCCCCGACCGGCTCATCGTGCTCACCGGCGCGCCGCTCGAGTACCCGCGCACCGACCTGCCCGCGCACGTCCGCATGGTGGGCGGGCAGGTGTGGGACCCGCCCGCCTCGACCCCGGACTGGCTGCTCGAGCCCGGCGACCCGTGGGTCCTGGTGACCTGCTCCACCCACTACCTGGGCGACGAGGACCTCGCCGTCAAGGCCGTGGAGGCGTTGCGGGACAAGCCGGTCCGCGTGCTGGTGACGCTCGCCGACGCGTACGCCTCCCGGACCCTGCCGACCGCGGCCAATGTGCGGGTCGAGCGGTTCGTCCCCCACGGGCCCGTGCTGCGGCACGCCGCCGCGGTGGTGTGCCCCGCCGGCATGGGGATCGTCACGAAGGCCGTCGCCGCGGGTGTACCGGTCGTCGCCGTCCCCTGGGGGCGGGACCAGCCGGAGGTCGCCCGGCGGGTACAGCAGGCCGGCACCGGCGTGATCCTGCCCGCGAAGCGGCTCACCTCCGCCCGGCTCGCCGCGGCCGTCGACACGGCGCTGGGGCTGCGCGACCGGGCCCGCACGGTGGCGGCCGGCGTCGACCCCGCCCGGGCGGCGGAGCGGTTCGCCGACGCCGCCGAGGAGGTCGCCGTGCAGCGGCCGCAGCCGGCGGTCTAAGCCTCGATCCACCGCTGATCTTGCTGGTGGTGGTTTGTGATGGCTGTTGATTGATGGTGGCTGATGGTCGGGTTGGTGGGCGTGGTTGTGCTGC
>NZ_JBIAYW010000022.1:0-147799 GCF_042898305.1 Dactylosporangium sp. NPDC000521
CCCCGGCGCTGCGCCCCCGCGCGTGGGTGGCCCGGCCCCCCGCGGGGCCGCGCGGGGCCGGGCCGGCCGCCCCCCCGCCCGCTCGCCCGCGGGCCCCGGGGGGGGGGGGCCCGCCCCCCCCCCCCACGCCCGTGAGACAGCACGCGTCAGGCGCCGAGGGTGCCGACCTCCGCGCAGGCGAACGGCACGGTGATGCTGACCTCGCCCAGCTTGCCCGCGTCGTCGCTGAGGGCCGGCAGGGTCAGTGTGCCCGCGGGCCGCTCGGCCGGGCCGGTCATCGACGCCTTCGCGCCGCCGACGTCCTCCGCCGTCAGTTCGCTGAGGGTCACCCCTTTCTTCGGTTTCGGGGCGGACCAGTCGAGGCCGGACAGGGTGTTCATGAGGGCGCCGGTGTGCTGGACGACGGTGATGCTCAGGTCCTCGTCGGAGACGCTGCCGTCGGCGGCGATGGTGACGGTGCCGATGGCGCCGACGTGTGCGTCCGTGTCGAAGTAGAACGACACGCTGAGGTCGCCGCCGCTGCGGTAGCACCGGGTGGTGGCCGCCCAGCCCGGGCGGGTGCCGGGCATCCCGGCACCGCTGACCGTGATCTCCTGCGCCGGCAGGGTGGTGAGGGTCGCCGTGCAGTCCGTGGCACCCTCGATCGTGGCGAACACCCGCCGGTCGCCGCGCCGCAGCAGGAGGGCGGGCATCAGGCCGAGACCGCTGAAGACCTCCTGGGAGGTCGCCGCTTCCTTGGGGTAGCGCAGTTCGTCGGCGACGTACCACTGGCCGGCGCCCAGCATGTCCACGAGGCGGTCGCACCGCTGCGCCGTGACCATGCGCAGCCCGTCGCCGGGCAGCGGTACCGCGATCACCTCGGGGGTGACGTAGAGACCGGCGAAGCCGGCCGGCAGCGCGGCCCCCGGCGGGTTCGCGCCCGCCCCGGTCGTCGGCCGCGGCGCGGGCTTGTGGTCCGAGGTGCACGCGGCGAGGCCCCCGGCGAGGACCGTGGCGAGCAGTCCGGTGAGCACCCGGCGGCGGTGGTCAGAGGTTGTCGTACTCATACGTCACCTTCGGGCAGCGCGGGTCCTCGGTGACCCGCAGGACGGGCCAGGTGAGGTCACTGAGCGGGAACGAGTTGCCGGCCAGGAGGATCTCCACCTCGCCGACCGGGCGGCCGACCCGCCAGTCGTCGAGGATCTCGGCGCGGGTGTTCAGGTAGCGGTCCGGGTTGAGGTCGAGGACCCCGTCCAGGAACTGCTTGCCGCCCTCGCCGGTCATGATGAAGAACGGGTTGGGGCCGGACCGGTCGTTGGTCAGGACGCTGAGGTTCGAGTTCTCCTGGCCGCCGATGCTCTTCGGGACGGGAATCCCGGCGACGGCGCCGGCAAGCTGCTCGAACTCGCTGTACTCGACCCCGCTGTAGCCGCCCTTGCCCTTGAACGGCCCGGCCAGGCCGGTGCAGCTCACCAGGTCGACGTACACCTTGGGAATCGACGCGAGGATCAGGTTCACGGAGTTGCTGCCCTTGGCGACGAGGATGTCCGAGCCGTGATAGGTGACCGCGACCGTGATCGTCTGGCTCGGCAGCCCGGCCTTGACCAGGACGTCGCGGAGCAGGTCGAAGGTCTTGCCGATGCCGTAGCCGACCGGGTTGCCGAGCAGGCCGTAGGTATCGCCGAGCTCGAACGGGAAGCTCTCCTTGTCCAGCGCCGCGATGAACGTCGCCTTGCCGCGCAGCTCCGGCCCCTCGCCCGGCGGGTCCTCGACCGGCGGCTTGACCTCCAGCGTGGACTTGCCGTCCTTGCCGGTCTTCTCGCCACGGGTCATCTTGGCGCTGTCCGCGGCCACCGCCTGCAAGAGCTGGCCGCCGCCCTTCTGGATGGTGCCGACCTGCGGCTGCTGGCTGGACCAGCGGACCGTCAGGCCCTCCATCGGCCCGGCCTTCGGCATCTCGACGCCGGCGAGCGCGTAGCATTCGAGCTTCTCCAGGGCGACCTTGATGTCGAAGATCGCGGTGGCGGTCAGCGTCACGTGCTCGCCGCGGCTGCCCGGGGCGTGCTTGAAGTGCGTCGCGGACTTGTCGGCGGTGAGGTCGATGCGGGTGCCGAGCATCAGCATGATCGCGCTGGCCGTGGCGCCGGCCTTGCCCCACGCCTCGTTGGCCTTGTCGAAGATCTCCTTCGCGCCCTCGCCGAGGATCGCGCCGGCCAGCCGGTCCTTGAGCTCCCCTTTCAGGAAGTCGCTGTTGGCCTTGATGACCGGGTCGTCCGGGGCGGCGAACAGGGCCGCGAACTCGCCGCACGCACCCTTCGGGTCCTCCGCGTGGGCCACGCCGCCGCCGACCAGCCGGTCGAGCAGGCCGGGCGCGGGCGCGGCCGTGCCGTTCTTGGCACCCTTGGCTACCAGCGCGAACCGGCTCGTCGCGTGGCTGAGCAGGAGGATCGTCTGCAACGGGTCGAACCACACCTCGGCCGGGTCGGCGGCGGGATGGATCACCTGGCGGTGCTGGGCGGCGAGGGCGCGCACGGCGGCGCCCGCGGTCGTGAACACCGCGCCGTCGCCGGGCTGCTTGCCCCAGCCGCCGATCGCCGTGGCGAGCTGCGCGAAGGTCGGCGCCTTGTCGGTCAGCCCGACGGCCACCAGCAGCGCCGAGAACTGCTCCGGCGTGTACCTGTCGCCCTCCCGCGTCGCCTCGGCGAGCAGCGGGACCAGCTCGGCGTAGATCGGCGCGTCCAGCAGCGTCACCTCGTCCGGGGCGGCGACGACCGGCCCTTTCGCGGACACGATCGCGAACCCCGAGCGCCGCAGCAGCTCGGCGGTGGCGGCCGGGGCGCCGGCCGGGTCGCTGGTGATCGTCGCGACGAGCTGCTCCGCCGCGGCCGCCGGCTCGGCGGGCAGGCCGGCAGCGGCGGCGGCGACGGACTTGCGGTCGACGGCGCCGCGTGCGGCTGTGTCGCCGCGGTCGCTGTCGTCGGTGCAGCCACTCGCCGCCAGTGTCGCGACGACGGCCAGGGCCAGCCAACGCCGGCCGGTTGAGCTACGTCTCAAAGAACTTCCTCACCAACGGTCTCACGACGCTTCCCGGGCCACGCACCGGCCGGTTCGGCCGGGGCGACGGCATGCGGCCTGGCCCGAGCAGAACACCACGCGCCTGTCCCGAGCGGTAAGGGACCACCGTCCCGGTGGGCCGGGACAAGTGGCCGCTGCCGGTCGCCGCGGCGTCGATCATGTACCGATCAGACGGGAGCGGGAAACGCAGCTGTCGGACTGTGGACACGAATCATTCTCACGGCGAGTGGGGTTGTCGCAGGCGCCCGGCGCTCGTCGTGCCTGGAAGTCGACGGCCGACCAATGGCCGACCAGCGCAGAACCAGCGCCGGACCAGCCGGCTCAGCATCTCCCACCGCCGCGGCGGCTCGGGCCGTCCGGCCCGCCTCGGCACGCCGGTAGATCACTGCCTTTAGGGTGTTCAGGATGCCCACACCCGCGCCGATCGTTGCCCAGATCGGGCTTTCCGCACGCTCGGCCCGGCGCCGTCTGCTCCGCCGGCGTGTGACGCGGGCCTCGGCGGGTAGTCAGCGCGGTGTCGATGCAGGTCCGCCTGCGCGGCCGTCCCACGGGAGCAGCGATGCGAACACCTCTGACTGTCATCGGCGCGCTCCTACTGCCGGTGGCGCTGACGTTGTCCGCCGCCGCCGTGCTGCTCACCGGTCACAGCAATTGCCCACACCTGTCCCAGCCGTCCCTACCCGGCACGCGAATCCTCGCGATGTCTGCGGTCGCCCGCCCGGACGGCATCAGTGCGCGGGCCTCCCGCCTCGGTCGGCCCGGTGCCAGCGGCGTTCCGGCGTCCTGCGACGTCACGATCATCCTGACGCACCCGCCGCTTCGTGACCAGGTCCGCATCGAGGTGTGGCTGCCACAATCGACGTGGAACGGCCGTTTCCAGGCCACCGGCGGCGGAGCGTTCGCCGCGGGCGAGTTCGAGCGCGCCCTCGGCCCAGCGGTCCGGCGGGGCTACGCGGCGGCGTCCACCGACGCCGGTGTGCCGAGCACCGCCAAGAGCCCGCCGGTCTGGGCGCTGCGCCGGGACCGGACGATCAACGAGGGGCTGTTGGCCAACTTCGCCTACCGCTCAGTGCACGACATGAGCCAGATCGGCAAACAGGTGATCACCGGGTTCTACGGCCGGCCGCCCGCCTACTCATACTTCACCGGCTGCTCGACCGGCGGCCGGCAGGGCCTGACCGAGGCGCAGCGCTACCCCGGCGACTTCGACGGCATCCTCGCCGACGCGCCCGCCATCGCCTGGAACCGCCTTACCCTGGCGCAGCTCTGGCCGCAGGTCGTCATGAACGAGGCAGGTGTCCATCCGACCGCATGCGAGTTCGCCGCCTTCAACCGCGCCGCAATCGCCGCGTGCGACAGCGACGACGGGCGCCTCGACGGGATCATCTCGCGACCAGACACCTGCCGGTTCGACCCCGGCCGGCTCGTCGGCACGAGCGTGCGCTGTCACGGCCGCACGATCCGGATCAGCCCGGCGGACGCCGACATCGTCCGCCGGATCTGGGACGGCCCGACGACCCGCGCCGGCGAACGGCAGTGGTACGGCCTGCCGCGCGGCGCGTCCTTCAGCTGGCTGGCCGGCACAACCAAGCCCCTGCTCGGGCCAAGGCACGGCGTGCCGTTCCCCGTTGCCGCGGACTGGATCCGCTACTTCCTGCTGCGCCAACCGCACCGCGACGTCTCCACCATCGGCGACGCCGAGTACGAGCGCCTGTTCAACGAGTCCCAGGCCCGCTACAGCGCCGTCATCGGCTCCGACGATCCCGACCTGTCCGCCTTCCGCACCGCCGGCGGCGGCAAAATGATCACCTGGCACGGCCTGGCCGACCCAGCCGTCTTCTCGCAGGGCACGGTCGACTACCGACGCCGCGTCGAATCCGCCATGGGCGGCGCCAAGGCCACCGACCGGTTCTACCGCGTCTTCCTTGCCCCGGGCGTGGGGCGCTGCTCCGGCGGGGCCGGACCCGTCCCCACCGACCCGCTCGCCGCGCTCGTGGACTGGGTCGAACACGACCGCGCGCCCGACACACTGCCCGCCGCCACCACCGGAGCACATCCGCACCTCAGCAGCGTCCTGTGCCGCTACCCGCAGCAGGCAACCGCCGACCGTCCCTGTCACTGACAGACCCGTCGGTCGCCGGGGACTTACGAATGCTCATCCCTCCGGAGACTGAACCGCTTTCGAAAAAGGCCGTTACCTC
Source organism: Dactylosporangium sp. NPDC000521 (assembly GCF_042898305.1). Taxonomy (NCBI): domain Bacteria; kingdom Bacillati; phylum Actinomycetota; class Actinomycetes; order Micromonosporales; family Micromonosporaceae; genus Dactylosporangium; species Dactylosporangium sp. NPDC000521. Next base: position 5,256 of record NZ_JBIAYW010000022.1, read on the forward strand.
CGCTACCCGCGTGGCTGCCGGCGGATCAGGGCTGTGTCGATGACGGCGGACGGGCCGGCCGGGCTGGGGTTGCGCTGCGCGGACGTCAGGTGCTCGGTGACGAGCCGGTGCACCTCGTCGGCGGCGCCCTGCTCGATGAGCGCGAGGATCCGGCCGTGCACCTCGCCGGCCGCGCGGCGTTCGCGCAGTGGTACGCCAGTGGTCTCCCGGATGCGGGTGGCCCAGTCCTGCTCGTGACTGGACCACAGGGCTTCCAGCGCCCCGGCGAGCACGATCAGCGGCGGGTTGCCGCACAGGCCGACGAGGGCCTCGTGGAAGCGGCGGGACACGCCGACGACCTCGACCAGGTCGTCGATGCGGGCCAGATACTCCTCGTGCAGCGCCCGCAGCCGCGGGACCACGGTGTCGGCCCGGTCGGGCCGGCCGGCGCACAGGGCGGCGCAGGCCGGCTCGACGTGGCGGAGCGCGGTGGCGACGTCGTCGATGCCGACGCGTTGCGCGGCGAGGACGAGGCCGAGGTTGTAGCCGAGGTTCGCCGGGGAGGGCCGGTGCACGACCGCACCGCCGAGCCGTCCCCGGCGGACCGTGATCAGGCCTTCCGCCTCCAGGATGCGCATCGCCTCGCGGAACGTCGGCATGCTCACCGGGTAGCGCTGGATGAGTTCCTCCGACTTGGGCAGCGGGGCGCCGTCTGCGAGCTCACCGCGCACGATCTGGCCGCGGATGTGATCGGCCACCTGCTCGGCGAGCCGGTCGGCTGAGACCATGGAGGCGGAGTCTAGTAGGCGTCCGGGTCGTCCTGGACCGCGGGTGGGACCGGGTGCCGGTATACCCTGGACGCGTTCTCCCAGGTCATCTTGCGCACGTCGGCGTCGGGCAGGCCACCGATCTCCTCCTCGATGGTGCGCTGGGTGTGCGGCCAGGTCGAGTCGCAGTGCGGGTAGTCCTGCTCGAGGAAGATGTGGTCGACGCCGATGACGTCGCGCAGCGCGAAGGACGACGGGTCCTCGACCGCGCAGAAGTAGAAGTTGCGCAGCAGCACCTCGGCTGGGGTCAGGTCGATGCCCTTCCAGGTGCCGTACATCTCGTGGTAGCTCAGCATGTGGTTGAGCCGGTCGACGAGGCCGGGCACCCAGCCGATGCCGCCCTCCGACAGCACGATCTTGATGCCGGGGAACCGCACCGGGATACGGGAGTACAACCAGTCCACGGCGGAGAACATCGAGTACCCGAAGAACAGCACGCCGACGACGTCCGGCGGGGCGTCCGGGGCGGTGGACGGCGAGGTTCCCGACGAGCCGATGTGCAGGTTGATGACGGTGCCGGTCTCCTCGCAGGCGCGCATGATCGGGTCCCAGTGCCCGGTGTGCAGCGACGGCATGCCGAGCAGGTGCGGTGCCTCGGTGAAGGTGACGGCCTTGAACCCGCGCTCGGCGTTACGGTAGATCTCCTGGGCGCCGACCTCGGGGTCCAGGAAGTACGGCAGCTGGCAGGGGATCATGCGGTCCGGGTAGGCGCCGGACCACGCCTCGATGTTCCAGTCGTTCCAGGCGCGGGTGGCGGCGAGGGCCAGCTCGGTGTCCTTCGTGGACAGTTGCAGGCGCTGGCCGGCGAAGCCGGGCAGGAACGACGGGAAGCACAGCGAGGCGTACACGCCGCTGAGGTCCATGTCCTTGATGCGTTCGTGGATGTCCCACGAGCCGCGGCGCATGTCGTCGAAGCGGCTCGGTTCCATGCTGTACTCGTTGACCGGCCGGCCGACGACAGCGTTGAAGCCGACGTTCGGGAACTCCTTGCCGTCGTAGATCCAGACGTGGCTGCCGTCCTGTTCGACGACCCGGGGCGTCTGCTCGGCGAACTTCGCCGGCATGCGGCCCTCGAACGCGTCGGGCGGCTCGACGATGTGGTCGTCGACGGAGATGAACGTGTACTTGCGGGGCTGGCGGGGCGGGTCGGGCAGGAAGGTCACCTTCGACCGGTCGGCGATGGTGAACGAACTGTTCTGCAGTAACTCGTCGATCGATGCCATGACGTTGCCTTTCAGTCCAGTACTTCAGGCTCGCGGCGCAACAGTGAGCGCACGGCGCCGGCCCAGAACACGTCGGTGCCCCGCTCCAGCAGTGACTTCTTCATGCCGTGCCGCAGGCCGGGGGCGATCTCCAGGGGGTCGCGGCCGAGCAGCATGACGTCGTAGGCGAGGCGGCAGGCACGGTCGATGCTCGCCGAGCGGTATGTCGCCTCCTGGATCGTCGGGGCGGTGACGATGATGCCGTGGCTGGCGAGGATGACCACGGAGCTGTCCCCGATCCGGCGGGCCAGGTCGGCGCCGAGCGCGGCGTCGTCGACCTCGCCGGTGTATTCGTGCACGAACGCGAGGTCGCCGTCGTACATGCACCCGGTCTGGTGCACGATTTGCGGCAGCACTCCGATCGCGGCGAGCACGGTGACGTAGTACGGGTGGTTGTGCACGACGACCCTGGCGTCGGGCCGGACCCGGTGCAGTTCGGTGTGGATGTGGATGGCCGGGGTGACGTCCCACCGGCCATCCAGGACGGTGCCGTCCCGGTCGACCACGCACAGGTCGGACGCGGAGATCTCCTCCCACCACAGGCCCCACGGGTTGACCCACATGGCACCTTCAGTGCCGCCTGGGCCGCCTGGGCCGTCTTTGACCATGGTGATGTGGCCGGCGATGTTCTCGCTGAAGCCGCTGTTCCCCAGGATGCGGAACGCGCAGGCCAGGGCCTGCCGGTCGGTGAGGTCGACGCCGATCGGCGGGGTGATGCGGGGCGACCAGGTGGCGGTCCCGCCGTCGCGCATGGGCGCGTCGGTCGAGCCGGGCGGTGCTGTCGTGAGTGTCACGGCTCACCTCCAAATCTTTTAGAAGATTAAGCCGCACCTCGCCAGTAAATCAAGCAATCGCTTGGTTGACTTCACCTCGCCACTGACGTGGCGCCGCCCAAGGCGGCAGCATGACTACCCGGTGGATCGCCGGTCTGCTGGGACCACCGATCCACCGGGCAGACGACGTGTTCATCAAGCCCCGCGGGCTAGCGCTCCTTGGCGCAGATGACGACGCCCTTGCTGCCGGGCTGTTCGCGCCAGTAGTCGAAGGCGGCGTCCGGCCACCGGGCGCAGATGATCGAGACGTCCCTGGCGTCCTCGTCGGCGCGGTTCTCGACCCGGCCGAGCACGACGTACCGCGCGCCGGTGGACCCGCAGTCGGCCGTCTCGAACGTCGACGGGGTGGGTTTCCTCAGGCAGTCACCGGCGCCGGGGGCGGCCGGCTCGTCGCGGACGAGGAACCACACGGCGGCGACGGCGACGGCGAGGACCGCCGGGTGCGGCGTCGCGAGATATCGAAGGACATGATGAACGAACACCAGCGCCACGGACTGTCGGCAAACCGTCTCGGTGCGACTGTGCGCGCGACGTGGCCTGCTACGACAGCGGCGGCGCGCGGGTCAACGCCGGCTTCCTGACCAGCGCTGACTTCAACAACTGACCGTCCGTCGGGAGCCCCGCCACCCTCACGCGGGCGGCGGGGTGTATCGGTAGACGGCGATGACGAAGTCGGGGCAGACGATCTGGCAGGCGGTACATCCAGTGCAGCCGTCGTGCAGCTCCGGATACCGGTAGCCCTGCTCGTTGACGGTCGCGGACATGCTCAGCACGCTGGGTGGGCAGGCGGCCAGGCACAGCTCGCAGCCCTTGCAGCGGTCGGTGTCGATGACGAGGGTGCCACGGCTCACGGGGTCGTTCCCTTCAGGACGGCCGCCGCGTCCGTCCACTCTGCACCGTCCACGACGGACGGTGGGAAGACGCCGCGGCGGCGCAGCGCGGCGACGGCGTTGTCGGCGGTGAGGCGCAGGTGCGCGAGGGCCGCGGCGCCGGCGGCGTCGGGGTCCCCGTCGCGGATCGCGGCGTATTCGGCGTGCAGGGCGGCGCGCTCGGCCGGCAGGGCGTCGTCGATGGAGAACCGGGCCGCGGCCGGGACCAGGCCGCTGAACGTGCGCAGCAGCGCCCGCAGGTGGTTGCTGGCGCCGGCGACGTTGACGACCCGGCGGAACTCGCGGGCCAGGGACTCGAATTCGGCCGGGTCGTCGCAGCCGGCCAGACTCTCGTCGAGCTTGCCCAGAGCCTCCACGACCGCCGGGTCGCGGCGCGCGGCGACGCGGCGGTTGGTCAACGCGCTGAGCATGCCGTAGAGCTCGAACGCCTCCCGGACGGTGGCGTCGTCGAACTCCGCGACGAACGCCCGTTTGTAGTGGGCGCGTTCGACGAGACCGTCGCGTTCGAGCTGGATGAGGCCCTCGCGGACCGGCACCCGGCTCACGCCGAGCCGCGAAGCGATCTCGTCGAGGTCGAGACGCTGGCCGCTGCGCAGCTCACCGGCGAACAACAGGTCCAGCACGTGCGCCGCGACCGCCTCGCTGGTGTTGGCCCGCTGCAGCTTCACCGGGTCACCAGCTCGCCGATGCCGTACGTCTGCTCCATGGTGCCCTGCTGATACGACGGTCCTTCGGCGGTCGGCACGAACCAGCCGGTCGGGCACATGGTGAGGATCTCCACCAGGCTGAACCCGCCACCGGCGAGCTGCGTCTCGAACGCCTTGCGCAGCATCCGTTTCGCCTGCAGCACCCCACCGGCGCTGGAGACGGCGCCGCGGGCGACGTAGCCGACGCCCTGCAGCGACGCGACCAGGTCGGCGACCGGGATCGGGTAGCCGTGGGTGTCCGGGTCGCGCCCGTCGATGCTGGTCTTGGTGCGCTGGCCGAGGACGGTGGTGGCGGTCTGCTGGCCGCCAGTGTCGCCGAAGACCCCGTTGTTGAGCATCACGCAGGTGATGTTCTCACCGCGGGCGGCGGCGTGCAGCACCTCCTGCAGCCCTTCGTTGGCCATGTCCCCGTCGCCCTGCAGGGTGAACACGGCGACGCCGGGGCGGACCCGTTTGATGCCGGTGGCGCACGCCGGGGCGCGGCCGTGCAGGCACTGCAGGACGTCGACGTCCATGATGCGCACGAAGCTGCCGTAGCAGCCGTGCCCGACGACGCCGATGCTGCGCTGCACGATGTCGAGCTCCTGCAGCACCTCCAGCAGGATCCGCAGGGCGACGGGCTCGCCGCAGCCGGGGCACAGCGAGTGCTCGCCGAGCAGGAGACTGGGCTTGAAGTCGGCGACCTGTTTCGCCGGGACGGCGGGCGGCCCGGACGTGTCGATGATCATGTCGCACCTAGGATTCGTTCGCGGATCACGGGGGCGTCGAGCAGGGGACCGTAGGAGAGCCCGGACTCGGCGATGCTGACCCCGCCGACGAACCGGACGGCGTCGCGGTCGGCGGCGTGGATGCGCACGTCGTCGAGCATCTGCCCGGCGTTGAGCTCGAAGACCAGGACGTTGCGGGCGCCGGCGGTGGCACGGCGCAGCGCGGCGCCGGGAAACGGCCACAGGGTGACGGGCCGGAACCAGCCGATGCGGTGGCCTTCGGCGCGCAGCCCGGTCACGACGTGCTCGACGAACTTCGCCGCCGTGCCGAACGCCACCACGACGGTCTCGGCGTCGTCCACCATGGACTCCTCGTGGCGCTGCTCCTCCGCGGCGATCCGGTCGAACTTGCCGGCGACCGCGCGCCAGTGCCCGTCGGGGCCGGGGCCGGGGTCGTTGGCCTTGCCCATCGCCCAGGTCCAGATCTGGCGGCTGCGGCCGGTGCCGCCGCCGGTGCCGTCCAGCGCCCAGTCCTTGGCCGGCAGCGGGCCGAAGTCGAGGGCCTGGACGTCGACGCCGACGCGGGTTTGCGCGAGCAGCGGATCGCCGTACAGCATGACCGGCGCGCGGTGCTTGTCGGCGAGGTGGAACAGCAGCTGGGTGTGCTCGACGGCCTCCGGGACGTCCTTCGGGGCGAGGGTGATCGTGCGGTAGTCGCCCCAGCCGCCGCCGCGGGTGGCCTGGAAGTAGTCCTGCTGGTTGCGGGCCAGGTTGAACACGACGAACGGGGTCTCGTTGAGCGCGGCCTCGGCGATCGCCTCCTGCATCAGCGCGATGCCCTGCCCGCACGAGCCGGTCGCGGCGCGGGCTCCGGCCGCGGCGGCGCCGAGGGTCATGTTGACGCCTTCGATCTCGCTCTCCGCGTTGAGGCAGACCCCGCCGGCCTTGGGCAGCCGCCGTGACATCTCCTCCAGCAGGCCGGTGAACGGTGACATCGGGTAGCCGGTGAAGAACCGGCACCCGGCGGCGATCGCCGCCTCAGCCATGGCGGCCCCGCCGTCGAGCAGTTCCAGGCTCATGCCACACCGGCCCGCACGGTCAGGGCGCCCGCCTCGAGGGCGCGCGCGTTGGCGGGGGCGTGCTGCTGCCGGTAGGGAGGCAGCAGCTCCTCCATCGCGGCGACCAGCGACGCCGCCGCCACCATCGTGGTGAGGGCGTTGTAGGCGCCGAGGAGGACGAACCCGGACGCGTTCGGCGCGCCGCACTCCTTGGCCGCGGCCATCGCGTCGACGACGAAGACCCGCAGGTCGGCGCGGAAGCCGTCGGGGTCGACGAGCGGGGTGTTGGCCACGACGATGCCGCCGGGTCGGAGCCGGTCCTGCACGCCCTCGGCGAAGCGATGGTGGGCGAAGATCGCGGACCAGGCTGACGGCAGGATCGGCAGGGCGTGCAATGGGGCGTCGCCGACGACGACGCCGGCCTTGGACGGCCCGCCGCGCATCTCGCCGCCGTAGTCCGCGGCGAGCATCGCATAGCGCCCCTCCCGGGTGGCGGCGAGGGCGAGGGTCTTCGCGAGCAGCTGGATGCCCTGCCCGCCGACCCCGGTGACGATGAGCTCCCGCTCCATCCGAGCCTCCCTTGACGAGATTTGAATATTGAATACAAAATCTAACCGCACCGTCAAGCACGGCCGAGGAGAGCATGAGATGCGGGCACTGGTACTGCACGGCTTCGGCGATCCGACCGTCGAGGAGGTCCCGGACCCGGTCCCCGGGCCGGACGAGGTCGTCATCGACGTCGCCTGCGTCCAGCCGAGCGTCACCGAGTGCATGCTCATCGCCGGTGACCCGGTCGCCATGCACGACGTCCTCGCCGCCCGGCTCGCCGCCGGGCCGACCCGCTTCGGCGGCCACGAGTTCGCCGGGGTCATCAGCATCGCCGGGCCGGGAAGCGGGCACGCGGTCGGGGACCGGGTGACCGCCGTCGAGACGGCCGCGTGCGGCACCTGCGCCGCCTGCCGCCGGGACCGCCCGGACGCCTGCCCCTCCCCCGGTGTGCTCGGCTTCACCCGGGCGGGGGCGTTCGCCGAGCGGGTCGCCGTGCCGGCGAAGTCGGTCGTCACCGTCCCGGACGGGGTCACCGCGGCGCAGGCCGCCGCCGTGCAGCCCCTCGCCGGCGCGCTGCACGGGCACGCCATCGCCGAGGTGCGGCCCGGCGACAGCGTCCTCATCCTCGGCGCCGGCGTGATGGGTGTGCTGCACACGCAGGTGGCCCGGCACGGCGGCGCCGGCCTGATCATCGTCACCGGCCGCAGCCCCGCCAAACGGCGGCTCGCTCTCGCGGCCGGTGCCGATGCTGTCATCGACGCGACCGAGGACGTCCACGCCGCGGTCCTGGAGGCGACCGGCGGCATCGGCGCCGACGTGGTGTTCGAGACCGCGGGCGGCATGCCGAGCGCCGGACTCGCCGGCACGTCCACCTTGGAGCTGGCCGCCCAATGCGTGCGGCGCGGCGGGCGGATCGTCATGGTCGCGGTCCTGCCCCGGCACGCGAGCGCACCGCTGGGGCTGCTGCGGGAGCGTGCCGTGGCACTGCTGCACCCGCGGTCCGGCGCGGGCGGCTACTCCCCCGGCGGCGGCGCGTTCGAGCAGGCGCTGCGCCTGGTGCGCCGCGGCGACGTCGACCTCGACTGCCTGGTGACGCACCGGCTCGACGGCGTCGACGCGCTGCCGAAGGCCCTGGAGATCACCCGCGACAAGGCGGCGCACGCCGCAGCCGGCCCCGCACAGGTCAGCATCGGCCCGTGGGACGCAGCCGCATGAGCCTGCTGATCGGGGACATCGTCACGCTTGCCGCGCTCACCGCCCCTGGACGGACCGCTGCCACCCTCGGCGCGGGGGCGGTGACGTTCGCGGAGCTGGACGTCGCCGCGAACCGGACAGCGAACGCCCTCGCCGCCCGCGGGGTCGGCACCGGCGACATCGTGCTGTGGTGCGCGACGCCCACCCTGCGCTCCCTGGACGTGTTCGTCGCCTGCGCGCGGCTCGGCGCGGTGTTCGCCCCGCTGAACCCCGCTCTGCCGGTGCACGAGCGCGACGCGGTCCGCCGGTACCTCGACCCCCGGCTCGTGCTGTCGGACCTGGCGTTCGGCGAGGCGGGAGTCGTACACCACGAAACCCTCGGCAACGGCTCCAGCGGCTGGGACCGGCGGCCGGTGGACGACGCGGCGCCGCACATCGTCTACCTGACCAGCGGTAGCACCGGCACACCGAAGGGCGCCCTGGTCAGCCACCGGGCGAGCTGGCTGCGTGCGGCACCCGGCGGCGGCACGTTCACCAGCGGCCTGCGCGGGCACGGCGGCGTGGTGTGCACGTTCCCGCTGTACCACTACGGCGGCTGGCACTACGTGATGGAGGCCTGGCAGCACCGCACCGCCGTGCACCTGGTGCGCCGCGCCGACGCCGTCGAGGTGATCGACGTGGTCCGCCGGCAGCGCCCCTCGGCGCTGTACTGCATCCCGGCGGTCTGGGAACGTCTGCTGGACCGGGAGCACCGCGCCGCCGACCTGCGCTCGCTCCTGCACGCCGACACCGGCACGTCCAGCGTCGCCGCGGACCTCGTCGAACGGATCAAGGCCAGGCTGCCCGGCACGACCACGACGATCCTGTACGGCTCCACCGAAGCCGGCCGGATGGCGGCACTGCACGACTGGGATCTGGCCCGCAAGCCCGGCAGCGTCGGGCGGGCCGCGACCCCGAACGCCTTGTGGCTGGCCGCCGACGGCGAGGTCTGCGTCGAAGGCCCCGCGCTGATGAACGGCTACCTCGGCGCCGACCCGCTCACCGGCGAGTACCGCTCCGGCGACCTCGGCCGCCTCGACGAGGACGGCTACCTGTTCCTGACCGGCCGCACCCGCGAGGTGATCCGCACCGGCGGCGAGTCGGTCGGCCCGGCGGAGGTCGAGCACGCGCTACGCGACCTGCCGGGCGTGCTCGACGTGGCGGTCGTCGGCCTGCCCGACGACCGGTGGGGCGAGGTCGTCTGCGCGGTGTTCGTGGTCCCCGACGGCTGCCCGCCGCCGACGGTGGCCCAGGTGCGGTCGCATGTGGAGGGCCGGCTCGCCGGGTTCAAGGTGCCCCGCCGAGTCGCGACGACCAGCACGATCCCCCGCACCCCCGCGACCGGCCAGATCCAGCGCGGCCGCCTGCGCGATCTGCTCACTGGCCCGAAGGCCTGACGGAGCGGCAACGCCTTTCAGGCACGCAGGCGCTGGCGGAGCTGGGCCTTGGCGACCTTGCCACCGGAGCCGCGGGGCAGGTCCGGCACGATCTCCAGGCGCTCCGGCCAGTTGTCCCGGGACACCCCGCGCGCGTCGAGGTGCTGGCGGAGCCCGTCGAGGTCGAGGGTCTCCGCGTCGCGCAGCACGACGAAGGCGCAGACCCGCTCGCCGAATGTCGGGTCCGGCGCTGCCACCGCGGCGACCATGGCGACCGCGGGGTGCGAGCCGACGTGGTCCTCGACAGCGGCGGCGCTGATGTTCTTGCCGCCGCGGATGATGAAGTCGGACTTGCGGTCCACGACCCGCAGGTAGCCGTCGGCGTCGATGGTGCAGATGTCGCCGGTGAGCATCCAGCCGTCGGCCGTGAACAGCGCCTCGTTGGCGGCAGGGTCGGCGAAGTAGCCCAGGCACGTGGCGGGGCCGGCGCACGCGGCCTGGCCGGGGCCGCCGACGGCGGTAACGTCGGTGCCGTCCTCGGCGAACAGCCGCACCCGCATCGCGTCGATGACCTTCCCGGCGGTACGCAGCCGCTGGTCGGTGGTGTCGGTGACCGAGGTCCGCGACAGTGCGCCGGTCTCGTTGGAGCCGAAGAACTGCAACACTCTGGCGCCGGTGCGGCGTTCGAACTCGGCGGCCCGCTCGAACGGCACGGCCTCGCCGCCGGTGAACATGACCCGCAGCGACGACAGGTCCACGTCCGAGGCGACCGGCGAGTTGAGCATCATGATGAACTGGGTGCTGACGCAGCACACGACGGTGACCCGCTCGCGCTCGATGAGGCGCAGCGCCTCGTCGGCGGAGAAGCGGGGCATGACCACGGTTGGGGCGCCCAGCAGCGTGGGGGTGAAGTTGGCGGTCCACTGCGCGAAGCCGTAGGGCGCCGGGATCAGCGTCAGGAACACGTCGTCGGGGCGCAGGTCGCCACACTCGACGGCGAGCTCGTGGTAGTAGAACCAGCGGTCCTGGTTGTGCACCACGCATTTGGGCATGCCGGTCGTGCCAGACGTCGAGTTCAGCAGGTGGATCTCGTCGCGGCGCAGCTCGTGCGCCCCTTTCGGCGCGACCGTGCCGTCCTCGAGTTTCTGGATTTCGAGGTGTACGACGATGCCGAGCCCCTCCACGAGTGCGGCGACCGGCTCGTCGCGGTGCCGGGCCAGACTGACGAGCGCGGTGGCACCCCCGACGGTGAGCAGGTGCCGGACCTCCAGACGGGCCGCCCGCGGGCCGATCGCGACGACGATCATGCCGGCCTTCATCGCGGCGAGGTACACGACGTGCACCTCGACGCCGTCGGGCAGCAGGACCCCGACGCGGGTGCCGCGCGGGAGCCCGGCGTCGGCGAGCCGCTGCGCGAAGGCGGTGGAGCGGGCGTCGAACTGCGCCCAGGTGAGCCGGTCGTCGCCGGCGACGAAGGCGATGCCGTCCGGTTGCGCCGCGGCGTGCCGGCGGACGGTGTCGGGCAGCGTCTCGCCGTCCCGCACCTCGGCGAGGCGGTCGGCGACGTAGCGCTCGTGGACGCTGCCGGGCGCCGGCGCGGCTCCGGCGGGGAACAGGTCGTGCACGAAGAACCCCCAAGACCTCTACCAAACAAGCGCTTGGTTGTGCCATTCTGTTCCTGACCCTTCGAGCATGTCAAGGTAGGGAGCGCCGCGTGCCGGACCTCTGGACTGCCCCCGCCGGCACCCCGGCGGACCTTCGCATCCTGCCGCTGCTGCCCATCCCGGCGGACGCCCACGTGGAGCAGCTCATCTGGCACGGCGACCCAGCGGGTCACGGCGACGACCCGCTGCGGCTCACTTCCGTGGAGGGTGCGACCGGCGGCCGGGTGGTGATGCTGCGGCTGGTGCGGGGTGAGCGGCTCGTCGCCGACCTCCGCGTGCGCCACGGCGCACCCCGCGACGAGGCACCGCACCGGCTGCTGCGCACCGACCTCGGCCCAGGCGCCTCCCGCACCCGCACCTTCACGGTCACCGCGGACCAGACCACCGACCACGTCCCGGACACCGAGCCGGTGCTGAGCACCCCGGCGCTCATCGCCTGCCTGGAGGACACCGCCGCCGACGTCCTGCGCCCGTATTTCGCGCCGGCAACCGCGTCACTGGGCACCTGGATCGGGGTGCGCCACACCGGCCCGGCCCGCACCGGCCAGCAGTTCGTGGTGACGGCCGTCCTCGCCGACGTCCGCGGCCGGCGCTACCTCTTCGACGTGCACGCCACCCTCGACGGCCGCCCCATCGGTGACGGCCAGGTGGCCCAGACCCTCATCAGGCACTGAAGCTGACCTACCTGGGCCAGCTCGCCGTCGTACAGCGACGGCTCCACGCGCGCCTCGGCCTGCGCTGCCAGCCGCTCGACGATCCCGCCCGAGAGCGCGGTCTCGGCCCCGCTCAGCGGCCGGCGCAGCCGGATCTCGGCGAGGACCGGCACGAGCCCCGCGATGCCGGCGAGGATGGGAGTCCCGGTCAGGCGCGGGCTCCGGCCAGCCGTCGGTGACCCGGTCAGGCAGCCACGGCCGTCGTCGCGGTGCACGTGGCGCAGCGTCCACGCCCAGGCCGCCTCCCCGAGGTCCCGGTAGGTCGCAGCGTCGCCCGTGCCGCCATGCTGCCCGGTGCCCGCGGCGCCGCGGACGTCAGGCGGTGAAGCGCCGGGCCGCGTCGGCGCGCAGCGCCGCCTTGTCCACCTTGCCGCCGGTACCAAGGGGCAGCGACGGCAGGGCGACCAGGTACTCCGGCCAGTTCTGCTTCGACACCCCTGCCGCGTCCAGGTGCACCCGCAGGGCGTCGAGGGTCAGCTCGTCGCGGGTGACGATGTAGGCGCAGACGCGTTCGCCGAGAACCGGGTCGGGGACGGCGACGACGGCGGTCTGCGCGACCGACGGGTGGGCGCCGACCGCCTCCTCCACGACGAGCGCGCTCACGTTGTGGCCGCCGCGGATGATGAAGTCCGCGATCCGGCCGGTGATGGACAGGTAGCCGTCGCCGTCGACGGTGGCCACGTCGCCGGTCAGCAGCCAGCCGTCGGGACGGAACAGGGCGGCGTTCGCGGCGTCGTCGTCGAGGTAGCCGGGGGTGCAGCCGGGGCCGCTGGCGGCCACCTGGCCCGGTCCCCCGTCGGCGGTGACGTCGGCGCCGTCGGCGAGCAGCCGCAGCCGCGCCCCGGGGATCGGCCGGCCGGCGGTGGTCAGCCTGGCCGTGCGCGGGTCGTCCACGGTGGTCACCGACAGCGGGCCGGCCTCGTTGGAGCCGTAGAACTGCAGCACCGCGCAGCCGGTCCGTTCCTCGAACTCGCGGGCCCGCTCGACCGGCACTCGTTCCCCGCCGGTGAACATGACCCGTAGCGAGGAAAGGTCCGTGGTCGCGAACGCCGGTGAGTTCAGCAGCATGATGAACTGGGCGGTGACCGCGCACAGCACGGTGACCCGGTGTTCCTCGATGAGCCGCAGTGTCTCGGCGGCGTCGAACTCGGCGGTGAGCACGGTCGGGTAGCCGTACATGGCTGGCACGATGTGGGCGCTCCACAGCCCGAAGCCGTACGGGGCGGGCAGCACGCTGGCGAAGACCTCATCGGGGCCGAACCGGCCGGCGGCGTGGGCGAGGGGTCCGAAGTACTTGCGGTTGTTCATCGTCTGCCGTACGCACTTCGGCAGCCCCGTCGTGCCGGACGTGGAGTTGACGAAGAACAGGTCGTCCGCGCCGAGCCCAGGGCCCGGGTGGTCAGCGGCGGGCAGGGACGCCAGGTCGAGTGGTACGTGCCGGGGCGCGCCGCAGCGCGCGGCGATCTCCGCGCCCGGCCGGCCGCGGTGCGACCAGCGGGTGGCGAGCCCCACCGCACCGGTCTTGGCCAGCAGGTGGATGATCTCGGCGTCGCCGGCCCGGGGGCCGATCCCGACGGTAACCAGGCCGGCCTTCTGCGCGGCGAGGTAGGCGACGTGGGTCAGCGCGCCGCCGGTGAGCAGGACGGCGAGCCGGTCCCCGGGCGCGAACCCGGCATCCACATAGGACTGTGCCAGGCGTGATGACAGGATGTCGTATTCGCCCCAGGTGAAGGTGCCCTCTGGGGCGATGAACGCGACCCGGTCGGGGTCGTTGCGGGCCACCATCGCGGCGATCGTCTCGGCGGTCCAGGTGCCGGAGGCGTGGTGGGCGGCGACGACGTCCGGAGGGTACTCAGACACCGGCGCCGCCGTCGAGGCGCAGCACGGCACCGGTGGCGAAGCGCGCTTCGGCGGAGCCGAGGTAGGCGATCGCGGCGGCGACCTCGTCCGGCTCGGCGACCGGCGGGTCGAGCAGCGCCCGGGCGTGCCCGGCCAGCCGCGGGTCCTGGTCCGCCACGGGCACCAGGTTACGTTTCAGCGGCGTGTCCACGGACCCCGGACACACGCAGGCGACCCGCACCCCATCCGGCGCGTACTCCACGGCGAGTGCCCGGGTGAGCGCGACGACCCCGCCCTTCGCGGCGGAATACGCGGCGCTGTACCGCCAGCCGCGGACCCCTGCCAGGGACGCCACGTTGACGACGGCACCCCGCGCGGCGATCAGATGCGGCAGCGCGGTCCGGCAGGCGAGGAACGTGCCGGTGAGGTTCACCGCGAGGATCCGGTCCCACTCGGCGAGGGTGACGTCGGTGGTGTGCGCGTAGGAGGCGACCCCGGCGACGTTGGCGAGCAGGTCGATCCGGCCGCCCCAGCCGGCCGCGTCGGCGACGGCGGCGGCGACCTGATCTTCGTCGCGCAGGTCGCAGCGGATGCCGCGCACCCCGTCGATGTCCACGGCGGCCGTGTCGAGGCCGGCGACGCGGGCGCCCTCGTCCCGCAGGCGGGTCGCGACGGCCCGCCCGATGCCGGAGGCGGCACCGGTGACGAGGGCGACGCGGCCGTCGTACCGTCGCGGCATCAGCGACCGCCGTCGCGCATCGACCGGGCGTCGTGCCCGGCGAGGGAGTCGTGGCCGACCTCGGCGTTGTGCGCGTGGGCGACGTGGTGCAGGCCGAACACCGAGTCCATCCCGGCGCGCAGGCCCATCAGGTCCTCGGCCTGGTTGACCGCCTTCTTCGTCAGGGCGAGGCCGAGGCGGGGCATCTCCGCGATCCGCCGGGCGATGTCCATCGTGGACGATTCCAGGTCGGCGCGTGGCACGACCCGGTTGATCATGCCGAGTTGCAGGGCGCGGTCGGCGTACACCCGCTCACCGAGGAACAGGAACTCCTTGGCGTGCCGGGGACCCATCACCCACGGGTGGGCGAAATACTCGACGCCCGGGATGCCCATGCGCACCACCGGGTCGGCGAAGAACGCGTCGTCGGCGGCGACGATGAGGTCGCAGCACCAGGCCAGCATCAGCCCGCCGGCGATGCAGGCGCCCTGGACCGCGGCAATGGTCGGCTTCGGCAGTTCCCGCCAGCGCCGGCACATGCCGAGGTACACCTCGGACTCGCGGGCGAAGCGGCTCTCCGCGCCGGGTTTGCCGACGTGGTCCCACCACAGGCCGGCGCGGCGCGGGAACGTGGTGTCGATGTCCCGGCCGGGCGTGCCGATGTCGTGCCCGGCGGAGAAGTGTTTGCCCTCCCCCGTGAGCACGATGACCTTGACCTCGTCGTCGTCGGCGGCGCGGTACAGCGCGTCGTCGAGCGCGTAGGTCATCGCGGAGTTCTGGGCGTTGCGGTACTGCGGCCGGTGCATCGTCACGACCGCGACCGGGCCTTCGGTGCGATACCGGACGACGTCTGCTTCGTCGGTCATGTCCCTTGCTCCTTCAGACCGATGGTGGTGGCGAGGGCGGCGAGGTGGTCGCCGGGGCCGGCGAGGGCGGCGAGGGCCCAGGCGCGTTTGGCGAAGCGGTGCAGTTCGTATTCGACGGTGTAGCCGATGGCGCCGTGGCACTGGATCGCGGCGCGGCTCGCCGCGTGCGCGGCGTCGGCGGCGAGCACGACGGCGCCGTCGACGGCGGGTCCCGCGTCCGCGCCTTCCTGCAGGGCCCAGGCGGCGGCAAGGACGGCGGGCCGGGCGAACTCCAGGCCGAGGTACGCGTCGGCGAGTTGGTGCTTGACGGCCTGGAAGCTGCCGACGGGCGCCCCGAACTGGTAGCGCTGCTGGACGTAGCCGACGGTCAGGTCGAGCATCCGCCGGCCGAGCCCGACCAGTTCGGCGGCGTGGCCGAGGGCGGCCCGCGCGGCGGCGGCCTCGACGAGTGCCGGGTCGTCGGTGAGGACGCCGGCAGCCGTGGAGACGACGGCGTCGAGACTGGTGTCCACAGTGGATGCGGCAGCGCTCAGGCCACCGATCCGGGCGACACCGCCGTCGAGGTGCAGCACGAGGTCGGCGTGCCCGCCGAACGGGGTGAGGCCGCCCGGCCCGGCGACCGCGATCCGCAGCGACCCGGTGGCGGCCGCGGCGGCCCGGTCGTCGTCGAGCGCGGCGAGCAGCGGCACGGCGACGAACGCGGTCGCGGTGACCGGCAGCGCGACGGCGGCGTAGCCGACCTCCTCAAGGACCGGGACGAGGTCGGTCTCGTCCAGGCCGAGGTCGGCCATGGCGGCGAACACGCCGAGATCGGCGAGCGTGGACCAGCCGCCCGCAGCGAGCGGCGCCCGCACCGCGTCGCGCAGCGCGGTCTGGTCCTCAGTCAACGCGAACCGCACAGTGGCTTCCCTTCACGCTCGTGGCAGGCCGAGCACCCGCTCGGCGACGATGTTGCGCTGGATCTCGTTGGTGCCGGCGTAGATCGGGCCGGCGAGCGAGAACTGGAAGCCGCGGGTCCACGGCGAGTCGAGGACCGCTTCCGCGCCGAGCAGTTCCAGGGCGATCTCGTGCAGCTCGATGTCCAGCCGCGACCAGAACAGCTTGTTGAGGCTCGATCGGGCGCCGGGTGGTCGCCCTTCGACGAGGTCGGTGACCTGGTTGAGGGTGAACAGCTGGTAGGCGCGGGCGTTGAGCCAGGCCCGGGTGACCCGCTCCCGCACGACGGGCCGCAGCCGGTCGCCCTGCGCGGCGGCGAGCGCGACGAGCCGCTGCGCGGTGTGCAGGAACCGGCCCGGGGAGCGCAGCGTGAGGCCGCGTTCGGAGCCGGTCGTGGACATGGCGACCTGCCAGCCCTTGCCGGGTTCGCCGAGGACGGCGCCGGCAGGGACGAACACGTCGTCGAAGAAGACCTCGGCGAAGCCCTCGTCGCCGTCGAGGCGGCCGAAGCCGCGGACCGTCACCCCGCCGGCGTCCAGAGGGACGAGGAAGTAGGTGAGGCCGCGGTGCCGGGCGGCGGCCGGGTCGGTGCGGAACAGACCGAAGAGGTGGGTGCTGAAGGCGCCTCGGGTGGTCCAGGTCTTCTGCCCGTTGAGCCGCCAGCCGCCGTCGACGGGTTCGGCGCGGCTGCTGATGGCGGCGAGGTCGCTGCCGGCGCCGGGCTCGGACCAGCCCTGGCACCACAGGTCCCGGGCGGCGGCCATCCGAGGCAGGAGGGTGTCCTGCTGCACAGCGGTGCCGAACTCGAACAGAGTCGGGGCGAGCAGGAAGATGCCGTTCTGGGTGACGCGCTGCGGTGCGCCGGCGGCGTAGTACTCCTCCTCGAAGACGAGCCACTGCCACAGTGAGGCGTCGCGGCCGCCGTACCGGCGCGGCCACGACACGACGGCCCAGCCGGCGTCGAACAGGGCGCGTTCCCAGTGCAGGTGCGCGGCGAAGCCCTCGCGGGTGTCGCCGGACGGCAGCGGGCCGGGCACGTTGGCTCGCAGCCAGGCCCGCGCCTCGGCGCGGAAGGCGGCCTCGTCCGGGGAGTCTTCCAGGCGGATTCCGGTCATTGGCCGAACTCGTCCCGGACCTTGTCGGCCACGCCGGTGAGGTTGAGCTCGAAGGTGAAACCCTGCTCGTAGCGGTAGCTGCGTTTCGGGTCCCACGGGTCGATGCCGTTGAGCGACTCCTTCGCGGCCCGGATGACCGCCGGGTCCTTGGCCGCGATGTCGTGGGCGACGGCGAACGCGGCGGCCCGCAGCTCGTCGCGGGGCACGACGGTGAGGACCGAGCCGAACGCGTGCAGCTCGGCGGCGGTCGCGGTCGCCGACGTGTACATCATGGCCCGCATCTTGTGCTGCGGCACCAGCCGCGACAGGTGCGTGGCCGCGCCGAGGGCGCCCCGGTCGACCTCCGGCAGCCCGAACGTGGCGTCGTCGGAGGCGACGATGACGTCGGCGTTGCCGACCAGGCCGATGCCGCCGCCGAGGCAGAACCCGTGCACGGCGGCGATGACGGGGACCGGGCAGTCGTAGACGGCGCTGAACGCGGCCGCGCAGCCACGGTTGGCCCCGACGAGGGCGCCGTAGCCGGTGCTCGCCTGGAGTTCCTTGATGTCGACGCCGGCGTTGAAACCGCGTCCCTCGGCGCGCAGCACGACCGCGCGGACGCCTGCGTCGGCGCCGGCCGCGTCGAGGGCGGCGGCGAGGGCGAACCAGCCGGCCACCGGCAGCGCGTTCACCGGCGGGTTGGCCATGACGATCTCGGCCACCCCAAGTTCGTCCACTGTGGACTCGATCACGATGCCTCCGTGGTGAAGGTCGCCCAGCCGTACACGGCGACGGTGCCGTCCTGGGTGGTGCACGTCATCTCGACGTCGAAGCTGTCCTCGTCCTGCCGCACGACGGTGCCGTCGCAGGTGACGGTGTCGCCAGGGAAGACCTGGGCGGCGAAGCGGACCCGGAAGGAGCGGACCGCCGCGGCGCCGAACCGGTCGGTCGCCCAGGTCGCCAGGAACCCGGCCTGCAGCATGCCCAGTGACAGCGGCGCCGGCATCCCGGCCGACAGGGCGAACGGCTCGTCGTGGTGGATCGGGTTGAAGTCCCCGGACGCCCCCTGGTAACGCACCAGGTCAGTCCGAGTCAGCGGCCCGTGGACGGAGGCGGTCATGCCGTCACCTTCGCTTCGGCGCCGCCCTGACCTTGGGACTGCGCTGCCTGATGACCGGCCCCTCCGCTGCGCTGCGTACCGGTCACCGCCGTCTCCACGCCGGTGAGGCGGGCGGTGGCGACGTGGCGGCCGGTCTCGTCGCGGAACTCGGTGACCATCACCGCGAAGGTGAGGGTGCCGCTGCGACCCTCCTTGCGGGTGACCGACTCGATCCGGGATCGCCCGGTGAGCCGGTCGCCGGCGCGGGGTGGCGGGCCGTGGAACACGAACTCCTGCTCCGCGTGCAGCCCCTTGCGCTGGTCCATCGCGACCGCCTGCCAGGGGTCGGACTCCCCGGTCTGCCAGAAGAACGCGGTGGTCAGGAACGTCGGCGGGATCACCGGGTCCTCCGCC
The DNA here is from genome assembly GCF_042898305.1 of Dactylosporangium sp. NPDC000521. Taxonomy (NCBI): domain Bacteria; kingdom Bacillati; phylum Actinomycetota; class Actinomycetes; order Micromonosporales; family Micromonosporaceae; genus Dactylosporangium; species Dactylosporangium sp. NPDC000521. Next base: position 24,020 of record NZ_JBIAYW010000022.1, read on the forward strand.
GTCAGATAGTCGGGGTTCGCCGAGCCGGTCGCGCGGGCGAACTCGCGGATCTTGCCGCGTTCGATGTCGAGGGTGAACGGCTCGCCGGTCACCCCGACTGCACTGTCGTCGACCATGCCGGCCTCTCTACGGGTGTTGGCTGCTGACCGAGACGACCTCGCCGGTCATGTACGAGCTGTATTCGCTGGCCAGGAACACGATCACGTTGGCGATCTCCCACGGCTCCGCGGGGCGGCCGAACGCCTCCCGGGTGGACAGCTCGGCGAGCAGTTCGTCCGTGGTGACCTTCGCCAGGTGCGGGTGCATCGCCAGGCTGGGCGCGACTGCGTTGACCCGCACCCCGGAGCGGGCCGCCTCGAGGGCGGAGCAGCGGGTGAGCGCCATGACCCCGGCCTTCGCCGCGGCGTAGTGCGCCTGGCCCTCCTGTGCCCGCCAGCCGATGACGGAGGCGTTGTTGACCACCACTCCGGTGCCGCGCGGGATCATGTGCCGCAGTGCCGCCCTGGTACAGCGGAAGGTGCCAGTGAGCGTGACGTCCAGGACCGTGCTCCACTGCTCGTCGGTCATGTCCACGACGGCGGCGGTGCCACCGAGCCCGGCGTTGTTGACCAGCACGTCGAGCCCGCCACCGAAATGCGAGACGGCGGTGGCGAAGAGGTGCTCCACCTGGGCCTGGTCGGTGACGTCGCACGGCACGCCGAGGACGCCGAGGCGTTCGGCGGCTTCGGCGAGGCGGCGCTCGTGCCGGTCGGAGACGACGACCGTGGCGCCCTCCTCGACGCACCGCTCGGCGGTGGCGAAGCCGATGCCGGTGCCCGCGGCAGCGGTGACCAGCACGGTGCGACCGGCGAGCAGCCCGTGGCCCGATGTCCTGTTCGGCATGGTCACGACTCTACCAAGCGCTTGCTTGGCTCACCAGAGGCACGCCGGGCCTGATCGAGCGGCACCGCGACCGCCGCGGACGTCGACAGCCGCGGCCGGTCCGGCTCCTCCTCCGTCAACGGCGTAGCAGGTCGCAACGAGTCGCGGCTGCGCACGGCCAGGGCCTGATACACCGCCGTCCCGTGCGCCTTCCAGGCCAGTTCCACGTCCGTCAGGTCCCGCACGACCTTCGCCGGCGCGCCGGCCGCCAGGGTCCTCGGCGGCACCACGAACTCGGCCCTGACGAGGGAGTGCGCGCCGACGAACGCGTATTCGCCGACGTCGGCGCCGTCCAGCACGACCGCGTTGATGCCGATGAGCGCGCCGGCGCCGACGCGGCAGCCGTGCAGGACCGCGCCGTGCCCGACGTGTCCGTCCGGGCCGAGGGTCAGGACCGTGCCGGGGAAGGTGTGCAGGACGCAGGAGTCCTGGACGTTCGAGCCGGCCGCCATGACGATGCGCCCGAAGTCGCCGCGCAGGCTGGCGAGGGGGCCGACGTAGCAGCCGGCGCCGACGTGGACGTCGCCGATGAGCACCGCGGTCGGATGGACGTACGCGGTCGGGTGGACGACCGGCACGACGTCCTCGATGGCGTAGGCGGGCATCAGGCGAACCGCTTCAGCGTGTCCGCGGCCTCGGCCATGATGCGCTCGATGAGCTCCGCGCAGCTGGGCAGGTCGTCGATGAGCCCGGCAACCTGGCCGGTGGCCATGACGCCGGCGTCGGCGCGGCCGTCGACCATGGCGGCGCGGATCAGCATCGGGGTGTTCGCGGCGAGGACGAGCTGGCTGAGGCGCAGGTCGTGGCTGCCGCGCATGGCCCGGCCCTCGCGCAGCATGCTCAGCCACGACCGGCCCGTCAGCTTCCGCAGCACCTGCGCGTTGCGGACCGCGCGGGGCAGCCGCCGCAGCGCGCCGGTGTCGGCGAGGCCATCGACGAAGGGGGTGCGCAGGACCCGCTGCGGCACGCCGTCCAGCGCGGCGGTGACGACCGTGTCGGTGACGGTGGCGTCGAGGTACCGCTGCTTCACCGCCGCACCGACCGGGCTGTCGCTGGTGAGCAGGAACCGGGTCCCCATCGCGATCCCGGCGGCGCCGTAGGCGAGGGCGGCGACCAGGCCACGTCCGTCGAAGAAGCCGCCGGCGGCGATGACCGGAATGTCGACGGCGTCGACGACCTGGGGCAGCAGCAGGGTGGTGGGGACCGGGCCGGTGTGCCCGCCGCCCTCGCCACCCTGCACGACGACGGCGTCGACGCCCCACGCGGCGACCTTCTCCGCGTGCCGGCGCGCCCCGACGGACGGCACCACCACCACGCCGGCGGCCTTGAGCCGCTCGATCAGTTCGGGCTTCGGCGCGAGGGCGAACGAGGCCACCCGTACACCTTCCCGGATGAGCAGATCGGCGCGCTGTGCCGCATCGGGGGCGTCGGCGCGCAGGTTGACCCCGAACGGTGCGTCGGTCAGCTGCCGCACGTCGGCGATCGCGGTCACCAGTTCCTCGTAGGACAGGGTCGCGCTGGCGAGGATGCCGAGGCCGCCGGCGTTGGAGGTGGCGGCGGTGAGCCGGGCGTCGGAGACCCAGCCCATGCCGGTCTGCACGATCGGGTACCGGATGCCGAACAGCTCGCAGATCGGCGTCCGCAGCGCGCTCACGTGTCGACTTCCCGCGAACGGACCGAGGCCGGGTCGATGACCTCGCGGATCAGGGCGAGTTCGGCGTCGGTCGGCAGCCGGGTCTGCGGTACCTCCGCGGGCACGGCCAGCTCGAACCCGGTCGCGGAAACGATCTCGTCGACGGTGACGCCGGGATGCACCGAGACCAGACGCATCCGGTGGTCGTCGGTGCCGAAATCGAAGACGCCGAGGTTGCTGACCACCCGCCGGATCTCGTGGTAGCGGCCGGCGGCCGGGTTCGCGGCGGCCCGGTCGTAGCCGACGCCGCTGACCATGTCGACCGCGGCGACGAACGAGCGCTGCCCGTGCCGGGGCACCCAGTAGCTGGTGGGGTGATTGACGGTGTTGCCGGGCGCGCCGCGGACGCCGAGCAGCGCCCGGGTCGGGCGGGCGAAGTCGCCGATGGCGGAGATGTTGGCGTTGCCGTAGCGGTCGATCTGGCTGGGGCCCATCATGACGTGCCGGCGGCCGGTGTACAGCAGGTCGAACACGGCCCGGAACGGGATCCAGCCTTCGACGACCGGCGGGGTGGCGCCGATCGCCCAGGTGCCCTGGGTCAGGTACGCCTCGCCGTCGGACAGCAGCAGGTCCGGCGCGAAGGTGGCACGGGCCAGCCGAGCGGCGATGCTCGGCACCAGGCCGGTCGGGCTGGCGAGGATCTCCCCGTCGCCGCGCCACACCTCGGCGCAGGCCACGACGCACACCTCAGCGCGAGTGACGGTGCTCATGCTGTTGCTCACGTCAGGACCCCCAGGTACCGGTCGTAGAACGCCGCCCACGCCTGCGGGTCGGCGGCGGCCGCGACGTATTCGCGCTGGAACGCCTCGTCCCGGCCGTAGTCAGGGGCGCAGGAGGTGAAGTGCGCGCCGCGGGGCGCCTCGACGACCCCGTGCACCATCCACCGCTGCAACAGCAGCGACTGCACGGGTGCGGTCCGGGTGAGCTCGGCGGTGTCGACGATCTGCTCACACGACACGTAGGCCCTGTCGGCGGCGCTGCAGAACAGGTCGTCGAAGTACGGGTCGGGCCCCAGGTACTGGGCGTTGCCCTGCACGTCGGCCCGGTTGAGGTGCACCAGGGCCGCGTCGAGGCGCACCGCCGGGATCGCGACGAGTTCCTCGTCGCCGTAGGGCGAGGCGACGGTCCGCAGCGCGGGGTTGACCTTCAGCACGTCGGAGCCGAGCCCGGCCCGGCTGGGCATGAAGGGCAGCCGGCACGCTGCGGCGTACAACGCCCAGCGCAGCATGCCCTCGTCGTATTCGGTCACTTCCACCGCGCCCGCCTGGCGGGCCGCCCGGAAGTGCGGCTCGAGCGGGATCGTGTCCAGGGAGACGAACCCGTACACCAGTCGGCGGACCTTCTTGGCGGCCAGGAGCAGGCCGACGTCAGGCCCGCCGTAGCTGACGATGGTCAGGTCGGTGAGGTCGGAGCGCAGGATCGCGCGCACCAGGGACATCGGTTTGCGTCTGGATCCCCAGCCGCCGATCCCGATCGTCATGCCCGAGCGCAGCTGTGCCACGACCTCGTCTTCGGTCATCTGCTTGTTCGCCATCGCCGCCTTCTTCACCGCGCAGGCTGGACCTTGCCCGATGAACGTACCAAGCGCTTGCTTGATTGCGCTACACTCGCTGCCGAGCCATATCTCACGGCCGCGGTCCACGTAGACTCCTGGTGCGAACGGGATTGACGAGGCTGCACAACGACATCGGTGAGGAAGAGCGGGATGGCACGAGAGCCTGGGGATCGACGCGAGCGGATTCTCGCCAGCGCTGCGGCGCTGTTCGCCCGCAAGGGCGTCTCGGCCACGACCGTGCGCGAGATCGCCGACGAAGCCGGCATCCTGTCCGGCAGCCTGTATCACCACTTCGAGTCCAAGGAAGCCATGGTCGACGAGATCGTGACCTCCTACCTGGACGACCTGCGCACCCGCTACAAGCGCGTGCTGGACGGCGAAAGCCACCCGCGGACCCGCCTGCACGACCTCATCGTGGCCTCGCTCGAGGTCGTCGAGGCGCACCCGCACGCCACCGAGATCTACCAGAACGATGTCAACTACCTGACCCAGATCGAACGGTTCGGATATCTGCGCACCGCCGGCAAAGAGGTGCAGAGCACCTGGCTGTCCGTCATCGAGGCAGGAATCGCCGAGGGCGTCATCCGCGACGACCTGGACCCCAAGATCCTCTACCGGTTGATGCGTGACGCCGTCTGGCTGTCGGTGCGCTGGTTCAAGCCCACCGCGGCGTACCCGATCACCCGCCTCGCCGAGGACTGCACCTCACTGTTCCTGGACGGCCTGGCCAAGTCCCGCTAGGTTCTGTCTCGCGGATCATGGCTGTCGGGAACGGCTCGTAGCCAATCGAGGGTTTTCGGCGAGGTCGAGCGTGGTCTGATGGTGGCTGGCCAGCTTGTCGGCGAGGGCGACGACCCGTTGTTTGAGCATCGCCCACGTGCCGTCGGCGGCCCACCGCCGCAACCGCTGGCACGGCGTCTTCCACGGCCCGTACCGTTCCGGCAGGTCACGCCACGGTGACCCGGTCCGCTTCACTCAGCAGATCGCATTGATCACCTGACGGTGATCACGCCACTGTCCACCACGAACAGGCTGCGCCGGCAACAGAGGCGCCAGCACAGCCCACTCGTCATTGCTCAGATCACCACGAGCCACACCGGTGCAACGATCCAAGCCCATGATCCGCGTTACAGAACCTAGGCGCGGTGCAGGCCGACCGGGCTGATCGGGCCGACGGCACCGGCCGCGAAGGCCGCCTCGACCTTCTCCACCGTCCACTCGGCGTCCTGGGCTCCGGTGCCCTGCACGACGGGGTGCGCGATCATCGACAGCTCGTCGCCGTCGATGCGGACCACCTGCCCGTGCACGGCCGCGGCGGCGTCGGAGAGCAGGTAGATGACCGCCGGGGCGTTCTGCTCCGGCGGCTTGCGCACGTTCTGTCCCTTCGCGGCCGCGCCGAGGTACGCCTCGAACGTGTCGGCCATCCGGGTGTGCGCGTTCGGTGAGACGGCGTTGACCCTCACCCCCGTGCCGATCAGGTCGGCCGCCCAGCAGTAGGTGAGCGAGGCGACGCCGCCCTTGCTGGCCCCATAGGCGCCCATTGCCGCCGACCCGGCGTGCGCGCCGGACGTCACGTTCACCACCGAGCCGCCGCCCTGCGCGAGCATCGCCCGGATCGCGTGCAGGCCGCAGTACGCCGTGCCGAGCAGGTTCACCTCGATGACGGCGCGGAACTCGTCGGGGTCCTGCTGCGACGGGTGCGCGAGGCGGAAGATCCCGGCGTTGTTGACCAGGCCGTCGATCGCGCCGAACACCTCGACGCACCGCTCGACCACCGCGCCGGCGCCGTCCCAGGTGCTGATCGTGCCGACCGCCACGTCGGCCTGGCCGCCGGACGCGGTGATCTGCGCAGCGACGGTCAGAGCGAGGTCGGCGTCGACGTCGTTGACGAGCACCGCCGCCCCCTCGGCCGCGGCGAGACGGGCGTAGGCGGCGCCGAGGCCCCGCCCGGCGCCCGTGACGACGACCGCCTTGCCGTTCAGGGCACCCATCAGGCGAGCCGCTCGATCACCATGGCCATGCCCTGCCCGCCGGCGGTGCACATGGTCTCCAGGCCGAACTGTGCGTCGCGGTGCACGAGGCCGTTGAGCAGCGTGGTGGCGATCCGGGCGCCGGTCATCCCGAACGGGTGGCCGACCGCGATGGCACCGCCGTGCACGTTGACGCGCTCCGGGTCGGCGCCCATCTGCCGGTACGCCGGGATCGCCTGCGCGGCGAACGCCTCGTTGATCTCGACCAGGTCGATGTCGCCGATGCCCAGGCCCGCGTTGGCGAGGGCGCGGCGGGTCGCCTCGACCGGGCCGAGGCCCATGATCTCCGGGCTGAGCGCGGACACGCCGGTGCTGACGATCCGCGCGAGGGGGGTCAGGCCGAGCTCGCGGGCCCGCACGTCGCTGAGCACGACCAGGGCGGCGGCGCCGTCGTTGAGTGGGCAGCAGTTGCCGGCGGTGACGGTGCCGTCGGGTCGGAACGCGGGTTGCAGCGCCGCGACCTTCTCCAGGGTGACGCCGGCCCGCGGCCCGTCGTCGTGGCGCAGCACGGTGCCGTCGGGCAGGGTGACCGGGGTGATGTCGCGGTCCCAGAAGCCGTCGGCGAGGGCCTCCTCGGCGTTGTTCTGGCTGCGGACCGCGAACTCGTCCTGTTCGAGCCGGGTGATCCCGCACAGCTCGGCGACGTTCTCGGCGGTCTCCCCCATCGCGATGTACACGTCGGGCAGCTCCCCGCGGTTCCGCGGGTCCGACCAGGGCCGGGACCCGGTGATGCCGTCGAAGCGCGGGTTGCGGGTGCCGGGCATGCCATCCGCCTTCCCCAATGGGTAGTGCGAGACAACCTCGGCGCCGGCGGCGACGAACGCGTGCCCCTCTCCGGCCTTGATCGCGTGGAACGCCATCCGGATCGCCTGCAGCGACGACGCGCAGTACCGGTTGACGGTCGTGCCGGGCACCATGTCCAGGCCGAGGTGCATCGCGACCTGCCGGCCGAGGTTGTACCCCTGTTCGCCGGCCGGCTGGGCGCAGCCGAGCATGAGGTCGTCCAGCGTCCGCGGGTCCAGCGACGGGACTCGCTCCAGGGCGAGGCGCACGACCTGCACGGCGAGGTCGTCGGCGCGCACGCCGGCGAGGGAACCCTTGTAGGCGCGACCGATCGGCGAACGCACGGCCGAGACGATGACGGCGTCAGGCATCTGCGCAGCCCCTTTCCTTGACGGTTACTGGGAGACCGTCCAGCCGCCGTCGACCGGCAGCAGGACGCCGTTGATGTACGCGGCGGACGGGGAGAGCAGGAACAGCACCGCGGCGGCGACGTCCTCGGGGCGCCCGGCGCGGCGCATCGGGTTGCGGGTGATGAGGTCCCGGCCGAGCGGCGTGTCGCCGAACCCGGCCATCCTCGGCGTGTCGATGAAGCCGGGGGCGACGGCGTTGGCGCGCACCGCCGGCGCGATCCGGGTGGCGAGGTGGCGGGTGTAGCCGGCGATGGCGGCCTTGCCGGCCGAGTACCAGGCCGAGTCGGTGCCGACGAGATTCCCGGCGACGGAGGCGACGTTGACCACCGCCGCGCCCTCGGGCGGGCCGGTGCGCAGCCAGGCCGTGGTGACGGTCTCGACGCTGCCGGCGGTCGCGGTGAGGCCCTCGGCGAAGCCGAGCGGGGCGCCGCCGCTGGCCGGGCCGGCGTTGTTGACGAGGAACCGGGCCGGCCCGCTCGCCTCCAGCGCCGCCGCGACCGCGGCCGGGTCGCGGACGTCGACGACGAGACCGCCGTCGGTCGGGGCCAGGTCCCAGACGACCGGGCGGAGGCCATGTTCCAGCGCGAGGCGGACGATCGCGGCGCCGATGCCGCTGGCACCACCGGTGACGATGACGGTGTCCATCTACGCCGCCGCGCGCAGGGTCGTCTTGAGCACCTTGCCGCTGGCGTTGCGCGGCAACGCGTCCAGGAACACGTAGGAGCGCGGCAACTTGTAGTTCGCGAGGCGTCCCTTGCAGTACACGGCAAGCTCCTCCTGTGTCACCGTGTGGTCCGTTCGCGGGACGATGTAGGCGCGGGCGACCTCGCCGAGGCGCTCGTCGGGGACGCCGATGACCGCGACCTCGGCGACGCCCTCGTGCCGGGCGAGGACCTGCTCGATCTCGGCCGGGTAGGCGTTGAACCCGCCGACGATGAACATGTCCTTGAGCCGGTCGGTGATCCGCAGGTAGCCGCGCTCGTCGAGGACGCCGATGTCGCCGGTGTGCAGCCAGCCGGCGGCGTCGAGCGCGTCGGCGGTCGCCGCCGGGTCCTGCCAGTAGCCGCGCATCACGTTGTACCCGCGGATGAGCACCTCCGAGGTGACCGGATCGACGGCGACCTCGACGCCGTCGATCGCGGCGCCGCAGGTGGTCGACACGGTGGTTGGGTCGTCGTCGGGGCGGCACATGGTGGCCGTGCCGCAGGACTCGGTGAGCCCGTAGGCGGTGAGCACCCTCGCCAGCTTCAGCTCCTCGCGGAGCCGCTCGATCATGACCACCGGCACCGTGGTGGCGCCGGTGACCGCGACCCGCAGGCTGGACAGGTCGTGTGACAGCCGGTCCGGATGGTCGAGCAGGGTGGTGTACAGCGTCGGCGGGCCGGGCAGGACCGTGATCCGCTCCTGCTCGATGAGCCGCAGCGACGCGGCGACGTCGAAGACCGGCTGCGGGACGATCGTCGCGCCGCGCAGGAGGCAGGCGATGACGCCCGCCTTGTAGCCGAAGGTGTTGAAACACGGGTTAACGAGCAGATACCGGTCCCCCGCGCGCAGGTCGGCGAGCTCGCTCCAGGCGACGTAGACCTGGGTGCTCTGCCGATGCGTGAGCATCGCGCCCTTCGGCCGTCCGGTGGTGCCGGAGGTGAAGAACAGGTCGGACAGGTCGTCCGGGCCGACCTCCGCGGTCACCGCCGCGGTGCGGCTGACGAAGGTGTCCCACTCCGCCAGGGTTACGATGTCCGACAAGTCGGGTAGGTTCTCCGCCGCCAGCGAGTCGACGTAGCGGTTGCCGAGGAAGCCGTCGTCGACCAGCAGCAGCCGCGCGCCGCTGCGAGCCAGGATGTAGCCGGCCTCCGGCCCCTTGAAGCGGGTGTTCAGCGGGACGAGGACACCACCGGCGGTGACGACGCCGAGCGCGGCGACGACCCACCGCCACGAGTTCGGCGCCCACAGTGCGACCCGGTCGCCCTTGCCGACACCTCTGGCGGCAAGGGCTCCGGCGAACCGGGCGACCTCTTCGGCCAGCCCGGCGTAGGTGAGCCGGACCGAGCCGTCGACGATCGCCTCGCGGTCGCGGTGGTGCTCGGCGCCGGAGCGCACCAGGTCCGGCAGCGTCCGGGCACTCAACGGTTCCATGCCACGCACCTTACCAACCAAGCGCTCGCTTGGTAAAGTGTCGAGCATGACAGAGGCTTACCTGGTCGAAGCGGTGCGCACCCCAGTCGGCCGGCGGGGTGGCGGCCTCGCCGGCGTGCACCCGGCCGACCTCGGCGCGCACGTGCTGACCGCGCTCATGGACCGCAGCGGCGTCGACCCGGCCGCCGTCGACGACGTCATCTTCGGCTGCGTCGACGCCATCGGCCCGCAGGCCGGCAACATCGCCCGCACCTCCTGGCTCGCCGCCGGCCTGCCCGACGCCGTCCCCGGCGTCACCGTCGACCGGCAGTGCGGCTCCTCCCAGCAGGCGCTGCACTTCGCCGCCCAGGCCGTCATGTCCGGCACCGCCGACCTCGTCGTGGCCGGTGGCGTGCAGAACATGAGCGCCATCCCGATCTCCGCCGCGATGCTGGCCGGCCGGACGTATGGCTTCGACGACCCGTTCCGCGGCTCCACCGGCTGGCAGACCCGCTACGGTGACCAGGAGATCAGCCAGTTCAGGGCCGCGGAGCTCATCGCCACGAAATGGTCCCTCAGCCGGTCTGAGATGGAGGTGTACGCGCTGAGCAGCCATCAAAAGGCGGCCGCCGCCCGGTCCGCGGGCCGCTTCACGCGCGAGACGGTGCCCTACGGTGACGTGTCCGCCGACGAGGGACCGCGCCCGGACACCTCGCTGGAGAAGATGGCCGGCCTGCCCACGCTCACCCCGGGCGGGGTCGTCACCGCCGCACTCGCCAGCCAGATCTCCGACGGCGCCGCAGCCCTGCTGGTCGCCTCCGAAACGGCGGTGCGCACCCACGGCCTGCGCCCCCGCGCCCGCGTGCACCACCTGAGCGTCCGCGCCGACGACCCCGTCTACATGCTCACCGGCCCGATCCCGGCGACCGCGCACGCTCTGCGGCGCAGCGGCCTCACCATCGACGACATCGACCTGGTCGAGATCAACGAGGCGTTCGTGCCGGTGGTCCTCGCCTGGCAGCGGGAGACCGGCGCCGACCCGGACCGGATCAACGTCAACGGCGGCGCGGTCGCGCTCGGCCACCCCCTCGGTGCGACCGGGGCCCGGCTGATGACGACGCTGCTGCACACCCTGGAGGACACCGGCGGCCGCTACGGGCTGCAGACCATGTGCGAGGGCGGGGGGACGGCGAATGTCACCATCATCGAACGGCTCTGAACCCGCCGCGCTGGTCACCGGCGGCACCCGCGGGATCGGCCGGGAGATCGCGGCGCGTCTCGCCGGTGCCGGCTTCCAGGTCCTGGTCTGCGGCCGGCGCGAACCTGCCGACCTGCCGGCCGGGGTGGTCTTCACCGCCGCCGACGTGCGCGAGCCAGACGAGGCCGCCGCGCTGGTGACGACGGCCGTCGACCGGTTCGGCCGGCTCGACCTCCTGGTGAACAACGCCGGCGGCTCCCCCGCGGTCCCGGCCGCGACCGCCTCGCCGAACCTGGTGACCGCCGTCGTCCGGCTCAACCTCCTCGCGCCGTTCTTCGTCGCCCAGGCCGCGAACGCGGTCATGCAGACCCAGCCGGGCGGTGGGCTGATCGTCAACATCGGCAGCGTGTCCGCGCTGCGACCGGCACCCGGCACCGCCGCGTACGCCGCCGCCAAGGCCGGCCTCGAGGTCCTCACCCGCGCCCTGGCCCTGGAGTGGGCGCCGAAGGTCCGGGTCAACACCGTCACCGCCGGTGTGGTCCGCACCGACGACAACGCCGCGCACTACGGCGACGAGGACGCCCTGGCCGCGGTCGCCGCGACCGTCCCCATGGGCCGCATGGCGACCCCCGCCGACATTGCCGACGCGGTGCTGCTGCTGGCGTCGCCCCTCGCGGCGTACCTGACCGGGGCGAGTCTCCTCGTCGACGGCGGCGGCCAGCTCCCCCGCTACACCGAGACCGCCCGCCCCGTCACGCCCTGACCATTCGGCGGGTCCTCGCGACGGGCTGACCGCCGACGGCGGCGCCGTTCGGCGGTCCTTCCGCAGCCGCGACGTCCGCTGGGAGGACCTCCTGCCCGGCGGCCCGCATCCGGCTCGGCGCTGGACGATGCGGCTGCTGTACAAGGACACGGCCGGAAACCTGGAGCGGTGCACCGTGCCGATGTTCCGGCTGCACGTCGACGCCATCTTCACCGCCACCGTCATCCGGCACCACGCCGAGCGTCCCGAGCACCGGGCCGCGATCGGCACCCAGGACGAACCCGACCGCCTCGAATCCGCGTACAACGCGTGGCGGTCGGCACCGAAGCCGCTGCCACGCCTGGCGTAGCGGCGCTACAGCCCGGCGCGGGACAGCAGGAGGCGGCGCAGGGCGACCGGGTCGCCGGCGAGGAGCCGGTTGGCGGTGGCGCGTTTCAGGTAGCGGTGCGCGTCATGCTCCCAGGTGAAGCCGATCCCGCCGAGCAGCTGGATCGACGCCCGGGTCACGGTCCACGCGGCCTCCGTCGCGATCAGCTTGGCGAGGGGCGCCGCGGTGGCGAACTCGGAGGTGCCTGCGGCGCGCAGGGCGTACCACACGGATGACACCGCCTGTTCGAGGTGGACGTGCAGGTCGGCGACGCGGTGCCGCAGCGCCTGGAACGTCGCGAGGGGCACCCCGAACTGCTCGCGGGTGCGCAGGTGCTCGACGGTGACCCGCAGCGAGGCGCGGGCCACACCGACGGACTCCGCGGCGAGCGCGGCGTGCAGCAGGTCCTGCGCGCGGGCGGCGTCGCGGGCGACGAGGTGGCCGGGCGCCTGCCACAGCACGAGGGTCCCCTGCCCGCGGGTCTGGTCCAGGGTCGGCTGCGGCCGTATCTCCGGGTCGGTGACGGCGTACAGCGCAGTGCCGTCCGACACGATCACGACCCCGGCCGATTCGGCGTCCAGGACGTGCGCGAACGAGCCGTCCAGGACGAACCCGTCGCCGTCGGGCCGGGCGGTGCAGCTGCCGTCGAGGGCGACCGCGCCGATCAGGTCACCGGCGGCGAGTGCCGGCAGGAGCGACGCGGCGGCGGGCAGGTCCGGGTCGAGGGCGAGGGCGGCGACCGTGGTGGACAGCAGCGGCGAGTGCAGCAGCGCGGCGCCGGCCTCCTCCAGGACGATGCCGACCTCGACCAGGGAGGCGCCGAAGCCGCCGTGGTCCTCCCCGATGGCCAGGGCGGTCAGGCCGAGTTCTCCGGTGAGCCGGCCCCAGTCCGCGCCGGTGCTGAAGAACGCGGCGACACTCTCGCGCAGCGCGGCGTGCTCCTGCTCTTGTTCCTGCTTCTGTTCCTGCTCCAGGGTCATCGGGTGCCTCGCGGGGTTCGGCCGAGGATCCGGTCGGCGACGATGTTGCGCTGGATCTCGTCGGAGCCGCCGTAAATGGTGTCGGCGCGGGTGAACAGGAACAGCCGCTGGGCGTCGGTCAGCTCATACGGCGCGGCCTCGGCGACGGTCGACGCGGCCCCGCCCACGTCCATGGCCAGTTCCCCGAGGCGCTGATGCCAGCCGGCCCACAGCAGCTTCGCCACCGACGCCCCGACCGGGTCCGGTTCGGTGGCCGACAGCGCCCGCAGCGCGTGGTGGCGCAGGCCCTGCAGCCCGGCCCAGGCCTCCGCGATGCGGTCCGCGACGACGGGGTCGTCGAAGGACCCGTTGGCCCGCGCGGCGGCGACCACGGCGTCGAGTTCGCGAGCGAAGCCGAGCTGCTGGCCGAGGGTGGCGACACCGCGCTCGTAGGACAGGGTGCTGGTGGCGACCCGCCAGCCGTCACCGGGCGCCCCGACGACCAGGTCCGCGTCGGTGCTGGCGCCGTCGAAGAAGACCTCGTTGAACTCCGACGCCCCGGTGAGCTGCATGATGGGCCGCACCTCGACGCCGGGCTGACGCATCGGCACCAGCAGGTAGGACAGGCCGGACTTGCGGGTCGCGGCGGGGTCGGTACGCGCGAGCACGAAGCACCAGTCGGCGGCGTGCGCCAGGGACGTCCACACCTTCTGCCCGGTGATCCGCCAGCGGTCGCCGGACAGTTCCGCGCGGGTGCGGACCCCGGCGAGGTCGGAACCGGCGCCGGGCTCGGAGTAGCCCTGGCACCACAGTTCCTCGGCCCGGGCGATCGGCGGCAGGAAGCGGCGGCGCTGCGCTTCGGTGCCGTGCGCGATGAGGGTCGGTGCGAGCAGGTATTCGCCGATGTGGCTGAGCCGGCCTGGGCCGCCGGCGCGGGCGTACTCCTCGAAGAACACCACCTGCTCGGCGATGCTCGCGCCACGGCCGTACGGCGCCGGCCAGCCGAGGCCGATCCAGCCGGCGGCGCCGAGCTCCCGCTCCCACTTCGCCCGCAGCTCCAGTTGCTCGTGCTCCCGGCCCGGTCCGCCCGCGCCGACCAGCGGGGCGAACTCGCCGGTCAGGTGCTCCCGCAGCCAGGCGCGGACGTCGGCCGCCCGGAGGCTCACCTCAGGCGCCATAGACGGCCGCCGGGGCTGGTGCGCGCGACAGCAGGTCGCGCACGACGGGGCCGAGCTCGTCGGGGTGCCAACGCCGGCCGGCGTCGCGGACCTCGCCGTGCTGCCAGCCGCCGGCGACGCTGATCCGGCCGCCGGAGACCTCGAAGACCCGGCCGGTCACGTCGCCGCTGTCGGCGCCGGCGAGCCAGACGACGAGCGGGGACACGTTGCCGGGGTCCATCTCGTCGAAGCCGGCGTCGGGGGCGCGCATGGCGTCGGCGAAGACCTCCTCGGTCATCGCGGTGCGGGCGCTGGGGGCGATGGCGTTGACGGTGACGCCGTAGCGGGCCAGTTCGGCGGCGGCGACCTGGGTCAGCGCGGCGATCCCGGCCTTGGCGGCGCTGTAGCTCGCCTGCCCGACGCTGCCCATCAGCCCGGCGCCGGAGGTGGTGTTGACGACCCGGGCGGCGACGTCCTCACCGGCCTTGGCCCGGGCCCGCCAGTGCGCGGCGGCGTGCCGTAGCGGAGCGGCGGTGCCCTTGAGGTTGACCCGCATGACGGCGTCCCACTCGTCCTCGGCGAGGTTGACGACCATCCGGTCGCGGGCCAGGCCGGCGTTGTTGACGAGGGCGTCGAGGCGGCCGTGCTCGGCGACCGCCTTGCCGACGAGGGCGGCGGCGAAGTCCCAGTCGGCGATGTCTCCGGGGAACGCGACCGCGCCGGTGTGTGCGGCGACCTCGGCGAGCGCGCCGGCGTCCAGGTCGTTGAGCACGAGGCGGGCGCCGGCCGCGGCGAAGGCGAGTGCGTGCGCCTTGCCGAGCCCCTGGGCGGCGCCGGTGACGATGACGGATCTCATGCGCGGAGCACCTCTCGCTGATACCGGCGGACCTTGTCCCGGACGCCGACGAGGTCGGCGGGGTCGGCCCGGATGACGACCCGGGAGACGCCGAGGGAGCGCAGCGTCTCCAGCTCCCCCACGTTGCCCGGGGCCCTCATGGTGATCTCGACATCGTCGATGGTGCGGCCGGCTGCCGCGCACTCGGCGGCGAGCGCGGTCCGCAGTTCGGCGAAGCGGTCTGCGCTGACGCCGAGCGGATACCAGCCGCTGCCGAAGCGGGCGGCCCGGCGCACCGCGGCGAGCGAGTGCCCGCCGACGATGATCGGCACGCCGCCGGGGCGGGTGGGCCGGGGGCGGCTGTGCACGTCGTGGAACGACACGAACCGGCCGGTGTGGCTCGCCGGGGCCTGCGTCCAGAGCGCGTGCATGGCGGCGAGGTACTCGTCGGCGCGGGCGCCGCGTTCCTCGAACGGCACACCGAGGGCGTCGTACTCCTCGCGCAGCCAGCCGACGCCGATGCCGGCCAGGAGCCGCCCGCCGCTGAGCACGTCGACGGTGGCGAGGCGTTTCGCGAGGTCGACAGGGTGGTGTTCGGGCAGGATGAGCATTGCGGTGCCGAGGCGCAGCGTGGTGGTGTGCGCGGCGGCGAAGGTGAGCCAGTGCAGCGGGTCGGGGATGTCGTCGCCGGCGCCGAGGCTCATCCGGCCGCCCGGGTCGTACGGATACGCAGAGGTGTAGTCGTCGGGGACCACGACGTGCTCGACGGCCCAGACGGACTCGCAGCCGAGGTCCTCGAGCAGCCGGACGAAGCGAGCGGTGGTGGCGGGATCGGCGGCGCCGGTGCCGCCGAGGACGGGCATGACCCCGAGTTTCAGCTCCACGACGGGTACTCTACCAAACGCTTGCTTGGTAGCGTAAGTGGATGGATTTCAGGTTCCGCAAGGGCGTCGCCGTCGTCACCGGTGCCACCGGCGGCATCGGCAGCGCCGTCGCCCGCCTCCTCGCCGCCCGCGGCAGCCGCGTGCTGCTCGCCTACCGCGGCAACGCCGCAGCGGCCGAGGCTCTCGCCGCCGACCTGCCGGGTGCGAGCGCGCACCGGGTCGAGCTGAGCGACCCGGCGTCGTGCGCGGCGCTGATCGACGCGGCACCGGTCGTGCACACCCTGGTGCACGCCGCCGGGCCACACGTGCCGATGCTGCATCTGAGCCGGGTCGCGCCGGACCGGTTCGCCACGCAGCTCACCGAGGACGTGGCCGGGTTCTTCAACATCCTCGCCGCGACCCTGCCGCGGCTGCGAGAATCCCGCGGCAGCCTGGTCGCGGTCACCACCGCCGCCACCCGCCGGTTCCCGGTCCGCGACGGCCTCTCGGCCGGCCCGAAGGCGGCGGTCGAGGCGCTCGTGCGCGGGATCGCCGCAGAGGAGGGCCGTTTCGGCGTCCGGGCGAACTGCGTCGGGCCGGGCATGCTCACCGACGGCATGGCGGCCCGCCTCATCGCCGACGGCGATCTGGACGAGCGCGCCCTGGAGGTGACCCGCGGCAACATCCCGCTGCGGATGTTCGGCACCGCCGCCGACGTCGCCGAGGCGGTGTGTTTCCTCGCCAGCGACCGGGCCCGGTTCATCACGGGCCAGAAGCTCGACGTCGACGGCGGCTACGCCGCCTGACCACACCGTTCGGGCCCGCACGACGAAGGACGTCGTACGGGCCCGATGCGGCTGGGTCAGTGCGCGGCGGTCTTCAGCACACCCATCCGGGTGCGGTACTCGCCGTCGAGGGCCGTGCCGCCGTCCTCGCGGGTCGCGACCACCTCACCACGGACCAGCACGTAGCCGCGGTCGACGGCGCCGCGGACCGCGCCGAGGGCGGGCTCCGCCATGAGCACCGCGACGCCTTCGCCGGCGAGCTGGGTGACGGTGCGCAGCAGCTCCTGCACGACGAGCGGGGCGAGCCCGGTCATCATCTCGTCGAGCAGCAGCACCCGCGGCGAGCCCATCAGCGCCCGGGACACGACGAGCATCTGCTGCTCACCGCCGGACAGCACGCCGACGAGGCTCTTCATCCGGGTCCGAAGGATGGGGAAGCGGTCGATCGCGGTCTGCACCGCACTGCGCGGCAGGCGCAGCAGCTCCGCCATGACCTGCAGGTTGTCCGCGACGTTGAGCTTCGGAAACAGCTGGCGGCCCTGCGGCACCACGGCGATCCCGGCGCGGGCCCGGGCAGCCGGTTTGAGCCGGCTGACGTCCTCACCGTCCAGGAACACCCGGCCGGTCGCCGCGACCGAGCCGTACGCGGCGAGCAGTGCGCTGCTCTTGCCGGCGCCGTTCGGCCCGACCAGGGCGGTGATCACGCCGCCGGGCGCGACGATGTCCACACCGGCGACCGCGCTGGCATGCCCGTAACGGACGGTCAGCCCTTCGAGGCGCAGCTCATGAGACGACATGCGGAACCTCCTCGGCGTCATCTGGGGCAGCGGCCTGGGCGGGGTCGGCGACCCCGAAGTACACCTGCTGCATCTGCGGGCTGTCGAGGCATTCCCGGGGCGAGCCGTCGAACACCGACTGGCCGCGGTCCAGCAGCATGATCCGGTCGACGAGGCCCGCGACGAGGTCGACGTTGTGGTCGACGAGGATCACCGCGTGGCCGCGCCGCTGCACGGTGCGCACCACCTCGGAGATGCCGGTGACGCCGGCCGCGTCCGAGCCAGCGAACGGCTCGTCGAGCAGCAGCACCAGGGGGTCCTGGCCGAGCGCGCGGCCGACCTCGACGAGGCGCTGCTCGCCGAGGGACAGGTCGCCGGCGGGCCGGTCGAGCCGGTCGATGCCGAGCTCCTCGGCGATCGCGGCGACGGCGGCGAGGTCGGCTGGCGGGTACGGGCGGAACGCCCCGCTGAACGACCCGGCGATCATCTGCCAGACGGTGCCGTGCCGCCGGGCGGCCCGGCCGAGCAGCAGGTTCTCCGCGACGGTGAGCTCGAGGGCGAGCTGCGGATACTGGAAGGTGCGGGCCAGCCCGGCCTTGGCGCGCCGGGACGCGGGACCGGCCAGGCGCAGCCCGCGCAGCGTCAACAATCCCTCGGTGGCCGGCTGCGCGCCGGAGATGAGGTCGACCAGGGTCGTCTTGCCGGCCCCGTTGGGCCCGACGAGGCCGAGGACCTCACCGGCGGTGAGCGAGAACGACACGTCCTGCAGGGCGGTGACCCCGCCGTAGCGTTTGGTCAGGCCGGATCCGACGAGGAGCGTCTCAGCCACGGCGTCCCCCCACAAGCTTGGTGAGCCTGCTCGCGTATCCGATGACGCCCTGCGGCGCGACGAGCAGGATGACGAGGACCCCGAGCGCGAGGATCAGCGTGCCGCTGGTCTCCACGGCGGGGAAGTTCAGGGTGAGCTCGACGGCGATGACGGCGCCGAGGACGGCGCCCCAGGGGGTGGCCGCGCCGCCGATGAGCGGCATGAAGATGGCCAGGAACACCAGGTTGAGGGTGAACGTGTCCGGGGTGACGCTGCCGGCCGAATAGGTGAACAGGCCGCCGCCGACGGCCGCGATCGCGGCGCCGATGGCCAGGGACACGAGGTTCATCACCGGCACCCGCACCCCGGCCGCCTCCACCGCGCGGGGCGCGTCGCGCATGGTCCGCACGATCACACCCCACGGCGACATCCGCAGCCGGTCGAGCAGGAACGCGATGACGCACACGACGACGGTGCAGCCGACGACGACCTGGTAGTGGCTGGGCTGCCAGCCGAGGATGTCGAGCTTGCGGAGGCTGCCGAGGCCCCCCGAGCCGCCGGAGATACCTTCGGCGTCCACCAGCCAGGCGGTGAACGCCATCCCGAACAGCAGCGTCACCGCGGCGAGGAAGAAGCCGGACAGCCGCCGGGTGGCGAGCCCGAGCAGCACGGCGACGGCCGCCGCGACGATCGGCCCGGCGACCCAGGCGAGGATGAGCGGCAGGCCGCTCTTCGTCGAGATCAGGCCGACCGCGTAGCCGCCGATGCCGGCGTACGCGCCGTAGGCCATCGACAGTGATCCCGCCATCAGGTACGGCACGTACATGCCGAGTGCGATCAGCGCGTAGGTGGCGGTCGTGGTGACCAGCGTCTGCTTGTAGCCGTCCGCGCCGACCCAGAGCAGGATCAGCACCGCGCCCACGACGCCGCCCAGCAGGCCGAAGGAGCCGGGGAAGCGCTTCATGCTCGTACCCTCCGCACGAACAGGCCGCTCGGTTTGAGGGCGAAGAACAACAGGGCGACGATCAGCAGCCCGTACACGTGGGACTGGCCGCCGAAGTAGTAGGGGACGAAGACCTCGACGGCGCCGAGCAGCAGCCCGCCGACGAGCGGCGCCCAGACCGAGCCGGTGCCGCCGACCACCATCGCGAGGAAGCCCGACAGCGCCCAGCTGAGCCCCGACAGTGAGCTGACGCCCGCCTTCGGTGCGAACAGCAGCCCGGTGATCCCGGCGAGCAGACCCGACAGCAGGAACGCGATGAGCCGCACCCGGTTGACGGGGAGGCCGAGGAGTCCGGCGGCGTGGGTGCTGTCACCGACCGCGCGTAGCAGCCGGCCGGTACGGGTGCTGCGGATCCACACCGCGAGACCCGCGAACGCGACGACGGTGAAGGCGAGCAGCACCAGGGCGCTCGGCTGCACGACCGTGTCGCCGACCGTCACCGGGTCGAACGTGAGGAGGTTCTGCCCCGGCAACGTGGTGTAGCCGAACAGGTACCCGCCGAGCTGCTGGATCGCGAACAGCACCGCCGCGACGGCGACCAGGGCGGGCAGTTCGCCGCCGCCGGAGCGGCGCTGCACCGGCCTGACCACGACCAGTTCGGTGACGACGGCGAGCGCCGCGGCGGCGGTGATCGCCACCGCCGCCGCGGCCCACACGTTCATGTCCTCGTAGAGCACCAGGTACGACGTGCACAGCCCGCCGACCATCGCGTACGGCCCGATCGCGAAGTTGAAGAACCCGGCGCCGACCAGGACCAGGTAGTAGGCCAGCGCGAGCAGGCCGAAGAAACACCCCATCTCGAGGGCGGACAACCACAGCTGCAGCTGGCCCATACTGTTACCTCACTACTTGGCGCACGGCGGCTGGAAAGTGGCCCACGGGCCCTTGGGCTTGTTGTCCGCGCCGAACTCGATGAGCGACAGCCCGCACGCCCCGTCCGCGCCCAGGTGCTTGTCGGCGCCGAACGACAGCGTGAAGTTCGCCTGGCCGAAGGTGGCCGGGTAGCCCTTGACGCTCTGGATCGCCTCGTTGAGCTTCTTCGAGTCGTCGACCCCGCCGGCCTTCTCGATCGCCAGCTTGAGCACGTGCACCGAATCCCATGCCTGGGCGTCGTATGCGGTGATGTCGTAGTCCTTGCCGTACTTGTCCTTCAGCAGGGTCACGAGCGCCTGGGTGCGCGGGTTTGCCGTGTTGATGGAGCCCATGAAGATGAGGCCCTCCAGGGCGCCCGGGGCGGCCAGCTTCCAGGAGGCGGGCTGGTTGCCGATGGACGCGAGCGAGAAGCGCTTCGTGCCTTTCATCTGGCTGCCCAGGGTGTTCTGGGCGAGCACCTCGAACGCGCCGCCGACGCTGGTCACCAGGACCGCGTCAGGGTTGGCGTTCTTGAGCCGGGCCACCTGCGCTGACAGGTCGGAGGCGTTGGCCGCGCCCTTCTCGGTGGCCACGATCTGCACGCAGGACAGCGCCGGCAGCAGCGCTTTGTCGAGCGCGGCGATCGTGGTCGTGTCGTCGGTGAGGACGCCGATCTTCGTGATGTTCGCGGCCTTGAAGGCGCCGCAGTACACCTGTGCCCAGTCCGTGGTGGTGTTGGCGAGCATGTAGATCAGCTCGTTGTCCGGCGGTGCGACCAGTGTGGCGGTGACACCGGTGGGTGCGATGGCGGGCAGGCCGAGCGCCGTGAGCGTCGACTTCGCCTGGAGGATGGCGGCGCTGCCGCTCTGCAGGAACAGTGCCTTGGCGCCCTGGCCGGCGAGCTTCTGCAGCACGGCCGGCACCTTGGTCGGGTCGGACTCGTCGTTCTCGACGACCAGCTGCAGCGGGCGGCCCAGCACGCCGCCCTTGTCGTTGACGTCCTGGATCGCCAGCCGGATCGTCTTGCCGGCGATGGTGCTGTAGGAGGCGCCGGAGCCGGTGCTGTCCTCGTCCAGACCGATGATGATCGGAGCGCCGGACGCGGTGCCGTTGCTCGGCTTGTCGTTCCCCGCCTTGTTACCGCAGCCGGCGACGGTGAGCGCCGCCAGCGCGAGACAGCTGACGATGCGGCTCGTCAATGAAACGCCCATTTGTACCCCTGTCACGGAATTATACGAATCGTCAGCCTCAGGAGGAGTGATCGCGGCGAACACCGCCGGCCGTTTGGCCCCATGTCCATAAACCTAACAAGCGCTTGGTTTTTACATCTTGGCCACGGGCGCCCAGCGTGTCAAGAACGCCACGGACGCACGGACGTAACAGAACCGTCAAAATCCGCGACGAGCCGCAACACAACAGCGCCGCGGGACGTCCCGCGGCGCTGGTAAGCGACCGGTCGCGCCGGCTACCCGGCCGGAGCGTCGACGAGGCAGTCACCGAAGATATCGCGAGGCGGCGCCGTGACGACCACGACGGCCGGAGCGGTGCTGGCCAGACGGCCGGTAGGACCTCGCGGGCGAGGCGCTCGACCTGTTCGTCCCGACCGGGTCCGGACGGCTTCAGGTTGAGCACGGTGAAGCCCATCCCGGTCAGCGCCCGCAGCCGCTCGGCGACCTGGTCCGGCGATCCGGAGATCACGCCGGGCCTGACGTCTCCGACGCGCACCTCGACGTTGGGGGCGCAGGTGATGTCGTCCATCGAGCGGCCGGCCGCCGCCGCGGCGGTGGCGACGCGGTCACGCATCCCGGGCAGGCGGTCCAGCGGCGCGTAGCTCAGCGACGGCATCCACCCGTCGGCCAATCGCCCGGTGACGGCCAGCGCGCGCGGGCCGAACGTGCCGAGCCAGACCGGGCTCCGCCGGGCCGGCTTCGGCTCCATCGGCGCGGCGACCACATGATGGATCCGCCCGGTGCACGTCAGGGCAGCCTCCGTCCACAGTCCCCGGATGATCTCGATGGCCTCGGCCAGCCCGTCGACCTTGTCCCGCGGCGCCGGCACGCCGATGCCGAAGGCGCGGAGCTCCTCGTCGGACGCCACCGCCCAGGCCGAGGACCAGCCGGCCGCCGGCCGGAGAGCCGGTCGAGGGTCTCGGCCATCTTGGCGACCATCGCGGGCTGCCGGTACGGCACGCCGAGCACCCGCGGCATGACGGCGATCCGCGAGGTGCGCGACGCCATCCAGGCGAGCATCGTCCAGGTCTCGTTGCTCGGGTCGGTGCCGCTGGGGTGGTCGGAGGTGGAGACGAAGTCGTAGCCGGGATCCTCGGCGGTGCGGGCGGCGGCGACCGGGTCCACGGTCGTCGACGCGGGGATGTCGATCCCGAACGTGGTCATGCCTGCCCCTTCTGGACAGTGATTGGGGCTTTGGCTGGGGCGGTGACTGGAGCTTCGATTGGGGCTTTGGCTGGGGCGGTGACTGGGGCTTCGTCTGGGGCCGCGGCGAGGCGTGGCATGAGCCAGCCCACCAGGGTGCCGATGGCCAGCGCGTAGGCGAGGGTGCCGAGGCCGATCGTGCCGCCGAGCAGCCAGCCCGCACCGAGCACCCGTGCGACGTTGGGAGCCGTGAGTGGCGATGACCGGGTCCCAGCGGCGGCCGGTGGTGATGACGGCGTGCGACTGCCGCAGGATCGCCGCGGCGATCACCGAGATCTGCTCGAGCAACGCGACACTGAGCGGCCACCCTGCCAGAGGCGCCGCCGGACCTGATTGAGGAGGCGATTGTCGAGGGCCAAGGTCCCGCCTGGAGGACAATGACGCGGTGTACCACCCAGGCGGGCACGGGCCGATGATGGACCTGGTGTTCGACGCCGACCCGGAGGCGAGCAGGCAGCGGAGGAAGTACGATCTCTGCGTCGTCGGCACCGCTGGCTCGTCCGTTGGGCTGGTGCATGGTCAGCTGCCGGCAGCCACATCGACTGGAACGGGCCGGACGGCGGCGGTGATGGGGGTGCGTTGGGTGCCGAGTCCTTCGATGGTGGTGGTCATGGTCTGGCCGGGTTTGAGGTAGGGCTTGCTGCGGGAGCCGAGTGCGGTTCCGGCGGGCGTACCGGTGGTGATGATGTCGCCGGGGTGCAGGGTCATGAATTGGCTGATGTAGGCGATGAGCTGGTCGATTCGGTGGTGCATGTCGTTCGTGCTGGCTCGCTGTCGGGTCTCGTTGTCGATGCGGAGGTGCATGGCGAGGCGGTGCGGGTCGGGGATCTCGTCGGTCGTGACGAGCCAGGGCCCGATGGGTGCGAAGGTGTCGTGTGCCTTGCCTTTGTCCCAGGTGCCGCCGCGGTGCAGCTGCCAGGAGCGTTCGGTGATGTCGTTGACGATGCAGTATCCGGCGACGTGGTCCATCGCCTCCGACATGCCGACTCCATATGCCGTACGGCCGATGACGACGCCCAGTTCGACCTCGTAGTCGGTGGTCGTGCTCAGCGGTGGCAGGAGCAGCGGGTCGTTCGGGCCGGTGATGGCCGAGGCCGGCTTCAGGAACAGCAGGGGCTCGTCGGGCAGGGTCATCTGTGCTTCGTTTGCGTGCGAACGGTAGTTGAGGCCCACGCCGACGATCTTGCCGACGTGCGCGACACACGGCCCGATGCGGGCCGCGGCTGCCACAATCGGCAGTTGGTCGACGTCGAGCCGCGCGAGCCGGGTGAGCTGCTGCGGCTGCACCGCGTCGGGGCCGAGGTCGGCGATGTGCGCGGACAGGTCTCGAACCGTCCCGGCGGTGTCGAGGATCCCGGGCCGTTCGGCGCCCGGCGGTCCGTGGCGAACAAGTCTCACGCTGTGCTCACTGTGGCTGTCCTTGGGCGGGGAGTGCCTGGTCCAGGTCGGCTATCAGGTCGGCCGGGTCCTCCAGGCCGACGGCGAGCCGGATCAGCCCGGCCGGCACCAGGTCCTGCATAGCCGCGCTGGCCATGCCGGACCACATCGAGGCCGGGAGGACGACCGCAGGGGTCGGCCCGCCGAAGCTCGCGGCCCGGGCGGCGAGGTGCAGGCGGGAGGTCACGAGTTCGGCCGCCTCCAACCCGCCGCGGACCTCGAAGCTGAGCACACCGCCGGGGCCGGACATCTGGCGGGCGATCAGCTCCGCCTGTGGGTGGCCGGCGAGGCTGGGGTGGTGCACCCGGACCACCGCGGGATGCTCGGTCAGGTAGGCCGCGACTGCGGCAGCCGACCGGTTGTGCTGCCGGATCCGCATCGGCAGCGTGCGCAGCCCGCGCTGCAGCATCCACGCGTCATGGGCGGACAGCGTTGCACCGAACAGGTATGCATCGCTCCAGAGCCGTTCGGCGAGCGCGTTCGAGGTGACCGAGACGCCGGCGGTGAGGTCGCCGTGGCCGCCGAGGTACTTGGTGGCGCTGTGCAGGACGATGTCCGCGCCGAGGCGGAGCAGCTGCTGGTTGATCGGGGAGGCGAGCGTGGCGTCGACGGCCACGACCGCCCCGGCGCGTTGGGCCAGTGCCGAGACCGCCGCGACGTCGGTGACCCGCAGCAGCGGGTTCGTCGGCGTCTCGAGCAGTACCAGTGCCGCCGGGGTGCGCAGTGCCTGGTCGAATCCCGCCAGGTCGGCGTGGTGGACGAAGTCGACGTCGATGCCGAGTCGCGGAGCGATCTTCTCCAGGAACCCGACGGTCCCCCCGTACAGTTCGCGCTGGGCGACGACCCGCGAGCCGGCGCCGAAGGCGACGATGGTCGCGGTGATCGCGGCCATGCCCGAGGCGTACAGCAGCGCGGTCTCTCCGCCCTCGAGCGCAGCGATGACGGCGGCGGTCTCGGCGTGGTTGGGGTTGCCGTAGCGGGTGTAGAAGTCATCAGCCCGTGGCCGGACCGCCAGCTCGGCGAACGCGGCAGCGGTCGGCGCGGCGAACGCGGCGGTCGGATGGATCACCGGTGCCACGTCGACGCCCACGAGACCGTCGACGGGCCGTCGCTGAGCGGCGACGGTGTCCACCTGCCAGGTGTTCATCGCGTCGCGACGCATTCGATCTCGACCCGGGCGCCCAGCGGCAGCGCCGCGACCGCGACCGTGCTGCGGGCCGGATACGGGCCGGGCATCACCTCGGCGAAGACCGTGTTCATCGACCCGAAGTCCTCCATGTCGACGAGGAACACGTTGCACTTCACCACCGAAGCGAAGTCCAGGCCGGCCGCGTTCAGCACCTGCAACAGGTTGGCGAACACCTGACGGGTCTCGGCTGCGACACCACCGGCGACAATCCTCCCGGTCGATGGATCCTGTCCTGTCTGTCCTGATATGTAGACGAGGTCGCCTGTGCCGATGACGGCGTGTGAGTACGGTCCGGCCGGAGGAGCGATCCGCGGGCTGGTCACGATTTCGCGCATGCAGGCCACCGTCCCGCCGATTGGCCGTCGCCTCAAGGGCCAATCGGCGGCAAAGTGGTCCAGGTGAGCGCGCCCGACCTCGTACCCCTCCTCACCGGCTGGCGGAGCCGCGGCGGCCCCCTCCACCAATGCCTCGCGCTCGCCGTGGCATCGCTCATCGACGCCAGGCTGCTCCGCCCTGGCGACCGACTCCCATCCGAGCGGGCCCTCGCCCGGCGGCTCGGCATCAGCCGCACTACGGTCGCCGGCGCCTACGACCTGCTCCGTCAGCGCGGAGCACTGCACAGCGTCCGTGGCAGCGGCACGACCGTGACCGGCGTACGAACCGCACGGCACGATCCAGCCATCGCGGCGCTGGCGGCCAACCCGTTCATCCGTACTACCCACCCACGACAGGCGACCGACTACATCGACCTCACGGTCTGCCGGTTCGACCCACCCACACTCGTGGCCGAGACCCTCGCCCACCGCACCGACATCCTGCTCGATCTGATTGGCAACGGTCACGACACGGCGGGCTTGCCGGAACTGCGATCCGCACTCGCCGACCATCTCACCGGTCGCGGTCTTCACACCCGGCCGGCCCAGTTGTTGATCACCACCGGCTCCCAGCAGGCGCTGGCGCTCATTGCCTCCGACCTCGAACGCAACGACCGGGTTATGGTCGAGGATCCCACCTACTTCGGTGCGCTGCACGCCTACCTGCACCGTCGTGCCAGACTCCTGCCCTTCGGCGTCGAGCGCCTCGAGCGGGCCGCCGCACTCGCCACCAGCGAACGACGTGTCGATCTCGTCCATGTCACCTCTGCCGTGCACAACCCGACCGGCCGGCAACTCGACGCACCGACCGGCAGACGCATCGTCGAGCTGGCCGGGCGCTGGGGAGCCACTCTCGTCGACGACGAAGCCCTGCGCTTCCTCGCCGACGAGCCACCGCCCTTTCTCGCCGCGCACGACCCCCACGCCGACATCATCACGATCGGTACGTTCAGCAAGGTGCTCTGGTCGGCGCTGCGAGTCGGCTGGCTCCGCGCGCCGGCGCCGACCATCGCCCGGCTCAGCGCTCGCAAGGCTGCGCTCGACCTCGCCACGCCCGCCCTCGACCAGGCGCTCGTCCTGCATTGCCTGCCACACATCGACACCCTCGCCGCGCACCGCCGCCAACAACTCGCGCACCAACGAAGTCACCTGAGGCACCGGCTGAACCAGGACCTTCCCAGTTGGTCCGACGCGGGCGGCGACAACGGCCCTTTCCTCTGGGTCCACACCCACCTCACCGACGCCGACCCGATCGTGCACGCCGCCGCCGGCGTGCGTGTCGGCGTCACGGCCGGGCGTACTCTCACTCCGACCGACTCCTGGAACTCTCACCTCCGCCTCGCCGTCACCGCCACCGATGATGCCCTTGACGCGGCGGTGGACCGGCTCGCCGAGGTGGCCCGCACCCTCGATCACACCTCATCGGACCCCGCGCCACCGGCGGCGTCGACCTGAACCGATCGACAGTCGTATATGGTGCCGTTTGGCTGGGATCTGTGCCGAGGCATCCGGCTCGGGCGTCACGGTTGGGCAGCGAGAGGGTTAGCGCGCATAGCAAGGTCGAGTTTGGTCGTGCGTCGGCGGGGCAGGACATCTCGATGTTGCAGCTGCTTGCCACGTCGTACGGCGATCCACGTACGTCGGTGTCGCTCGAGCGGGCACCAACTCCTGCGCTGGGCACCGATGACATCCTGGTCGACATGGAGGCCGCGCCGGTCAACCCGTCCGACTTCCTGCTCGTCCGCGGAGGCTACGGGTTGCGGCCGCAGCTGCCCAGCCCGCTCGGCGGCGAGGGAGTCGGGCGGGTGATCGACGCCGGCGGCGGTCCGGGCTCGTCGCTGGTCGGTCGGAGAGTCGTCATCCTGCCCACCTACGAGCAGGGCACCTGGGCCGACCAGGTGGTGACCGCCTACCGCAACGTCGTGCCGATCCGCGAGGACGGTGACCCGCTACAGCTCGCCATGCTTGCGATCAATCCCGCCACAGCGCACCTGTTGCTGCACCGGTTCACCGAGTTGGCCGACGGGGACTGGGTCGGGCTGGACGCCGCCAACTCCGCCGTCGGGCTCTGTGTCAATACCCTCGCCCGGCGGCGGGGCCTCAAGACACTCAACATCGTGCGGCGCGAGGCCGCAGCCCGGACCGTGCGTGACGCCGGCGGCGACCGTGTGATCGTCGCCGGCGAGGACCTGCCCGCGCAGATTGCCGGCGCGCTGGACGGCGCGGAGCTTGGCCTGGCCCTGGATGCCACGGCCGGGCCAGTCGTCGCCGACCTCGCCGCCGCGCTCAGGTTCCGGGGCGTGATCGTCACCTACGCCTTCGTGACCGACGCGCCCCAGGCCGTCCGAGCCCACGACCTCATCTTCAACGAGGTGACCCACACCGGATTCTGGCTGCTCAACTGGTTGCGCCACGCTCCGCGTACCGAGATCGAACAGACCTACTGCGCGCTGAACGACATCGTCGCCAACGGCGAGCTGACCGTGCCGGTCGAGGCGACCTACCGCCTGGACGAATACCGAGAAGCGATCGAGCACGCGACAGCACCGGAACGCCGCGGCAAGATCCTGTTCACCTTCACATAGCGGCCGGGCCGGGAACGAGGCACTCCCGCAGCGGCACATCGGCGACCTCCTCGCCGCGGCACCCGACGGTCGCGTGGGCCAGGTCCCGCATGGCGGCGACCTTCGCCGTCGGTGCAGGAGGCCGAGCCACACAGCGGCCCGGTTTCACAGCACCGATGAGTGGCGGCCGCCAGCTGATCAACGGCGAGTGGATCTGATGGCCGATGAGCGTGTGCGGCTGACCGTTGGTCACCTCATCAAGCTGTCGCGGTGCAGGTCTGCTACCTCGTCAGCGCGGCCGAGTCCGTCGAGGACATCGGCGACTGTCCGCCGATGCGCGGGCTACGGACTGACCGGACAGCACAGACGATGACCGCCGGGCACGCGTTCATGCAGAATCTGCGCCGCGGCCACTACGAGCTCGGCATCGACGCCCGACGCGGGCTTCGCGTTGCTGCGGCGTTCACCGAGCTCGCCACCGCCATCTGAAGACCGACCGCGCTTGCCCCAAACACGCCCTCCGATGGGCGAACGCAACAGCGCCGACGTGCGCGATGAGGATCCCCGGGCCGGGATCTATCCTGCTGCCGGCCGGATGCGGTCGAATTGGATGGGTAGGTGCCGGGGGCCGCGCAGGACGGGGTTGGGCCGGTACGGCGGCGGGTCGGCGCGCAGGCGCGGGTTTTCGAGCCGCCGGGCCAGTTCGGTGAGGGCGATCTAGGTCTCCAGCCGGGCGAGGGGGGCGCCGAAGCAGTGGTGTACGCCGCCGCCGAAGCCGAGGTGCTGGCTCTCCTGCGGGCTGAAGTCGATGCGTCGCAGGTTGTGCCGTTGCGGGTCGAAGCGGTCGGGATCGCGCACGTGGTCGGGGTCGCGGCTGCCGGAGGCGAGGACGAGTTGGATGGTGGCGCCGGCCGGGATGGTGGTGCCGTCGAGGTCGATGTCGTCCAGGGCCTTGCGGATCAGCATGTGCACGGGCGGTTCGTAGCGCAGCAGTTCCTCGACGGCCAGAACGACGAACTCCGGTTCCTGGCGGATCCGTTCCAGCATCTCCGGGTTGCGCAGCAGGGTCAGCATCCCGTTGGTGATGAGGTTGACCGTGGTCTCGTGCCCGGCGACGAGCAGCAGCGAGGCGTTGGTCAGCAGTTGAGCCCGCGACATCGCCTCCCGGGTGCCCTCGTCGGTGACGATGGCGGAGAGCAGGTCCTCGCCGGGCATCTGCTG
Source organism: Dactylosporangium sp. NPDC000521 (assembly GCF_042898305.1). Classification (NCBI taxonomy): domain Bacteria; kingdom Bacillati; phylum Actinomycetota; class Actinomycetes; order Micromonosporales; family Micromonosporaceae; genus Dactylosporangium; species Dactylosporangium sp. NPDC000521. The sequence continues at coordinate 53,110 of NZ_JBIAYW010000022.1, forward strand.
GTGGGCATCGAGCAGGGTGTCGAAGTACCGTCCCATCTCGGCGAAGGCGGCACCGGCACGGCGGCGGGCCTCGTCCGTCACCGAGGCCTGCGGACCGATGCCCTCGACGATGGCGTCTGCCCAAGCGTGGAACCGGGGTTCGTCCTCCAGTGGAACGCCGAGCAGGCGGCAGATCGCGGTTACCGGCAGCGGGTAGGCGAAGTCGTCCACGAGGTCGGCCTCGGTCCGGCCGGTGAGACGGTCGATGAGTTCCGTGACGATGCTGAGCAGCTCCGGGGCCATGCGGTCGATCCGGGCGGGTGTTTCGGGCGGGCCGTAGTGCCGGTTCATGAGCCCGCGTAGCCGGTCGTGCTCGGGCGGGTCGGTGGAGATGAAACCCTCGAGCGTCACGACGTCTCGCGAGCTGGTTCGGGGGTCGTGCAGCAGGTCGACGATGTCGCGATACCGGCTGACCACGAAGCTGCCGTCGGCCTCGCGCACGACCGGTGTGGTGCGCAGCTGCCGGTACAGCGGGTACGGGTCGGCGCGGTTGGTGTAGTCCAGGATCTGCTCGAAGGCGCTGGCCGCGGGCATCGCGGTGTCCTTTCCGCCGGTGGGAATCGGGCCGGGCTCAGTCGGCGTGCACGAGCACGGCGCGGCGCTCGCTGGGTTGGTGGCCGGTGAGCACGACCGTGGCTTGGGGGGACGGCCCCGGCCGTACCTCCGCCGGCACCGGCTGCAGCGTCGCCCGCCCGTCGACGGTGCGCATCCGCGGCGGGAACGGCGCGGCCCGCTCGATCAGCCGGCCGTAGAACTGCAGCCACATCCCCTGGTCGAACGTGACTGCGGCGGTGATGCGACCCCGTCGGCCGTAGACCGCCACGAACCGGCGGTCGGCGGTCGACCCTTGGGTGACGACGACCTCGTCGGCAAAGGTCGGCACCCCGATTGACTTGATCTCGACGCCGAACTGGCTGGACCAGAACACCGGCAGCCCGACGTGCGGCCAGTGATCCGGCCCGGCGCTGATCATGTTGTGCGCCGCGATCTCGGCCTGGTCGACGGCGTTGCCCCAGTGCTCCAGGGCCATGAACTGGTAGTCGTAGACGGGGTGCGGGAACCGTGCGACGTCACCGGCGACGAAGATGTCGTCGGTGACGAGGCCGTTGGCGTCGAACACGCGGCATCCCGCGTCGCAGGCCACGCCCCAGCGCCCGGACGCAAGGCCGGAATCGGCGAGCCATTCGACGTTGCGCTTGGCACCCAGGGCCGTGACGGCCACGTCGACGTCGAGCGTGCTGCCGTCGGAAAGCAGCGCCCGGCGAAGGCGTCCGCCGGAGTCTCCCTCCAGCGCCTGTACCGACACCCCACAGCGCAGGTCGACGCCGGCGTCGTGCTGCAGCCGGGCCGCGATCCGGCCGACCGCGGCGCCCAACGCCCCCGCGAGGGGCGCCGGCCCGCGGTCGACGACGGTGACGGGCAGGCCCAGTTCCCGGCAGTCCGAGGCGACCTCGCTGCCGATGAACCCGGCGCCGATCACCAGCACGTGCCCCGGGTGGTCGGCCAGCCGCTGCCGCAACGCGGCTGCGTCGTCGCGGCTGCGTACCGTGTACACGCCGTCCAACGCCGCCTCGTCGGCGTTCGGCCACGGCTGGGCCCGTACCCCGGTGGCGATCAGCAGCCGGTCGAACGGCACCTCCTCGCCACCGGCGAGCAGCACCCGCTTGCCGTGCCGGTCCAGCCCGACGGCCGGCCGCCCCAGCCGCCAGTCCGCGTCCAGCCCGTCGCTGCGCGGTAGCGCCGTGTGCTGCGCGGGGACCCACCCGGTCAGCACCTGTTTGGACAGCGGAATCCGGTCGTACGGCGCGTAGGGTTCGTCGCCGATCAGCGTCAGCGACCCGGCGAACCCCTCCCGGCGGAGAGTGTCCGCGTCCCGCAGCCCGGCCAGCGAGGCACCGACGATCACGATCCGATCCACCCCGGCGGCGGCGCTCACCCGCGGCCCCGCAGCCGACCCGGTGTGCTGCTCCTCGGGGTCGAGCACGATGGCGCGCACGGGGCAGGCAGCCGCCGCCCGTAGCACCTTCTGCCGCTGCTCGTCGCCGGGGTTCGGCTCGTACAGCAGCGCCTCACCGCCGGGCATCCGGAACACCTCCGGGGCGGCGAACACGCACTGCCCATACCCCTGGCACCGGTCAGATCGACCAGCAGCCTCATGAGGCGAACGGTAGGGCGGCACCGCAGATCGCCACCTCACCCGAGCCGGGCGAGGGTTGCCCGGCGGCGCTCCGTTGCATTGAGTGTCGCAAGATCGAGGCAGACTTGAGCAGTGAAGGCATCGACTCAACCTGATCCGTGGCCGCCGCGAAGGCCGGCATTCGCTGGCTTCCGGTTCCCGGCCGAGGTGATCGTCGTCGCGGTGCGCTGGTATCTGCGCTACATCGCCGGACACGCGTTCGTGCAGAACCTTCGACGCGGACACTACGAACTCGCCGGCGACACCCCGCCCGCTCTGCGGGTCGCCGCGACGTTCGCCGAACTCGCCCGGGCGATCTGACCGCCGACCTGATCAGGGTTCAACGCGTCCCACGATCCCATAATGCAACGGCACCTCCGCCGGCGCGACGTGTCCTGAGGACCCGGCCCAGCACGCGCGGGCCGCTGCGGGCCGCGGCGCCGGCAGCGGCGGCACGACGGAGATGAGCAGCGCGGCGAGGCCCGCCCGGCCCGCCGCCGTGCCCACGCGATCTCGCCCCGCATCGGACAATTCGCACGCAAGCTTCGCGTCCACAAAATGTCCACTGCGCTCGGCCTACGGTGTCGCCAGTCGACGTCCGCGTCGCGGTCGCAACCGTTGGGAGGGCGTCATGCCCGTGAGGTCCCGCGTGGGTCTGACGATGCTGCTGGTGCATGGTGCGTTCGCCGACGCCTCGCTGTGGTCGGCCGTAGTCGCCCAGCTCCGCGAGGCCGGCGTTGCGGTCCGGGCCGCGGAGAATCCGCTGCGCCGGCTGGACGTGGACGCCGCACACGTCGCCGACGCGATGCGCGGCATCGTCGGCCCGGTCCTGCTCGCCGGCCACGGTTACGGCGGTGCGGTCATCACCAGTGCCGCCACGCATGGTCCACATCATGCCTCACCGCGCTGTGACGGCTCTCTCAGCGCGAGCGCTCGGGCGGCTGGATGCTCGACGCGTGAGCACCAACTCCGGCCGGCGTCTGCTCGGGCATGACGACGAGCTGCGGTGTCTGTTCGGGCATCTGGACGGGGGCGGTACCGGTGGACGCGCGATCGGTCTGCTCGGCGAGCCAGGGGTGGGCAGGAGCGCGCTGCTGGCGGAGGCCGTCGAGCACGCGCCGTCGCTCGGGTTCACCGTGCTCACCGCGCGCGGCAGCCGGTCCGAGACACCTCTGCCGTTCGCCGGTCTGCACCAGGTGCTGCGGCCCTGTTGCACCGCGCCGGCCGTGTAGCTCTCGTCCGTCGTGCCACCACAAGCGCTGCTTCGGCTCACTCCGGTCTGACACCGAGTACAACGGCGAGGCTCACGGTCGACCCGTCTCGCCAGATCGTCAGCGCAAGTCGATCCCCAGGCTTTGCCGCATTCTTCTTTTCGATCAATGTGGCGGCGTCGGTCAAGACCTCGCCGTCCGCGTGCGTCACGACATCGCCTTGGCGCAGCCCGTGTCGCTCTGCGGGGCCTCCGGCGGCGACAACACCGATCTGGACGCCGTTGGTGGCGTCCAGCAGCTGCGCACCGAAGTACGGCGTGCCCGGAGGGTTTTCGATCAGAACGGCCGTCCCGGTCATGACGCAATATCCAACGTCGCCGCCTACAGCGGTCCTGATGTCAACGATGCCGTTCGCGCCAAGCTGCTGAGCCTGCTCCACCAGAGACTTGATCATTTTCGGCATCTTGTCGCCACCGATCGCGCGGAAATTGGTGTTCGCGAAGACGAGCCCTTTGACCTCGTACACCAGACCCGGCGGCTCGGCCAGGGTAGACATCAGCATGCGATCCCCTCCAGTCACATCAGCTTGCACACGTCTGTCAATGGCATCTCCACGGTTCAGCCCGCCAGCCTACTAACGCCAAGATCAGCCGTCCGCATCTGCCACCGAGGGTGAGCGCGAGTTCGACCGCGTTCGTCACGCCGCGTGATGAGGTCGCGCGGCGACCGGCGCGCTGAACTGTTTGATATGCAGGTGATCGTGCGTCCGATCAACGCTGCGGGTCCTGGGTTCTCGCTCTGCTCCGGCGGCGCGACTGGGATGAGTAGGCCGGGCGGATGGTGGTGTCGCTCGCCAGGTCAGGTGCTGAGCGCGATCAGCAGGCGGCGGCAGCGTTCGGGGTCTTCGGTGAGTCCGACGCGCAGGCCCCAGAGCCAGTAGTCGACGGCCCGGAAGAGCACCGAGTTCCGCCCATGTTCAGCTTCAATCCCGGCTGCCTGCACCGCGGCGTCGAAGTGATCCGTGATGCTGGCTCGATCGGGCATCTCGTCGATGCGAGTCCAGAGCACCCGGGCCAGGTCGTACGCGATGTCGCCGCGCAACAATACGGGGTCGACGGTCAGCCAGTGTTCCCGGGTGCCGCGTAGGACCTGTGCCGAATGGAGATCTCCGTTGACCGCGACCGCCGAGTCGAACCGCCCCAATTCCGATCCGGCGAGTATCGCCTGGTGAAGAATGGCCTCGTCAAATGGCCTGCCCAGATCAAGCCACTCCTGTCGTAGCGTCGCCGCTCGGCTTTCGACCACCTCGACCGTGCTCACCACGCCGGTGGGTGCCGGCACGGCCAGGCGCCGCATCATCGCGCCCAGGATCACCATTGCATCAGCAGCCGGGATGTGCAGCAGCGATCGCGTGTTGTCCAGCCCTTCGAGCAACATCGCGCCGGCGTCGACATCCGCGTCGACCAGCTCGACGGTGCCACGGCCGGCCCAAAATCGCAGCGCCGACACCTGCGCGACCACGTCGTCGCCCGGCGATGTCAGGCGCAGCACGAACATCGAATCGCCCTGCCGGACCGGAAACACGAGAGCGTTTGATCCGTGTGCGGGCTCTCCGGTGATTTCCAGCCGCCACCTGCGGCACATCGTCGAAGCGAGTTCCGGGACGCTCTCCAGCCAGGCCGAACTCGTCCACCATCGAGGCATCCGGCGAAACGACGACGGAATCGTGACGCGGCCCGTAAGCCTCTGGCCACGTGACATCGGATGATCCCCTTGGTCATGCATGCCCGCCAGCCTCGCAGACCCTCGTCGACCGGCTTGAGCACGTTTCCGGATCTGCCGCAGGTCTCGCGCTGCGGCTCGGCGGTGGCCGTCACGCTGCGTACGTCGTCCCAGCGGCAGGCTGGCTCTGCGGGGCATGCGCGCTCGTGCCGATGAGCGAGTGCCTGCAACGGCGTCGGCGACAATGGGCGGATGAGCAAGCAGGGCGTAGAACCTCCGCTCGCGGACTTTCGCGGGCCGTGGTGTGTCGGCTGCTGTTTGCCCAGGCTCGACCTGGCCGTGACGCGGGCTGATCCCTTGACGGGCATTCCCCCTGCGTCCACTGCTCCTCGGAAGAGATCGAGTGGAGCGATTGACGAAACGCACCCACATGCCGCGATCCGGCGGCGTCAGGTGCTGTAGCTGCCGTCCCATGGTTGGGTGAAGCCGAGCCTGTCGGGGTAGAGCTCAGCCCAGTCGCCGCGGTCGGCGTCGGATTCGTCGACCAGGCCGAACAGGACACCGTCGTAGGTGAGGCGAAAGGGCTGGACGGCGATGTCGTCGAATCGCGGCGCATCGAGTTCGTCCAGCAGCGTGGCGAGGATACGGTCGGCCGCCTGCGGGTCGGTCAGGTAGCGGCCGACGCCGATCCGGCGAATCGTGGATGCCTCGTGCCGGCCGTCATGGTCGAAGCGGTGGACGTAGGCGTACCAGGCGAAGCTCTCATCCAGGTCGTCAACGTCCCGCCTGGCACCGTGTACCGCCGCGTAGAAATAGCCAGCCGCGTAGCGCCCGATGGTGTCGGTGCGGTAGTCCGGCTCATGAGCGATCGGGATGCGTTGCGGCACGGCCATCCGGCGAGCCTAGACGCGCATGCGGGAGCCCAGCTGGGAGCATCCGCAACTTCCGGCCCTTCCTGCTCGTCGAGGACACAGCGCTGATCACGTGCGCACACATGCCGCCGAGGGTGAGCGCGAGTTGACCGCATCCGTCACGCCGCGTGATGAGGTCACGCGGCGACCGGCGCGCTGAACTGTCGATGAGCGGATGTCGGGACCGGCCGCTACAACGCGGTGGATGGCGTCGACGTTTCCGGCGTGAAGGTGTGATCCCACAGGTAGGGAGACGTGGCCTGCTCTTCGCCTGGCCACCAGAAGACCTCGGTGCCGTCCAGGTCGTCGCCGAGCATGTTGAGCGTCTCGACCTCTGTCATGGCGATGCGAACGTGGACGTCCTCGGCGTTGACGTACGTGCGTTCCTCGGCCCGCCCGATCTCCAGCACCCGGACAAACGCGGCCTCGTGATCGACGGCCTGGAACGTGTAGACCGACACGCTGGGCATGAAGTAGCTGGCGTCCTCCGTGTAGAGGGCGAACCGTACTGTTGCGCTGAACCACACCGACGGCAGCTCACTGGACCCGTCCATCTGACGATCATCGTCGCGTACCGCGCCGAAGACCACCTGAATTTGGCATCCGGATCTGCCGCCGACCGCTCGTTGTTCATCGTCATGTTGGATCAACAGGGTGTCGGTGTCGGCTCCGTAGGGTGCGACAGGTGCCCCGACGTGTGGTGTCTCATGCGAAGCGGTACGAGTCGCGCGTGTGCACTGCCGCGTTACGAGATTCTCGAAGTAGCTGTTGCGAGGATGTCGCGAACGGCCTGGCGGCTCCGTCCCAGGGGTGGATGCGGCCACCGTGGCCGGACAGCACCAAGGAGATCTGCATGACGATTCAGCGGATGGACAACGTCCTTATCGTTGTCGACGACCTTGACGCCGTGGTTTCGTTCTTCGTCGAACTCGGCCTGGAACTCGAGGGCAAGGGGTCGGTCGAGGGACGTTGGGTGGAGCGTGTCATCGGGATCGATGACGTCCGACAGGACATCGCCATGCTGCGGACCCCGGACGGCCACGGCCGAATCGAGCTGGCGATGTTCCACACGCCGAAGGCGATCAGCGCCGGGCCGAAGGATGCACCGGCGAACACGCTGGGCATTCGTCGCATCATGTTCGCCGTCGATGACATCGAGGGCGTCGTTGCCCGCCTGCGTGCCCACGGCGCCGAGCTCGTCGGCGAGCTGGGGCAGTACGAGGACATCTATCGGCTCTGTTACGTCCGCGGCCCGGAGGGCATCATCGTCGGACTGGCCGAACAGCTCGGATGAAGGCCGCCGAAGCGACCGTGCACCCCAAGCATTTCGCGGGCACCCGCGGCAGGGGACGTTGCACCGGACCGCCGACGGTGTACTTCTCCGCGAGCCCCGCCGCCACCCCGACGACAGGTACCCATGGCACTCAACTTCGATGGCACGAACCCACCACCGCTGCTTTGCCTGCGGCCCGGGTCCCGTCGCGGACAACGGCCAGCTTCTCAAGCAGCTCACGGGCCGGCTAGAGAAGATCAACAAAGATCCGCACATGCCGCTGTCGTCGCGCTACGGCTCGGCGTGGCAGTCACTGTTGGTGCCGGCCAGTTGGTGCTGGCGTGAATGACTTCGCCGAGGAGCGAAGGTTCAACGTCGGGGTTGGCGGGGTGGCATCCTAGGGCTGGACGGCGCCCGTAGCTGTGCCGGGCTGGGGCGGCGGGGACGTTGGTATGTTGCCGCGATGCAACCCGACGATCTTCGGCAGTCCGCGACCGAGTATGCACGCGGTGAGGTGGCCCGCGGCATCATGACGTGCGGGATGATCGTGTCCGGGACGGCGGAGTACCTGCACGGTGAGGGCGAGCCCGCCGACCTGTACGCGCTGGCCTGGGAGATCGTGCCACGCGAGTTCGCCGCGCACCTCGATGCCCAGGCGAGGTGGCCTGCGCGGACTGACAGCGACCGGCTCACGGCCGCCTTCCGCGCGCTCGACCTGGCGGGGATCGTAGCCCGGGAGGATTTCGCATGCTGCCAGTCGTGCGGAACCAGCGAGATCAGCGCCGAGGTGAGCAAAGGGATGCCGGCCCGCGGATACGTCTTTTATCACGGGCAGGACGCTGAACGGGCCGCGAAGAGCGGGACTCTGTGGCTGGCGTACGGCTCCTTCGACGAGCAGACCGGCGCAGCACGGGTTGGCGGGGAGGTCGTGGCCGCCCTGCGCGGCGAAGGCCTGGAGGTGGACTGGACCGGCGACGCCGACCAGCGCATTCACATCCGGCTTCGCTGGGCGAAACGCCGGTACGGCCGGATGGCCGCCTTTCCGGTGAGCGCCGAGCCCGGCAGGAGCGTGAATGTGCAGTTCGTTCCTGACCGGCACATGGTCTTCCCGCCGATGTCAGCGGGCGCGCTCGCGGCCCTCGAACTCCCCTGGCTGCCCGACGATACGAGCGTGCAGGTTGACGACGGCGAACGGACGGTGACGATCCGGCGGGAGAAGCACCGCCTGGTCAGCGACGACGGCCGGGAGGCGGGCCGTTTCGAGGGCTTGCGGCTTCTCGGCGCGGAGGCCGACGGTGAGGTACCCGGCGATTCGGGGCTGATCGAGGTCACCTATCAGTGCCTGCCGACCGGCCCGCAGCAGATCGCCGGACGGCCGATGAGCCTGCCCGAGATGCTCGCTGTCGTGCGGCGGCTGCCCACCCGGACGGATTCGTGGCTGGCCGCGGTGCACGAAGCCGGCATCGTGCAAATGCGCTGGGAGAACGGACAGCTATGGCTGGAGTCGCCATTCGTGGCCGAGTCCGCCTCGGTCGGCAAGTACGCCAGCCTCGACGAGGCCGAGCACATGCTCACGATCCTTGCCACCGAGAACCGCAACGCGATCCGTGAGCTGGACGGCGTGACCACCAAGCCCTGGTGACCGACTGATCCGCTCCGGTAAGCACTACACCGACAGCGGCATCGCCACCTTCCCCCGGCTGACCCCTGAACCGCAGCTGGCGCACGGATCTGCCGCCGAGAGTGCGTGGCAACCGTCGGCGCGCTGTCGCCAATATCTGTACCCGACGATCTGGACAGGTGACCGTCGAGGCCTGGGACCCCGAACCCGGCGACGCGGGCCCATCGGCCGAACTGTCCCGCTCCGCCGACCTCGATTTCCCCGCGCGGCCAGCCCTGCATCGACAAGGCAGGCAGCGTGTTGGACGGCTCGGCGCCGACAGGCCGGGCGACCCCGGCATCTACCACGTTCGCGTCACCGGCCGGCGAACTGTGGGGAGCAATACCTGTTCCGGTTCTGGCGGATCGCCGACTCACCACTGGACCCCGGCGACGAGGAGCAGTCCGGCGAGGTGCCTGTCGCCGATCAGCTGACCCACGCGGTGGTGCAGCGGCTGGAGGGGCTTCTGCGCCGCATGCGGCTGTCGATTCCGCCGAATGCGTCGATGCTGGTGAGGCAGGCGAACCGCCGCGGGCCGCTGAAGGAATACGCGAACGCGGTCAGGACATTCGGGTCGCGCGGGGTGTGCTGGACCACGCGAGCCGGCTCGCCGGCGGTGAACGCGAGCGAGTCGGTCCCCTCATCGGTCTCCCTGATCGCGAAGCCGGAGCGGCCGTCGGAGTTCATCACGGCCATGCGGATGGTGCCGTCGCTGGTCCTCGCGCGGAACAGCACCCGCCCGGCCCGCAGGTCGTCGCCCGCCGCGCGGGTGTCCAATGCGTGCACGGCGATCCCGGTGAGTGCCGGATCGGTCACGGCGTAGCCGAGCGTCCGGTTGTCACCGGCCCACACGATCTCTCCGATGAGCGGGCCGCCCGATGCGCTCCAGGTCCTTCTGTCTCCCGTTGTCAGCTGGTGTACGACCAGCGAAATCCCTTCGCCCGAGCACGGCCTCGCCGCGTAGCCGAGCTGCCGGCGGTCCGGGCTGATGGCCACCCCGGCGATCTCGGCGGGCACCGGCCCCCCGGCGATCGGCGTCAGCCCTCGCACCTGCCCGTCGGCGGAGAGCCGGAACCGGAAGAGCAGCGACCCGCACCGGTCGACCTGCTCCGCGACGACCACGACCATCCGGTCCGGCCCAGCGGTGACCTCCACCGCCTCGCCAGCACCCGGCGGCCGCTCCGCCAGACCGGTCAGCACCTGACCGGTGGGGTCGAACCTGAACACCTGCACCCAGTGCGCCGGCTCGGTCTGCGGCCATCGCGCCTCGACAGCGACCTGGTAACCGACCGTGGTCGACCGCGGATCCTCGTACCGAACCCCGAAGGCGACGAGGCCGAGTACCAGCAGCGACCATGCCCACCGCCGCGATCCCTGCCCCACCCCTCAATCATCTGCGCCGACCGGCCGGCCCACCAGCGGTTCGCCATTATCAGCCCGGCCGCTGAGCACCGGCGGGTGATCGGCTACGGTCGCTCGCATGGGAACCTGACAACTATGATCCGGTAAGAAGTAGCCGCCCGCTGGTGCCGGGCGACCGGCCAGCCGCGCGTCACAGTGAGTGACGCGACCCGTTTCAGCTCGTACCGCGTCACAGGGCGATCAGGCGGTAGGCCAGCGCGGCGTCGACGATCTCTTCTGCGGTCGCGTCCTGCAGCTCGGGCGAGGGGTGGAAGATGAGTCCGCTCGCGCCTGGCATCACGGTGTTTGTGCTCGAACGCCTCGATGTGCCAGTCGTCGGTCGGGTCGGCGAGGATGCGCCGCACGATTTCGACCAGATCGTCTCGGGTGACGTTGGGCAGTCGGACTTGCGGCGGCGCGCACGCCCGCTCGATCAACTCTTCCCGGTCGGGCGCCCCGCAGTGGTAGCGGAAGTCGTCGAATCCGAAGCTGTGACCGGTCGTCTCGTTGAGTATCGCAAGCGCGGCGGTGGCGTCGATGCCGCGGTCGACGAGCTCCTCGATCCGCAGGATTGCCTCTGTGATCGCAACCCGCTGCTCGGGCGTGACCGTCCGGCGTACCAGCGCGTCGCGCAATTCCACGCCATGGACCCCTACCGGCACCTGAAGTGGGCCGAGCTGGGTGCGACCAACATCTGTTCCGACCCGGACAGGGACAAGCGGCCTGCGATCGGTTGTACGGACAACCGATCGCAGGCGCAGGCTGACCCGCTACCTGCCCCACCAAGCGCCGCCCAGACTCCTTGCCGACCCGGCCTTCCGCACAGGCTTCCGCCACCTAGCCCAACGTGGACTCAGCTTCGACGCAGCACTGTTCCACCACCAGCTGCCCGACCTCGCCGACCTGGCCGACGCCTTCCCCAACGCCAGCATCGTCCTCAACCACTGCGGCCTGCCGGCCACCCTGGACGCCGCAGCCGCCGGCAGCGCCGCCGTGTTCAACGACTGGCGCCAAGCGCTCCGTGAGGTCGCCAGGCGCCCCAACATCATCTGCAAGATCAGCGGGTTCGGGCTGCCGTTCTATGGCTTCGGCTTCGACACCCGCACCGACACCGTCGGCCACCGCGAACTCGCCGCCGCGTGGACCCCATACGTCGAAACCGCCATCGAGGTCTTCGGCGCCGGCCGTTGCATGATGGCCAGTGACTACCCCGCCGACAGCCAGTCCAGCGGCTTCGTGCCGCTGTGGAACGCCCTCAAATTCATCGTCCGCTCCGCCACGGCCGAGGAGAAGGCCGCGCTCTTCCACGACACCGCTCAGCGGGTGTACCGGATCGGCAAGACCCGTCAGCACTAACCGAACTCCGTGACATACCACCGCAAGACCAGCGCCGGAGCCGTACTGCTTCGACCTGCAGCGGAAAGTCAGCTCGAAGCCGCTCCATTACGCTGGACGAACTCGTCAACTACAGATCCGTGCATTCCGCCTGGAAACTGGGTATAAAGGACAGGCCACCTAGGTGGGATTCTCTGATTTTGGGTGTCGCGGACCGACCAATCGTTCGAGGGGATGGCGTGTCGGGCTCACGCCGGTCGGACCGGCGGACGCCTGGTCGCTGGCGCCGGATCCTTGCCGACCGCGGCTCGCCCGGCAAGGCCGGCCCCGCCAAGCTCCTGAGGGGGCAAATCGGTCTAGGGCTGGGCTTGCCGTTCAGCGCCGATCGGTCGGATCGGGCCGGCGCCAGCCTCAGCCGTCACGGCCGAGCGAAGGCGACTCGAACGGCGACTACCCCGCCCTTCTCCACGAGGTACGCCTATGGTCCGAACGGTCGACCCACCCTAGGTTCCCACAGCTGCCAACGAACTGGCTCGATCGACGCGATTCATCCTCCCGATCTCGCGCTTGCCCGTACGAATTCGTCATCTACGAATCCATACCCCCCGCCAGGAGACGTGGTTCGATGCGAGATGTCGGGAGCACCTGTTCGCTAGGTTCTGTCTCGTGGATCTTTGGCTGTCGGCGATGGCGTGCGGCCTAGCGACAGGGGTGCGTGATCTGGTGCCGCCGCTCGGTGAAGACTGGCTCCGAAAGTTGTCGACTTTTCGGGAGTGCGCCATGTCATCCCTGTTCAGCGGACCGATACTTGGTGTTCGAATGCGTCTTTCGCCCAGCACCGGGGCGCAGCCGGTCTATGCCGAGATCGTGGTCGACATCGAGCCGCTCGAGGGCGGGACAACCGAGTTCGAGTTCGTCAGCCTGGCTCACCCGCTTCGTGCTGAATTTGCTGCCGCAGTCGAGTCCGGCCTTCGGGATGAACTGGACAGCCAGGTGGCCATCAGAGGCTTGTCGTCCGTATTTGAGGGCGCAGGAGTCCGGGTCACGCTCACCACCGCCCGTTCGCACGACGTCGATTCGAGCGTGTCAGCCTTTCTGACAGTGGCGCGCTTGGCCGTTCGAGCTGCCATCGAACGCCGACGACGGAGCTGAGCTTCGCTGCTCGCGGCCATCGGGTACGGCGCGTAGCCAGTCCAACGTCTCGACGAGGTCGAGGGCGGCCTGGTAGTGGCTGGCCGGCTTGTCGAAGCGGGTGGCCAGGCCGCGCCAGTGTCTGCGCCGGTTGAACCCACGCTCGACCTGGTTACGTAGTGATCCGGGTGGCAAGCGACCGCCCGCGCCCATCGGACAGAGTGTGAATCTTCGTGGTCAACCCGCCACGGGAACGTCCGACACCTTGCCGTGCTCGCGACTGCTCCCGGTCGAGTGCCCCTGGGCGTCTTCGTATCCCCTGGGGGCTGAAGTGGCATAGGAGGGCACTTCAGACAGGCGCTCCCGCCTCCCCTCAGACTGGCCCCTGCGCCGGCTGCGCGTGCTTCGTAGTGCGGGGTACCGGTGCCAGGTGCGAAACGATGGGGGCACCCCGTGCGGTGAGCCCGCCGACGAGGTAGACCACACCGTGCCCAACGATGACCACGACTACCCCAAACCTCCACGGGCGCGTTGCCGTGCTTGTCCGCGAGATACAGGACGGTTTTGAGATGCGCTCGATAGCGCAGGTAGCGCCAGAAGCCGAGCGAGCCAAACACTGCCGCCGTCAGGACGAGAGCGTCCTTCAACTTCGCTCCTGTCACCGGATTTGCCGGCAATGTGCGCGCGCCGTGTCATTCTCGTTGGCGGATGTGCTCCCGCCAGGCAAGGCCAATTTGCTTAACTGCTTCACGCGCAATCAGACTTCCGCCGCCACTCACGAGCGCCGTTATGGTCAGGTTCATCAGATAGGCCGTGATAATAAACTCCGCCACTACCCCCGGTGCGTCGCCCTTGAACATAGCTGCCCGCGCGTCCCATTCGTCGACGAAGTCTCTTGGTGCACCTTGGTCTCTCAACGACCGAGAGAATTCATACCACGCGTCCATGGGCGTAATCGAGCTAATCGAGCTGTAGTCAATTCCCATCCGGGAAAGCAATCCATAGAAATAGACCGGATCGGCCCCGGATTCCACGACTTCGCCAGCCCACACCGCGATCTCATCGTCGCTTGGCAGCTCAATACCCACGCACGTCATTGTGCAGGCCGCACTCAAACAGACCTAGCCTCCGAAGGGAGGTTTCGCCATGGCCCGTGGCACCATGCACCCACAGAAGCCCGAGGGTCAGCGTCGCCGCCGCATCGACCCGACGCACGGCGAGATCGTCCTTCCCGACGAAGGTTCTGTCTCGCGGATCATGGAATTGGTTCGTTGTAAATGGCGTGGCGCGAGGCGATCTGAGTAATGACGAGTGGGCCCGTGCTGGCACCGTTGTTGCCGGCGCAGCCTGTTCGTGGTGGCCGGTGGCGGGATCACCGGCAGGTGATCAATGCGATCTGCTGGGTGAAACGGACCGGGTCGCCGTGGCGTGACCTGCCGGAACGGTACGGACCGCGGAAGACGCCGTATCAGCGGTTCCGGCGCTGGGCCGCTGACAGTACCTGGGCGATGCTCAAGCAACGGGTCGTCGCTTGGCTGAACCGGTGGCAGGCCACCGGACTTCGACCGCGCCGCCTGCCGCCGCCGCAACCAGGTCGAACGCGGCGGGAGGACGTGGACAGCAGGGCCAGGTTCCTGGTTCGTGACCGGGACTGCAAGTTCACGCAGGCCTTCGACGCCGTGCTGACCGATGTCGGCCTGAAGGCCATCAAGAGCGGTGTCCGGATCCCCGGATGAACTCCATCATGGAACGCTGGATCCAGACCTGCCGACGCGAACTGCTGGACCGCACCCTCATCTGGGACCAACGCCATCTGCTCCACGCCCTGCGCGAGTTCGAGTCGTTCTATAACGAGCACCGGCCGCACCGGGCCCTCGATCAAACCGCTCCGCTACGCCCATTAGTCGGCACCTACAAGAGCAGCCGCCCGCCGAGTAACGTGCGGTCACGAGCCGAGATACCCACGCAACAAACTGATCTCACCATTGCGGGACAGCTTGACCTTGTTCGCAAACTCCTTCGCCGCCTCATTGACCCCGCCAGAGGTCTCCATCGACGCGAGCTGGATGGCGTCGTCCTGATTGGCGATCAGCAGGTTGATGAACTTGCGCTCGAACTCGGCGTCCGGGGTGTCCCTCAGTGCGTTGATCTCGGCCTCGGTCCTCTCCGGAACGACTCCGCCATGGCCGGCGTGCGCGGCGTGCGCGCTGGGATCCGCAGTCGCCGGCTGCTTCCACTTACGTAACCAGCCGGACATCATCTCAATCTCCTCGTTCTGGGTCGCCTCGATCGCGATGGCCATCGTCTTGACCTCCGCCCGTACCGGTCGGTCTTTCGCCAACCGTGCGATCTCCACCCCTCGCCTGTTGTGCGGCACCATCATCTGCGCGAACATCACGTCAATGGAGTTGAAATCCTCACCCGTCGCGGCGCTGGCCGAACCCGCGGGAGCGGAGCTAGGGGCGTCAGGCTTCGTGCCGCATCCGGTGACCAGCGCGGCACACGCGACGACAAGGACCACGCCGATTCGCACAAATTTCATAGCAGTCCATGTTTTCTCAGAGATGAGGCCTGAACGGCGAGACCGCGCCGAGCGCGCTCGGCGCGGTCTCCGTCCATGCGACAGGCATGACTAGACTCGTTGCCAGAGCGTTGCAGTGGCCGGCCCCGGCTCCCAGCCGGGCAGTGAGGTGTGGTTCAGCACGCACCGGTAGCTCAGGCCGTTGTAGGTCACCACGTTACCGACCACGTAGTTCGTGTACGGCGCCCAGGTGCCGCTCGGTGGCGGCTGAGTTGTCGGCGTGGGCGTCGGCGTCGGCGTCGGCGGCTGAGTTGTCGGCGGCGGCGTCGTCGGAGGGTTGGTGCCGCCGCCGACGTTCACGTCGACGCACTGGTAGAACGCGTTGATTGTGTCGTAGACGTTCCAGCGGGAGAGGATCAGGTGACGGCCACTCGGCAACCCGGTCAAGGTGTGCGCGAGGTCAACCGGCGGCGCCGCCCCGTTCATGTTGAACGTCGCGAACAGGCGGCCGTCGACGAAGTACTCGTAGGTCGACGTCCGGTGCAGCGCGGTGCCGTGCCAGTTGAACGTCGCGGTGCTACCGATGTTGTAGACCTTCCATCCCTTGTTG
The DNA here is from genome assembly GCF_042898305.1 of Dactylosporangium sp. NPDC000521. Lineage (NCBI taxonomy): Bacteria > Bacillati > Actinomycetota > Actinomycetes > Micromonosporales > Micromonosporaceae > Dactylosporangium > Dactylosporangium sp. NPDC000521. The sequence continues at coordinate 69,100 of NZ_JBIAYW010000022.1, forward strand.
GGATCGTCAAGAGCCGTGTATTGGCTGTTGCCGCCGCTACACAGCATGGAGCCCTTCGGGGCCTCCGCGCCCTGCGGGGTGTACTTGGGCCCCACGCCGCAAAAGCTCTCCACGGCGAGCCTGCACTGCTCGGAACGGCTGCCCGGGCTGTTGATCCAGGCATGGGCGCTGGCCGAGTTGGTCGGCATGATGGCCACCAGCATCGGCCCGAGGAAGAGGCCCGCTCCTACTGCGGCCATCCTTCGTCGTAGCTTCATGGCGTTCCTTCCACGGGGACAACGGGATCCAGATTGGCGGGACGAGCCCTCCCCTACATCAGCTCATCTCGATCTGATAAGAATGTTAACAGTAAAAAGTTAACATTGACCCCTTGCGATATCAAGCACCGCCGCGTTCGAGGGTCTGCTCGGGCGCCGTTGCGTTGCGGGATCGGTGGACGTGGTTCACCCGTGCCGGGTCCGCGGTCAGATCGCTTGGGCGAGTTCGGTGAACGCAACGGCGACCCTCGGCGCGACGCTCACCCTCCTCGGCCGCCGCGACGAGGCCCTCGAAATGCATCGCCGCCGCACTATGCGAGGGCAAGGTCGCCATCCGTGCCCGCGACGCGGCATTGTCCGTCCACAATGGACTCCATTGTGGACGCCGCCTGGTGGCTCGTCGACCAGGCGGCCTACGCTCCGGAGGAGCCGCCTCGGGCGCTGTCCGAGGCCACCTGGCGGGCCGCCGACGAGGCCCGCCGCTTCACCCGTTCGGCGATGCCCCCGATTCGCACGGTGGCGACCTGGCTCCACCGCTCAGGGCCTGCAGATCACTACCACGCTGTCCTGGTGTGCGCTGGAATGTTGATGCCTTCGGCCAGGCGGGAGGAACTTGGAGGGAAGTTCTTGGGTCTGATGGTTTGCCTGGATGAGAACGGGTCTCGGGCTTCGGGCTGCGAATGAAGATCGACTCGTGCCCGAAGCCCGAGCTACCGGAGGAAGGCGGGTGGGTCAGCTCGGTTCGGGGACGCGTAGCTTGATGCAGTGCTTGGGCGGGTTCAGGCCCCGAGGGGACCAGGTGCAGGCGGTGCCCCACGCCGTTCCGGTGACGTACGTGTCCGGCAGGTCGTCGATGATGTTGTACTGGGAGCACATGGACAGGGTCGACGCCGGGGCGGCATTGAGGATGGTGCCTGAACCGCAGGTGGGCTGGAGGAGCGTCAGCCAGGACCAGATCCAGCGTTGCCCGGACGGGAAGTCGTCAACCCCGAAGTAGTCGAAGTTGACGTCACCGATGGTGATCCACGCGCCCCAGTCCTCGCCCGAGTAGCCGTCGTAGTACTTCCAGTGCGCGCCGTTGCCCTCCGTGCGGATGAACTCGTCGGTGTACGACGAGGGTACGTCGATGACATTGCAGTTGGTCTTGTTGTTGTGGGCCGTGGAGTCGCGGCACAACACGGCCGTCACGGCGTTGGTCGAGCTCGGCAGCCCGGTGACCTGCACCGTGGTGCCGCTGCCGCAGGCCCAGTGCTCGGTCGTGGCGGCCCCGGTCCACTTGACGTAGGCACACTTGCCGTCGGCCACGGTGTCAGTGATGTTCAGGACGAAGGCGCGCACACCGAGCGAGTCCCATCCGTTCGCGACCAGCTTCGCCCCCGGCACATCCAGTGTCACCTGGATGCTGGTGCCACGGGTGTACTTCCAGGAGCCCGACCACCCGGTACCGGACGGAATCGCGAACGCGGCCTGGGGTCCGATGACCACTGCAGCCGCGGCGGTGAGTGCGACGACGATCACACGAATCAACTTCATAGCCGGCGAGTCTGCGCACCGACGGGGTTGCATGCCCGTGACTGTCATTGTTGCGACGGCGGTCCGCGCCCGGCCTCTCCGCCACCCACACGCCGAGGGCGGCGAGGTCGATGGTCAGCCTCAGCCGGTGGCGGACGGCAGCCCAGTCGACCGCCCAGTCGGCGAGTTCCCGCTTGGCCGCCGCCGTCCCCCGCGTAGCCGCAGACGGCGCCCCCGGAAAATGCACCAGCCGGGCGCACCGCTGGTGCGCCGTGACCGTGAGGTCGCGGACCGCCTGACCGTTGGCGGCGGGATCGCGGGTGATGGGGCTCTGCGCGGCGATGGCAGGCACTGCTGCCTGCGGGTTGCCACCTGGCTCAGATCGACGAACCAGGCGCCGTCGGGACGATCCCGCGCGACCCACCGCATGGGTCGTCAACCGGGTCTTGCCGACCCCGCCGGGCCCGGTGACCGTCACCAGACGGTGGTCCTTCAGGCGGACGTGCAACGCGGCGGTCTCGCGGTCACGACCCACGAACAGGTTGGCCGGGCTGGGCCATGCGTGGCGACGCTTCGGACGCGCTGCCTGGTGGCGACCGCGACAAGGACATCGAGATCTTGTCGTTGCGTCACCAACTCGCGGTGTTGCAGCGCCAACTCGACGGGCAGCGGGTCCGGTTCGAGCCGGTCGATCGGGCGTGGCTGGCCGCGCTGCTGCACCCGCTGCCGAGGCCGACCCTGCGGCGCCTGCGGCTGCTGGTCCGGCCCGACACGGTCCTCAAGTGGCACCGTGACCTCATCGCGCGCCGCCACGCCGCTCTGTCGCGGCACCGGCGGCGCGGCCGGCCCGCGGCACGCAACCTGGTGATGGATCTCGAAGACGCCGGCTGCAACGTCAAGTACCTGATCCGGGACCGGGACGGCAAGTATCCAGGCATGTTCGACGCGATCCTGGCCGACGCCGCCATCAAGGTCGTGCTCAGCGGTATCCAGGTACCCCGCATGAACGCGATCATGGAGCGCTGGGTGCGGACCTGCCGCCGCGAGTTGCTGGACCGAACATTGATCGAGCACGCCGCCTGAGCTGCCCGGATGGCATTCTCGGCACATACAGGGTCCGATCGCGTCCCGGGCTCCCAGAGGACCGGGGTCCCGGCCGATCCGGGACACAGGTGGGGACGACGGAAGGGGCGCGCGGCCCTGCCACCCGGGTCGCGGTTCCCCGGAAGCTCTACGGCATACCCGGACAGCGCGGAGCTGGCCGTACTACATAGAGATCAAGGAACCCTGCGATGACCATTCGCACCGAACCCATTCCCGCCCGGACCGACCTGCAGGGCGACCGCCGAACCGTCCCCAGCGTCACCGCCGCACGCGCCTGCACCCGGGGGCGGTGACCACACTCGACCTGGCCGCCACTCCAGGTGCAGGGCGAGCGTGCTCCTAGCGCCGTCCAAGTGGCGAGCCGCCTGTCCTGGGACCGGGATGAAGACGGCCGCCGGGGCAGCGGCTTGCGCGGTTCGGGCCACGCTGACGCCAACGCCTTGCCGCCAGTCCGCCGCGTCACCCGGTACTTGGCCTCGATCGCCCGGCCCGACAGACCCGCGCGGGCGTCCGACGGATCGCCGCGTAGAGATTGATCTTCGTAACTCGCGACCACGGACTTCACCCGTCCGAGGTGCGCGGTCAGCACTGACGACCAAGTGGTGTCGCTACTGCTGACGAACGAAGCCACACCCCCGATGCACCGCGACATGAGGAGAACACATCATGCGTAGTCCTATGCGGCGTGCCCTTTCGCTCGCCGTCGCAGCCCTGGCCGGCGTGGGCGCGCTCACGTTGCCGGCACCCGCGTACGCGGATCCTGGCGAGCAGGACCCGCACGGCGCACTCGACACCGTTACCCGCACCGGCCACACGGTCCGGGTGCACGGCGTCGCGCACGACCCGGACGCCGCTGCCGCGATCACCGTGGCGATCGCTGTGGACGGTCAGGTCGTCACCTACGCGGGCACCGACGTCACCGGCGCGTTCGACACGACGATCGCCTCGTCGTTCGCCCCCGGCGAGCACAACGTCTGCGCCGAGGCGTACAACCAGGGCGCCGGCGCGGACGGGTGGCTCGGCTGCCTCGGCTACAGCGTGCCCGAGGCGGTCGGTACACCGCAGGTCAGCCTGCGCGCGGTCAGCGCCACCGAGGTCGTCGTCGCGTGGACCCCGGCCGACGCCAACGCGTCCAGCTTCCGCATCGACCGTACCTTCGACGGCAGCTGGAGCACCGTGGCCACGCTCGGCTGGGATGCCCGCCGCTGGACCGAGAGCGGCCTCACCCCGGGCACCGCGGTCTGCGTGAACGTCATCGCGGTCAACGACTTCTCCGAGCGGGGTGCCGCGGTCTGCGGCACTTCCCTCAAGCCGGCGCTGCCGATCGTGCCGTACACGCAGGTGGAGACCGTGGCGGTCACCGAGACGACCGCGACGATCCGGTGGACCGACTCGTCCATCGCGACCGGGTACGTGGTGGACGCGCACGAGGCGAACCGGGATGAGGTCGTGAGTACGTTCGTGGAGCGCGTGGGTCCCGGACCGTACGAGGTCACGCTCACCGGCCTGCGCCCGGGCGGGTTCTACCGGCTGCACGTGCGGCCGACCCACCCGGAGCACGAGACCACCTCGGGCATGTACCCGTTCGACGGGTACGCACACCCGCCGCAGTACCCCGAGATCGTCAGCCTGGCGGTGGCCCCCTCCGCCAACGTCGGCTGCACCGTGGGCCGCCAGCTCGTGGCGCAGGCCCAGCACGCCGAGCGGATCGAGATCCGGCGCGGTGACGTCGTAGTCGCGTCGGCCCGCTGGAACGGCTGGAGCCCCAGGGCGGTGTACGACCTGCCCTTCGGCGACACGGCGACGTACACGGCGGTCGCTATCAACGAACTCGGCACCCAGGTCACCCAGGAGATCACGGTCGGCCGGGACACGCGGGCCCCGCTTGTCAAGGAGCTCAACGTCACCAACACCCACCAGCACTCGGTGGACATCTACCTGTACAGCAATGAGGACAACGACCTGTTGTACCTGGGCTGGGTCTACGCCGGGAAGACCGCGGCCATCACCATTCCGCAGGGCGTCGTCGGCATCGTCGTCGCCAAGGAGTACTCATCTGCCGAGATCGTGTACACGATGGGCTACGCCGTGATGGGTCACTGCGGCGGACCGACCACCCCGATCACGATCTGATCCCGGCCCGGCCGGGTCGTCAGTGGGCGTATCTGCCGCACGATCTGCCGTCGAAGTCGGCGACGTACTACTACTACTACTACTACTACTACTACTACTACGGCTCTGTTGCGTTGACGGTGGGCATGATCGAGGCTTGAGCGATGAAGGTCGCTGCCCACCAACGCCCGATGATGCCGCCGGGGTCAGCGTTCGCCGGGTTCCGATTTCCGCCCGAGGTGATCGTGGTCGCGGTCCGCTGGTATCTGCGGTTCGGCCTGTCCTACCGTGACGTTGAGCAGCTGCTGCTCGAGCGCGGTGTCGAGGTCGACCACGTGACGGTGTTCCGGTGGTGCAGCGGTTCACACCGCTGCTGGCCGACGCAGCCAGGTTCTGCCGGCATTCACCAGGAGACAGGTGGTTTGTCGACGAGACCTACGTCAGGATCAACGGCGTATGGCGGCACGTGTACCGGGCCGTCGACCAGTACGGCCAGGTCATCGACGTACTCTTCTCAGCCCGCCGCGACGCTGCCGCAGCCCGCCGGTTCTTCCGCCGAGCGTTGGCCACGTTGAAGGTGACACCGAGCGAGGTGCTCACCGACGCGGCACCGGTGTACCTGGCCGTGCTCGATGAGCTGGTCCCGTCGGCGTGGCACCACGTTGAACGCTATGCCAACAACCCGATCGAGGCCGATCACAGCCAGTTCAAACACCGGCTCAGACCAATGCGCGGCATGCGCACCGACCGCACCGCACGGCCGACGCCATCGGCGACCGGGTACGCAACTGGGCCGATTCGGACGTCGGCCAGACCGGCGCCGGCCGGGTGCGTTTCGTCGCCTCCTGGGCCGGGTCCTGGGCGGCCGCCTCGGCCTGACCTTCACCAGCGGTACGGGCGCCGCGGCGTGCGGATGCAGCTTGCCGGCGGGTCGTAGAAGGCCAGCGCCGGCAGCGCACGGGGAGACCTCGCCCGCCCCATGGACGAGCGTCTTTGTGGCTCAACGTCCCAACACCGTTCCTCCGTTGACTCCCACCAGTTGCCCGGTGATGAACGATGCCTCGGGCGAGGCCAGGAAGCCCACGACGGACGCCACGTCCTCGGGTGTACCGGCGCGTCCGACCAGGGTGCGGTCGACCCTGGCCTGGTGGAACTGCGGGGTCATCCGTTCGCCGAAGAACTCGGTGTCCGACACGTACCCGGGTAACACCAGGTTGGCGGTGGCCCCGGCGGGCCCCAGTTCCGCGGCGAGCCAGAAGATCCACGCGTGCAAAGCCGCCTTTGCCGCACCGTACGAGCCGCTGTAGCCGCTGCCGAGTTGGGCGCCGATCGAGCCGATGCCGATCACCCGGCCCTGCTCGGCCAGCTTTGGCCGCAGTGCGGCCACCAGCAGCACGGCGGTCAGCACGTTCTGGTCGAAGTCGGCACGCCACTCTCGGGCGATTGCGTCCAGTTCGGACGGCACCGCCGCGCCCGTGCCCCCGGCGCCTGCCACAACCACGTGCACCCGGTCCACCGCGCGGGCCACCTGCGCGGCACCGTCCGCCGTGCTCAGGTCGGCGGCGACCCAGGTCGCCGTGGGGCCAAGCGTCTCCGCCGCGGCGCGGAGCGTCGGTTCGCGCCGGCCCACCAGCACCACCCGGTCGCCGCTCCCGACGAACGTCGCGGCGACCGCCCGGCCGATGCCGGTGCCGCCGCCTGCCACCACCACAGTACGGCTCATCGAGTCCTCCCGAGGAGACCCCCGGCTTTCGCCGCGGAGAGGAATTGGGACACCCCGCGCAGCGGGGCAGGTTCGTGTCGCCTGTCATGGTCGAGGCGCGGGAAAGAGCACCTCGTCGTCGGCCGGAGCCGGAACGTCGAGATCGGCGACGACGAGTTCGAGCGGCCCGGCGTAGCGCGGTGCCTTCATGCGACACGCACATCCTTCCGCGCGCCGATGCGCGCACCGCTGTGACTGTCGAACCAGCAGGCGCCGCTCAGGTCGAGCAGTACCCGGCATTCGTCGTCGACGACGAGGCCGGCGTCACCCGGTACCTTCGCGTAGTGCAGGTCGCGCACAGCGGCCGCGCCGAACACCTCGCTGTTGGCGGCCAGCCCGAGCCGGAAGCCGACCACGGTCTCGGCGCCCAGCCGTTCCACCACCGCCACCCGGGCCGGCAGGCCGGGGCCCGTCGCGGCGACCCGCACCTTCTCCGCCCGCACGCCCAGCAGGGCCGTCCCGTCGGGTACCCCGTCGGCGGGCAGGGTCGTTCCGCCGTCGATCGTGGCCTGTCCGCCCTGGACCGTGACCGGCAAGAGGTTCATCGCCGGCGAACCGATGAACCGGGCCACGAAGGTGTTCGCCGGCTCGTCGTAGATCTCCTGCGGGGTCCCGCTCTGCTGCACGACGCCGTCGTTGAGCAGGATGATGCGGGTGCCCATGGTCATCGCCTCGACCTGGTCGTGCGTCACATAGACGAAGCTCGCTCCCACTCGCCGGTGCAGCGCCGTGATCTCGGTGCGCATCTGTGCCCGCAGCTTGGCGTCCAGGTTGGACAGCGGCTCGTCCAGCAAGTAGATCGAGGGCTCCCGAACCAGAGCCCGGGCCAGTGCGACCCGCTGCCGCTGCCCGCCGGACAGCGTGCGCGGCCGGCGGTCGAGGTAGGGCGTGAGTTCCATGGTCGCGGCGATGTCCTCGATTCTCGTGGTGATCGCGGGGTCGCGCATCGCCCGCCAGCGCGCCACCATGCCGACGACCGGGATGTGCTGCCACCAGCGGAAGCGGCTCATCAACAGCGGGAAGGCGATGTTGGCCCGCACCGTCTTGTGTGGGTAGAGGGCGTAGGACTGGAAGACGAACGCGACGTCGCGCTGCTTGGGTTCCAGGTCGTTGACCCGTTGGCCGTCGAAGAGCAGATCACCGCCGGTGATGTCGATGAGCCCGGCGATCATGCGCAGCATGGTGGACTTTCCACACCCGGACGGGCCGAGCAGCACCAGGAACTCCCGGTCCGGGATCTCCGTGGAGAACTCGTGGATGACCGGCGTGTCGCCGTAGGACTTCCGGATGCCCCGGAACGCGATGGCTGGCATGCCTACCCCTTCACCGAACCGGAGGTGAGACCACTCACGATCCGGCGCTGGACCAGTAGGAAGAAGACGATGGCGGGCACGGTGAACACCAGCGCGGCGGAGAACACCGTCGACAACGGGGTGATGAACTCGCCGATGAACGACGACAGGCCCTTGCTGGCCGGCCATTTCGCCGAGTCGCGGATGAACGTCGAGGCGAACAGGTACTCGTTCCAGCCGTCGAAGAACGTGATGACGGCGGCCGCGGCCACCGACGGTGCCACCAGCGGCAGCGTGACCTGGGAGAAGATGACGAACCGGGGCGCGCCGTCGACCCGGGCCGCCTCCTCGATCTCGTAGGGGACGCCGTCCACGGCCGACTTGATGATCCACGCGGCGACCGGCATGGCGAAGGCCGTGTTGGCCAGCACCAGGCCGAACAGCCCGTTGATCAGGCCCAGCGACACGAACAGCGTGTAGAGCGGCACGATCAACAGCGCCTCGGGCAGCATCTGGGTGGCGAACAGCGCGAAGCCGATGAGACCTCGGCCGTGGAAGCGGCGGTACCGCGACAGCCCGTAACCGGCCAGCACGGCGAGCGCCAGGCTGAAGAACGTCGTGCCGGACGCCACGATCGCGCTGTTCGTGAGCCAGCGCAGCAGCGGTACCCCACTGTCGAAGACGTCGAAGATGGCGGTGATCCGGTCGACCCGCGGCCACAGGCTCTGCCCGTTGAACAGTTCCTCGCGGGTGGCGAGGGCGGTGTTGAGCATCCAGTACACCGGGAAGCCGGCGACGACGATCAGCACGACGACCGCGAGCCATCGCCCGGGACCCGCTCCGGTCAGCCGCTTCACTGTGCCTCCCGCCGCGCCGAGCGCCGATCGACGACGAAGTAGACGACGGTGACGACGAGGGACAGGCACAGACCGAGCATCCCCAGCGCGGACGCTCGGCCGAGGTCGGAGTTGGCGAACGCCTCCCGGTAGACGTTGATGACGAGCGTGTTGGTGGCGTCGACCGGTCCGCCGCCGGTGAGCAGGTAGATGATCTCGAACCGGCGCAGCGACCAGATCGTCATGAGCAGCGCGAGGATGCGCAGGGTCGGCGCGATGTGCGGCAGGACGATCTCCTTGACCGCGGTGAACCGGTCAGCGCCGTCGACCCGGGCCGATTCACGCACCTCGGCGGGCACCGACTGCAGGGCGGCGAGGACGACGAGCATGATGAACGGGAACACCTTCCAGACGCTGACCGCGGTCACGGACAGCAGGCCGAGGTCGGGGTCGATGAGCCAACCCTGCTCACCGATGCCGAGGACGGCGAGGCCGCGGTTGGCGACCCCGTCTCCGACGTTGAAGATCCAGGTGAAGACGAGCACGACGGCGATCGACGGCACCGCCCACGGCATCGTGAGGATGGCCCGCACGACAGCCCGGCCGCGGAATCCGTCGTTGATCGCGAACGCGGCGACCGTGCCGAGCAGCAGCGACCCGGCGACCGTGCAGGCGGTGTAGAGGATCGTGGTGAGCACCGACGACGCGAACCGGTCGTCGACGAGGAGGTCGCGGTAGTTGTCCAGGCCGACGTACTCGCCGCCGTCGGGGTTGAGCAGCTTGGTGTCGGTAAAGCTGAGCAGCACCCCGCGCAGCAGCGGGGTGGCGGTGAACACCAGCAGATAGACTGCCGCGCCGCCGACGAACAGGTACGGCGCGAGCCGCGATCGGGTGCTCATGGCCCTCCTTCGGGGGGATCGTGCGCGGTAGGTGCCGCTTGGCCCAGCACCTACCGCGCCGGCGGTGGGGTCAGCCCCCGACCGCCGCCTTGGCCTCCTGGGCCGCCTTGGCGAGGGCCTCCTCGGGCGGGACGTTCTGCAGCAGCACCTTCTCGATCCACTGCAGGACGATGTGGCGGATCTGCGGGGTCTTGGCCTCGAACCCGTCCACCACGGCGTCGTGCGAGAACGGCGCGTTCGCCCGGTAGGCGGTGACCCACGGGTTGGCCTTCACGTACGTTTCGGGGACGGTCGTGTCGACGGCCACGGTCGAGGCGTTGCCGATGACCTCGGAGAGCTTCTGCTGCGGCTGCGGCTGGACCAGCCAGCGCAGGAAGTCCTTGGCCAGCTCCTTGTTCTTGGAGTGCTTGTTGACGACGAAGTAGATGCCGACCTGGCTGGTGTTCTTGCCGGGGAACGGCAGCTTCGAGGACATGATGGAGGTGCCCGGCACCTTCTCGCTGATCATCGCGGTCGGCGCGCCGGTCGCGTCGATGAGCATGGCCAGCTTGCCCTCCTTGAACTTCGTGCGGAAGGTCGACGCGTCGTCACCCACGGCGAAGGCGCCGGAGTCGTAGACGGCCTTGTATGCCTTGAGCGCGGCGATGTTCTCCGGGCGGTCGATGGTGAGGGTCTTGCCGTCGGACCAGCCGCCGCCGAAGCCCTGCGGCCAGTTGTTGAAGTCGATCCACCACGGGTTCTCCTCGGCGATGCGGTGGCGCACCGCGAAGCCGGTGATGCCCGTCTTCTCCTTGATGGTTTTCGCCGCTGTGACGAGTTCCTCGGGCGTGGTCGGTGGCTGGACGCCGGCCTGGGCCAGGATGTCCTTGTTCCACAGCAACGCGTAGGGCGCGATCTGGGCGGTGACGGCGAGCTGCTTGCCCCGCCACTTGCCGCCCTCGTTGGTGACGTTGAGCTTCGCGTCGGCGCCGAAGACGCCGTCGAGCGGTTCGAGGACGCCTGCCTCGGCGAGCTCGGGCAGGAACGTGTCGGCGACGGCGAACACGTCGGGGCCGCCGCCCGCGGCGATCTGCGTCTTGATGGTGGTCTCGTAGTCGGCCCGGGTGATTTCCTGCTTGGTCAGCGTCGCCTTGGGGTTCTGCTGCTGGTAGCCCTGGAAGGTCTCCCACATCTTGGCGCCGTAGCTCGGTGCGAGCAGGTCCCAGTGGGTGATCTCGAGGGTTCCGCCGTCCTGGGCGGACTTGGTGGGTTCGTCGGTGTCGCCGCATGCGGCCGTCAGGCTCAGTGAAGCCACGACAGCGGCCGCCAGAAGTGCGGATCGGTATCTCAACATTCCAGTCCACCTCGTGTGGCAGTCGGTGTGTCGGAGGGACGCGGGACTTGGTCCACGACTGTAGACGCGGTGATCGGATATGGGAATACTCGTTCAGATATCTGAATCTGCTGCCTATTATCACAGCTCATCACCGGTGGATTGCCTACGATCGGACGCGTGTGGCACCCTGCTCGGGACTCAACTCACGGACACAGATGGACGGAAACCATGGCGCCGACACCCCGATCTCAGGACGCCGCAGACGCCGCGACGCCGGCCGGCTCGATCAAGTCGGCCGAGCGGGTTCTGCAGATCCTGGACCTGGTCGCGCGGCACAGCGACGGGATCGACGCCAGCGGCATCCGCACCGCCCTGAAGCTCCCCCGCAGCAGCCTGCACGGGCTGCTGCGGGTGCTCTCGGACCACGGCTACCTGTTCGTGGACCCGGACTCCCGGGTCTACCGGGTCGGGCTGCACGCCTGGGAGGTCGGGCAGGCGTACTCACACAACCAGAACATCACCGTCCTCGTTGGACCCGAGATGCGCGCGCTGCGCGACGAGCTCAACGAGACGGTGCAGCTGGCCGTCCTGGACGGCCTCGACAACGTCTATCTGGCCAAGGAGGAGTCCGACCATCCGCTGCGCCTGGTCTCCGGCGTCGGCCTGCGGCTGCCCGCCCACACCACGGCGCTGGGCAAGGTGCTGCTGGCCGGCCTGCCCGCGGGCGAGCTGCGCCGCCGGCTGATCGGGGTCACGTTGCAGCGGTTCACCAAGAGCACTGTCGGCGACAAGGCCGAGCTGCTGCGCCGGCTCGCGGCCGTGCGGACCAACGGTTTCGCCGAGGACGACGGCGAATACACCGTCGGGCTCTACTGCGTCGCCGTGCCGGTGCGCAGCGAGTCGGGGGCGGTCGTCGCCGCCGTGAGCTGTTCCACCCCCTCGGCCCGCGCGGGCGCCGCCGGCGACCGCGCCCAGCGATACCTGCCGGCGCTGCGAGCCTGCGCAGGCCGGCTCGCCCCGTTGATGGCCCCGCTGTCCTGAGCGCCGCGGGCGTGGCGTCAGCCGCCGGCTGCCGCCACGCAGTCGATCTCGACGAGCATGCCTGCGGCCAACGTCGACCCCACCGTCGTGCGCACCGGGTGCGGCTCGGACATCAGCCGGCCATACGCCCGGTCGAAGGCGGCGAAGTCGGCCAGGTCCGCCAGGTGCACGGTGACCTTCACGACCCGGCTGAGTGAGCTTCCGCCGGCCCGTAGCACCTCGTCGAGATTGCGCAGGACCTGGACGGTCTGCTCGCCGACGTCACGGCCGACGAGCTCCCCAGTGGCCGGGTCGACCGGTCCCATCCCGGCAGTGAAGAGCAGCCCGTTGACGAGCAGCCCCTGCGAGTACGCCCCGGCCGGGGCCGGGGCCCGGTCGGTCCGGATCTGCTGCACCATGTCTCCAACTTCCGGTTGAGTGTCTGATGTGGACGAACACTGGTCACTGGCCACCGCCTCGCCAGCCGAGGTCACGGGACATCGCGTCGCAGTGGCGGGTCAGCGTGTTCACCAGGTGGTCACGGTGCGCCGGTCCCTCACCGAGCCGGACGCGGGGGATGGAGCAGCTCATCGCGGCCACCACCCGCCCGGTGCCGTCCCTGACCGGTACGGCGACGCAGAAGACCCCAGGGGTGTACTCGCCGTCGTCCTCGCCGAAGCCGCGCTCACGGATCTCCTGGACCCGCTCGAACAGCTGCTGCGACGTGGCAATGGTGTGCTGAGTGAACTTGCGCATGCTCACGCCCTCGAGGCGTGCCTTCAGGTCCGCCGGATCAAGGTAGGCCAGCAGTACCTTGCCGAGGCCGGTGGCGTAGGCGGGCAGCCGCATCCCGACCCGGGACACCAGCCGCAGCGGATGGTCGGCCTCGACCTTGGCGATGTAGACGTTGTCGATGCCGTCGAGCACGGCGAGCTGCACGGTTTCGTTGAGCTTGTCGCGGGCCGCCCGCAGGTGCGGTTCGGCCCGGCGGGCGAGACTGTCCAGGTAGGCGAAGCTTTGCGCGGTCTCCCAGACCCGCACCCCGATCCGGTAGCGCCGCCGCTCCTCATCCAGATAGATCCAGCCACGGCCCACCAACGTGCCCAGCAGCGCGTGCAGGCTGCTCTTGGGAAAGCCCAGGTCCTGGCTGATCTGCGGGAACGTCGCGCCGGAGGGGTGCGCCGCCAGGTACTCCATGAGATCCAGAACCCGCTCGGCAGACTTGACACCGGTCGTGGACTGGACGTTCGGCGGGGGGTTACGGGTGGCGGTCATGACGCTGGCCTCCTTGCGTGCTGGGGTGTGACCGGCTGTCCCGACCAGGTTCGATCGGGAAGCGCGCCGCGTTGCCCGGGTCGTGCAACGCCACCACCTCATCACACACGCGTCGATACTGTTTGATGGCCCGGCGGCACGCGGCGGCGTCCTCGGCGATGCCGATCGGGAGTTCCTCGGCGATGTTGCGGTCGAAGAACGCCGTCTCCAGCAGGCCGACCACGCCGTCGGCACAGCGGACCCGGACGCCGGCCGACCCGGGGTGGTGGCCGCCGGTCGTCTCGAACTCCAGCCCGGGCGCCACGGTGACCGGCCCGTCGGTCAGCACGAGCCGCCCGGCGACCGCCAGGTCCCGCAGCAACGACCAGGTGCCGCTCGTGAAGTAGAACTCGGTCGGTGGGTGTCCCGGCGGCGCGCACAACATCTCCCGTACCCCGGCGTACGAGGCGTAGATCGTGGCCCGCGGGAGCAGGTTCGGCAGGAGACCGCCGGTGTGGTACGTGATCGTCTGGGTGAGCAGGACGAAGTCGACGTCCTCGCCGCGGACCCCGAGCGCGTCGAGGGCCTCCGGCAGCAGCCGCACGTCGTGGAACGCGCATCGCGGGTCGAGGGCCTGATTGGCCGTCTCCAGCGCCGCCCGGTCGGCGTCGCCGATCGGCAGGCCGGTGTCGATCAGCCCGGTCCGCTCGCCGTCGGTGACCAACCAGACGTAGAACCACAGGTCGTAGAAGTCGTGGTCGTTGCGGCCGAAGAACGCCGCCGAGCCCACGATCGGCATGCGGGCCACCGGCGCCGCCGCCAGCCGCCACGGGCTCGTCATTGGTCGAGCACCTCGACCAGTCGCTTCGCAAGCGCGGCACCGTCGCCGGGCCGCAGTCCCATCGGGTTGACGACGAGCACGCCCTGCCAGGCGCGGTCCTCGCCGACGTGGATGCGAGGCGTGCCCCGGTCCAGCTCCCGCACAACGTCATCGGCGTCGCGACCGGACGCGGACAGGTCGATCTCGAGTACCGGCACGTCGAGGTGGTGCTCGTAGCCGTCCCGGACCGCGCACCGGGCGTCGGCCTCCAGCACGGCCCGGATGTCGGCCAACTCCTGCGCCCCGTGCCGGTGGTGGGCGTCCGGGTCCCGGACGAACGCCCGCAGGGCGACGAGCAGACCGACGATCTGCTCGCGGCCGACCTTCATGCCCCGGCCGATGCCGTGCCGGCCGCGGACGGGGTCGGCGCCGGTGATCTCCGAGCGCTGCCAGGTGCGGGGCCGGATGTCCATGTCCTGGTGGTGCAGGGCGACGGCGCCGACCAGGTCGGCCCGGCCGCAGAGGATCCCGGCGGTGTGCGGGCCCCGGAAGGCCTTTCCGGCGCTGATCGCGACCAGGTCGGCGCCGCCGTCGAACAGTTCCGCGAGCCTCGCCAGGGGTGGTACGTCCATCGCGGCATCGACGAGCACCGGCACATCGGCGCGGTGGGCCAGTTCCGAGACCTCGGCGATGCCGAGGTGGTCGCCGCCGCGGCCGGGCCGCCACAGCACCAGCGCGGCCCGTTCGTCGAGCTCCCGGACGAGCTCGTCGGGGCGGGTCGAGCCGGGATAGCCGATCTCGACCAGGTCCGCGCCGACGGCGGTCAGCGCGTGGTCGTAGGGGTCCCGGTGGGCCCGCTGGATGATGACCCGGCGGCGGGGCCCGGCGACGTCGGGCAGCACGTCGATCGCCGCCGGGCGGTCGCCGGCGAGGCAGACGGCGGTGGCGAGGCTCAGGGCCGCGGCGGCGCCGCTGGTGACGTAGGCGGCGGGCGCGCCGAGCAGGGCCGCGATCTCGGCGCCGGCGGCCTCCTGGAGCTCGTCCATGCGCACGTTGCGCGCGCCCGCCGCCCGCATCGCCTCCACTACGTCGTCGGACAGCGGCAGGCCGCCCAGCCGGGTGGCCGGCCCGACCGCGTTGATGATGGTCCGTACGCCCAGTTCAGCATAAATGTCCATGTGTCGATGCCCTTTCAGATTGGTTCGGCGCGGTACACGATCTCGCCGGCCCGGACAGTCAGCACGGCCGCG
Source organism: Dactylosporangium sp. NPDC000521 (assembly GCF_042898305.1). Lineage (NCBI taxonomy): Bacteria > Bacillati > Actinomycetota > Actinomycetes > Micromonosporales > Micromonosporaceae > Dactylosporangium > Dactylosporangium sp. NPDC000521. The sequence goes on from NZ_JBIAYW010000022.1 coordinate 84,533, forward strand.
ACGGCCGGGGCCGGGTCTTCGGTCACCCGCAAAACCGCGACGTCGGCCGGTGCACCGGCGCGGAGGGTCCCGACGCCGGCGCCGTCCAGCCCGGCGACCCGGGCCGGCGCCACCGTCGTGCGGCGGACCACCTCGGGCAGGGCGACGCCGAGCCCGAGGAACTTCGCCATCACGTCCGGCAGGCCGCCGACGATGTCGCGGGAGTAGGTGTGCAGGTCGGAGCTGATCGTGTCGGGCAGGAACCCGGCGCCGACCGCGGCCCGGGCCTGCTCCAGGTCGAAGCCGCACATGCCGTGCCCGACGTCGAAGAGCACGCCGCGCTGCCGGGCCTCGGAGACCAGGTCGACGACCCGGCCGTGCTCGGTGTACGGGGTGCCGGACAAGCCGGTGAAGCAATGAGTGAGGACGTCGCCGGGGCCGAGCCGGGCCAGGATGTCGGCCAGAGACGCCGGCGGCGGCCCGAGGTGCACCATCAGCGGCAGCCCCTCGGCGTCGGCGACCTCGCGAGCCCGGTCCAGGGCGACGACGCCGTTGTCGCCGGCGACATCGGCGGACGCCCGGACCTTCACGCCGATGATCCGTTCCCGGTGTTCGGCGATCGCCGCGCGGCAGGCGGCGGGGTCGACGTACGGGAGGGTCTTCAGCTCTCCGGAGAGCAGGATGCTCGTGGCACCGACGGTGGAGATGTTGATGAACGCGCCGATCCGGGTGCGGGCCTGTTCGACCGTACCGCGGACGAACGCCCCGAACAGGTGCGCGCCGGCGCTGCCGGTGTCCACCATGGTCGTGACCCCGCTGGGCGGGCCGACCACGTCCGGATCGACACCGAGGTCCTGGCCGACGAAGACGTGCGTGTGCAGGTCGACCAGGCCAGGCGTCACCACCAGCCCCGACACGTCCACGACCCGGTCCGCCGCGCCGGCGGTGCCGGCGATCCGCCCGTCGCGCATGACGACGTCCCCTGGGGCCAGGGTGCCGGTCTCGGGGTCGCAGACCAGGCCGCCGCGGAGCACGAACCCGTTCATGCCATCACCTCCGCTGCGCTCCGGACCGCTCATGACAGCCTCACCGGCTGCCCGGTGCGGGCCGACTCGGCCGCGGCGGCGGCGCAGACCACGGCCAGCCGCCCGTCCTCGGCGGCCGGGACGGCGGGCTCCGGCCCGGCGCAGGCCGCCATGAACGCCGAGAGCTGCCGGCGCAGCCAGTCGTCGCCGGCGTACGACTCGGCCCGCTCTCCCGCCGTGGACGACACGGCGAGCGTGCCGCCCTGCTCGATCCGCAGCTGCCCGGCGCTGCCCTGCACGACGGTCAACGACCGGGGGCCGGCCACGTGCGTGCGACCGAACGACAGCGCGATCCCGGCGACCGCCCCGGACGCGAACGTCCCGGTGATCGCGGCCGCCGACTCGGCCTCCCCGGCCAGGCCGGTGGTGCGGCAGGTCAGCTCGGCCAGGGGCCCGCCGACCAGCCACGGCAGCCGGTCGAAGCAGTGGTGCGCCTGCAGCTGCAGGATCCCGCCGCCGCGGCCGGCGTCCCAGTACCAGGACGGCGTGTCGGGCGTCGCCTCGACGATCACGTCGGTGACCGACAGCGGCTCCCCGATCACGCCGTCGGCGACCAGCCTTCGGGCCGCGAGCCACTCGGCCCGGAACCGGTAGCTGAACCCGACCATGAGCACGATGCCGGCCGCGTCCCGGGCCGCGATGATCCGGTCCGCCTCGGCGACGGTGTTGCACAGCGGCTTGTCGATCAGGACGTGGACGCCGCTTGCCGCCGCCTCGACGCAGGCGTCGGCGTGGCCGTCGTGGGGCAGCCCGAGGTAGACGGCGTCGACCGCGCCGGAGTCGAGCAGTTCGGGGAAGCCGGCGAACGGGATGCCGCCCGACCGGTCGGTCAGCGCGGCGGCGCGTCCGGGAACCGGGTCGGCGACGGCGGTGACTCGCACCCCGGGCAGCCCTTCGGCGGTCGCCGCCACCTTGGCGCCCATGATCCCGGCGCCGACGATGCCAAGCCTGATCACGACGTCGCTCCTCACATGCCCAGCAGCTCGCCGCCGTCGACGACGATGTCGCCGAGCAGGATGTGGGAGCTCTCCGCGGAGAGCAGGAAGCGCACCACGGCGGCGACCTCGCTGCCGCGGGCGACCCGGCCGGCCGGGATCCGGGGGCGGAACGCCAGGAGGCTGCCGTCGGCCAGGTCGTCGACGGAGGCGTGGTCGCTGGCGAGCTGCCGCATCATCTCCGTGTCCGTCGGCCCGGGCGAGACGGTGTTGACCCGGACCCCGCTGCCAGCGACCTCCAAGGCGAGGACCCGCAGCGACTGGCGCAGGGCGGCCTTGGACGCCGCGTAGGCGGCCTGCCGCATCCGGGGCATCCGCGCGGCGACGGACGCGACCGCCACGATGGACCCGCTCCCGCGGGCGGCCATGCCGGCGGCGTAGCGGCGGGCCACGTCGAAGCAGCCGATGGTGTTGACCCGGAGGATGCGCTCGAAGTCGGCAACGGTGACGTCGAGGGTGGGTGAACTGTCGAAGACCCCGGCGGCGATCGCGACCTTGTCCGCCTCGGCGGTCTCGTCGACCAGGTCCTGTACCGACTTCTCATCGGTGATGTCGACGTGGCGGGCAGTCGCCTCGACGCCCTGCAACCGCAGCGTAGCCGCGACGCGTTCGACGAGGGCGGCGTCGATGTCGGCGAGGACCAGCCGGTCGCCGGGGCAGGCGCGGGCGAGGTCCTCGCCGATCGCCTGCCCGATGCCTCGACCCGCGCCGACCACGACTGCCGTTGTGCTCATGGTTGTTCTCCAGGTTCTGTGGCGGGCGCCGCCGCAAACGCGAACGCCCGGGCGGGGTTTGCGACCGTCATGCGGTGGATGTCCTCCTCGGACACTCCCCGGTCGCGCAGCATGGGCAGGAAGGTCTCGATCACGTTGGCGTAGCCCGGTCCGCCGTACGCGGCGAGCTGGCCCAGCTCGCAGATGTCGTTGGACAGCATCAGCTGCCCGGCCAGTCCCATGGCACACAGCTCGGCGACGTTGTCGGCCCGGAACGACAGGGGCGCGTAACCCTGCACGAAGGCCAGGTTGTCGATGTTGAGCCAGGCGCCCCGTTCGGCGATCGGCAGCCACCACTTCGTCCCGCGCCGGTCGCCCAGGTGCGACACGATGACGCGGGCCGGGTCGACCCGCTCCTCGGCGAGCAGGTCGAGCTGCTCGAGGGCCAGCTCGCCCCAGTGGGTGGTGTGGGTCATGATCGGGCAGCCGGTGCGGCGGTGGGCCCGGCCGGCGGCGCGGAACACCCGCTCCTGGTGCGGGGTGATGTGGCCGCGCTCGGTGCCGATCTCGCCGATGAAGCCGGGGCGGATGCCGCTGCCGTCGACGCCGTCGGTGATCTCGGCGACGAGGCGGTCGGCGAGGGCTTCGGTGCTGTCGGTGGTGATGTAGCCGGGGTAGACGACCTCGCGATACCAGCCGGCGCCCATCACGATGTTGACGCCGCTGGCCTCGCTGATCCGGCGCAGGGCCTGCGGGTCGCGCTTGAGCCCGATGTTCGTCGGGTCGCAGATCGTCCGGCCGCCGGCCGCGGCGAACCGGCGGACCTCCTCGACGGCGATCTCCTCGTCGTCGAGGATCGCTTCGTACAGCTGGCGCAGTCCCCACCCGTCGACCAGCACGTGGTCGTGGGTGAGGGTGTTGCCCATGTCCTCGGGCTCGATCGGCCCGAGGACGGTCATGACCTTCCCGGCAAGACTTTCGATCATTTCACACTCCCTGCGGCGAGACCTGCCACGATGTACCGCTGAAACGCCAGAGCGATGAGCACCGGCGGGACGACCGTGAACATGGTGGCCGCGGCCAGCGTCGTCCAGGAGAACTGCTGGAGGTTCTGCAGGCCGGCCACGACCGGCGGCACTGTGAGGGCGTTGGTGAGCACCAGCGAGTAGAAGAACTCGCTCCACGCCTCCAGGAAGACCAGCAGGCCGGCGGCGATCAGCCCGGGCCGGGCGATCGGGGTGACGACCACCAGCAGGCAGCGCAACCGGGACGCGCCGTCGACCTCGGCGGCCTCCTCCAGCTCCTTGGGTACGCTGTCGAAGTACGTCTTGAGCAGCCAGATCGCCAACGGCAGCGTGAACGCGTTGTAGCTGATGATCAGGGCGAGCGACGTGTTGAGCAGCCCGAGCTGCCGGAACGCGACGAAGAACGGCAGCACGATCGCGATGGCCGGCACCACCCGGGAAGCGAGCAGCAGCAGGTACGCAAGGCGCGAGCCGCGGAACTCGTACCGCGAGAACGCGTACCCGGCGGCACCGGCGATGACCAGGTTGCTGGCGACCACGGCGACGCCGACGACCAGGCTCCGGGCGATCGCCGGCATCAGCCGGGCGACCGCGTCGGTGCTCGAGACGATCCCGCCGTCCTGCCCGGTGGAGAACGGCGCGCTGTTGCCGGTGAAGATGGCGACATAGTTGGCCAGCGTGGGGTCGTGCGGCCACCAGTGGAACGGCTTGGCGCCGATCTCCGACGGGCCCATGAAGCTGCTCAGCACGGTGAAGTACAGCGGGAACAGGATCCAGACGAGGAACAGCGCGAACCCGAGGTAGATCCCAGCCGAGGCGAGCCGTGAACGCTTCACTCGACGCCCTCCGTGATGGTGCTCGAGCGGTACAGCAGCTTGACGAACACGAACCCGAGGACGAGCGCGATGCCGCCGAGGACGACGGCGGTGGCCGAGCCGAGGCCGGTGTTCGTGTAGACGAATAGCTGCTGGTACAGGTAGATCGACAGGACCGAGGTGGCGTCGCCGGGGCCGCCCTGGGTCAGCGCCCAGATCGTGTCGAACTGCATGAACCCGAAGATCGTGTTGATGATGACCACGACGACGATGACCGGCCGCAGCCAGGGCAGGGTCAGGCGGCGCAGCCGCTGCCAGGCGTTGGCTCCGTCGACCATCGCGGCCTCCGGCAACTCCCGCGGGATCGTCTGCAGCCCGGCCAGAAACAGCAGCCCGGTGAACGACGCCTGCCGCCAGGCCCCGGCGAGAATCGCGACGATGAGGGCGCCGGTGCTGTCCGACAGCGGCGCCACGCCGTCCAGGCCGAGGGCCAGGAGGACGCCGTTGAGCGCGCCCACCTCACCGTCGACGAACCATTTCCAGATCATGCCGACCATCACCCACGGGCAGGCCCACGGGACGATGAGCAGGCTGCGGGCCAGCCACTGGCCGCGGAAGCCGGTGTTGAGCAGCAGCGCGAACCCGAGCCCCAGCAGGGTGGAGACGAGCAGGAAGCCGACCGCGTAGAGCACCGTTGTGGTGAGCGCGTGCCGGAACTGCTCGTCGGCGAACAGCGTCTGGAAGTTCGCGAACCCCGCCCACCGCGCCTCGCCGGCGAAGCTGACCCGCTGCAGCGAGTAGATCGTCGTGCGGATCGCCGGCCAGGCGACCAGTCCCAGCACGAACACCAGCGCCGGGGTGGCGAGGACCAGCCCGAACCGGGCGTCGGCCCGGGCCCGCGGCGACGTGCGCCGCCGCGGGGCCGGGGCCATCGTCTCGGCCATGCTAGCTGCCCGCGGCGGCGAGGTTCTTGGCGTCCGCGGCGAGCCCGACGACGGTGTCCTTGACGCCGGCCTGGCCGAGCAGCATCGCCTGGAGCCGGTCGCCGACCTTGACCTGGAACGAGGCGTACCACGGGGCGACCCGCGCCGGGACCACGTCGCTCTGGTTGGCGAAGGCGTCCTCCAGCTTCGGCATGTCGTAGTAGTCCGGGAACGCGGCCAGGAAGTCCTTGTCCTTGAACAGCCCCGGGTACGGGCCGAGCAGCGCCGCCGCCTTCGCCCAGGACGTGAACGTGGAGTACTTGCCGGCCTCGTCCTTCCAGCCGTAGAACTTCAGCAGCTTCCAGGCCTCCTCGGCCCGCGCGCCGCCCGCCGTGGCCCCGATCTGGATGACCTCACCGATCTGCAGCGTCTTGCCGGCCGTGCCGGGGTGGCGATACAGCATCGTGACGTTCTTCGACTCCGGACCGTCGGCCGTGCGCACGATCTGCAGGAAGTAGTGGTGCAACTCGAAGAACGTGGAGTTGCCCTGTGCCATCGCGGTGACGTGCGCGCCCGGGTCGGCGGTGAGCACCTCCTTGGACGTCAGTCCCTCCTGGTACATCGCCTTCCACCACTCCATGACGCCGAGCGTCTTGGCGTCGTCGGCGAAGACCGGGGCACCCTTGGCGTCGAACGGCGTGATCCCGTCGGCCAGCAGGTAGACGAGGAAGTACTCCTCAAGGAACTGCTTGGTCCAGTAGCCCGCGTACGGGCTGGCCACCCCGGCGGCCTTGAGCTTCTTGCACTGCTCGTACACCTCCTCCTTCGTGGTCGGAGGTGCGCTGATGCCGTGTTTCTGTAGGTGGCTCTGGTTGTACATGAGACTGTGCACCGCGGAGAAGTACGGGACGCTGATGATCCGGCCGTCCGCGAGCCGGTGCCGGGCCGCCGACGCGGGGAACATGTCGTTGAGCATGTCCTCGACGCCGGCGAACTTGTTGAGCGTTCCGGCCCAGCCCGCGTCGACGTACTTGGTCGAGGCGTAGGCGAAGTTGTAGAAGGCGTCGATCGCCTGGCCGCCCTGCAGCCGCGTCTGCAGGGCCGGGCCGTAGCCGACGTTCGGGATGAGGGACAGATCCACGCCCACGCCGGACTGGTCCTTGAAGGACGACAGCAGGGTGCGGATCTGATCCGGGTACGCCTCCCAGGCGGTCATCGACAGCGTCCCGGGAGTGTCGTTGGTCTTCGGAGTGGACGCACCGCCGCACGCAGCGAACAGCGACGCCGTGGGAACGGTCAGGCCCGCCGCAAGCGCGCCGCGCAGCAGGCTCCGACGAGAGATCGACGTGCTGGTGGAGAACAAACCCGGGATTGGGCGCCGCTCATCCATGTGACCCTCCGGCCGGCCAGATGGTTCATATACATGAACCTAAGTTCTGAGATGAGCATTCGTACCAGGTCAGTGAGGCGCAAGCAAGAGACGCTTCATCGAGTTGGGGTCGGACGGGTCCCGGATCCGGACCGCGCCATTCACGCCGAGTGCCGCAACACGCCCTGCCCGTCACCTGCCGACGTGCCACGGACCGCCTGATCGAACTGCTGGCCCGGCGCGCCGGCGGCGACCCGGACGCGATCGGGCGCCCGCCCGGCGTGGTCGGTCTGTGCCACGCTCGAGCAGCAGCTCTTCAACGTCGCGGTAGGACAGCCCGTAGCGCAGGTACCAGCGGACCGCCACCACGATCACCTCAGGCGGAACCGGAACCCAGCAGACGCCGAACGCGCTGGCAGGGCAGGGCCTCGCTGAGCTCGACGCTTCACCATTCAAGCGTGCCTCGATCATGCGAACCGCCAACGCAACAGCACCCCGCCAACTGTGGCGCGGATGACCGAGGATCAAGGACTTTCGGGGGTGCTCACCAACGGGCCAAGTTCGATAGGATTGAACAAGTTTCCGCAGGAGGTTCGTAGGGTGCGCACGACGGCAAGGCAGGACCGCGTCGAGAGCAACGGGCAGGCGCTGGTCGGTGCACGGATGCGCCAGTTCCGCAAGGAGCGCGGGCTCACGCTGCGGGGCCTCGCCACCCAGTCCGGCCTGTCCATCGGGTTCCTCTCCCAGGTCGAGCGGGGCATCTCGGCGATCGGCCTGACCGCCCTCAACGGCGTCGCCGCGGCTCTGGACCGCCCGGTCGCCGAGTTCTTCCACGAGGAGGACCAGGCGGCACCGCCGCCGGCGCCGACCGACGACCTGCCGGACCATTTCACGTTGACCCGCGCCCAGAACGGCGCGACGGAGTACGTCTCCGGCCAGACCACCTACCGCATGCTCTCCGACCGCGGCCCGCACCTGGTGCTCGAGCCCATGGTCGTGCACATCGCCCCCGGCGGGCGCCGCGAGGAGGCCTACGGCCACGCCGGCGAGGAGTTCGCCTACGTGGTGTCGGGCGAACTGCTCTACGAGGTCAACGGCATCGAGCATCGGCTCTTCCCGGGCGACAGCCTGCACCTGCGCTCCAGCACCCCGCACCGGCTCTACAACGACACGGACGGGGTCACCACCGTGGTCTCGGTGGTGACCCCGCGCCTGTTCTGAAGATCGTTGTTCACTCTCACGTCAAAATCTTGTTGACCGCTTCCATGGTGGCCGTCCAGGCCGGCGTGCGCGGGTCGATCACGTCGAAATGGTCGCCGGCCAGCTCGAGCCGGACCACCCGGTCGCCGGCGGCCAGCGCGGCCCGGGCGTAGCGGCGGGACATGTCGACGAGATCCAGGCCGTCGGCCCGGCCCTGCACCACGACCACCGGCACCCCCAGCGGCAGCCGCAGCAGCGGGTCCGCCGCCGCCAGCGCGGCCTCGTCGCCGCCAGCGCGGCCTCGTCGCCGCACAGCGCCGCGGCGACCGCCCCGGTGCCGATCGCGCGCCGCTGCCCCTCGGTCAGGTCGAGCACGCCCGCCTGCGATACGACCACCGAGACCGCCCCGGGCGCGTCGGCCGCCGCCCGCACCGCGAGCTGCCCGCCGGCCGAATGACCGAACAGCACCAGCCGCGACGGGTCGACCCGGGCATCGGCGCGGCCCGCGAAGGCCAGGCCTGCGGCCACGTCGGCCGTCGTGGCCGCCCAGCCGTGGCGGTCCGGGCGCCGGTACTCGAGGTTCCACGCCGCGAAGCCACGCTCCGCCAGGTCGATCGCCATCGCGTCCATGAGGTCGGCGCCCCAGACCGAGCGCCAGAAGCCGCCGTGCAGCAGCACGGCGACGGGCGCCGGGCCGGTGCCGGCGGGCAGCCGCAGCTCGCCCCACTGCTCCGCGTCCGGACCGTAGGCGATGCGCCGGGCCGGGTGCTGCAGCCGGTGCACGGCCCGCCGGACGGCCCAGGTGACACCCCAGATCTCGCGGCCCTGATGGTGCTCCGACCCGGCCGCGACGGGCTGCGGGCCGGTCGCGGTCAGGTCGAGCCACACCGTGCGCGGGGCGTGCCGGCCTGGCGCCGTCATCAGCCGCCGGGCCGGCGCCGTGGGCCCGGGCAGCGCGACGACGGCGCCGGTCGCGCCCGAAAGCGCCGTCCCGAGGTCCGTTGCCTCGCGGACGGCGCCGTCCACGCCGAGCCCGGCGAACTCGGCCGCGGCCAGCTCGCGCACCAGGTCGAGGTCGGCGACCACGTCCGGGCCCACGATCACGTCGACGTTCACGCCGCCTCCCGTCGCAGCAGGGGCAGCACCACGCCGCCTAGCAGGTCCACGCCCCCGTCGTCGGTCAGCCCGTGCGGTGTGCCGAACTCCACCCGCCCGACGCCGGCGTCGATCAGCGTCTGCGCCTGGGCCGCGACCTGCTCCGGTGTGCCGGAGAACGCGAACAGGTCGAGCACGTCGTCGGGCACGAGCCGACCGGCGGCCTCGTGCTCGCCCCGGTCGACCAGCTCGGCGACCCGGCGGACGAGATCCGCCGGCACGCCCGCGGTCGGGTCGAGCTCGGCGACCACCGCGAGGTACATCGCGACCTCGGTGCGGGCCTTGGCCCGGGCGGCGGCGCCGTCGCGGTCGACCACGGTCACCGCGCCGAGCACGATCCGCACGTCGGTCACGGACCGGCCGGCCGGTTCGGCGCCCGCCCGTAGCCGCTCGCGCACCACTCCGATCATCGCCGGGTTGGCGCTGCCGCCGACCTTGATCTCGGCGCCGATCCGGCCGGCGAGCGCTGCGCCCTGCGCACCCCACGCACCGATCAGCAGTGGCGGGTCGGGGCGCTGGACCGGGTAGCGCAGGGCGATGCCCGGCGCGAGCCGGAACACCCGGCCGTCGAAGCCGTCGGTCCGGCCGCCGAGCAGGCGGTAGACGACCTCGGCCGCCTCGCCGAGCGCGGCGATCGGGCGGGGCTGATCGATCCCGACCGCGCCGAGCCAGGTGCCCCGGGCCAGCCCGAGGTAGGCCCGGCCGGCCGAGGCGAGGTCGAGCGCGGCGACCTGCCCGGCGATCTCGTAGGGGGCCATCGAGTACGGGTTGAGGCAGGCGGCGCCGAGCCGCACCCGAGAGGTGGCGCCGGCCATCTCCAGCAGCGGGAAGATCGGCGGCTGGAACATGAGATCGCCGAAGACGGTCAGCACGTCGAACCCGTGCGCCTCGGCCGCCCGGGCGAGGCGGGCGTAATCGCCGGGCCGCTTGTCGCTCTGTATGCCCAGCCCGATTTCGGCCCGCGCCGGGGCGCTCACGTGAGATCCGCCGATCGCATCCCGCGCCGGCGGGTGCGCTCGACCCGCATCACCAGGCGCTCCTCCGGATCGGGGCAGCAGAACAGGGTGTCGCGCTCCAGCCAGTCGCCGGCCGGCAGCGCGCGCTGCTTGGCCGCCAGGAACGGCAGGACGGCCGCCAGGGCGTACACGCAGAAATGCTTGCCGTCGGGCAGCCGCAGGTGGGCGCTGCGCTCCAGCTCGAAGCAGTCACCGACCGCCATCCCGCAGACGGAGCGGCCCTCGATGTGGTCGACGGTGACCCTGAGGTCGTAGATCTCCATGTCGTTGTCTTCGGACATTCCTCACCCTCCGATCCGGACGACGATCTTGCCGGTGGTACGCCCGGCGGCCAGGTCCTGCAGCGCCGCGGGCGCCCCTTCGAGCGGCTCGACCCGGTTGACCGGCGGCCGGACGGCGCCCGAGGCGCACAGGGCGAACAGCGCCTCGTAGGCGGCGGCGACCTCGTCCGGTCGCCGCCAGGGGTAGGCCGATCCCCACGAGAGGCCGACGAGGGTGGCGTTGCGGGCGACGAGGCGCATCGGGTCGACGGCCGGCGGCGGTCCGGCCGCGGCGCCGACGGCGACGATGCGGCCCTCGAAGGCGAGACAGTCCAGCGAGCGGGCGAACACGTCGCCGCCGACGGGGTCGACCACCACGTCGACGCCCGCGCCACCGGTCGCGGCGGCGACGGCCTTGGGGAAGTCCTCGGTGTGGTAGTCGATCGCGACGTCGGCGCCGTTGGCGCGGCACGCCTCGGTCTTCGCCGGGCCGCCGGCGGTGCAGATCACCCGCGCGCCGCGGGCGACGGCGAGTTGGGTGGCCGCGACGCCGACCCCGCCGGCCCCGGCGTGCACGAGCACGGTGTCCCCTGTGGACACTCCGGCCCGCTCCAGGGCGAACCACGCGGTCTGGTACGTCACCGGGATCCCCGCGCCGGTCACCGGGTCGAGCCCGGCGGGACGCGGCACGAGCAGGCCGGCGTCGACGGTGACGGTCTCGCCGAGGGCGCCGTGCGGCAGCGCCGGGCACCCGATCACCTCGCGGCCGGCGTCGGGCCCGGTCAGGACCCGCCCGCTGAACTCGACCCCCGGCGTGACCGGAGGTTCCGGGCGCACCGGGTAGGTACCGCGGCAGAGCATCACGTCGAGGAAGTTGAGGCCGACCGCCTCGACCGCGACGGTCACGCGGCCCGGGCCGGGCTCCGGGTCGTCCGGCACGTCGGCGACGGCGAGCACGTCGAGCGGCTCGCCGTCGCGGTGGGCGACGAGGCGCTTCACGGCTGCACCAGCTCCGCGTGGTGGTGGACGATCCGCCAGCCGTCGCCGGTGCGGCGCAGCACGTCGGTGACGCGGGTGACGGACGCCTCGTCCTCGCCGCGGCAGTACAGCTCGTAGCGGGCCACGCCGGTGTCGCCCCACACGTCGATGCGCTTCGCGCGGGCGACCATCTCGGCCAGCACCGGACGCCGGCCACCGGCGTCGCGGCTGTCGCGGTACTCGTCGAGCTCGGCCCGGGTGCGCAGCGGACCCGGCAGATGCGTCTCCCAGGTGGTGACATCCGCGTCGAGGTGGGCGTCGAAGCGGGCCCGGTCGCCGGCGAGGAACGCGGCGTACATGTCGTCGATCGCGGCGGCGATCTCCGCACCCGCCGTCACGGCCGCACCCCGGCCCGGTCGTCGCGCACCACGGCGCCTCCCTTCATCACCCAGCGCACGCCCCGGAACGCCGAGGTGTCCGCGGACGGGTCCTGGTCCATCGCGATGAGGTCGGCGAACTTGCCCGGTTCGACCGTCCCCAGGTCCTGCTCGGCCCGCAGCCAGCGCACGGGCCCGAGCGTGCCGGCGTGGAGCGCTTGCCCCGGCCCGATGACGGCCGACATGTGCTCCAGCTCGCGCACGGTGGCGTTGGTGCCCTCGAACGACCAGAACGGCGGCATGTCGCTGCCCAGCAGCACCTCCACCCCGGCGGCGACGGCCATCGCGAAGCTCTCCAGGTGCCGGTCGCCCGCGCCCAGCGACCGCTGCTGCATCCACTCCGGGACGCCCAGCTCGTCGAAGAACGCCTTGCACCGGGTGACGAGCAGGGTCGGCACCAGGGCCGTGCCGCGCTCGGCCATGAGCGCGGCCAGTTCCGCGGTCAGCTCGTAGCCGTGCTCGACGCAGTCGAGGCCCAGTTCGACCGCCTCGGTGATGACCGGCGCCGGGCCGGCATGGGCGGTGACCCGCCGGCCCCAGTCGTGCGCGGTCTTCAGCACCGCCGCCAGCTCGTCGGGGTGCAGCTGGCGTGTGTCGATCGACTCGTGCCGGCCGGCGATGCCGCCGGAGATCATCACCTTGATCAGGTCGGCGCCGGCCTTGACCTGCTCGCGGACCCCGCGCCGGAAGCCGTCGGCGCCGTCGCACTCGAGGGTGTCGCTGCTCTCGTGGCCGTGGCCGCCGGTGCACACCAGGGCGCGCCCGGCGGTGAAGATCCGCGGCCCGGGCGTGCGGCCGGCCTCGATCGACCGGCGCAGCGCGAAGTCGGCGTGGTCCTTCTCGGCGACGCACCGGACCGTCGTCACTCCACAGTGGAGGGTACGGCGGGCGCCGTCGGCCATGTAGAGCGCGAGCTCGTGCGGGCCCATCTGCTTGAGCCGGTCACCGGCCGCGCCCGGCAGGGTGAGCGACAGGTGGGTGTGCATGTTGGCCAGGCCCGGGGTGAGCCAGGCGCCGTCGAGGTCGATGCGGGCCGGATCGCCGTCGATCTCGGCCAGCACCCGCTCGCGCGGGCCGACGGCGGCGATCCGTTCGCCGATCACCCAGACGGCGGCGTCCTCGACCGGCTGGATCCGACCGTCGACGACCGTGCAGTTCTCCAGCAGCAGGCTCATGGTTCCACTCCGTAGATCGTGCGGGCGGCGTCGGCGGAGACGTAGCCGTCGGCCACGTCCTCGCGAACCGCCTCCGGATCGCGCAGCGCGGGGTCGCCGTGTCCCCCGCCGCCGGCGGTCAGCACCGTCACCCGGTCGCCGGCCGCAACGGCCGTGCGCTTGGTGCTGACGGCGCGCTCCCGGGCCGTGCCGGGGAACACCAGGATTCGGTTCGCCTCCGGGGCCGCGCCGCCGTCGCTCGCCCAGGGCGGGGACTTGGTCTTTTTGATGACCGACAGGAACTCGCCCGGGGTCACGAACCGGATGTCCCGGCGCAGCCCGGGTCCGCCACGGAACCGTCCGGCCCCGCCCGAGTCGGTGCGGATCTCCATCCGCTCGAAGAACATGCCGGTCTTCGCCTCCAGCACCTCGACCGGCGTGATGCGGGCCTGGGTCTGGCACGGGTGGTTGGCCGGCCCGATGCCGTCGTGCCCGGGCGCCCCGCCCCAGCCGACCGGCTCGTTGTTGGAGACCGCGAACAGCGATCCGGTGTCCGGGTGGACGCCGACCATCATGAACCCGGGCACGTCGCCGCCCGACGAGGCCGGCAGCCGGCCGCCCATGCCCTGCGCCAGCGCCTTGTAGATCAGCTCCAGCGCGACGGTGCCGGTCCACTGGGTGAACGTCGCGGCCGGGTAGACGGCGTGGAAGAGCGTGCCCGGCTCGGCGCGCACGATCAGCGGCGCGAAGTGGCCGGAGTTCGTCTGCTCGGTCGGCGTGGTGATCGCCTTGAACGCCACCCGGCAGGTGGCGATCGTCGCGCCGAGGGGCAGGTTGACCGGGCCCGTCACGGCCGGCGACGAGCCGGCGAAGTCGACGGTGAACGTGCCGCCGGCGATCGTCACGGTGACCCGCATCAGGATCGGGTCGTCGGTGATCCCGTCGTCGTCGAGCCAGTCCTCGGCCGTCCACGAGCCCTGGGGCAGGGCGTCGACGGCCTCCCGGGCGGACCGCTCGGCGGCGGCGACGACGGTGTCGACCACCGCGGCCACCGTTTCCCGGCCGTAGGTACCGAACAGCTCGGCGACCCGCCGCTCGCCGGTGCGCAGGCACGCCACCTGGGCATGCAGGTCGCCGAGCACCGCGTCGGGCATGCGCGAGTTGAAGCGGATCAGCTCGTGAATCTCCCGGACCGGCTCACCGCCCGCGAATACGCGGGTGCCCGGGAACAGCAGGCCCTCCTGGTGTACGTCGGTGGAGTCGAGCACGTAGCCGGGGTCCTTGGCGCCGAGGTCCATCCAGTGGGCCCGGACGCAGAGGAAGGCCACAAGCGCGTCGTCGACGAACACGGGCGCGAACAGCGTCGCGTCGTAGGCGTGCGCGGCGTTCCAGTACGGGTAGTTGAGCAGCACGATGTCGCCCGGCCGCAGCGTGTCCCGGCCGACGTACTCCACGCCCTTGCGGATCGAGTAGTCGTTGGCGCCGAGGAAGCGCGACAGGCCCGTCGACTCGGCGATCAGGCGCAGGCCGGCGTCGTAGATCGAGATGCCGAAGTCGTGGACCTCGTAGATGACCGGATTGAACGCGGTGCGCACGAGCGCGGCGCGCATCTCCTCGGCCGCGGCCACAAGGTAGCTGCGCACCACCTCGGCGGTGGCGCCGTCGACCTCAGGCATCCTCGACCCCGTAGACCTCGCGGGCCTGCTCAGCCGACACATACCCCTCGGCCACGTCCTCGCGCACCAGCTCCGGGTCGCGCTCGCGCGGGTCGCCGTGCCCGCCGCCACCGGCGGTCAGTAGCGTGACCCGGTCCCCAACGGCGACGACGGTGCGCTTGGTGCTGACCGACTGCTCCCGGTCGGTACCCGGGAAGATGATCACCCGGTTCGCCTCCGGGGACCGTCCGCCGGAAAGCGCCCACGGCCGGGCCTTGGTCTTCTTGATGACCGACAGGAACTCCCCCGGCGTGACGAACCGGATGTCGCGGTGCAGGCCCGCCCCGCCGCGGAACCGGCCGGCCCCGCCTGAGTCGGTGCGGATCTCCATCCGCTCGAAGAACATGCCGGTCTTCGCCTCCAGCACCTCGATCGGCGTGATCCGCCCGGTGCTGCCGGAGACGTGGGTGGCGGCGTTCATGCCGTCGTGGTGCGGCGTGCCGCCCCAGCCCACGGGCTCGTTGTTGGACACCGCGAACAGCGCGCCGGTGTCGGGGTGGATGCCGACCATCATGAACCCGGGCACGTCGCCGCCCGACGAGGCCGGCAGCCGGTCGGGCATGCCCTGAGCGAGCGCCTTGAGGATCAGCTCGACCGCGACGATGCCGGTCCAGAGCGTGAACGTCGGCTGCGGGTAGACGGCGTGGAACAGCGTGCCGGGCTCCGCCTTCACCACCAGCGGCGCGACGGTGCCGGCGTTGGAGGGCTGGTCGGCCGACGTCAGCGACTTGAGGATGACCTTGCAGATCGCCTCGGTCGCGCCGTAGGGCATGTTGACCGGCCCGGCCACGGCCGGCGACGACCCGGCGAAGTCGACCGTGAACGTGCCGTCGGCGATCGTGACGGTCACCTTCATGTTGATCGGCTCGTCGGTGATGCCGTCGTCGTCGAGCACGTCCTCGGCGGTCCAGGAGCCTTGCGGCAGCGCGGTCAGGGCCGAGCGGGTGCGGGCGGCGCCGTCGGCGATCATCCGCTCGATCGTCGCCTCGACGGTCGGCCGGCCGAACTTCTCGACGATCTCCAGCAGCCGGCGCTCGCCGGTGCGCAGCGCGGCGATCTGGGCGTGCAGGTCGCCCATCACCTCGTCGGGCATGCGCGAGTTGAACCGGATCAGCTCGTGGATCTCGCGGACCGGCTCGCCGCGCGACACCACCTTGGTGCCCGGGAAGAGGATGCCTTCCTGGTGTACGTCGGTGGAGTCGAGCACGTAGCCGGGGTCCTTGGCGCCGAGGTCCATCCAGTGCGCGCGGACGCAGAGGAAGCCCAGCAGCGGTCCGCCGGGCTCGAACACCGGGGCGAACAGCGTCGCGTCGTAGGCGTGCGCGGCGTTCCAGTACGGGTAGTTGAGCAGCACGACGTCGCCCGGGTGCAGATTCTCCCGCCCGACGTACTCCACGCCCTTGCGCAGCGAGAAGTCGTTGGCGCCGAGGAAGAACGTCAGGCCGGTCGCCTCGGCCACCAGCCGCAGGTCGGCGTCGTACAGCGAGAGCCCGAAGTCGTGGACCTCGTAGATGACCGGGTTGAACGAGGTGCGGATGAGCGTCGCCCGCATCTCCTCGGCCGCGGCGAGCAGGTAGGAGCGCACGACCTCGGCGGTGGCACCATCCAAAGTGCTCATGCCGCACGCACCAGCAGGTAGCCGTGCGCGTCGACCGACACCCGCTGGCCCGAGGGGACCACCGTCGTGGACGTGCCCTCGTCGACCAGCGCCGGGCCGTCGAACGCGTCGCCCGGCGCGAGCAGCGCCCGGTCGTAGACGTCGAACGGCACGACCGCGCGGGCGCCGAAGTCGAACGCGTCCCGCCGCCCGAGCAGGGCCCGGGCGGGGTTGCCGTCGCCCGGCGGCGGCTCGACCAGTGTCGGGCTCGCCGTGCGGCCCACCGCACGCAGGCGCAGGTTCAGGATCTGCAGGCGGTTGGCCATCGCGTGGCCGTACCGGGCGGAGTGCAGCTCCTGGAAGGCGGCCCGCGCGCCGTCGGGGTCGAGGGTGTCGCGCCCGATCGTGACCGTGAGGCTGTGCTCCTGCCCGAGGTAGCGCAGCTCCAGCTGGCGCTGCAGGACCGCCAGCTGCGCGGGCACGCCCTGCGCGCTGAGCGAGGCCAGCGCCTCGGCCTCGACCTCGGCGAAGGTCGCCTCGACCGCCGCCGGCTCGACCTCGTCGAGCGGGGTCATCAGGGTACGGCTGAAGTTGTCCTCGATGTCGGCGCTGAGCATGCCCCACGCCGAGAAGCCCGACGGCGCGAACGGCACGATGACCTCCGCGATGCCCATCTCCCGGGCGAGCAGCGGCGCCAGCAGCGGCCCGGCGCCGCCGAAGGCGAGCAGCGAGAACTGCCGCGGGTCGCGGCCACGCTCGACGGTGATCTGCCGGACCGCGCCGACGGTGCGCGCGAGCAGCACGTCGAAGATGCCCGCGGCCGCCGCCTCGACCGGCAGCCCGAGCGGCGCGGCCACCTGCTCGTCGAGGGCCTTGCGGGCTGCGTCGGCCTGCAGCCCCATCGCGCCGCCGAGGAACCGGTCCGGGTCCACGTAGCCGAGCGCGACGGCCGCGTCGGTGACGGTTGGGCGGGTGCCGCCGCGGCCGTAGCAGACCGGGCCCGGGTCGGCGCCCGCGCTCTGCGGGCCGACCTTGAGCAGGCCCCGGTCGAGCCAGGCGATCGAGCCGCCGCCGGCGCCGATGGTGCGGATGTCGTACGTCGGGATCAGCAGCGGGAAGTGCTCCAGCTGCGCCTCGTGGGCGGCGACCGCGCTGCCCTGCTCGATGACGCACGCGTCGAGCGAGGTGCCCCCGATGTCGAAGGTGAGGAGGCTGTCGCGGCCCAGCGCGCCAGCGAGGTACGCGGCGCCGACGATGCCGCCGGCCGGTCCGCTGAGGACGGTGTGGGTCGGCGAGCGCTTGGCCGCCTCGCTGGTCATCGATCCGCCGCCGGAGCGCATGATGAGGAAGCGCCCGGCGAAGCCGCCGTCGGCCAGGCCCTGCTCCAGCTCGTCGACGTAGCGTTCGAAGATCGGGCGGATGTATGCCTCCAGCACGGTGGTGCTGGTGCGCTCGTACTCGCGGTACTCGCGGGCGATGTCGGTCGACAGCGAGAGGCTGACGTCGGGGTACCGCTCCCGGATGAGGGCCGCCGCGGCGCGCTCCTGCGACGGGTCGAGGAACGCGTGCAGGAAGCAGATGGCGATCGACCGCACGCCCTGGACCTCGACCAGCTCGCGGGCGGCGGCCAGCACCGAGTCGGCGTCGAGGTCCTCGACCACGCGGCCCTTGTAGTCCAGCCGTCCCTTCACCCCCGCCGTGTGCCGGCGTTTCACCAGGCTCGGCGGGCGCTCGTACTGGAAGTCGTACATGTGGTCGGACGGGACGTTGCCGCGCCCGATCAGGAACACGTCCCGGAAGCCCTCGTTGGTGATGATGCCGGTCGCCGCGCCGCGGCGCTCCAGCACCGCGTTGAGGCCCAGCGTCGTACCGTGGATGAACAGCTCCACATCGGACAGATCCGTGCCGAGCGCGGCCACCGCGGCGAGCACGCCGTCGGCCGGGCGGGCCGGGGTTGTCGACGCCTTGCGGAACCGCACCTGGTTGGTCCGGGTGTCCAGCTCCATCGCGTCGACGAACGTACCGCCGATGTCGACGGCCAGCCTGAGGCTCACACCAACTCCCCAATCTCCGGCACCCGCCAGCAGGCGGCCCGGCTCTCCCCGTACTGCTGCAACTGCTGGTCCTCGCCCCGGCACCGGTCGGTGACGAACGGGCACCGGGCCGCAAGCGCGCACCCGGCCGTCGCGTCGGCCTCCTCCAGGTCGCGGACCAGGGCTGTGCCGGGCGAGAGGCCGCGCGACAGCAACGCCCGCGTGTAGGGGTGCCGCGGCCGCGCGAAGACCTCCTCGACCGGCCCCTCCTCGACGATCCGGCCGAGATAGAGCACGACGACCCGGTCGGCGAACCCGCGGACGGTGGCAAGGTCGTGCGAGATGAACACCGAGCCGTGCGAGCGGTCCGCGGCGACCTCGTCGATCACCGCGAGGATCTGCGCCTGCACGGTGACGTCCAGCGCCGACGTCGGCTCGTCGAAGACGATCAGGTCCGGCTCGGCGACGAGCGCGCGGGCGATGCCGACCCGCTGCGCCTGGCCGCCGCTCAGCTCGTGCGGCCGGCGGGCGAGGATCGAGCGGTCCAGCTCCATCCGGTCGAGCACGGCGGCCGCCCGGCCGGCCCGCTCGGCCGCGGGGAGACCGAGCGCACGCAGCGGCTCGCCGATCGCGTCCTCGACGGTCCGGCGCGGGCTGAGCGAGCCGATCGGGTCCTGGAAGACGAGCGAACTGCGGGCCGCCGTGACGCTGCCGCGGGTCGGCTTGGCAAGCCCCACGATGAGCCGGGCGAGGGTGGACTTGCCGCACCCGCTCTCGCCGACGACGCCGATCCGCTCGCCCTTGGCGACGGTGAGGCTGACCCCGCGCAGCGCGTGGTGCCCACCCCGGCCGAACCGGCTCTTGTACACCATGTGCGCGTCGTCCACGACGAGCACGGGCTCGGCGTCCGCGGTCGTGGCGGCCCGCCGGGCCGGGGTGCCGACCGTGACGTCGGCCGCCTGCCCCGCCTCGGCGGCGTCGTGCAGCGGGTGGAAGCAGGCCGCCGTCCAGCGCCGGCCCTGCTGCGCCGGTTGCGGCTGGGAGGTCCGGCAGTCGTCCTCGGCGTGCGCGCAGCGCGGCGCGAACGGGCACGCGGCCGGGGCCTCGCGCAGCAGCGGCATCGCGCCCGGCGTCACCACCACGGGCCGGCCATCGAGGTCGGGCACCGAGCGCAGCAGTGCCCGGGTGTACGGGTGCGCCGGCGCGGTCAGCACCTGCCGGGCCGGGCCGGTCTCGACGACGGTGCCGGCGTAGAGGACCACAATGCGGTCGCACACGGCCGCGATCGCGTTGATGTCGTGGGAGATCAGCAGCACGCCGCGGCCGTCGGTGTCGGCGGCGTGGCGGAACTGCCGCAGGATCTCGGCGGTCAGCGTGACGTCGAGGCCCGTGGTCGGCTCGTCGGCGATGAGCAGGCGCGGCGCACACCCGGTGGCGAGCGAGATCATCACCCGCTGGGCCATGCCGCCGGACAGCTCGTGCGGGTAGGCACCGAGGCGGCGGCGGGCGCTGCGGATGCCGACCGCCTCGAACAGCTCCAGCGCCGCCCCGCGGGCCCGCTCGCCGTCCATGTCCTGATGGGTCCGGAGCCGGTCGACCAGCTGCCGCCCCGCGGTCCGGGTCGGGCTGAGCGCGCCGCGCGGGTTCTGGAAGCACATCGCGGCGCCGTGGCCGCGGTGGTGGGCCAGCCGCTCGGCGGACATGGTCAGCACATCGACGCCCTCGAAGCCGACCCGGCCGGTCGCCACCGAGCCGGTGGGCAGCATGCCGACGATCGCCCGGCCGACCATGCTCTTGCCGCCGCCGCTCTCCCCGACCAGCCCGACGACCTCGCCGGCGTCGACGGTGAACGAGACGTCGCTGAGCGCGGCGACGCGGCCGCCGATGACGACGGAGAGATTGTCGATCGAAAGCAGGCTCACGTGCGGCTCCTCACCGTCGGACCCGGTCGGCGCGCTCCTGCAGGCCCTCACCGAGGAGGCTGAAGCCCAGGACGCAGACGAGCAGTGCGATGCCGGGCGGCACCGAGGTCCACCACCGGCCGGCGACCACGTCACCGGTACCGAGGCTGATCATGGCGCCCCACTCGGCGTCGGGCACCGGGATGCCCAGCCCGAGGAACGACAGTCCGGCCAGGGTGAGCATCGCCCAGCCGCAGTTGAGCGGGGCGATCACCCGCACCGGGGTGATGCTGTTCGGCAGCACGTGCCGCCACAGCAGCCCGATCGTCGAGGCGCCGGAGGTGCGCGCGGCGTCGACGTAGGTCAGGTCGCGGATCGTGCGGACCTCGGCGCGCACCAGGCGGGCGTAGGCCGGCGCGTTCACCAGTGCGATCGCCACGGTCAGGTTGAGCGGCCCGCTGCCCAGCAGGGCGGCGACAGTGAGCGCGAGGATGAACGTGGGGAACGCCTGGAAGATGTCGGTCAGGCGCATCAGCACGTCGTCGAGCCAGCCGCCAAAGTAGCCGGCGACGACGCCGAGGATGCTGCCCAGCACGACGGCGACTGCGACCGCGGCGACGGCGATGCCGAGGTCGATGCGGCCCGCGTACAGCAGCCGGCTCCACACGTCCATGCCGTTGACGTCGGTGCCGAACAGGTGTGCGCCGCCGGGCTCGGCGAGGGTGGGGGCGGCCCCGTCGATCTCGTTCGGCCCCCACGAGCTGAGCAGCGGGGCGAGCAGCACGGTGAGGGCGACGACGGCCAGGATCCCGGTGCCGGCGGCCACCAGGACGGTGCCGAAGCGGCCGTCGCGGCGGTCGCGGCCTGCCCGGCGGCGGCCGGTGCGCAGCAACGACATCAGATCCTCACCCTCGGGTCGAGCATGGCGTGCACGACGTCGGCGATCAGGAACACCACGACGTAGCAGAACGCGATGACCAGCACCGACCCCTGCACCACCGGGTAGTCGCGGTAGAGCAGGCCGCGCAGCGCCCATTGACCGAAGCCCTGCCAGGAGTAGACGTACTCGATGAGCACCGTCGAGCCGATCGCGAAGCCGAAGACGAGGGCGGCCAGCGACGGCAGGCGTACCAGGGCGGCCCGCACCAGGTATCCGCGGCGCAGCAGCCGGCCGGGCAGCCCGTGGGCCTCGGCGGCCGCGTAGGGCTCGGACCGCAGCACCTCCAGCGCCGACGCGCGCACGCTGCGCAGCAGCGGGGCCACGATCACGATAACGAGCGTGAGTACCGGCAGCACCAGGTGCCATAGCGCCGACGTCAGCGCCGGCATGTTGCCGGTCAGCAGGGCGTCGAGCGCGTCGGCGCCGGTGATCGGGGTGAGGTCGGTGTCCGGGTCGACGCGGCCGCTGGGCGCCGGGAACCAGCCCAGGCCCGCATAGCCGACGAGGATCAGCACCAGGCCCAGCCAGAACTCCGGCATCGAGTTGCCGATCAGCGCGAGCACCCGGATGCCGTGGTCGCCGGCCCGGTTCGCGTGCCGGGCCGACCACAGCCCCACGACGGTGGCGATCACCACGGCGATCGCCACCGCCAGCACGACCAGCTCCATCGTGGGGCCGATCCGCAGCGCCATCTCGCTGCCGACCGACTGTCCACTCTGGATGGATGTGCCGAAGTTCCCGGTGATCAGGCCGCCGAGGTAGTCGGTGAACTGGCGCCACAGCGGCTGGTCGAGGCCGAAGCGGGCACGCGCCGCCGCCTCGTCGGCAGCTGTCGCGTTGGGCCCGAGGATGGTCCGGATCGGGTCACCGGGCAGCACCCGGACCAGCAGGAATGTCAGCACGACCACCCCGAGCAGGACCGGAATGAGCTGGAGCACCCGGCGGGCGACGAACCGGAGGACGCGCATCTACGCCGACGCACCCAGGTAGCGCAGGCGGGCCAGGCCGTCCATCGGCTGCACCCAGCCAACCACCGACTTGCGCACCGGCAGGTTGAAGTTGGGCTGGCAGATCACGACCCACGGCACGTCCTCGGCCATGATGTCCTGCACCTGTACCCAGAGCTGGTTGCGCGCGCCGGTGTCCACGGTGGTGTGCGACTGCTGGTAGATCTGCTCGATCTTCGGGTTGGTGTAGTTGGAGTAGTTGAGGTTGGCGCCCTGCACGAAGCTCGTCGCCAGCATGTACTCGACGTCGTTGACCCACAGCTGGCCCGAGGTGATCTGCAGCGGGATGTTTTTCTTCCCGCGCCGGTCGGCGAGCGTCGCCGGGTCGAGCGGGGTCAGCTTGAGCTCGATGCCGGCCTTGCGGGCCTCGCTCTGCACGAGCACGGCGAGCTGCTGCTGTTCCTCGTTGTCGGCCTGGAAGACCAGCTCCGAGGTGACCGAGGTCTTGCCCGACGCGGCGAGCGCCGCCTTGGCCTTGTCGATGTCGTACGTGTACGGGTACCCCTTCTCGGAGTATCCCGGCATGTCCAGCGGCACGACGCTCTTCGTCGGCCGGGCGTCGCCGCCGTACACGTTCTTGATGATCTGCTCGTACGGCGTGGCGTAGGCCAGCGCCTTACGCACGTTGACGTCGTCGAACGGCGCGTTGGTCGTCGACATCTGGATGGCGATCTGCGAGTTGCTGGCCGCGGACAGCACGGTGACGCCGGAGGCGTTCTTGAGGTCCTTGATGTCGCGCGGGCTCGCGCCCAGCGCGATGTCGATGTCGCCGGCCTGTAGCTGCAGCCGCTGGTTGGCGGCGGCCGGCACGACCGAGATGCGGATCGTCTTCGTCTTGGCCGGGTCCGCGCCCGGGTAGGCGTCGTTCGCGGTGAGCTCGATCTCCTGGCCCTGGGTGGCCTTGGTGACGTTGAAGTAGCCGCCGGTGGGCGGGTTCTTGGCGAACCACTCCTTGGCCCACGGGTCCGCGTCGGTGACGTGCTTCTTCGCCTCGGCCGAGTCGAAGACGTAGAGCGAGATGGCCTGGATCTGCCTGGTCAGCGCGCTCGGGAACTCCTGGTGGAACTCGACCGTGTAATCGTCGACGACGACGACCTGCTCGGCCTTGGTGAGGCCGATCGTGCGGTAGACGCCGGCGACGTTGGCCTTGGCGGCGAACGCCCGGTCCTTCGACCACTTCACGTCGGCGGCCTTGAGCTCGTTGCCGCTGGGGAACTTGACGCCCTTGCGGAGCTTGAGCGTCCACACCTTCTTCTCGGCGTCCGGCTCGAACGACTCGGCGAACGTCGGCATGATGTTCTCGGTGTCGAGGATCCTGCTGCCGCCGGCGGTCTTCACGCCGTAGTCGATCATGTATGGGAAGACGTTCTTGTACAGCATCAGGGCGGTCAGGTCGAAGCCGACGAAGTCCTGGTCCCAGCTACTGATGTAGCTGGACACCGCGATCTTCAGGGTCGACGACTTGGCGCCGCCGGAGGCCGACGACGAGGTGTTGTTCTTGCTGCCGCTCGCGCAGGCGCCGGTGGCGAGCAGGAGCGCGCCCACACCGCCGAGCTGAAACACGGAGCGGCGGGAGAGAAGGGGAGAGTCTGCCATGTTCACTCCTCTGTTAGCCCGACCTGCCCCGATGTTCTATCAGGCATGAGTTCAGTGAACAAGATGCATCCCACAGTGAACAGGAAAGATACTGCTCATGGCAGCATTGTCCGGCCGTACGGAGGATGCCTCGGATCAGCTTTGTTCACAGGATTTCACAAGCACGAAACCGCAGTCCGAGCGGCCCGAGGCAGCGGTCAGCGTGTTCGCGGGCGCCCGTCAGCGTCCGGGGAACCGCAGTGCGTCGGCACCCGGCAGCTTCGCGTGCCGCGCCTCGCTCAAAGGCCGGCCCGCTCGGCCACCGCACCGACCGGGCGCCGGGACCCACGGCCAGGGCGTGCAGCAGCCCGCTGTGTTCACCATCGGTGGGCGAGGCCTTCCTGATATCTCACGCTTCCACCTCCGCAGCGGTCGCCATCCTCCGGAAACCCATTCCGGAGGATCGTGGCGCACGCCTCGCTCGCCGCCTACTACACCCCGACCAGCGCGCGCCGGGCCGCACCCGTCGCGGCCGCAGTGCCCCGTCGGGCTCGATGCACTGGCTCCGCTGGAGCTACCGGGCTGGCAGGTGGTGGGCTACCGGGCCCTGCCGACGTCGCGACCAGGCACGGCCCCGTTCCCGGCGCCTCCAGCCGCGCGCTCGTCGACGGTGTCGTCGCCCTCGACCGGCCGGGCTCCGGCAACTCCTGATCAAGAAAACGCACCTGATGATCGTCCGAGGAACCGCAGTGCGTTGGCGCCCAGCAGCTTCGCGCGCTGCGTCTCGCTCAGGAAGCCGGCCCGGTCGACCACCGCACCGACCGGGCGCTCGCCCAGGGGATACGGGTAGTCGCTGCCGACCATGACGCGGTCCTCCCCCAGCGTCTCGACCAGCAGCCGCAGGGCGGCCGGGTCGAACACAACGGAGTCGACCGAGAGTCGGTCGACGTAATGCGACGGCGGGTGGGCCGAACGGCCCCGGACCACGTCGCCGCGGCGGTGCCAGGCGTTCTCGGCCCGGCCGAGCCAGAAGGCGAAGCTGCCGCCGCCGTGCGCGAAGCAGATGCGCAGCGACGGTGGTACCGCGTCGAAGACGCCGCCGAGGATCATCGCCACGATCGACAGGTGGGTCTCGGCGGGCATGCCGGTCAGCCAGCGGGCCATCCACCGGTCCAGGCGCGGACCGGCCGGCATGTCCCACGGATGCACGAACACCGGCGCGCCCACCGCCGCGCAGTGCTGCAGGAACGACACGATGCCCGGATCGTCGAGGTCACGCTCGCCGACGTGGTTGCCGATCTCGACGCCGGCGTGCCCGTTGGCCAGGCAGCGGTCGAGCTCGGCACAGGCCGCGTCCGGGTCCTGCAGCGGCACCTGGCAGAACGGCACGAACCGGCCCGCGCCCTCGGCGGCCAGCTTCAGCGTCAGGTCGTTGAAGATCCGGGCGACCTTGACCGCCTGGGCGGCCGGGCGCTCGTAGGAGAAGAACACCGGCGTCGGGGAGATCACCTGCAGGTCGACGCCGTCGGCGTCCATGTCCTCCAGGCGCGTCGGCGCGTCCCACGTCGACGGGCCGATCGGCCGGAACTCGGTGGACCCCACCATGATCATTGCCGCGCGCTCGGAGTCGACGCGCAGCCACGGCCACCCGGTGCCGCCACACTCGGCCGCGAGGTCCGGCCAGCCGAACGGCACCATGTGGGTGTGGACGTCGACCCTCATCCTTTGCCCGGGTGCACGGTGCCGCACCGGGTGCAGGTGCGCGCCGTCTCGTCCGCGTAGAACGCCTGGAACACGGGCGGCAGGTCGACCACGATGTCGCGGACCTGCAGCTCGACCTCGTGCACCTTGTTCCCGCACGACGGGCAGTACCACTGGAACTTCTCCAGGGTCCCCTCCTCGCGCACCCGCTCCACCACGATGCCGATCGAGCCGGCTTCACGCTGCGGCGAGTGGGGCATGTTGCCGGGCAGCAGCCACATCCCGCCCTCCTTGATGTGCACCGTGTCCGGGCCGTCGGGTGTCATGACGTCAAGGTGCATGTTGCCCTTGATCTGGTAGAAGAACTCCTCGTACGGGTCCACGTGGAAGTCGGTGCGCTGGTTGGGCCCTCCGACGACCATCACGATGAAGTCCGACCCGGTCGGGAACAGCTGCTTGTTGCCGACGGGCGGCTTGAGCAGGTGCTGGTTCTCGGCGAGCCAGTCGGGAAAGCTCACCGGGGACATGTCAGTCATCTCCACCTCCACGGGGGATCAGCGCGACGGCCTGGATCTCGATCAGCAGGTGCGGGTGCGGCAGCTGGTGCACCGCCACGGTGGTGCGGGCCGGTCCGCCCTCGTCGAAGAACTCGCCGTAGACCTCGTTGTAGCCGCCGAAGTCGTTCATGTTCACCAGGTACGTGGTCACCTGCACCACGTCGGCGAGCGACGCGCCGACTGCGGCGAGGATGCCGTCGATGTTGCGCAGCACGGCCCGCGTCTGCTCGCGGATGTCGAGGCTGGTCGTGCCCATCGCGTCCACCGACGCACCGGCGATGGTGTTGTCGGGCCGGCGCGACGACGTGCCGGAGACGAACGCGAAGCCACCCGCGACCTTCACGTGCGGGAACCGGCCGCGCGGTCGGGCCGCGCCCTCGACGATCACGACAGCGCCCGCAGGGAGGCGGTGCCCAGGCCCTCGATGACCGCGCGCACGTGCGCGCCGGGCGCCAGCGGCACCGCCGCTGTCGCGGCGCCGGCGAGCAGCACCCAGCCGTCCTCCAGCGGTACACCCGCGGAGGAGGCCAGGGCGGCGGCGGCCCTGAGGGCCCGGCGGGGATCGCCCAGAACGGCGGCCGTGGATCCGATCTGGACGACCCGCCCGTCGACTTCCAGCAGCACGCCCAGGTTGTCCAGGCCGGCCGGCAGCGGCTGCCAGGCGCCGACGACGAACGCGGCCGCCGAGGTGTTGTCGGCGATCACGTCGGGCAGCGCGAACTTGAAGTCGGCGTAGCGCGAGTCGATCAGCTCCAGCGCGGGCGCGACGGCGGTGGCCGCGCCGGTCGCGTCGAGGCGGAACGCCACCTCGGGCTCGACGCGGGGGTGGATGTACCGGCCGGCGTCGACCGTGCCGCCGTCCTCGATCCGCATCGCGTCGGTGAGCCGGCCCCAGATCACCTGGTCGACGCCGACCTGCGCCATCTTGGCCCGGCTGGTCAGGCCCAGCTTGAGGCCGACGAGCCGCTCGCCGCGACCCACCCGCCGCGCCACGAGCGCAGCCTGGATGCGGTAGGCCGCGTCGGCGTCGGCGCCGCCCTGCGAGACCACCTGGGGGATGGCCGTGCGGGTCCGCTCGGCCTCATCGAGCCGCTCTGCCAGGTCTGCCAGGTCTGCCGCGCTCATCCGCGCTCCTTCACCAGATCGAGGGCGACGTCGACGATCATGTCCTCCTGGCCGCCCACCATCCGGCGGCGGCCCAACTCCACCAGGATGTCCCGCACGTCCACGCCGAAGCGCTCCGAGGCCCGCTCGGCGTGCCGCAGGAAGCTGGAGTAGACCCCGGCGTAGCCCAGCGACAGCGTCTCCCGATCGACCCGCACGGGACGGTCCTGCAGCGGCCGCACCAGGTCCTCGGCCGCGTCCATGAGCGCGAACGTGTCGCAGCCGTGCTCCCAGCCCATCAGGTCGGCGACCGCCACGAAGACCTCCAGCGGCGCGTTGCCGGCGCCGGCGCCCTGCCCGGCGAGGGAGGCGTCGACCCGCACGGTGCCGTGCTCGACGGCGACGACGCTGTTGGCGACGCCGAACGACAGGTTGTGGTGGGCATGGATGCCGATCTGGGTGGCCGGGTCGAGCACCTGGCGGTAGGCGTCGACCCGCTCGGCGACGTCGCGCATGAGCAGCCGGCCGCCGGAGTCGGTGACGTAGACGCAGTGCGCGCCGTAGGACTCCATCAGCCTGGCCTGCTCGGCCAGCGCCGCCGGCGGGTTCATGTGCGACATCATCAGGAAGCCGGCGACGTCCATGCCGTTCTCCCGCGCCCAGCCGATGTGCTGGGCGGCGATGTCGGCCTCCGTGCAGTGGGTGGCGATCCGCACGCTGGTGACCCCGAGTTCCCGGGCCTGCTTGAGGTCGGCGATGGTGCCGATCCCGGGCAGCAGCAGGGTGGTCAGCCTCGCGTCGGTGATCGCCTCGGCGGCGGCCGCGATCCACTCGGCGTCGGTGGCGGCGCCGCGGCCGTAGTTGACGCTCGACCCGGCCAGGCCGTCGCCGTGCGCGACCTCGATGGCGTCGACCCCGGCCGCGTCGAGCGCGGCGGCGATCGTGCGGACCTGCTCGACGGTGTACCGGTGCGCGATGGCGTGCATGCCGTCGCGCAGTGTCACGTCCTGGATGTAGAGCCTGTCGGTCATGCGTCCGCCATCCGCTCGGCGACCTGGAGCGCGGCGGAGGTCATGATGTCGAGGTTGCCGGCGTAGGCGGGCAGGTAGTGCCCGGCGCCGGAGACCTCGAGGAACACGGTCACGAGCAGCCCCTCGGGGTCGGCGGAGAACTGGACCTCCTGCTTGAGGCGGTAGCCGGGCACGTACCCGCCGACCGCCTTGACCATCGCCTCGACCGACGCGGCGATCGCGGTCCGGTCGGCGTCGCGGTCCGGGCAGACGCAGTACACGGTGTCGCGCATCAGCAGCGGCGGGTCGGCCGGGTTGAGCACGATGATCGCCTTGCCCCGGGCGGCGCCGCCGACGACCTCCAGCGCGCGGGCGGTGGTGACGGTGAACTCGTCGATGTTGGCCCGGGTGCCGGGGCCGGCCGACTTCGATGCGATCGAGGCGACGATCTCGGCGTAGGCGACCGGGCTCACCGCGCCGACCGCGGCGACGATCGGCACGGTCGCCTGCCCGCCGCACGTCACGAGGTTGACGTTGGGCGCGGTTAGGTGCTCGTCGAGGTTGACGGGCGGCACGACGTACGGCCCGATCGCCGCGGGCGTGAGGTCGACGACCCGGCGGCCGTGCGCCTGCAGCACCTCGTTGTTGTGCCGGTGGGCCCCGGCGCTCGTCGCGTCGAAGACGATGCGCACGTCGGCGAACTCGGGCATGGCGACCAGGCCGTCGACGCCGGCCGCGGTCGTGGCGACGCCGAGCCGCCGGGCCCGGGCGAGTCCGTCGGAGTCCGGGTCGATGCCGGCCATCGCGACCATCTTCAGTGACTCGGAGAGCCGCAGTACCTTGATCATCAGGTCGGTGCCGATGTTGCCCGAGCCGATGACGGCCACGCCGACGGTCATGTTGCGCTCCCTTCGAAGACGGCCCGGACCGACCCGAGCCCCGAGACCCGCGCCTCGTACACGGGTCCCGCGGCCGTCACGGGCACCGGCACCATCGGGCCGAGCGCGCCGGACAG
This sequence comes from Dactylosporangium sp. NPDC000521, assembly GCF_042898305.1. NCBI lineage: Bacteria > Bacillati > Actinomycetota > Actinomycetes > Micromonosporales > Micromonosporaceae > Dactylosporangium > Dactylosporangium sp. NPDC000521. Next base: position 113,792 of record NZ_JBIAYW010000022.1, read on the forward strand.
GACGAGGTCGCCGGCGCGCAGCGGGCGGCCGGCCGCGGCCAGCGTGGTGGCCAGCCAGGCGACCGCGTGCACCGGGTTGCCGAGGCAGGCCGCGCCCGCGCCGACCGACACGGGCTCGCCGGCGTGCTCGACCACGGCCCCGCACAGCCGCAGGTCGACGTCGGCCAGCCGGCGCGGCGCGGTGCCGAGCACGTACAGGCCGCTGGAGGCGTTGTCGGCCACGGTGTCCACGATGGAGATGTCCCAGCCGGCGATGCGCGAGTCGACCACCTCGATCGCCGGCAGCAGGTACTCCGTGGCCCGGATGACGTCAACGACGGTGACCTGCTCGTCCGGCAGGTCCCGGCCGAGCACGAACGCGACCTCGACCTCCACGCGCGGCTGGAGCAGCTTGCCGGCCGGGATCGGGGCGCCGTCGGGCACGGCCATGTCGGCGTACAGCACGCCGAAGTCCGGCTGGAAGACACCGAACATGCTCTGTACGGCCGGCGAGGTCAGGCCGATCTTCGCGCCGACCGGCCGCCGCCCGGCGGCCTCCCAGTGCTCGGCCTGGGCCCGCTGCACGGCGTACGCCGTGGCGACGTCGCCCGCCGGCAGCACCGTCCCGCGCAGCGGCGGGATCGGGGTGCCGGTCTCGTAGGCGGCCAGCAGCGTGTCGGCCGCCTTCTGTACATCGGTCATGAGAGGTCCACGCAGACGTTGGTGAGCTCGGAGTAGAAGTTGAGCGAGTGGATGCCGCCCTCGCGGCCGATGCCGGAGGCCTTGACGCCGCCGAAGGGCGAGCGCAGGTCGCGCAGGAACCAGGTGTTGACCCAGACCAGCCCGGCGTCCAGCGCCAGGCCGGCCCGGTGCGCCCGGCCGACGTCGCGGGTCCACACGGTCGCGGCGAGGCCGTAGTCGCTGTCGTTGGCCAGCGCGAACGCCTCCTCCTCGGTGTCGAACGGCGCGACGTGGCAGACCGGCCCGAAGATCTCCTCGCGGTTGGTGCGGGCGTCCGGCGGGAGGCCGACGAGCACGGTCGGCTGGACATAGGCGCCGCCGTCGCGGGCGTCGTCGAACGTCGGCATCCCGCCGCCGGTCACCACCGTGGCGCCGTCGGTGCGGGCGAGGTCGTAGTAGCCGAGCACCTTCTCGCGGTGCTGCTTGGAGATCAGCGGCATCGTGCCGGTGCCCTCGTCCTGCGGCCATCCCCACGCCAGGGCGGATGCCGCCTTGCCCAGCCGGGTGACGAACTCGTCGAAGACCGGGCGCTGCACGTACAGCCGCTCGGTGCACAGGCACACCTGGCCGCCGTTGGTGAAGCTGGAGCGCACCGAGCCGGCGACGGCCGCGTCGAGGTCGGTGTCGGCGAACACCAGGCCGGCGTTCTTTCCGCCGAGCTCGAACGAGACGGCCTTCACCCCGTCGGCGGCGGCCCGCATGATCGCCGAGCCGGTCGCGGACTCGCCGGTGAACGTGATGGCGTCGACGTCCGGGTGGCGGGTGAGGAACTCCCCCGCCGAGTCCGGCCCGAAGCCGTGCACGAGGTTGAAGACGCCGTCGGGCACGCCGGCGGCGGCCATCACCTCGGCGAGGACCGTCGCCGAGGACGGCGTCTCCTCGGAGGGTTTGACCACGACCGCGTTGCCGCAGGCGAGCGCCGGGGCCACCTTCCAGGTCAGCAGCAGCAGCGGCAGGTTCCAGGGCACGACGATCGCGACCACGCCGACCGGCTTGCGCACCGCGTAGTTGAGGGCGCGCCCGCCGGACGGGGTGACGGTGCTGAACGCCTCGGCCGGCGCCGCGGCCACGATGTCGGCGAACGCCCGGAAGTTGGCCGCGCCGCGCGGAATGTCGAGCGTCCGGGCCTGGGCGACCGGCTTGCCGGTGTCAGCGACCTCGGCGGCGACCAGGTCGTCGAAGCGCCGCTCCAGCTCGTCGGCGATCCGCCGCAGGACGGCGGCGCGCTCCAGCTCGCTGGTGCGCCCCCATGGGCCGCGCACGGCCGCCCGCGCCGCGGCCACCGCGGCGTCCACGGTGGAGCGGTCCGCCTCGCAGACCTGCGTGACGAGGTCGCCGGTGACTGGGCTGAGCTTCGGGAACGTCCGGCCGGTTGCGACGAACCGCCCGCCGACGAAGTGCCGCAGCGTCATCGCCGCCACCCCTTGACCACCGCAGCGCCGAGCGCGCCGAGCATGAGCGCGCCGACCGCCCCGAGCACCTGGTGCTGCCGCCGCACCCGGTCCCGCACCTGCGCGTAGGGCGTGGTGCTGAACGAGACCAGCTCGTAGCGGGAGACGTACCGGCCGGGCAGCGCGCGTTCCAGCGCGTGCTCGAGCTTCTTGCCGAGCTGGAACACCGGCGAGGCCACCTTGTCCCTCATCTCCACGAAGTTGTTGAGCGCCATCGTCGCGATCGCCTCGACGTCGTCGCGGCGGCGGGCCTCGAACAGCGGCAGCGCGGCGGCGAAGTCGTCACCGGTCTCGTCGAGCACCCGGTCGAGCACGACGCAGTCCTCGAACCCGCAGTTGGCGCCCTGCCCGTAGAACGGCACGATCGCGTGGGCCGCGTCGCCGATCAGGCCGACCGGGCCGCCCGGCGTCACCGCCTGCCACGGCCCGCAGTGCACTGTGCCGAGCAGGCCGACCGGGTTGAGCCGGTAGTCCTCGACCAGGTCCGGCATCAGCGGTACCACGTCCGGGTAGGCCGCCCGGAAGTGCCGCTCGATCGCGGCCGGGCTGCCCAGCGAGGCGAAGCTCGACGTGCCGCCGTTGGGCCAGAACAGCGTGCAGGTGAACGTCCGGTCCCGGTTGGGCAGCGCGATCATCATCGACGTGCCGCGCGGCCAGATGTGCAGCGCGCCGGGGTCCAGGGCGAAGTCGCCGTCCGGGCCCGCCGCGATGGTCAGCTCCTTGTAGCCGTAGTCGAGGAAGTCGACCGACTCGTCGAGCAGCCCCATGCCGAGCAGTTGGCCGCGCACCGCGCTGCCGGCCCCGTCGGCGCCGATGACGACGTCGGCGCTCGCCTTCGCCTCGCCGGCCGGCGTCGCGAACACCAGCGGGTCGAGCCCGGTGAGCCGGTGCTCGAAGACGATGCTCACCCCGGGGGTGGCGGCGGCCGCGTCGAGCACAGCGTTGTTGAGCGCGCCCCGGCTGATCGAGTTGATCGCCCGCTGCCCGTCGAGGCTGTACTGCTGGAAGTCCAGCTCCCCGGCGACCGGGTGGATCATCCGCCCGCGCATCGGCAGCGCGTCGACGAGCGCCCGCTCGTGCAGGCCGATGCGGCGCAGCGCGTCGATGCCTCGCTCCGACAGCGCCAGATTGATCGACCGGCCGCGCTCCGTCGCGGTGGTGCGCGGGTCGGGGCGGCGCTCGTAAACAGTCACGGTGTGCCCGCGTCGGGCCAGGTAGCAGGCGAGCAGGCTGCCGGTGAGCCCGGCCCCGACCACGGCGACGTCCGTCATGCCCCCACCTCGTGCGCGATCGCGGCGGCGGCCCGCCAGCAGTCGTGGTACGTCGAGTACAGCGGCACCGGCGCGAGCCGCACGATGTCGGGCTCGCGACTGTCGGCGATCACCCCGTGCCGGTGCCGCAGGGTCTTGCTCAGCCCGCCGGCGTCGGCGACGCGCAGCGACAGCTGGCAGCCACGCCGGGCCGGGTCGCGCGGCGTCACGACCTCGACGCCGATCGGGTCCAGCAGCGACTGCAGGTACGCGGTGAGCCGCTCGCTGCGCGCCCGAAGCGCCGACATGCCCACCGCGTCGAACAGCTCCAGCGAGGTGCGCACCGGGCTCATCGCGAGGATCGGCGGGTTGGACACCTGCCACGCGTCGGCGGTCTGCGGCAGCCGGGCCACCGGCGCCATCTCGAACCGGGTCGCCGGCTCGGTGCTCCACCAGCCCTCGAACCGGGGCATGGCGCGGCCGGTGTGCCGCTCGTGCACGAATGCGCCCGCCACCGCTCCCGGACCGCTGTTGAGGTACTTGTACGAGCACCATGCGGCGAAGTCGACGCCCCACTCGTGCAGCCGCAGCGGCACGTTGCCGGCCGCGTGCGCCAGGTCCCACCCAACGACCGCGCCGGCCGCGTGCCCCGCCGCCGTGATCCCCGGAATGTCCATCAGCTCGCCGGTGAGGTAGTTGACGCCGCCCAGCAGGACCAGCGCGATACGGTCGCCGTGCCCGCGGATCGCACCCAGCGGGTCGTTCGTGCGCACCACCGTCGCGTCCGGGTCGAGGCCGTGGAAGGCGGCCTGGCTGCGCACCGCGTAGCTGTCCGACGGAAACGCCGTGTCCTCCACGACGATCAGCGTGCGCACGCCCTCCGGCCGGTAGAACGAGACCATCAGCAGGTGCAGGTTGACGGTCAGCGAGTTCATCACCACCGTCTCGGCCGGCAGCGCGCCGACCAGGCGGGCGGCCGGGTCGCGCAGCAACTCGTGGTACGGCAGCCAGGGCCGCTCGGCCTCCAGATGCCCCTCGACGCCGAGCCGGGCCCACGCGTCGAGCTCCTGCAGCAGCTCGCCCCGCACGGCGCGGGGCTGCAGGCCGAGCGAATTGCCGGCCAGGTACGCCGTCTCGGGGTGGTCGCCGCCCTCGGCGGGTGGCACGTGGAACAGCTCCCGATGCCCCGGATCGCCGGCGTCGAGCCGCCGGGCCTCATCCTCTGCGAGCTCCATCAGATCACCGTCCGGGCCGACCACAGCTCGGGAAAGACGACCCGCGTCATGCTGCGGGTCAGCCAGGCCGCGCCGGAGGAGCCGCCGCTGCCGGGCTTGTTGCCCATTGTCCGCTGCACCGCGGTCAGATGCTTGTACCGCCAGTCGCCGAACGCCTCGGCGACGTCGGTCAGCGCCTCGCCGAGCACGTAGAGCGCGTTGTCGCCGCGATCGTCGCGGTAGATCTCCACCCAGGCCCGCTCGACGTCCGGCGACGGCTCGTATTCGCGCGCGTGGTCGCGGTCCAGCACCTCAACGGGGATCTCGTAGCCGCGCCCGGCGAGCATCGCGATGACGTCGTCCCACACGCTCGGCGCGGCCAGGGCGGCGGTCAGGTCCTGGTGCAGGTCGGCCTGCCGCTTGAACGGCCGGACCAACGCTTCGCTCTTGAGCCCGAGCAGAAACTCCAGGTGCCGGTACATCGCCGACTGGAAGCCCGACGCCTCGCCGAGCAGCCCGCGGAACCGGTTGAAGTCGGACGGCGTCATCCAGTGCAGCCCGTTCCAGGCGGCGACGAGCCCTTCCAGGTGCAGCTTCATGCGGCGCAGCGGGGCGATGGCGCCCCACACCTCGTCCTCACGCAGGAGCCGCTGGGTGTCGCGCAGCTCGTGGCACGCCAGCCCGAACCACAGCTCCATCACCTGGCTGACCATCAGGAACGACATCTCGCCGGGGTCCTTGCTCAGCGGCTGCTGCAGCGAGTGCAGGGTGCTGGCGTGGACGTACGCGTCGTATGGGACCTGCTCGGGAAAGTCGAGAATCGGACCGCTCACACCCCAATCCTGGTACCGCGACCCACCTCCACGAAATAGTCCATCAACGGTCGTTTACCCTGCTCACGTACGGGACGGAAACCGTCCCGCCTGATCGACTTTTCGAACGGAAGGTCTCCGTGGACAGCATGGACTGGGCGCTGCTGCGCGAACTGCAGGACGACGGCCGGCTTTCCTACTCCGAACTGTCCCGCCGGGTCCACCTCTCACCCCCGGCGGTCGCCGAGCGGGTGCGCCGTCTGGAGACTGCCGGAGTGATCACTGGCTATCATGCACATGTCGACCTGGCCAAGGCCGGCCGGCACGTGGTCGGACTGATCCGGATGTCGTGCTACGGCGCACGTTGCGTGCTGCGCGCTCCCGAGGTGCTGGAGTGGCCCGAGGTACTGGAGGTCCACCGCGTGACCGGCGACGCGTGCTCGATCCTGAAGGTCGTGACGGCGACGATGGAGGACTTCGAGTCCACGATTGATCGTTTGGCCCCGTACGGCCAGCCGTCGAGCACCATGGTCCTGTCGACCCCGCTGCACTGGCGCCCCCTGTCGCCCCAGTAGGCGACTGGTGTCAACGGTGGCCGCTACCGGCGTGGCGGTCATCGTTCCTACCTATTTTCAGATAGTTGACTGGGATGGCGTTGTGCAGGGCGTCGCAGCTGTTGGACCTGCTGGACCCGGTCACCCAGTTCTGCGATCAGTCCTTCCCGGCAACTCTGCGGGTGCCGATGAATCATTCGGCCTGGTCAGGCGGCATGTTGGTACTCGTGAAGGGTGCCGCCGAGTCGGTCTCGCCGGCGGGCTTCCAGGTGCCTGATCTGCGTTGGCACGCTGATCGGTTCGGGTAGTGGGCGTAGCGGCGCGGCTTGGCCCAGGGTTCGGTGCGGGCGATGGCAGTTGTAGAAGGTCTCGAACTCGCGGAGCGCGTGCAGGAGGTGGCGCTGGTTCCAGATCAAGGTGCGGTCCAGGAGTCCCTGCGGCAGCTCAGTATCCAGCGTTCCATGATGGAGTTCATTCGGGGTATCCGTATGCCGGTAGTGATGACCGTCAGCCCGGTGTCGGTCATCAGGGCGTCGAAGGCGGCCGTGAACTTTGAGTCTCGGTCACGGATCAAGAACCTGGCCCTGCTTCCCACCTCCTCCAGGTCCATCACGACGTTGCGTCCGAGCTGAACGATCCAGTCCGCGGTGGGTGTGCGGTGGCGCCCAGGATCCGGATGCGCCTTGTTGAGTGCTCGATGACGGCGAAGACGTACAGGCGCGCTCCGGTCAGGGTGCGGGACTCGAAGAGATCGCAGGCGAGCAGCGCTTCTGCTTGGCTGCGCAGGAAGTCGGCCCAGGTGGTGCTCTGTCGTTCGGGAGCGGGTGGGATGCCGTGTTCTTTGAGGATCTCCCAGACGGTGGAGGCGGCGACCTTGATGCCCAGGGCGGCGAGTTCGCCGTGGATGCGGCGGTAACCCCACGAGGCATTCTCACTGGCCAGGCGCAGGACCAGGGTGCGGATCGAGCGGACGGTGGGTGGGCGCCCGCGTCGCTTCGGCACACAGGTCGCAGCGTGGCGCCGCTTGAGCAGGTCGCGGTGCCAGCGCAGGATCGTGTCCGGGCGGTTCGGCACACCACGCTCACCTGGGTTGAGCGACAGCACGGATATGCCGTCGCGCGAGCCTTTGCCGGCCACAACGGTCGATCAGACGCAGGCTCAACGTCGACATACGTTCGCGCTGATATCGACGAAGTCGCCATGGCACTCGCCGCGCTGACCGGTGAGGACCATCCGCTGGCGCGCAGCACACCACGCACCACGCTCCGAACATAAGGCGGTCGCGGGCCGGACGGTCGAGTGCTACGACTCGTCCGCCCGGCAGCCGTGGCGACGCGATGCGTCATCCGGTGCTGGCGTGCTGGGACCGGAATCCGCGCAGCCGCAGGCTGTTGGACACGACGAACACCGAGGACAGGGCCATGGCTGCGCCGGCGAGCATCGGGTTGAGCAGGCCGGCGGCGGCGAGGGGCAGGGCGGCGACGTTGTAGGCGAACGCCCAGAACAGGTTGCTCTTGATGGTGCGCAGCGTCCGCCGGGACAACCGGATCGCGTCGACGGCGGCGAGGAGGTCGCCGCGGACGAGGGTGAGGTCGGACGCCTCGATGGCGACGTCGGTGCCGGTGCCCATGGCGAGGCCGAGGTCGGCCTGGGCGAGCGCGGCGCCGTCGTTGACCCCGTCGCCGACCATAGCGACGACCTTCCCAGCGGCCTGCAGTCGCTTGACGACGTCGACCTTGCCTGCGGGCAGGACGTCGGCGACGACCTCGGTGATGCCGACCTGTTCGGCGATGGTGCGGGCGACGGTGGCGTTGTCGCCGGTGAGCAGGATCGGGGTGAGGCCGAGCCGGCGCAGTTCGGTGATCGCCTGGCGGCTGGTCGGCTTGACCGCGTCGGCGACGGTCAGCACGCCTCGGGCCTGGCCGTCCCAACCGGCGAGGATCGCGGTCTGCCCGGCGTGCTCGGCGGCGGCCTGGGCGTCGCGGAGCGCGTCGGGAATGGTCAGGCCGTCGTCGAGCAGGAGCCTGGCCCGGCCGACGACGACGGTGTGCCCGTCGAGCGTGCCGCGCACGCCGAGCCCTTCGGCGTTGCCGAAGCCGGTCACGGCCGGCAGGGCGCCGAGCCGGTCGGTGGCGGCGCGGGTGACCGCCTGGGCGATCGGGTGCTCCGAGCCGGCTTCGAGCGCGCCGGCGAGCCGCAGCACCTCATCGGCGTCGGTGCCGGGCGCGGTGACCGTGGATAGGAGGGTCATCCGGCCGGTCGTCACGGTGCCGGTCTTGTCGAGCACGACGGTGTCGACGCGCTTGGTGGACTCGAGGGCCTCCGGGCCCTTGATGAGGATGCCGAGCTGGGCGCCGCGGCCGGTGCCGACCAGCAGCGCGGTCGGCGTGGCGAGGCCGAGGGCGCAGGGGCAGGCGATGATGAGCACGGCGACGGCAGCGGTGAACGCGGCGGTGAGGCCGGAGCCGGTGCCGATCCAGTAGCCGAGGGTGCCGACGGCGAGCGCGATGACAATCGGGACGAACACGCCGGAGATGCGGTCGGCGAGGCGCTGGACGGCGGCCTTGCCGGTCTGGGCCTGTTCGACGAGCTTCGCCATCTGAGCGAGCTGGGTGTCGGCGCCGATCCGGGTGGCGCGCACGACGAGGCGTCCGCCGGCGTTGACGGTGGCGCCGGTGACCGTGCTGCCGGGCTCGACCTCGACCGGGACGGACTCGCCGGTGAGCATGGCCTCGTCGACGGCGGAGGTGCCTTCCTCGACGACGCCGTCGGTGGCGATCTTCTCGCCCGGCCGCACGACGAACCGGTCCCCCACCGCCAGCTGCTCGACCGGGATGCGGTGTTCGGTGCCGGCGCGCAGGATGGCGACGTCCTTGGCGCCGAGTTCGAGCAGGGCGCGCAGAGCGGCGCCCGCACGGCGCTTGGCGCGGGCCTCGAAGTAGCGGCCGGCCAGGATGAACAGGGTGACACCGGCGGCGGCCTCGAGGTAGATGTTGCCGGCGCCGTCGGTACGTTCGATCGTGAGCTCGAACGGGTGCGTCATGCCGGGCATGCCGGCGGTACCGAGGAACAGCGCCCACACCGACCAGCCGAACGCCGCCAGGGTGCCCAGCGAGACGAGCGTGTCCATGGTCGCGGCGCCGTGCCGCAGGTTGGTCCAGGCGGCCTTGTGGAACGGCAGCCCGCCGTAGACGACGACCGGTGCGGCGAGGGTCAGCGACGCCCACTGCCAGAAGTCGAACTGCCACGCCGGGACCATGGCGAGCAGGATCACCGGCACGGTCAGTACCAGCGAAACCCACAGCCGGGTCCGCAGCGGCCGCAGCTCGTCGGCGGGTTCGCCGGCCGGCTCGTTGCCGGTCGCTTGCGGTGGTGCGGGCAGGGCGGCGGTGTAGCCGGTCTGTTCGACGGTGCTGATGAGGTCGGCGGCGGTGACGTCGCCGGTGACGGTGACGGCGGCCTTCTCGGTGGCGTAGTTGACGGTGGCGGTGACGCCGTCGAGGCGGTTGAGCTTCTTCTCGATCCGCGCGGCGCAGGAGGCGCAGGTCATGCCGCCGATGGCCAGTTCGAACTGCTGGGGTGCCGCGATCAGCGGCCTGGTGCCGGTTGCCATGGTCGGTTCCTCAGCTGTGCGTGTGGCCGGGTTCGCCGTGCCCGGTCGCGGTCGGTGCCGGGCTCGGCGCGGTCGTGGTGGCCGTCGGTGCTGCGGCCGTCAGGGTGCCGGCGACGGCGGTGAATTCGGCGGTACGGACGGTGCCGTTGTGCTGGAAGTCCAGGTACAGCCGGTAGGCACCAGCGGTGGGGACCTCGGCGTAGAACGTGATCTGCGGCCCGGGCCGGGTGTGGCCGTCGCCCGGCGCGCCGTCGGGATGGACGTGCAGGTAGGCGAGGTCACCGTCGCGCAGCGCGACGAGGTGGCCGTACGCGCCGAGGTACGGCTGCAGGTCGGTGACCGGTGTGCCGTCGCGGCTGACGGTGAGGGTCAGCTTCGACGAGGTGCCGGGGATCAGGTCGCCGTCGACGGTGACGGTGTAGCCGTCGACGGTGGTGGTGCGCAGTGGTGCCGGCAGTGCCCGGGGCTGGTAGTCGCCGGGGGCGGGGACGTCGACGCCGAGGGTGAGGCCGCGCGGGTGCCCGGCCGGTTGGAAGTCGGCGAAGACCCGGTACTGGCCGGGAGCGCCGACGGTGAGCGGGATGCTCCAGGTGCCGTCGGCGTCGCGCTGCGGGTGCACGTGCTGGAACCCGGCAAGGTCGCGGCGCACGACGATGAGGTGCAGATCCTTGTCGTGGCTCGTGGTGTAGGCGGTGACGGGTCCGCCGCCGGGGCCGGTGATCCGGAACCGGAACGGGGCGGGCCCGGTCGTGCTCAGGGTGGTGCTGAGCGGCTCGAGGCGGTAGCCGTCCTGGGTGACCTGCAGCCCTGCGGGCAGCGCCGCCGTGGTCCTGGCCTGGTGCTGGTCGTGGCCGCCGGCCGGCTGGTGGGCGGGGTCGGCGGCAGGGTCGTGGTCGGTGCTGGTGTGGGCGGCCGGGGCCGCGACGGGACCGGCGACGTGGCCGATCCCGAACGCGGCGGTGAACACGGCCGCCAGGCCGAGCGCGTAGGCGCCGAGCTTGAGCGGTGTGCGCATGACTACCTCGCTACTTCGTATCCGGCCTCGTCGACGGCGGCGCGCACGGCGGCGTCGTCGAGGGGCTGGTCGCTGGTGACGGTGACGGCGCCGGTGGCCAGGTCGACCTGGACGTCGCTGACGCTGCTGAGCTTGCTGACCTCGCTGCTGACGGAGTTGACGCAGTGGCCGCAGGTCATCCCGGTCACGGTGTAGGTGGTCGTCGTCATGGCGGGCTCCTTCGAAAGTTGGTGGTCTTCTTCCATGGTACCTCTACCCCCTAGGGGTATTGACCGGGCAAGTCTTGAGGCTGCTCACACCTGGGCGGCGGACTGCGGCTCGGGCTCGGCAGTAGCAGCCGGCACGGAGGGCGCCGGGCGCAGGGTGATCGCGGCGATGACCGCGCCGGCCAGGGCGATCACGGCAGCGCCGGTGAACGCGGCGGAGTAGCCGTCGGTGAGGGCGGGCAGGTTGCCGAGCTGGTCGGCGCCCGCCGCGGCGGCAACGGCGGTCATCGCGGCCAGGCCGAGCGCGGAGCCGACCTGGTAGCTGGTGTTGACGATGCCAGCCGCCAGTCCGCCTTCCTCGGGCCGGGCCGCGCCGATCGCGGTGCCCAGCGACGGGATGAAGGCGAGGGACATGCCCAGCGCCGCGACGAGCGAGGCGGGCAGCACGTCGGCGACGAAGCTGCCGGTCGGACGGACGAACGCCAGCCAGCCGAGGCCCGCGGCGAGCACGGTCAGGCCGGCGACGAGGGTCGCCTTGGGACCGAACCGGCCGATCGCCCGCGGGGCGAGGAGGATCATGCCGAGCATGATGAGGACGGTCATCGGCAGCAGCGCGGCGCCGCTGGGGAAGGCGCTGTAGCCGAGGACCTGCTGCAGGTACAGGTTGAGGTAGAACCACATCGGGATCCACGCCGCGCCGAGCAGGAGCTGTGCGATGTTGGCCGCGGCGAGGTTCGGCGCCCGGAAGATCGACAGCCGAACCAGCGGCTCGCGGCGGGTGGCCTGGATCGCCACGAACGCGGCGAGTGCGAGCACGGCGACGCCGAGCACGAGCCAGGTCTGCGCGGAGGACCAGCCGACCTCGGGGGCACGGACGATCGCGTACACCGCGGTGGCCAGGCCGACGGTGACGGTGAGCGCGCCGAGCAGGTCGAGGGAGCCGCGGCGGGCGCCGCCGGCCGGCATGACCGCCGGGGTGACGGCGAGGACGAGGACGGCGATCGGGACGTTGATGTAGAACACCCACGGCCAGCTGACGTACTCGGTGATGACTCCGCCGAGGAACACTCCGGCCGTGCCGCCAGCCGGTGCGGCCGCGCCGTACAGCGCCAGGGCCTTGGTGAGCTCCTTCGGTTCGGCGCCGAACAGCATCATCAGCAGGGTCAGCGCCGACGGGGCGATGAGCGCGGCGCCGGCGCCCTGCACGGCACGGGCAGCCAGTTCGACCGCGACGCCGTCGGCGAGCCCGGCGGCGAGTGACCCTGCGAGGAGGATCGCCCAGCCTGCGGCGAACACGCGCCGGGCGCCGAGCAGGTCCGACAGGCGGCCGCCGAGCAGCAGCAGGCCACCGAACGCGACGACGTAGGCGTTGAAGACCCAGGACAGGTTGCCCGGGGTGAAGCCGAGGTCGTCCCGCATGCGGGGCAGGGCGACACCGATGATCGAGGTGTCCATGATGACCATGAACTGGGCCAGGGCGATGAGCCCGAGGGCCCACCATCGCCGGGATGCGCTTGCCATCTCCATCACTCCTTCGTACCCCCCGGGGGTATCTGTGTGAGATGCATGGTTACCCCCTGGGGGTATCAACGTCAACCCGGCCTGCGGTACGACCACACGGTGGGGGCCGTCCGGTCCGGGCCCGCAGTGCGCGGTGACCAGCACCGCGACCCGGATCACCGACGCCGGGCGCACTGAACGATGTGAGCGGCGCCACTCCACCGCCTGGACCATACCCCTAGGGGGTACATACACTAGGAGGCATGACGACACCGACGCGGGGTTACACCGCCACCAAGGATCAGCTCCAGGGCCGCCTCAAACGCATCGAGGGGCAGGTGCGCGGGATCGAGAAGATGGTCGACGAGGACCGTTACTGCATCGACGTCCTGACCCAGATCGGCGCGATCCAGGCCGCCCTGGACAAGGTCGCACTCGGCCTGCTCGACGACCACGCGCGGCACTGCATGCAGCACGGCGCCGAGGAGGGCAAGGGCGAGGAGATGGCGACCGAGATGATGGCCGCCGTCGGCCGCCTGTTGCGCCGCGGCTGAAGGCCCTTGCTATGAAGCCGCTGCGGCGCGGCGCAGGCCGAAGCCGGTGATGCCGCGCGGCTTGTACACCGACAGCACCGTCGCGACGATGAGCAGCACCAGACCGGCTCCCGCGTGGACGAGCGGTGACGGACTACGAAGCTGCGCCAGGGACACTGCGGGGTCGCCGGCACGGTCGGCGAGCAGCCCGAGGGTCTGGGTGTAGAGCAGCAGCACGCCGGTGGCGACCACGTTGATCGCGAGCTTGAACAGCACCCAGTAGTGCCGCACAAGCCCCCACACGGTGCCGAGGGACTGTGCCAGCCCGGTCAGCAACGACGCCACGCTGATCGGCACGAGCACCGTGCGGCCCAGCACGTCCATCGCCAGGTAGGCGGCGCGGACCACCTGCACGTCGCGCGAGGTCAGCGCGGCGGCGGCCAGGGCGAGGGACGCCGCGACCGCGCCGAGCCACCCGACCGACGCGGCGACATGGACGGTGAGCATCGCCTTGCGCAGCGGCGGCGACATCCTCACCGCAGCCACCCGGCGGCGCCGTCGACGGCCGCGGGTGCTGATGCGCCGTGCCCGCCCATGTGTCGTCCCGGGCCGTGACCGGTGAGCAGCGCGATGAGCAGCAGCACCACCAGCAGGATCGCGACGACGCTGGCGACCTTCACCCACCGCGGCATCCGCGCCGCGCCGTGTTCGTTCGTCATCTCTCCCCCGGGCCATTTTTAAATACAAGTTGTCTATGACCGCCTCATAGTGTCACGAGAGTGGCGAGACGTACAGTGGGGAGGTGCCGAAGCTGTGGAACGACACGATCACCGAACACCGCCACGCCGTCCGCGACGCGGTCCTGGACGCCGCGGCGGCACTCGTGCACGAGCACGGGCTGACCGGGGTGACGATGTCGCAGCTCGCCGCCGCCGCCGGGATCGGCAGGGCCACGCTGTACAAGTACTTCCCCGACGTGCAGGCGGTGCTGCTCGCCTGGCACGAGCGGCAGGTCACCGGGCACGTCCAGCAGCTCGCCGCCGCTCGCGACGAGGCCGGGGAACCCCTGGAGAAGCTGGCCGCGGTGCTGCGCACGTACGCGCTGATCGGCCACCGCCACCACGGCACCGACCTCGCCGCCGGGTTGCACCGCGGCCCGCACATGGCCGACGCCGAGCAGCACCTGCACGCACTGATCCGCGATCTGATCGCTGACAGCGCCGCGGCCGGCGCCGCTCGAACCGACGTGGACGCCGCAGAACTGGCGCAGTTCTGCCGGCACGCGCTCGGCGCCGCAGCGGACCTGTCGTCAGAGGCGGCGGTCGAGCGCCTCGTCACGGTCACGATCGCCGCACTGCGCCCCGAACCGGCAGCATGACACCGTCAGGTGACGGCCGGTTCGGGGCGCACTCAGCAGACCAGTTCGGCGCCGTAGCCGGCGGCGGTGATGGCGGCAGCAAGGTCCTGCGGGTCCAGGCCGTCGTGTTCGACGACGGTGCGCCCGGTGCGGGCGCTGGTGGTGCTGCGCCGTACGCCGGGCAGATCCTCGATGGCGTCGTCGATGCGGAGCCCGCAGCTGGCGCAGTGCATGCCGGTGACGGTGAAGGTGTGCGTGGTGCTCATGCGGGGCGCTCGGTGATAGTGAGCTTTCCGGTGTACATGCCCATGCCGCAGCTGTAGTGCAGCGTGCCCGGTTTGACGGTGCCGAGTTCGATGCGGGTGTCGCCGTTGACCGGCAGGGTCCACTGGCGCTTGAGGGCCGGGATGACGAAGGAGCGCACGCAGCCCTGGGCGCGGCTGGAGCGTACGACGAAGGTCGTCGGCAGACCCGCTTGGATCTGCACGTTGGCCGGTGTGTAGGCGCCGGTGCGGGCGGTGATGACGACGGTTTGCCGCCCGTCGGTGATGCTGACCGGCCCGGTATCCGCGCTGGCCTGTGCGCCCTGTCCGGCTGGGTCGGCGATGGGTACGGCCGGTGGGCCGAGGCCGGCGGCGTCGGCGATCCGGCTGGCCGACAGCGGTGAGCCGGTCAGCTCAAGGCCACCGTTGAAGGTGTAGGCACCGAATCCGACCAGCAGCACGCCCGTCGTGATGGCGAGGCGGCGTTGCCAGGCCCCGCGCGCTCGGGTGGCGGCGGTGGTGAGCAGACCGAGGGCGGCGAACAGTGGGCTGGTGCCGGCGACGAACACCGCCATCGTCGCGGCGCCGGCCACCGCGGAGCCGGATGCGACGGCGAGGGCCATCACCGACAGGGTCACCCCGCACGGGATGAGCACGGTGGTGAAGCCGAGGATCGCCGGGGCGAGCGCGGTACGGGAGCGGGCCCGGCCGCGCACGAGTCGCCTCCAGGAGGCTGGCGGCTCGATGACGAGGCCGCGGAAGCCGCGAACGCCGAGTTGCGCGAGCCCGAACACCACGACCAGGACACCGGCGGCGAGCTGCGCGACGGCCCGAACGTGCAGCGACAGCGTCAGCGCGGCACCGGCGGCGCCGAGCAGCAAGCCGAGCAGTGTGTGCGACAGGAGCTTGCCGGCCAGGAACGCCGCCACGGGCGCGGCGTCGTCGCCGAGCCTGCGCCAGCCGCCACCAGGCGACTGACGGGACACCTGCCGGCCGGCGGGCGGCCCGCCGGTGACGGGCGCGCCTGCGGGTATGGCGGCACGTTGCCTGCTGAGCAGGCCGGTGAGCAGGCCGCCTTGGACGGCGGCGCAGGACAGGCCACCGGCGAACAGGCCGGTGAGCAGGACAGCGAGAAGGTTCACCACGGCATCCGGTTCTGCCGCGCCGGGCGCGGCACTCCACCCGGGACGCATGCCCCGGGTACGTCGAAGATGGCGCCGGCCTGTCGCAGACCGCCGCTTGGCGAACCCCGCGGGTGCGGTACCGCTGCGCACCGGTGCCGCACCCGCGGGGTGACGCGGAACGCCTACAGCTTGGCCAGCATCCCCTGCATCTCGGTGATCTCCGCGGTCTGGTCCGCGGCGATCTTGGCGGCAAGCTGCTTGGCCGCCGGGTCCTGACCCTGGGCCTGTTCCGTCTTGGCCATCTCGACCGCACCCTGATGGTGCTTGATCATCATCTGCAGGAACATCGTGTCGAAGTCCTTGCCGGTGGCCTTGGCGAGGTCCTGCATCTCCTGGTCGGTCATCATGCCGGGCATCTCAGCCATGCCGCCCATGTCGTGGTGCATGGCGCCGGGGCTGGGGACCGGCTCGCCCCAGGCGGTCAGCCAGCCGGACATGGTGGCGATCTCCGGCTCCTGCGCCTTGGCGATCTTGTCGGCGAGGGCCTTGACCTCGGGTGTGGCTGCCTTGGACTGGGCGGTCTTGGCCATGTCGAGGGCCTGGCGGTGGTGCGGGATCATGTCGTTGGCGAACTTGACATCGGTGGCGTTGAAGGTGGCACCGGATTTCGGCGCCGCGGCGGACGTGCGACTGCCGTTGCCCATGTTGCCGTGGTCCATCCCGCTGTCGCCGCAACCACCGGCGAGCAGGGCGAGGCTGAGCGCGCCGGTGGCCACCGCGACCCGGCGAAGGTTGATCGTGCGCATGGTGAATCGAGCTCCTGGAGATTCGAAACGGTGACGCGGACGCGTCAGGACGTCGCCGCGGGCAGAGCCAGCGGCATCATTCGACTCAGGAGCCGACCTACGTCAGCCAGACCGACAGCACGCTGCGCGACGGCGGGCCGCAGCCACTGCCGCCGGCCGCGTCGGCCGCGACGGTGACGGTCAACGGCAGGACCGTCGAAACGGGCGGCGCCGCGTGTGACGCCACGACGGTCGGCGTAGGAGCGCCGATGGCCGGCGGCAGGGCGGACTGGCACATGGCCGTGGCGTGACCGCCGCCGTGCGGCGAGCCCGGACAGGGATCGTGGTGCCCGTCCGAGGTGCACGGCGGCATCGCCTCGACGGGCATCGCCGCGCCCGCGTGCACGGCCGGTGGGAGCGGAGCGGCGGCGAGGGTGTGCATCCACGCCACACCGAGCACGAGCAGCACCGCGGCCAGAAGCCAGACGCGCGACCGTGCACCGGCAGGCTGCATGCGGTGGATTCGCACCACTCCCGGACCACCTCCTACGCGACATCGTAGACCGTGCCGCAGAACACCATCGTTTGCCATCCATACCCCCCGGGGGTATGTTCGATCGGACGGAAGGAGCCGGCCATGACGCATCCCCAGCACACCGCTACCCCCGGCCACGACGAAATCGACAACCACGCGCACGGTCACCACACCGGGCACGACCACCACCAAGCCCGGGGTCACCCGCACAGCGACCAGCACGGCGGGCATGACAAGCACGCCGGGCACGACCCGGAGGTCTTCCGGCGCAAGTTCTGGCTCAGCCTCGCGCTGACAGTCCCAATCGTCGCGACCAGCCACATGGTGATGGGCTGGCTCGGCTACGACCTCGACTTCCCCGGCATGGCCCTCGTCGGGCCGGTGCTCGGCACGGTGGTGTTCCTGTACGGCGGCTGGCCGTTCCTCGCCGGCGCGGTGGCCGAGGTCCGCGATCGCGCACCCGGCATGATGCTGTTGATCTCGATGGCGATCACCGTCGCCTACACCGCGTCCTTGGCGACCAGCGTCGGCTGGTTCGACCTGGAGTTCTGGTGGGAGCTGGCCGCGCTGGTCACCATCATGCTGCTCGGGCACTGGCAGGAGATGAAGGCCATCGGCCAGGCCAGCGGCGCCCTCGCTGCGCTCGCCGCACTGCTGCCCGACGACGCCGAACGCCTCGACGCCGACGGCCGGCCGCAACCGGTGCGAGTCAGCGACCTGAGCGTCGGCGACACGGTCCTGGTCCGCTCCGGCGGCCGGGTGCCCGCCGACGGCCGCATCGTCGACGGCCGCGCCGAGCTCGACGAGTCGATGGTGACCGGCGAGTCCCGGCCGGTCCCCCGGACCGTCGGCGACCGCGTCGTTGCCGGCACAGTCGCCATCGACTCCGCCCTGCGCGTCCAGGTCGACGCCGTCGGCGACGACACCGCCCTCGCCGGCATCCAGCGGCTCGTCGGGCAGGCCCAGCAGTCCCGCGGCCGGGCGCAGGTCCTCGCCGACCGGTTCGCCGCCTGGCTGTTCTACATCGCCGCCGGCGCCGGGCTGCTCACCTTCGCCGCCTGGTGGGCGTTCGGCGACCTGAACGGGTCCGTGGTGCGGACCGTCACGGTGCTGGTCATCGCCTGCCCCCACGCGCTCGGCCTGGCCATCCCACTGGTGATCTCCCTGTCCACCGCCGTCGCCGCCCGCGCCGGAATCCTGGTCAAGGACCGCCTCGCGCTGGAGCGGATGCGCACCGTCGACGCGGTGCTGTTCGACAAGACCGGCACCCTGACCAAGGGCGCGCACACCGTCACCGGCGTCGCCGCGACAGCCGGGCTCACCGACCGGCAGGTGCTGCACACCGCCGCCGCCGTCGAGGCCGACAGCGAACACCCCCTCGCGCGGGCCATCGTCACCGCCGCCGGGCGAGACGGTGCGACGGACCTGCGCGCCGAGGGATTCCAGTCGCTGACCGGGCGTGGCGTGCAGGCAACCGTCGACGGGATCCGCTACGCCGTCGGCGGCCCAGCCCTGCTGCGGGAGCTGCACGTCAGCCTGCCCGACGAGATCGCCGCCGCGGCCGCGGCGTGGGCCGGGCGGGGCGCCGCCGTGCTGCACCTCGTCCGCCTCGACGACGACACCGCGCACGCCGTCGGCGCGCTCGCCCTCGAGGACGAGGTCCGGCCCGAGGCGAAGGAGGCCATCACGCAGCTGCGGCGGCTGGGCGTCGGCAAGATCGTCATGATCACCGGTGACGCCCGGCAGGTCGCCGACGCCGTCGCCGCCGACCTCGGGCTGCGGCCGGGCGTCGACGAGGTGTTCGCCGAGGTCCTCCCGGCCGACAAGGACCGCACCGTCGCCGAACTGCAGCGGCGCGGGCTGCGGGTGGCGATGGTCGGCGACGGCGTGAACGACGCCCCGGCCCTGGCCCGCGCCGACGTCGGCATCGCCATCGGCGCCGGCACCGACGTCGCCATCGAATCCGCCGGTGTCGTCCTGGCCTCCTCCGACCCGCGTGGTGTCACCGGCGTCATCCGGCTGTCCAAGGCCAGCTACCGCAAGATGATCCAGAACCTGGCCTGGGCCGCCGGGTACAACATCGTCGCGATCCCCCTCGCCGCCGGCGTCCTCGCCTGGGCCGGGATCACCCTCAGCCCGGCCGTCGGGGCCGTGCTGATGTCCGCGTCGACGATCGTCGTCGCGCTCAACGCACAACTCCTACGGCGGGTCCAGCTCACCCCCGAGCGGTGAGCCGACCCGAGCACTCCAGGCGCCGTCCGGCATGCCAGCTGCCGGACGGCGCCCCGCTGTCACACCGGCTGCGGGACCGGCAGCGGGGCGGTCCGGTGCAGGCGCGCGAGCCCCACGACAATCAGGTAACCGGCGAACGCGGCACCATGGCTGAGCAGACCCGCGACACCAACCGTGCCGGTCACCAGGTCGTACGTCTCCCCCGCGGCGAGAACCGCCATGAACGCCGTCAGCATCGGCAGCGCACCGACCGACCTGGCCCGACGGCCATCGGCGTCGCGCCGCCGACCCGGGACGGCGATCCAGAGGAAGCCGCAACCGACCGCCACATTCCACGCGGCGAGCTCATGCACCAGATGCGCGGCGCCGCCGGTATGCGCACTGGCGATCTGCATGACGCCGAGCGCCACCTGGCCGGCACCGACGGCGCAGAGGATGATCCGCAGCACGACGGCGAGCCGGCCACGCCGGGGCCGGAACCCGGCCAGCAGCGTCTCGGTGGACGGCATGCCCGCCGGCACCGGCCGCAACCGGGCCAGACGGGTCACTGCGGCCGCGTCCCGCTGCCACTGCCGGCACGGCGCGCACCGCGCCAGGTGCGCGTCGACCCGCGCCGGGCTGATCGGCTCGTCCTCGCCGTCGAGTCGGGCCGAGATCGCCTTCGCGAATTCGTTCGCAGTCCAGCGTCACAGTGTTCCCCGTCAGCCGGGGCGGCGGGCACCCATGTACGGCATGGTGTCGATGCGGGCCATCCGGACCGGCACTCCCGCGCGGGATGCGTGCACCATCAGATTGTTGCCGACGTACATGCCGACGTGATGCAGGTCGCTGTAGAAGAAGACCAGGTCGCCGGGGCGCAGGTCGGCCTTGCTGACGGCGCTGCCCTGCTTCCACTGCGCACCCGTGTAGTGCGTCAGCGACACGCCCGCGGCCTTCCAGGCGTACTGGGTGAGCCCGGAGCAGTCGAACGTGCTGGGGCCGACGGTGCCGAACACGTACGGTTTGCCGATCTGCGCGCAGGCGGTCTTGACCGCGGTGCCCGCCGCCCCGCCGACGTACACGGCCGGGCATTGGCCGATGTACAGCGAACTCTTGGGCACGTCCGTCACGCCGAGCTGCCGGCGCAGCGCCTGCAACCGGTCGACCTCCGCCTGGATCGACTTCTTGCGGGCGGCGAGCTCGGTCTCCTGTGCCTGCTGCTGCGCGACGAGGGCGTCGATCTTCTCCTTGTCGGCGGCGTACCCGTCACGCAGTTGCGCGACGGAGGAGATCTGGTCGGCGCTGTTCTTCGCGAGACGGTTCAACGTCGCCAGTTGCTCGGCGAACGTCTGCGGAGAGTCGGTCGACAACAGCACGCTGAGCACCGACGCGTTGCCGTACTTGTACTGCCGCGCCGCCATCACCCCGACCTCCTGCATAGCGGCGTCCACCTGCCGCTGCAAGGGCGTGAGTGTATCGGTGAGCGTCTTGGCCTTCGCCTGGTTCGCCAGGAGTTGGCTGTGCAGGTCGTTGTACTGCTCGATGACCGGCTCGAGCTTCTCCCACGCCTCGTCGAGCTGCTTCTCGACCTCGGGCAGCGACGGCTCCGCATGAGCGGAGACGGACGGCACCAGCCCGATCAGTGCAGCAGCTACGATGATCAATAGTCTGCCTACGACCCGGAACCTGCGATCGGTACGGCCCACCGAAGCGACGCCCTTCATTCGACCACCGGCCAGATGAAATCCGGCGAGCCAA
This sequence comes from Dactylosporangium sp. NPDC000521, assembly GCF_042898305.1. Classification (NCBI taxonomy): domain Bacteria; kingdom Bacillati; phylum Actinomycetota; class Actinomycetes; order Micromonosporales; family Micromonosporaceae; genus Dactylosporangium; species Dactylosporangium sp. NPDC000521. Next base: position 134,693 of record NZ_JBIAYW010000022.1, read on the forward strand.
GCCGACCAGGACCTGCTCAGGCTAGACGCCGGACAGCATGGCGGAGCCTGCCTCAGGGCCTCCGGGGGGAGAGACCAACGGCCAAGGTAGACCGCGCCCAACGGTAGGGAGGTCGTAGCGTGCAAGCAAGCCGCTGGCCGGAGTCCTTCACTGAGGCGCAGGGCAGTTACACAGGGTTACGTAAACGCAATGAACCATCACCGAGACCGAGCGTCTCGCTTACACGGCGCAACCCATGGCGCCAACGCCGCCCCACCCAGACGACCGCTCCGACGATGCGTCGGACAACGGCATGCCCTGACCGCACAGCGCGGCAGCAATCGCGTCACGCATTCGTCCGCTCAAACGACCGGCACCACCGATGGGCACACACCATGGGAGGCCCTACACTCCTGCTCCTATGAACAGTAGGAGACGTCGCGCTGGGCACACGGCGATGATCGACCTGCAGCCGGCGCGCTGGGCGACACTGCTGGTGCTGTTCGTCGCCGGCTGCACCGCCCCCGAAGTCCCCACCCTGCCGCCAGCCAGTCCGACGACCGCGGAGGCCGTGCCGACGGGGCGGAATCTGGTCGGCACCGTGAACCGTGTCAGCCCTACAGAACTCGTCCTCGACGTCTACGGCGGCCCACCTCCCCTGGTATTCCTCATCAGACCGAAGGACCGCCCCAACGTCGACGTGGCGACCCTCGCGGCACTGGTGGGGCGCCCCGACCGGGTCCGTGTGTACTACGAAGTGATCGACGGCAAGGACTACGTCCTGCGCGCCGAACGCGCCTGACAGCACGTGCGTCGATCGTGAACCCGCCACCGCAAGCACCGCTGCCACAGGCCCCCGCTGCCACCGGCGCCTGGCTGGCGACGCGGCGCCTGATGACGATCGAGACTGCGCTGTTCCAGGTGGCCGCCACCCCAGCGAACTTCCGCCGATTCGGGAAGGTCACGTCCGGGCCGAACGCTTCACTGAATCCGCAGATGCGCGTGGCGGCCCTCACCGAGGTCGGCAGCCACGCGGTCGTCGGGGCCACGATCAAGAGCTGCCGGATCGCCGAACGAACGAGCGCGGCCACGCTCGCTGACAGGCTCCATGCGGGCATGCTGGTGTTCGCCGGCCCGAAGCTGTTCTCCTACGCAGCGTTCACCGGGCTCTCCGCCACCGGAGCCGACCTCGCCTGGCAGATCGGCAGAACACCGCGCATCTCACTGCTGCACCGACTGCCGGACGGTTCCCGACTGGCGCTGTTGCAGCCGCGCGGCGTCGCAGCCGAACGTCACGCGCAGCTTGCCCTCCAGGCCGAGGCAGATTGGCAGCTACCCGTCGAACAAGCCCGCCTGGTGCGTGTACTGACGTACAGCACCACGACACATGGCCGCCGGGTATCGGTCAGGCTTCTCACCACCGTGCTCGATCCAAGCCAGATGCCCGCCTCCGACCTGATCGACGCGCATCAGCGGTGGACGCGCACGACGTCCGCCCTGGACACCGTGCGAACCTGCCTCTGTGGCGAAGAGGTGCTCCGCTCGCAGCTTCCCGCCCTGGTCGAGCAGCAGATGTGGGGATTGCTGCTGGCACACCACGCGATCAGGGCACTGGCCACTGCAGCGCCCGCCGGTTCACCAACACCACATCGGAGCTTCGACGGCGGACCGGGCGTCTTCCCCGGCGCGGACGGCAGTCGTTTCGCGGCCCTCCTGCACAGCGTCCACTCGAGCAAGCTGTCGGTGACATGCGCTCGTCAGCGTGAACTCGGCAGGGTGCCGACCACGACCTACTCCTGCTGACCATCGGAGGTCGCACCCCAACGATCGTGGCCATGGCCGTAGCATCGTGCTTCGGGCACTCGGGATGCAGGAGGTGTGGTGCGCGGGTTCGGCGAACTGGAGTCTGCGGTGATGCAGCAGCTGTGGGACCGGGGTGCGCCGGCGACTGTCCGAGAGGTCCTGACGGATCTCGTCCGCCAGCGGGATCTTGCGTACACCACCGTGCTGACGGTGATGGAGAAGCTGTACCGCAAGGGCTACCTCGATCGGGAGCCGCAGGGCCGGGCACACGCGTACCGTCCGCTGGTCAGCCGCGAGGAGTACACGGCGCGGCTGATGCGCGAGGCGCTGACCGACAGCCGGGACCGCGCGCAGGCGCTGGTGAACTTCGTCGGCCAGATGACCCTGGACGAGGCGATAGCGCTGCGATCGGCGCTGACGAGCTATGAGCGGAAGATGCTGGGACAGTGACTGCGCTGCTGCTGACCGTGTACGCAGCCGGGCTGGTGGTCATCGCCGGCCCGCGGCTGGCCAGGGCCGGTTGGGTGCTGCGCGCTCCCGGCCTCGCGATCTTCCTGTGGCAGATGGTGTGCGCCACGGTGCTGATCTCGGCGGCACTGGTCGGTGCGACGTCGATGCTGCACTGGGACGACACCCACTCCGTCATGTGCCAGGCGTGGCAACTGTGCCTGGATGCGCTGCAGGGCGCACACGGTCGGCCGGCCCAAGCCGTCGCGATGCTCGGCGCGACGCTGCTGACGTTGATCGGGGCACGGCTGTTGATCGGCGGATGGCGCGTCACCGTCGCCGAGCGACGGCAGCGACGTCTGCTACGGACCATGTTGCGCATGACGGGCACCAGACTGCCGGTGATCGACGCAACGATGGTGCCGGACGACCGTCCGGCCGCCTACCTCGTGCCCGGGGCCGCAGACGTCGTGGTCACCTCCGGCGCCGTCGACGCACTCAGCAAGGAGGAGCTGCAGGCGGTGATGGCCCATGAACGAGCTCACGCCTCAGGCCGTCATTACCTGCTGTTGCGGACCGTCCGCCTGCTGCACAGAGCGTTTCCTCGTGTCCAGCTCTTTTCCATGGCGCTCACTCAGGTCCATCGGCTGGTCGAGCTGCGCGCCGATGAGGTGGCGGCCCGGTCGAATCCACCACTGACGCTGGCCCGGGCACTTGTCGCGATGGCAGAGGCTGGGACACGGCCCGCCGGGGAGCAGGTGGTGCTGGGCGCCGACGGCGGCGACACGGTCGAACGCCTCGACCGACTGCTGCAGCCACCAATGCCGTTGCCGTCGCCTCTGGTCCGCGGTGTGGTGGCGTTGGGCGCATTGCTGCCCGTGCTTCCCCTGTTGATCGCCGCGGCTGACCGGTCTTCCCTGTTCGGTTAGATCGTCCCGGAACACCCGGACCTCGATGCGGCGGCAAGGACCGCCGGCGGCATCCTCAGTTCGTCAGTTGTGGGATGTTGAACCAGGTGAAGGGCGCCCACGGCACTGAGCCACCAACGGCGGGACACCGCTCACGGCGCCGTGTACACCGAAACGGCGGTGGACGGCCGGTCGGGCAGCGGACTGCCGGTGAGGTCGGCGTAGTGGCCGGCGAACTGTAGCCCGGCATGCTCGGCGAGTAGGTCGAGCTCCGCGGGAAGCACGTACCGCAACCGGTTCGGGATCACCGTGGTGCCCTGGGCGGTGTGCGTGATGCGGAGCGTCTCGATGCTCTGGTTGACCGGATCGAGCCGACCGGCCGTCAGCACGACGCTGTCGGGCAGCCAATGCTCCACCTGCAGTGAATGACCTTGATTCCAGCGGTCCGGGTCCGGCACGAAACCCTCGACAACCAGCGCGCCCCCGGGAGCGAGGCGGGCGGCCGCGGCGTTCAGGCATCGCCGTTGCGAGGCCTGATCCGGCAGCAGAAACAGCGTGGAGAACGCGATCAGCACGCAGCCGAACGGCCCGTCCGTCGGCGGCTCACACATGTCCCCCAGAGCGCCAGCCGCGCAGCCGTCGCCACCCGGCGACAGGTGCGGACATGGCTCGGGATCAGCGCGCTCATCGGCAACGTCGTCGACGTCCCATCCGGACACTGACACGGACACGGTGATGGCATCGGCGATCTGACGGTCGTCGGTGCAGCAGTGGCGTGCCAACGCGGACTGCACCAGCAGCCCGATCACCAACCCCACCAGCAGGACGCGGACAACTGATCGCCACGTCTGCGTGGACGGCGACCCGCCGGGCACACTGCCACCCAACCGTCCGCACCTCCCGCCAAATCTCCTACGCAGGATCGTAGACCTGCCGACGAAGCGCAAGCAGCCATTCGTACCGCCCTTGGACGGTGATCCGGCCAACTTCCAAGGCGGCGAAGCGCAGGTGCCGATGAGCGCGACCAACTGTGCCCTCCGTGCTCCCCATGCCCGGCGGACGCACCCGACGGGCTGGGACGCGTCGATGACCGACAGGCTGTACTCGCCCTCGTTGGCGACCTCCACCGTGCGAGTAACCCCGTCCGCCGACGCGCACGCCGCAGTCATGCCCGGGTCGCCAGCGTCTCGGCCGACGCAGCTCCTGCAGGCGGTGCCGAGTCCGCGTGCCGGACGACGGCGGATCTCGGCCCCGGTCCAAGGTCGCTACCGGAGCCGAAGAGTCCGGCGGGAGAACCATGAAGGTTCGATGAAGGCGCCGCCAGCGATAAACGAGCAGCACAACGGGCGTCGTCACAGGCGGTCAGTGGACGTGCCGGACCGAACCCGCCGGAGGCTTGCCCGCCGGCACCAGGACCGCCGCGGCCGCGGCCGCGACCACCGCGACGATCGCACCGGCCGTCAGCCCGTGGGTGAACCCGGCGGTGGTCGCGCCGGTCGCGACGAGGCTACCCGCCGCGATGCTGGACGTGGCGGCGACGCCGACCGCCGCGCCGAGCTCATGGAAGGTGTTGAGCACTCCTGAGGCGACGCCGGCCCGGTGCGGGTCGACGTGGGCGAGCGCGGTGGTGGTCGCCGTGACGAACGTGGCGCCGAGCCCCGCCGCGGCGAGGCTGACGCCGGTGATCAGACCCAGGGTGCTCGTCCACCAGGCAGCGACGGCGAAGCCCGCCGCGGCGAGCAGCAGCCCCGCGACGCCGACGAGGCGGCCCCCGGCATGGTCGATCGCCCGGCCGGCGGTGTGTGCGCCGGCGATGGTGGCCACCGCGATCGGCAGGAACGCCAGGCCGGTCGACAGCGCGCTGTAGCCGCGGATGTGTTGCAGCCAGAAGGAGCCGATGAAGAACCCGCCGACGAGCAGGGCGGTCGCGACCAGCATGAGCAGTGCGCCGGCCGGCATCGCGCCGCGCATGAGCAGGCGCAGGTCGACCAGTGGCTGCCGGGCCGTTCGCTGCCAGAACCAGAAGCCCGCGTACAGCAGCACAGCGGCGCCGATCGGCAGCAGGGTGCGGCCGCCGGTCCAGCCGTCGTCGCCGGCGTTGGTGAGACCGTAGATGAACGCGCCGGTCGCCGCGGTGATGAGCAGCGCGCCCGGCAGGTCGGGGCGTTCGTCGCTCCGGATGAACCGGAAGCCGCGCAGCGCGTACGGCAGCAGGATCAGTACCGACGCGCCGACCGGCAGGTTGATGAAGAAGATCCACCGCCAGCCGGGTCCGGCGGTCAGCGCGCCGCCGAGCAGGACGCCGATGGCGGAGCCGGTGCCGCCGAGCATGCCCCACACGCCGAGCGCCTTGTGCCGTTCCGTGCCGGTGAACGTGGTGGTCACGATCGACAGGGCGGCCGGCGACATCAGCGCGGCGCCGACGCCTTGCGCGGCACGGCCGGCGATCAGCAGTGTGCCCTCGTCGGCGAGCCCGGCCAGCAGTGACGCGACCGTGAACGTGGCGAGCCCGGCGTACAGCACCCGGTGAGCGCCAAACAGGTCGGCGAGGCGGCCACCCAGGAGCATGAGCCCGCCGAACAGCAGGGTGTACGTCGTGACGACCCACGTCACGGAGGTGCGGGTCAGGCCGAGGTCGGCGCCGATGTCCGGCAGCGCGACGTTCACGACGGTGATGTCCAGGATGAGCATGAACTGGGCGGCGCCGAGCAGCCCCAGCGCGAGCCACCGCCGGGCCGGTGGGGCCGCCGCGTGGACGGGGTGCAGGCCATGGGAGGTCAAGGTCAGCTCCTCGATTAAGTCGTACCTAGCTGTACGAGTTACGAGCGAGACTAACTCGTATATGCTTGTACGAGATAGGGGGTTGCCTGTGGCATCTACGACACCGAACCGGCCGCGACGGGCGGACGCGCAACGCAACGTCGACGCGATCCTCGACGCCGCCCTGACGCGCCTGAGCGCCGACCCGAGTGCGAGCATCGCCGACATCGCGGCGGCGGCCGGCGTCGGCAGGATGACGCTCTACGGGCACTTCCGGACCCGCGCCGACCTGGTCGACGCACTCCTCGCAAGGCTGCTGGAGCACAGCAACCAGGTCCTGGACAAGGTGGACGTCGACGGGCCGCCGGCCGCCGCACTGAGCGACCTGATCGCCTCCGCCTGGCAACTGGTGCACCAGTTCCACAGCGTGTTGCTCGCCGCCCAGTCCGAGATGCCGGAGGAACGCATCCGCGCCCACCACGACCAGCCGATGCACCGCGTGAGCCTGCTCATCGAGCGAGGCCGAGCGGCCGGCGAGTTCCGCCAGGACATCTCCGCCAGCTGGATGGTCGCCGTCTTCTACAGCGTCCTGCACACCGCCGCCGCCGAATGCGCCGCCGGCCGGCTCGACGCCGACGACGCCGCCCGCACGATCACCGCCACCATCCTGGCCGTGTTCGCCGCACCAGCAACGTGAGCGCTTTGCGTATCGTCAATGACCTGTATTCGCGATTTCCTGACGATGATGGCCGTATGCGTGTGATCTACACAGCAGTGACGACCATCGGGTGCTCGGCGCGATGGACGAGCGCTTGGTTCACGACCAGCTGATCCGCCGGCACCGAGCGGGCTCCGCCACGGAAGTTACCCAGCGTGGTTCCGCGTTGGCCTTGGCCGGCACCATGGCTGCCTGATGACGGCCGACTGTCGGGCAACTCACCGGGGTCGATGTTCCGGCATGGTCGCCACGGACTGGCCCGGTTGGGTGGTCACCGACGGCCCTGCAGAGCACCACGGCCGGGGCAGGAGGCCAGGGGCCGCCGCGTATGCCCGCCAGGCGGCGCCGAATTGGTCGGCGACCTCACGTTCCTCCGCCCGCACCAGCCGGGTGTGGACGAAGACCAGGATCGGGAACATGACCAGCGTCGGGATGGTCGGCCACTGCAGCAGGAACCCGTCGTACTGCGGGCGGCGCACCCGCGCGTACGGTCCCGTCGTGGCCAGCCGGCCGGTGCGGCCGGCCTCGTGCAGCACCCTCCAGGCGGCGGCGATCAGCCAGTCCTGGCCGGCGCGCGGATGGAAGAAGCTGGCCGCGAACACCGCAAACACCGCGGTGTTGAGGAGGGCCAGCGGCCACAGCCCGTAGGCGGCGCCGCTGTCCAGGTCAGACTCCGGGCCCGTGGGTGTGAACGGCGCCGCTCAGGACCTGCAGCCGACGGGTGTACTCGTCCTCGTCGATCTCACCGCGGGCGAACCGGTCGGCCAGCACCTGCTGCGGTGTGGATTGGTGGCCGCTCGACGCATCGACCTGGCCGCCGCGACCCGCGTTGCGAACGAGCAACACGATGCCGGCGATCACCAGACCCCAGAACAGCAGGTTGCTCACGGTCATGAGGACGATGCCCCAGCCGCCCATGCCGTTGCCCCAGTACATCATCGTGATCTCCTCCGTCCAGCGGCCGGACTACTGCCGGCTGGCCGTGGGCGTCTGGTCGTGGTCCTCGACGGCCGAGCCGCCGTGTTCACCGGTTTGGCCCTGCCCGCCGCGGCCATCGTGCATGCCGCCCATCATCAACAGCATCATCATCGGACAGGCCAGCGCGAGCACCGCGAACAGCAGGACGTGCGCCGGCACACCGAATGCGACGGCCCCGACGATTCCGATCGCCGCCGCGATCGCGTACAGACCCCAGGGTTGGCGTTTCATGACGCCCCTTCATGCCGCTTTACCTCCATCGTGCTCGGAGCTATCCGGCGGGGGCATGGGCAAACGTCCCGTCATCTGGGCCTTAGGTCACGAGTCCGGGCCGGACGAGGTCTTACGCGCTGCAGCTCGGCTGCCGAGGCGGTCCGCGGCCATAGCGATCATCAACAGGTCGGAGAGGATCTCGACCCGTGGCCGGTTCGGTGCTACGCCGCGATGCTCCGGTCCGGGCGGGGCGCCGCGTCCCGTACGCCGAGTCTGGTCAGGAATGCAGTTGGCCGGCCATCTGCTGCATCGCCACGATCTCGGCCTGCTGCGTCTTCACGATGCGGCCGGCGAGAGCCTTGGCGTCCGGGTTGGTCCCATGGGCCAGCTCCGCCTGGGCCATCATGACCGCTTCCTGGTGGTGAGCGATCATCATCTGGAGGAACAGCTTGTCGAAGTCTGTGCCGGTCGCCGCCTTCAGCTTTGCCATATCCGCGCTGGACATCATGCCCGGCATCGTCGGCATCCCGCTGGGCATCATTCCGCTCGGCATCTTCCCGCTGGGCATCATGCCATTTGACGCTTTTCCACTTGGCATCATGCCGCTCGGCATGCAATGCATCCCAGGACAGCTTGGCATCGTGGTCGGCTGGCCCCAGGCAACCAGCCAGCCCTTCATCGTTGCGATCTCCGCCTTCTGCTCGGTACTGATCTTGGCGGCGAGTTGTTTGACGTCCGGGTCGGTCGCTTTCGTCTCGGCGAGGGCGGCCATCTCCACGGCCTGCTCGTGGTGCGGGATCATTATCTGGGCGAACATCGCGTCGACGTTGTTGAAGGTCGGGTTGACACTGACGCTGACGCTGCCCTTGTTCGGTGCCGTAGGACCACCGCCGCCGCTTGCGGTGTCACTGCAAGCGATGAGCGTGACGGCGGCAGTGAGGGCGGCGCCCACCAGCACGGCGCTGACTCGGGTGTAGTGCCTCATGGCGCACAACTCTCTCGACTCGGTGTGGTGAGCTGCCTCGCCCCGACCGGCTTCCCCGAGAACGCGGTCATTCCGAACGCGGGCGTCATCGCCCGGACGGCGTGACCTCGGAGCTGCCGTCCGGTCCACAGCCGGATTCGGCGCTGTCCCACACGCCCGGACATCCACGGCATGCTTCCCGAACCAGATGGCGTTATGCGAGCTCAACACCACGGAACAGGAACTCACCCGGGCACGCGCCGACGGCGTGCCTGATCCATCGCCGCCGCAGTGTGGGTCGACGGTCTGAGCGTGCCAATCGCCGCCGCGCCTGGCAGCGAGCGGGAGCCAGTACGTCGTGGACGCGAGCACCACCAGCGGTCCTCGTCTAGTTCGCGAGTCCACATCTGGGCCATGCGGTGCATCCCACCCCGGCGGCCCGGGTGTCGGCACGGGGCAGACGGGTCACTACGTCTCACCGGCTGCAGGCAACGCCGCGGGGCATCTTAAGCGCTGCTCCTATCCATCGTGTCCATCGTGCGAGATCACGGGGTGGCCCGGAACTGGGCGGTGTCAAGGGCGGCCTGCAGCGACGTGCGGTAGCTCTCGCTGGTCTGGGTTGCGCCGGACACCGAGTCGATGCGGGCGCTCTGCGACGTCAGGGCCTGTGCGCGCAGGCGAGGAACCGCGATCGCCGTGAGTTCGCGGGAGAATCCGCCGGGGGCTTGCAGGACGGTGACGTCGGTGATGGTGGCGTTGTCGATGCGGACCTGGACCTGGACCGGTCCCCAGATGGTGCCGACGGCCGGGCCGTTGACGACGAGGACGGCGCCGGACCGGGTCACGGTGCCGGGGCTGGGCGCTGGCGGGGCCGCGGTGGCGTCCGGGCCCTGCGGCGGGGTACCGGGGTCCGTGGTCGCGTCGGCGTGCTGCGGTGCCGGTGGTGCCGCAGTTCCCGGTGTGTCGGTGCCTGGTGCCGCGGCTGCGGGCGCCGGGCGGACCGGCCCCATGGTCGAGGTCCGGTAGGTGAACACCAGGACGACCGTCGCGGCCGTGCCGGCCAGCCAAAGCGTGATTCTGTGCACGCGGAACGTCTCCTTCGAGCCGAGCTACCAGGCGAAGTTTTCGAGGTGGATGCGGCCGGCGCGCACGCCCGCCTGCCGGGCGGCGCGGACCACCGCCTGCATCCACGCGTCGGGACCGCAGACGAACACGTCGTGATACCGGACGCCGGGAACCAGCTCGTCCAAGGTGGATGCGCTGGACCATCCGGCCGGCAGCCACGATCCGTCCTCGGCGCGGGCGCCCACCAGGTACCGCACGTCCACGCCGCGGGTGGCGGCGAGATCGTCGAGCTCGTCGCGGAACAGAACCTCTGGTTCGCTCCTGGCGCGGTAGAGCAGCGTCGCCTCGCCCGCGGCGTACGGCAGCTCTTCCAGCAGCGCTCGCAGCGGGGTGACGCCCACGCCGGCGGCGACCATCGTGACACGACGGGCGGTGCGCCGCTCGGCGGTGAGCCGGCCGTACGGGCCCTCGATGACCGCCCTCGTGCCGGGCTGCAGCGCGGCCACGGCACGGCCGCCGTCGCCGTGCGCCTTCACTGTGATGCGCAGCCGGTCCCGGCCCGGTTGCGCGGACAGCGAGTACGGATGGGCGCGGCTCCAGCCCGGGCCGGACAGGAACCGCCATTGGAAGAACTGTCCGGCACGGACCGGCAGCTGCTGCAGGCGCCGCCCGCGCAGATGGATCGAGTACACCCCGGGCGCCTCGGCCACGACGTGGTCGACCTCGATACGGTGCCGCAGTGTGCGCCAGGCGGGCAGCCCGAGCCGGCAGACGAGCACCGTGCCGGCGCAAGCTCCGTAGGCGCTCCACCAGTACAGCCGGGCCGACGGCGCGGTGAGGAAGTCCGCGCCGGTCCACAACTGGTGTGGCAGGGCCAGGCCGACGCCGAGGTAGGCGTACAGGTGCAGCAGGTGCCACGACTCGTAGCGCAGCCGGCGCCGCGCTGCCCGGATCGAGGTGACGGTGACCAGGACCAGCGCCGCGGTACCGACGACCGCCAGCAGCATCCCCGGGTAGTCGGCGACCAGCTCCCAAGCCTGGCGCACCAGGGACAGGTGGAGGGTTCGCGCGTAGCCGACGGTGATCAGCACGAGGTGGGCGAGCATCAGGTTGAACGAGGTGAACCCGATCCACCGGTGCCAGCGGGCCAGCCGGTCCTGGCCGTAGGTGCGTTCCAGGACCGGCACCCTGGCCATCAGCAGCACCTGGATGAGCAGCAGGTCGGCCGAGACCAGTCCGGTCAGCCGGCCGATGGACGTAGCGCCGCCGGCCAGCGAGCCGAGGCCGTGCAGACCGCCACCGGACACCCACAGCGTGACCACGAACAGGACGCTGGACACCAGGACTGAGCCCACGACAGCCGGCCACCACGACGCCGGCTTGCCACCGTCAGTTGATCGGCGATGCCGGGAATCAATACGAGTAGCCACGCGAGGAGATCCAGTCGGCCAGCTTGGGGGTGCTCAGCCAGTAGGTGCCGTCCCCGCTCGGGTTGGCCGGGTCGGCGATCTTCACCGTGCCGCCGCCGTCACGGTATCCGACGACCGTCAGGTAGTGACCGCCTTCGTAGGCGTGCACGGCACCGGCGGTGTCGGTCACGTGTCCGGCGATGTTCGCCACGATCGCCCGTCCGCCGCCGACCGTGGTCAGCACGTCGGTCCGGAGCTGCGCGGCCTGCGCGGGCGTTGCCGGGTAGACCGGGATCTCTCTGGTCTGGTATAGCGTGCGGCCGTGTCCGAGCACCTGGTTGAGTACGCGGGTGGTGTCGAAGGCCGAGTTCGTCCCGCTGGTGGTGGTGCCCAGCATGGCCGCGGCCTCGTCCTGACTGACGCCGTGGCCGGCCGCCGTGAGCGCGATCCGGGTGGCCGCCGGCCCGCAGTAGTAGTAGTTCGGCTGCAGCTGGAACTGGTACTTGAGGAGCATCGTCGTCGGCGCGGACGGCGGCGCGGCCGCGACGGCCTTCGGTGGTTGCGCGCCCGCCGCCGCGGTGCGCTCAGCCGGAGGATCGCCGAGCTGACTGAGCACGATGCCTGCCACGGCCGCCGCGGCGAGCAGCACGCACATGGTCACCGCCATCCGCGGCCGGCGGGTACCCCCGGCGCGGTGGGACTGCGGCTGTACGGATTCAGGGTTCACAATGAGTCTCCAACAGCCCGGAGCAGGGCGATCGATACGTGTATGACGTGCGACGACATGCGATGAACAGACATCGGGCAGCGAGCGGTGGTGTGCGCGGCGCACGCTCCAGCTCGCCACTCGGCAGCCGGACGGGTGGCGCACGGGGCATGGGCTTGCAGCACCCTGCCGCGCCGGAACGTGGTCTCACTAGCCGCTGCAACCGGAGCGGCCGGCATCTACGCGATTGTGACCATCCGCAGCGTGACAGCAGGCGGCACTAGCGAACTGTTGACGCCCCTCGGTGCTCGGACGGGCGGGCATGCACCCTGCGAGGACCTCGGCGATGGGGGTAGCGGCTGTGCACAGACAACTCTCCTTACGCGTCCGCCTACCGGGTCAGCTGACGGATTCGGGCGCGAAGGTCGCCCTACCACAGGCCGTCGGCCCACGGATCCACCCCAGACGTGCGGGGAGTCCCCGGCTCGTGCATGCACGACTCAGCGCGCCTGCCCCAGCGTCACCTGCCGTGAGCATGAACCGGACCAAGCGACCCATGACGTTACGCAAGGGGCACTGCCCTGCCAAGGCCCGCTAGCTGGAAGAAGCCGCACATCATCACCGCTCAGACCGACTACTCAATACGTTGACAGCATCAGGGCATGGGTCAGCTCTAGGGCTCATGCAGGTTATATGCGGTCACATCGATTGATCGCTGCCTCCTACCGCCAATAGGAGATAACTCACCCTCGGTGACGCCTCACCGGCGCTATCTGGACCTGCCGACGAACCTCGTTGCCCAACACGTCGAGGTTCTGCAGGATGCCGGCCTGCTCGTGCAGACCCTCTCCGAAGGCGCCCGCCGCCGCACCTCCCTGCGCCTCGAACCCGACACACTCGACTCCCTCGCACCGCCGCCTTACGCGACGTGCCACGGCTCGGGCGAGGGCGTCGCTGTGCGGGTCGATGTCGGCGGCGGCGTCCAGCAGCGCGGCCGCCTCGGCCGGTTGGGTGATCGCGACAAGGGCGGCGAGGCGTTGCCGGGCGGTGATTCCCTGCTGGCGGCATCGTTCGCGGGGCGCTTCGAGCCACGGCTGCGTCGCGGTGCCGCCGAGGTCGCCGGTGTGCAGGGCGATGGCGGCACGAAGCGACGCCGC
>NZ_JBIAYW010000023.1:0-120489 GCF_042898305.1 Dactylosporangium sp. NPDC000521
GCGGCGTCGCTTCGTGCCGCCATCGCCCTGCACACCGGCGACCTCGGCGGCACCGCGACGCAGCCGTGGCTCGAAGCGCCCCGCGAACGATGCCGTCAGCAGGGAATCACCGCCCGGCAGCGCCTCGCCGCCCTTGTCGCGATCACCCAACCGGCCGAGGCGGCCGCATTGTTGGACGCCGCCGCCGACATCGACCCGCACAGCGACGCCCTCGCCCGAGCCGCCATCGAGGCGTTCGCCGCACTCGGCGCCACCTACGAAGCGCACCACCGCTACCAGCAGCTCCGGACCGCACTGGCAGACATCGACGAACAGCCCGAGGCCGCCACCGTCGCCGCCATCGAGGCGGTCCTTGACGGCACCGAGGGCCATGAGGATGACGCCGCATGACCGACACCACGACGCCCGCGGCTGCGGCAATCGAAGCCGTTGTGGAACCCGGCGCGCAGCTGCAGCGGCTACGACGGATGCAGTGGACGCTGCGCGGTGCGCTCGCCGTCGCCCTCATCGCCAGCATGGCCGCGAACGTCCTGCACGCCGCACCCGACCCTGTCGCCCGCAGCATCGCCGCCTGGTCACCGCTCGCCCTGTACGCCGCGATCGAGGTCATGACCCGAGTCCCGATCCGCAACCGCCTCCTCGGCGGCATCCGCATCGTCGCCACGGTCGCCATCGCCATCATCGCCGGCATCACCAGCTACCTGCACATGGTCGGCGTCGCCGAACGCTACGGCGAAAGCTGGCAGGTCGTCTACCTGCTCCCGATCAGCGTCGACGGCATCGTCGCCGTCTTCACCCTCAGCCTCCTCGACATCGCCTCCCAGGTCCGCGCCATCACCACTACGCCACCGCCCGCACCACAACAGCAGACCGATGCGCTACCGACGATGGCCACCCCGCCCGGTTCACTGCAACCGACCAACGCCTCGATCGGACGGGCGGTCATCCCCGGACACGACCGTGCAGACGCGGCCACCTCGAGGTCGACCGTCAGATCGCTTGAAGCCGGTGCGCAGGGGAAACGGGTGAGTCAGCGACCGGTTTGTCGACCCATTCAACCGGACCGACCGCCCGCCATCACCGGAATGTCACGAGACGCTGCAGCGTCCCTACCGATCGACCTGCAGCCTTTGCTCGAACCGGCAGCGCACACATACCAATAACTGCTCGCCGCCGGCAAACCGATCACCAGAGACACGTTCGCGGCCGCGCTACGCGACAGCGGCCAGCCGCTCCGAACGAGTAAGGTCACATCACTGCTGTCTGCGGTGCGTGAGCAGCTTGAATGACTCCCGCAGTGATCAACTGTCACCCGGGACCGCCGAGTGCGGCTCGGCTGCGACCGCTCTGAATCCACGATCTACGCGGACTCCTGCGTGTCAAAGGGGGGATGTGAACCCCCACCCATAGCATCCCTGCAAGAAGCAGGGATGCATGCGTTCGACCATATCGACGAAGAGTCGTTCCTTCAAGCGTGTGGACGGTGACTCATTCTGTGGTCGTGGTTCGACTCGTGGATTGGATCGGCGCTGGCGTGGTCGCCCCGATCGTCGCGAGCCGCACAAACGGGGCGCAGTTGCGCGGTAGGGGTGTCGGTGGGTCCGAGGAAACCGATGGCGTGCGAGGTGAACCAGGGCGATTCCGTAGTCTGAGGGCGGGCCTTTGAGCTGGGGTTTCGCCGGGGTGGGTGGCCTCTTTGGAGACGAAGGGGGGCGGGTGAGATCACGTCGGTGATCATGAAGTTCTCTACGCCACACGAAGCCCCGAGGACCTCACCCGCCGATGGCATCATCGCTCATTGCCGCACTGACCGTCACGACACCCCGCGCCGCCGTTCCGCCCGCTCCGATCACTGATGGTGAGCGCAACGGCCTGCTGACCGTGCTGTCGAAGGTCCCGGATCCGCGCGACCCACGCGGGATCCGGTACCCGCTGTCCGCGGTGCTCACCGTCGCGGTGTGCGCGGTCATGGCAGGGGCCTCAACGTTCGCGGCGATCATCGACTAACTCCATGACCTCGACGAACACGCCCGTACCCGCCTCGGTTTCGTCGGCGGCGTGCCCGCCGGCACGACGGTGTGGCGGCTGTTGATCCGGCTCGATGCCGAGATCCTGTCGAGGGTCCTGGCCGGCTGGCTGCACGCCCGGACCGGCCCGCCGAACCCGCCGTCTGTTCGCCGGTACCGCACCGTCATCGCGGTGGACGGCAAGACCCTGCGAGTGCGACACGAGGTCGCATGTGTGTGAGTGGATCACGGTGCAGGAGGTGCCCGTTGTGGTGACGTGATCTCCGGTCCGTGCTCGGTGGCCGGTCTCCTCCCTGGCGTGCGTCGCGGGTAACTGCGGGGTGCGGAGCCCAGGGTTCAAGCCGAAGGGTCCTCGTTCCTCCCGAGGGCTACGGGCGAGGAGAAGGACGGGCGGGCGAACGTGAGTGAACCCTTGGTTGATGCCTCGTCATCTTGAAGGTCCGGGTAGGAGGGACGCGCCACCGGGCCGAGGTCAGGGACTTGCCGTTGAGAAGCGGCGGATGCCGGCGATGGAACGCAGCGTCGCCGGGTGAGCACCATCGTCCCCGGGGTACAGAGGGCGCCCAATCCGTCCGTGTCTCATGCATGCGGAACGTGGGAATCCCGTCCGGGTCCGGCCCTGCTGGCCGGTATGCCGACCGTGAGGAAGGCAGAAGCCCGGCCGGGGACAGGATGACCCGAGAAGCGAATGCCGGTGCGTCGAAAGGCGACGGGAAAGGCACCACGGACACGGTCACCTCCTGGCCGTGTGGTGTTGAACCGGCCGGATACGAGCGTCGTGCTCGGCCCGAGAGGGAGCCCACGCGGGTCAGGTGAGTCTGTGGAGATGATGATGCATGTGACGTCAGCACCTGCGGGGACGTTGGACGCCGCCTCGGCGGTGAACGGACCGCGGGACTTTCCCGAGGACTGGAACCAGGTGGACTGGACCCGGGTCGAGGAGGAAGTACGGCGGCTGCGGCAGCGGATCTTCACGGCGTCGAAGGCGGGTGAGCACCGCAAGGTGCGTAGCCTGCAACGGTTGATGCTGCGGTCCCGGGCGAACGCGTTGCTCAGCACGCGCCGGGTGGCGCAGATCAACCAGGGGCGGGGGACGGCCGGAATTGACGGCCGGACCGCGTTGATCAGATCCGTGCGGGTGGAACTGGCCCGGTGGGTCCAACGGCGCGGATGTCGGCCGCTGGCTCTGCCCGTCCGCCGGATCTACATCCCGAAGGCCAACGGCAAGCAGCGCCCGCTCGGCATCCCCGTGATCGCCGATCGCGCGGCGCAAGCCGTGGTGCTCAATGCGCTGGAGCCTGAATGGGAGGCACGGTTCGAGTCCAGGAGCTACGGCTTCCGGCCCGGCCAGGGCTGTCATGACGCGATCGAAGCGATCTTCGCCGTCTGCAAGGGCAAGAACCCGAACGGGCCTGGATCCTCGACGCGGACCTGACGGCGGCGTTCGACCGGATCGACCACGACCGGCTCTTGGGTCACCTGCACGGGTTCCCCGCCAGGGAATCGGTCGCCCGGTGGCTGAGGGCAGGCGTGGTCGAGAACCGGCGATACGCCCCGACCGAGGAAGGCACTCCCCAGGGCGGGGTGATCAGTCCGTTGCTGATGAACATCGCCCTGCACGGGATCGAAACAGCAGCCGGGGCCCGGCAGCAGACCGCTCCGTCCCGACGGGGATGGTCGGTTCCCGGAACCCCGGTCGTGGTCAGATACGCCGACGACCTGGTCGCGCTCTGCTCCACCCGGGAGCAGGCCATCCAGGTCCAGGAACGCCTCACCCAGTGGCTGGCACCGCGAGGACTGACGTTCAACGAGGACAAGACACGCATCGTGCACCTGTCCGAAGGGTTCGACTTGCTCGGCTTCACCGTCCGCCACTACCGCAGTCCGGGGAAGCTGCTGATCACCCCGTCGAAGGCGGCCGTCAAACGGTTCCGTGCCCGGCTGCGGTCCGAAGTCCGCAGCCTCTACGGCGCGAACCCACTGGCGGTGATCCGCAGACTCAACCCGAGCCTGCGGGGCTGGGCCGCGTACTACCGCACGGTCGTGTCCAAGAAGGTCTTCAACGACATCGACTCCGCGCTGGTGCGGACGATGCTCAAGTGGGCCAAACACCGGCACGAGACGAAGTCCTACCGATGGATCGTGAGCCGCTACTTCGGACGGTTCCACCCGACCAGGCAAGACCGATGGCTCTTCGGCGACCGGGAGACCGGCGCCTGCCTGACCCGCTTGTCCTGGACACCCATCCGCCGCCACCAGATGGTCAACGCCGAGGCGTCCCCGGACGACCCGACCTTGACCTACTACTGGCGACAGCGACGACGACGCCGACTGCCACCGGATACACCCACAGCACCAAGCCCTGCGCCCTACACCCTGCGACGCCCTACGGGACTTGCTTGAGCCGGATGCGGGGACAACTCGCACGTCCGGTTCTGAGGGGGCCCCGGCGCAGTAATGCGCCGGGGCTACCCGACGGCGCCCGCCGAGAGGACGGCCGTCACGTCCATCTGCTGTCCGCGCTGGACGCCGGCACCGGCGTCGTGCTCGCCCAGGTTGCCGTGGACGCGAAGTCGAACGAGATCCCCGCGTTCGCGCCGCTGCTGGACGCCGTCGAGACGGTGCTCGGCACCCTCGCCGGAGTGCTGTTCATCGCCGCCGCCCTGCACACCCAGACCCGTCACGCCGACGAGGTCACCGCCCGCCAAGCACACCTCATGGTCCAGGTGAAAGCCAACCAGCCAACCCTGTTCAACCAGCTCAAACGACTGCCCTGGGCGCAGATTCCCGTCGGGGACCGCACCCGCGACCGCGGTCACGGCCGCCGCGAGACCCGCACCGTCAAAAGCCGTCACCGTTCGCACGCCCGGCGGCATCGCGTTCCCATACGCGCAGCAGGCCGTCCGGATCACCCGCACCCGTATCGTCGCTGGCAAGACCAGCCGCGAAACCGCCTACCTGACCGTGTCACTACCCACCGGTCAAGCCCTGCCCCGCGACCTGCAGACCTGGATCCGCAGGCACTGGCACATCGAGAACATGATCCACCACGTCCGTGACGTGACGTTCCGTGAAGACCTGCACCAAGCCCGAACCAGCAACGGACCAGCCGTCATGGCCACCCTGCGTAACACCGCGATCGGCTGGCACCGCACCACCGGCGCGACCAACATCGCCCGCGCCATCCGCCAGGCCAATCGCCGCTCACACGACCTGATTACCGCCGTGACCAGCGGTTACCCGAGAACGCAATGACGTGTGCCACGAACGAGGAATGGTGATCGCAATGTAGGTGGGAGCGATTTTCAGGAATCGATGCTGTGCAAGAGATGAAGGTTGGCCCTTCGGAGCCGCCCTTCGGGGGGAGGCTTCAAACCACCACATGCTGCGTTGGCTGAAGACCGTCGTGGTGAGCGATGTGGAAAAGGCGCCGAAAGAGGTGTCAGGTGGGGATCAGGAAGATGAGTGAACCCGAACCGCTGTTGACGTGTCGTTACGTTTGAAGTGGCATCAAAACCGTGGTCCTGGTTATTGGCTGCGGGATGAGTCTGGCGGATGCCCGATGACTGGCCAGACGGTGCCCGGCATGGAGGCGGCATGAGCCTGATCTGCGGCTCTTGCATGGAACGTGGGAAGGCGGGTCTCGACAGCGTCCCGGCAATCGGGCGAGAGGGAGTAGCCGAGCGGGATGTGCCCGTGAGGTGTGAGTACCGTCGCGAGACGCGCTGGCGGACCGGCTCGTAGTAGGGGAGAAGCCCCGGTAATCGGGGTGGAGCGAAGGGGCCGGGCCATCCGCAGTTGGTTCGTCTGGTCAACCGGGAGGGAAGCGTTCCCGGGAGGAGCTGCGAGGAGCGAGCTGACGTTATCAGAGAAACCGTACGAAATTTTGAAGTGGGAAGTCTGGGAGGCGTACGAAAGAGTCAAAGCGAACAAGGGAGCGCCGGGGGTTGACGAGATCAGCCTGGGGGAGTTCGAGAAAGACCTGAAAAGCAATCTGTACAAGATCTGGAATCGAATGTCCTCAGGAAGCTACTGCCCGCCCCCGGTGAAAGCGGTGCAGATACCGAAATCGCATGGAGGGGTCAGGACGCTCGGAGTGCCTACCGTGGGTGATCGAGTGGCGCAGACGGTGGTGGCCCGCAGGATCGAGGAGAAGGTCGAACCGATCTTCCACCCGGATTCCTACGGATACCGGCCGCGACGGTCGGCGTTGGACGCGGTAACGGCATGCCGACAACGGTGCTGGCGCTACGACTGGGTCGTCGACCTCGACGTCCAAGCGTTCTTCGACAGCGTCGACCACGACCTCATGATCAAGGCGGTAGAGGCGAACACCGACCTGCCCTGGGTGCTGCTGTATGTCAAGCGGTGGCTTACCGCCCCCATGCAGCAGCCCGACGGCAGCCTGCAACCCCGAGACCGCGGAACCCCACAAGGTTCTGCGGTCTCACCCGTGCTGGCGAACCTGTTCCTGCACTACGCGTTCGACACGTGGATGGCCCGGACGTTCCCGTCCGTGCCGTTCGAACGCTATGCCGACGACGCCGTGGTGCATTGCGCCAGCGAACGCCAGGCGCGCTTCGTGCGCCAGGCGATCGAGGACAGGATGGTTGAGGTCGGGCTGCGGCTGCACCCGGACAAGACCCGGATCGTGTACTGCAAGGACACCAACCGACGACGGGTCCACCCGGACACCTCGTTCACGTTCCTCGGGTACACGTTCCGTCCTCGCGGGGCCAAGGACCGCCGAGGGGACGTGTTCACCGCGTTCCTCCCGGCGATCAGCAAGGACGCTCTCAAACGACTCAGCCGCACCGTCCGGCGATGGCAGATCCACCGCCGGTTGGACTTGAACTGGGCCGAACTCGCCGAGATGATCAACCCCGTCGTACGCGGGTGGATGAACTACTACGGGCGGTTCTACCGCTCCGAGCTCTACACGCTCCTGGCGCGTATCAACTCCTACCTGGTGCGCTGGACCCGCAAGAAGTACCGACGGCTACGACCACGCCGCAAGGCGCGAATCGTGTGGGAACGCCTCATCACGCAACACCCACGCTACTTCGCGCACTGGGCCTGGTCCCGTAATCCTCCGATGACGGCAAGGGTGGCACGAGCGGAGTGACAGGAGACTGTCACGCTCCGTTCCGTGGGAGCCCGGAGGTGAGACTCCTCCGGGCGACCCGACCCTGAACCGGGACGGAGCCACGCCCCGGTCGCGATCACCACCGTCGACGGCGACCGGGACAACGGGGCTCGTGGACCTGCGGGCGCCGGTAGCCGAATTGACGAGGCCCCCGAACGACCAGTTGGTCAATACGCCTCCGCTGACCGTAAAGGCGTCGAGGAGATCGGATGGTGCTGCCCATGCCGGAAGTTCTCAACACCCCGCAACGCGAGGGCCTGGAGACACAACCATGAGTGAGATGCAGCGGCAGGCGTCGTTGTCGGCCGGGGATGTGTTGTACGAGGCGGCCCGCGTGGCGTGTCTGGCCCCGTCGATCGAGAACTCCCAGCCGTGGCGCTGGCGCATCCGCGGCAACACCCTCGAACTGCACGCGGTTCGCTCCAGCCAGTTGACCGCCACCGACCCGGAGGGTCGGTTGATGATCGTCAGCTGCGGTGCGGTCCTGCACCATGCCACCGTCGTGCTCGCCGCCCTCGGGGCCGCCGCCACCGTCGAACGGATCGACGATCCAGCCGATCCGGACCTGCTCGCCAGGCTGACACGCATCGGCCGCCACCAGGTGACAGCCGAGGACATGCGCCTGCATCATGCGTTGCGCACTCGTTGCACGACGAGACCTAGCGTGTCGCCGGCGCCCAGTAGCGCGAGGCGATCAGGACGGCGGCGTGGGGGAGGTGCTCGCTCGTCTCCGGGTCGTGTGCGATCGGGTGAACAGGCGTAGGGTGAAGGCGCTGCTCCGGAACCTGGTGGCCGACAGTCCGTCGTTGATGGACGCGTTCCACTGATCGAGGTCGCCTCTTGTGCGATGTGCATGAATTGTCATCCTGGCGCGGGAGGCCACCGCTGCCGCGCCGTCTGCGTCGGCCGGCTCGGACCCATTGGAGCTGCCCGCGGTACCGAATGGAAAGCCGGTCCCGTCGGCCAGGGCGTAGTCGCCCGTCCGTGTTCGAACCTCGACCTTCCAAGAGACCCAACCGGCCCGCCGCACACGCCGGCGAGTGAGAGCCATGACCGCGTGAGCCGACGTTTCGCCGTCGGCGGTCCACTGATCGGAAGGTGCGAGATGGCTGTCCGGTACGGGTTTCTCGGCCCCGGCGTGCTCACCGAGACGGTCGTCGGCAGCATCCTGGTCCTCGCCACCACTTTCCCGCACGCCGTCGAACCGCTCAGTGACGGGCGCGGAG
Source organism: Dactylosporangium sp. NPDC000521 (assembly GCF_042898305.1). NCBI lineage: Bacteria > Bacillati > Actinomycetota > Actinomycetes > Micromonosporales > Micromonosporaceae > Dactylosporangium > Dactylosporangium sp. NPDC000521. The sequence goes on from NZ_JBIAYW010000023.1 coordinate 8,400, forward strand.
TGCTTGTGCCGCATCGGAACCCGGCCGCCTTGGCGACCGCCATCCGTCGGATCCTCATCGATCCCGCCACGGCCGCTCGCCTGTCCCGGCCTCGTGGGCCAGTCGTGCGCTCGCCTGCGGGCGCTGCACAGTACGAGGTGCTCGCGGGCCGGCTCATCGCCACACCGGCAGCCACCCGCGGCTCTGAACCGTAGCCCGTACGGTCCCGGCCGTGAGCGACTCGGTCTTGGTGTCGCGGCATGATCTTGGGCGTGACCCCAGATCCGCGACCGGTCATCATCAAGCTCTTCATGCCCGGCGAGCACGCCGTGCTGGTCCGCCGCCGTACGCACGCCTTGGTCGATCCTGCAGCGGTCCCGTCCACGACGGTGTCCTGTGACTGCCCCTACGGAGCCAGCAACATCCGCGTCGGCTTCGCCACTGTCACCCTCACCGCACTCATCGCGGCGATGAAGCGTCCCAAACGCTCGCTGCGACCTGACCCCGAAGGGGGCGTTGATTTCTATGGCTCTTCTCATGGCACCGACCGTCCACATTGCTGCTCCCGCAGAAAGAGGTCTTCGGGCCGACCGGGAGGTGACCACGGAACAGCTGCTCCGTGCCCTCAGGAATCTACCGGCCGGTCATCCTGATCGGGAACCGCTGCGTGCACGGGCGATCGAAGCGAACCTGCCGCTGGCCAACCGGCTGGCGCAGCGCTACGCCGGCCGAGGCGAGCGCCCCGACGACCTCGCGCAGGTCGCCGCGCTGGCACTGGTCAAAGCGGTCGACGGCTACGACCCGGACCGGCTCGCACCGTTCGCCAGCTACGCCGTCCCGACGATCGTCGGCGCGCTCAAACGGCATTTCCGGGACACCGCGTGGGGCATGCGTGTCCCGCGCACCACGCAGGAACTGGTGCTCGGCGTGCGAGAGGCGACCGGCGACCTCGAGCAACTGCGTGGTCGCACCCCGACGGCCATCGAGCTCGCCGCACACCTGCGCGTCGATGTCGATGTACTCTCGGACGCGATCATCGCCTCGCAGGTGTACCGCCTGCAGTCGCTCAACGGGCCCTGCACCGGCAACGACGGCACCGAACCTGTCGATCTGATCGGCCGTATCGACCCACGCTTTGCCCGCATCGATGAGCGGCTGTCACATGGGGAGCTCGGCCGGCTCGTCGCGGCGCTGCCGCTGCGCGAGCGACGCATCCTCGCCATGCGGTTCTCCGACGAGATGACCCAGGCCGCCATCGCCGCCGAGCTCGGCATCTCGCAGATGCATGTCTCCCGGCTGTTGAGGGGGTCCCTCAACCGACTCCGGGTCGGCCTCCTCACTTCGGTCGAGCCGACGGCATGACCGAGAACAACGAGCACACCGGTCGGCCCGCCAGATCTGGAGCATCACCGCGGCCGTCACGGCGGAGGACACACGGCTGCACACCGTGTCCGCAGACCAGGTCCCCGAACTCGCCACCGCAGCCGACCACGCCCGACGCGCCGAAACCGGCGAACCCGCCTCGCGCGCCGACCTGTCCTACTGGACTGGCGGCGACCGGCATCCCCGACCCCACGATCCCAGCCCGCGCCACACAGACCACCGTCCCCGGCCACCACGGGGACCTGACCGGCAGCGCCGAGCACGACACAGCGGCAACGTTCGTCATGCTCCACGGCCCCGCTGGCGAACCCGGCGGATGGCTCGTCGACCTCGCCCTCGGCGGCTTGAACTACCAGATCGAGCACCACCTGTTCCCGGGCATGCCCCGGCCGAACCTGCGCGGGGCCCAGCCGCTCGTGCGGTCGTCCTGCGAGCAGCACGACGTGTCGTACTGCGAACCACCCTGCTGCGCTCCTACGCCCAGGCCCTGCACCACCTCCACCACGCCGGCCGACCACTACGCGCCACAAGCGCAACCTGACCCTCGTCAGGCCGTGACGACGATCTTGCCGGGGGCGAGCTTCCTTGGGGACGAGCATCCGCGGAACCTCGATCAGGCCGAACCGGCGGTTCCGAACGCAGGTCATGAGGCGTTCGCCGACTGGGCTGGGACATGCCGTCGCGAGGGCTCCCGGGCGCTGTGGCCGCCTTCGTTGTCCCAAACGGTGCTGGGGTCGACGCCTTCATTGCGTTCGGCGGCTGGTGCGGTGCGGGACGCGGCGAGGATGGCCGGAGCGTGCAGTTGGTTGGCCGGGTCGGCGGCCGTGGCCATGGCGATGGCTGCGGCGGCGGCGTTGGCCTCGGGGGGCACGACGAGCAGGTCGATCTGGTCGCCGCGCTCGGTGGTGGCGATGAGCATGCCGGGGTCGACGGTGCTGAACCACCCGGCCCGCACCACGCGGGTGCCGACCGCGAGGCGCCGGAAGTGGCTATCCCAGCTGTGGCTGTTGAGCATCAGTTGACGGATCGGTCCGTACCGTTCGTTCAGGGCCAGGATCAACCCCGGCAGTTCCGCCACCGGGTCCCTGGAGCGGGGCCACCACCCGCCGTCGAGGACGGCTCGTGTGGCCCGCACGGCGGTGAGCGACAGCCGCGGCTGGGTCGGTGGTCCTGGCGCAACGACGGTGACGCGTTGGGCGGCGGTGAACATGACTGGCCCCTCTCCCGACCTGCGGCTGCCTCCGGGAGGTGACCGGTATGGGAAACCTGCCGCTTTGCGTCGGCGTGACTCGGTCCGCGCTGCGCCGACCGTGGTCCGTCGGCGGTGCACATTTCGGTCACCGGGGTCTCGAGTGCCCAGAGCCAACTCTACGCCTGCAGCACGAGAACGACGGGATGCCTCGTCGACGTTCCTGACGACTCCTGCGATCTCAGCGTCACGGGTTTGCCGGGGGAGTGGAGGTGCCGGCCGCTGTACCGTCGGAAGCGCCGTCGCGGCGAGCGACGGTCAACGGATCCGGCCGCAGCGCCGCACGATTCCCCGGTTGAGGCGGTGGCGGAGAGGCATGCGAGGGCGGAGCGTATGGAGTTCGACGTGACGGTCGAGAGTCCCAAGGGAACGCGCAACAAGTACGAGGTGGACCGCCGCACCGGCCGGATCCGGTTGGACCGCACCCTATTCACCGCCACCCAGTACCCGGAGGACTACGGCTTCATCGAGCACACGCTCGGCGAGGACGCCGAACCCCTCGATGCGCTCGTGCTGGTCCGGGAACCGACCTTTCCGGGCTGCCAGATCCGCTGCCGGGCATTCGGCATGTTCCGCATGCTCGACCCGAAAGGCCCGGACCCGAAGGTGCTCTGCGTCCCGACCGCCGACCCGCGCCTGGCCTACCTGGTGGACCTGCCCGACCTGGAAACGTTCCACAAGCTGGAGATCCAACACTTCTTCGAGATTTACCAGGATCTCGAACCGGGCAAGACCATCGACGCCGAGCACGGCGTCTGGGCCGACCGCGCCGAGGCCGATACGGAGATCACCCGATCGCGCCACCGTGCCGTCCACGCCGCAGACCGGTCCGGAGACGGGACGGGAACCGAGAGGACCACAGCGCGCCGCTGAGACCAGCGTCGGCGCGTAGAGACAGCGAACGGCCGCGGGCGCGGATGCGCTCGCAGCCGTTGATCACAGCCGGGTCAGGACGCGATGTGCAGTTCGTTCCGAACGCTGGTCACGCCGGCGGCACTCCAGGCGGATCGCTCCGCCTCGCGCAGCTCCGACCACGACCCGACGCTGCCGTGCAGCGTCAGTTCGGATCCGTCGAGGTCGATCGTGATCCACCGCGGGTTCAGCATGGCGTTGCGTCGCATCGCGGCCTCGGCCGCTGCCTTGGTGTCGGCGGTCGGCGGCTGCGACTCGAGCGAGATCTCGTTGCTGATCTGCGTCACGCCCTTGAGGTACATGACCGCCCGCACTGCGGCGTTGCGCTGGTACTCCCATGTCACCTCACCCGAGAGGGTGACCTTGCGGTCGCAAACATGGGCGGTGACCGCGTTGGGCGGGACGTCGACTGCCCATGCAAGGACCTGCCGGGCGGCTTGGGCGATGTCCTGGTCGTTCATGCCCTGGGCCGTGGGGGCGCGGACGTTGGTCTTGTTCGTGACATTCTTGACGCCGCCGACCCGGATGGCGGCGTGCTTCGCCGCGAGCCGTTCCGGCAGGCTGGCGACCTCGCCGGACAACGTCACCGTTCCGTCGCTGACCTGCACTTCGACGCCGGATGCGTCGACGCTCGGGGTGTATTGCAGTTCCTCGATTACGGCGGTCTTCAGTTCCTGGTCGGTCTTGTGCGGTGTCTGTGCCACAAGCCCCACGATGCCCCACATCCGGAGTGGGCGCCAGCCCAATTCGGTCCATATTGCTGAGATCTTTTATGATCTGCGATAAACGCCCAATTTTATGGCTATATAGGCACTTCATTCGGGCAAGGTATTTGGCCTTGAGTATTGGGCCGGCAACGGTTGCTCCAGGCCCCGGCAGCGTGCTCTCCACGCTCAATCGGTGGTTTGCACGCGTTCTGCCTCAGCCGAGGCCCGGCGCACGTGGCGACCAGCCTGGTGGATTCGCACCGAGGGCGCTGCACCACGTGCAGACAGTCGGCCGGGATGACCGGCCAGGCAGGCCAGCCAGCTGGTGGAGTCCAACGGTTCGTGCAGCGCCAGGTGGCACTCCGCCGAAGGCGACGCGGCCCCGCGAACAACGTCGCCGACCCTCGGTGATCACCACGACACATCATGTGTGCTGCGGTTCCGGGTGCTCCGGGTGACGGGCTGGTGTGGTGATTTGTGGTTTTCGGGTGATTGATCGGGTATATGCGTTAGCCCAGTTACTGGCCACAACCGAGGAGTCATGATGTCCGGATACCTCGCCGTGCGGAGCGTGGACATCGGCAGCCCGCTCAGCAACATGCTTCGGTCCGCGGCTGCCTTCCTCCCCCGAGCGATCGCGTTCATTGTCGTCCTGATCGTCGGGTATCTGGTGGCTCGCCTGCTGCGCGCGGCGGTCGACAAGTTGCTGGAGCGTGTGGGATTCGACCGGCTCGTGGAGCGCGGCGGTCTCAAGACGGCGCTTGCCCGGTCCCGCTACGACGCCTCCGGCATCGTCGCGCAGCTCGTCTTCTACGCGGTGCTGCTGATCACCCTGCGGATAGCGTTCGACATCTGGGGCCCGAACGCGGTTTCCACGCTCATCACGGCTGTGATCGCCTGGCTGCCGCGGCTCTTTGTCGCAATCCTGATCGTCGTGGTCGCCGCGGCGATCGCCTCCGCGGTGAAAGACATCGTGTCCACAGCATTGGGGGGACTCTCCTACGGTCGCGCGGTGGCGAACATCGCCTTCGTGTTCATCCTCGGTATCGGCGTCATCGCCGCGCTCAACCAGATCGGGGTGGCGACCACTGTCACGACCCCGGTCCTGATCGCGGTTCTCGCCACCGTAGCCGGCATCTTGATCGTCGGCGTCGGCGGCGGGCTGGTGAAGCCGATGCAGGCGCGCTGGGACCGATGGCTGGACCGGGCGGAGACAGAGTCGGCCCGCCGCTCCGAACTCCCGAAGGCGTACGCGGCCGGCCAGAGCGACGCCGAGCGGCTGATGGCAGAAAAGCAGCGGCCCGCCGCCGCGCCGGTCGCCGCCGGCCAGCAAGCGTCTTCGGCGTACCGCGACCAGTCCGTCGGCCAGCGTGCCCGCCCGCCGTCGGCACCGTCCGCGGCGGACGACGACACGCGGGCCGTGCCTCCGCAGACCGGTCAACGGCCGCCGGCGACCCGGTAGCGCGGGTGCTCGACTGCGGCGGTGATTGCGACCCTCCCGGGCCGTGCCACCGCCGTCCCTGGTGAGCAGCAACCCGGCAGTCCCGGCATACCGGGTTGCCGGGTCCGGCGGATCGTCCCCGACTCGCCCGGTCGGCCAGTCGGTCGGTAGCCGAACGGTCATGATGCCGGTAAAGGAGCGGTTGCGGCCTTTTCGTCCCGGTACGGCCTCTCTATGGTCGTACTTCATGAGCATCCCCGCCTCGAACCTGGGCGCCGACCACGCGACCGTGCAGATGCTGCTCGACCGCCTCCACCGGCGGATCGGCGCCGCCGGCCTCGCGGCAGCAGCTGCGATTCCCGGCCTGTCGGCGCAGGTCGACCAGCACGCAGCCGAGGTGCGGGACCTGCTCGGCATCCGCGGCCGTCGGCCGACGCTCGCAGCGCTGGCCAGCTACGCCGACGGACTACTGGACGGGGCGATCGACCGCGGATGGCAGCCGCCGCAGCACGATCTGGCCGGCTGGGTCGACGCCGACGGTGTGACGGTCCGGCTCGTGGCCCTGTGCGACTTGGCCTGCAGCGCCATGGCGTAGCGGCAGAAGCAACGTTTCGCCTCCTGCTGCTCAGTGAAGGGGCGCTGTACTCCTCGCGCATCGTCGAGTGGCGGCGGGCCCGCGACGCCAGCGCTCTGGCCGGGGTGGCCGACGAGCCGCGCCTGGTTTACCGACCTCGGCCCAGGCTTCTACGACACCCGCGTCAATCCCGAACGCCGCAAACGCAACCACATCCGCCAGTTCGAAGCCCTCGGCTACACCGTCACTCTCGCCCCAGCCGCCCGACCGGCCCGTAGTAAGCAGCATCCCAGCTGCGCCGGGATGCTGCCGCCTGCCCCCTCACCCTGCATTTTCGGATCAGCTTCACCCGAGCTCTCACCCTGCACCTGCCGGTTTCCGGCGTAGCGTATGTGAGTGCCTGCGGGACAAGCGGGAGAGCGAAGCTATTAGCCCAGCGGAGCTGAGAGGCCGAAAGATCGGAGAGGTTGGACGGCGATCCCCATTCACCTGATCCGGACAATGCCGGCGCAGGAAAATTGCCTCGCAGGTTATTCATCTGCACCGACCACTCGGCGCGCCGTCTTTCGCGCCGTCTTTGATGATGTCAACGGCCATGGCGATGTGGCGTGACGCATGTTGCGTGATCGGGATCAAGACTACTGCCAGTGAGGATCGCCGGGGTGGATGCCGCGTGCGATCCCGCGCAACGCGCCCTGCCGCGTCGTCGCCCAGATGACGAACTTCATCCCGCACGTCGACGAACTTCATCTCGCACGTCAAGGACACGGGCGGCAAGCCCGAGACGGTCCCGTTGACGTTCTTCCGCAAGACGTCGGGCTCGATCAGCGGCCCGTTCGACGACGTGGTCCGCCCCGGCCACGTGCGGCTGCTGGACTACGAGGTGGAGATCGGACTGGTCTTCGGCCGCCAGATGCCGGTCGGCACGACGGTCACCGCGGACAACCTCGCCGACTACGTCGCGGGCATGGTGGTTACCAACGACATCGCGGCGCGTGACGTCCAGCTTCCGCAGACCCAGCTCTACGAGGCCAAGTCGTCGAGACCGCCGTCGCCACCAACGACGGCGCGATCGACCTCGGCCGGCAGCGCACGGTCGTGAGGTACGCCCGATGACCGGGGACCTGCTGTGGCCGTACTACGCCGCGCCCGATGACCTGGCCACGATCGAAGCCGTACCGCTCAGGGCGCGGGGCCTGCCCGAATCGACCTACGCACCAAGCGGTCGCCCGCGACGGCCTGCTCGACGCCGTCCTCGTCCTGCGGCCCACCGAGGCAGCAGGCGCGCCCCCAGCCGCTGCCCGCCGTTGAGGGCGCACGGCGATCCTGGCCGAGGGCTACGGGCTGAGCGAGGCGTCCTGCGCGAGCGCGCGCAGCTTCCCGGAAGCGCCGCGGCCGCATTCGGTCGGGCAGTGCCCGCCCTACCAGCAGATGAGGGTGGTGCGTGCCGGCGCCGACGGAAGCTGGGAGGACGTGCCCGCTGGGGGGGAGAGTGGCTTGCTGGGGATCAGCGGCCCTACCGTCTTCCGGGGTTACGTCACCGGCCGCGGCGAGAACGGCCACGTCCTCAGGTGCCGCCGGTAGCATTGCCCGGGGCCGGGTCAGCCGGCCGGTGATCTGTTCGACCATCCGTAGGTCGCTGCCGCCCCAGGCCGCGGGTTCATGATGCTGCCTTCTCGGCATGAACGCGCGACGGGACGACGACGACCGGGCAGGGTGCGTGTTGCACGCAGTGTTGGCTGACCGAGCCGAGCAGGATCCCGGTGAACGTGCCGTGCCCGCGGCTGCCCACCACGAGGAGTTCGGCGCCGTTCGCGGCGTCCAGTAGGACCTTCGCCGGGTGGCCCTGCACCACCCGGGTGACGACATCGACGGTGGTGGCGTGCTGGGCGTTGACATCCGCGACGGTGTCGGCGAGGGTCTGATCGCCCTCGGCTGAGCCTCGAGAGTGTCACGGCGGGGCACCTACACGTGGGCACGTACTCGCGGCGGCATTCCACAGTCCGGCGGGCAGGTCGTCGCGCCTGCGCACCGGGTCAATCAGCGGTGAGGTCGGGCAGGCTGGTCACGTCGGTGAGCACGCGAAGGGCGACGTCGCTGAGGCGGCGGTGGGTGCGCCGGGCGTGGGCCCGGATCAGCTCGAAGGCCGCGTCGACGGAAACGTGGTGCGCCTGCGCGACGGCCCCTTTGGCCTGTTCGATGATGATTCGGTTGTTCAACGCGCCCTGCAGCTGCTCGGTGAGCACCTCGCCGTGGTGGATCGCCCGTTCCTGCAGCAGGCCGATCGCGGCGACGTCGGCCAGTGCCTGCACGATCTGCACGTCGGCGTCGTCGAGGTCGTTGCGGCCGGTGCCGAAGACGCCCATCGCGCCGATGACGTCGTCGCGCAATCGTAGCGGGAACGCGTGCACCGAGCGGAACCCGGCGGAGGTGGCGTAGCGCGCGAACTGTGGCCAGCGGGGGCTTGCGGTGGACAGATCGGCGTTGACGACCGGCGCCGCGCCGCGGAATGCGTCCAGGCATGGCCCGTCCCGCCATTGCAGCTGCAGCAGCTCCAGCAGTGTGGTCGTCTCGTCCGAGGCGGCCATGAAGTGCAACCGGTCCTGCTCGTCGGCAAGCAGCAGGCCGACGGTGGTGTCGGTGACCAGCCCGGCGACGCGGTCGGCGAGCATCTGCATGAACTCGATCAGGTCGAACCCGCCGACCAGGGTGTCGGCCACCTCGACGAAGATCGTCGCCAGACGTTGTTCGGATACGGTGGTCATGACGGCTTCCCGGCCTTTCGTGCGGTGTTCGTGCCACTGTTCATGGATGGTCGGTGTCGAGGCGGAGCCGGTGGGCGAGGATGTCCGCGGCCACCTCGCTCAACGGCCGGTCGGTGGCGTAGGCGTAGGCCCGGATTCGCGCCAGCGCCTCCGCGAGGGAGGTGCGCAACTGAACCATCACCATGCCCTGGGCCTGGAACAGTGCGGCACGGTGCTCGAATGCCTCGTCGAGCTCGTCCGTGCCGGTGGTTCGTTCCTGACCGTCCAACAAGGTCGTCACGACCTGGTCGGCGAGCGTCAGCGCCCGGCCCAGCTCCGGTCTGGACATCGCCCCGGAGCGGGCCCGGAACACGTCGAGGACGCCGAGGCGAGCCGCCCCGACCTGCAGGGGAAACGCGAACACCGCCCGGATCCCCTCGTCCAGGACCGCAGCGGCGTACATCGGCCATCGGCGCATCGCCCCATCGGTCAGGTCCGGCACCAGCACCGGGCGGCCGGCTGCGGCCGCGTCGATGCACGGGCCTTCCCCGAAGGTGAACTGCAGCTCCTCGATCCGCGCGGTGTCCGGGTCGGACGCCGCTGCCATGCCGTGAGTGCCGTCGGAGGCCATCAGGCTCACCCCGACCCCGGAGGCCGACAAGGCCTGCGCAGCGTCGACGCAGACCCGTTCCATCAGCTCCACTGTGCCGCCCACTGTAGAGATGTCCGGTGACGAGCCCGACCGGTACGGCCGCCGCTCGATCGTGACCCACGCCGGTCACGGCGACAGAACAACGTCGCGCGGCCGCAACTCGGCGCGGCAACGTGGGCGGCGGCTGGGGTTTCTGAGGACAGCCGCTTTCGACCGGACGCCGGACCAGCATCACTCCTGGTAAGGCTACCCTCACGCGTTCGGCTGGACAACGATGGCGACGCGGCCGGTGAAGTCCGGCCCCGCTTTGAGGACTGCATGGATCACGAGCGCGGCCTGGCCGAACGTGACGGCGAGGAAGGCGGCCGTCACCAGCTGCCACCAGGACGATCCGGATGAGGAAGAACGCCTTCCAGCCGCCGAGGAACATGAGCGTGACGAGGCTCAGCCGGGCGAGGTAGTAGGCGGGCCGGCGCTGCCGCAGCCCCTCGGCGCCGATCCTGCGGGCCAGCACGGCGAAGTCGCTGCCGGGCGTCGTCCGTTGACGGCGTCGACGTGATCGCCGGTGTCATGGTGATTGCATGCTTCTATCGAACCGCCCGAGGCCGGCGTTGTCAGGAGCGCTACGTTCCGGGGCCCCGATGGTGCTGGCATCCCATAAAGCCCTCACTGGCCGGCTGGGCCTCGGCCGGGCAGGGCGAGGCGGACGATGGTTTTCCAGACGCTGGCGGTCTGGTGGGCGAGGGAGCCGGTGTTGTACCGCAGCCCGAACCGTTCGCAGAGGTCGCGGACCATCGGGGCGATCTCCGCGTAGCGATTGCTGGGCAGGTCGGGGAAGAGGTGGTGCTCGATCTGATGGCTGAGGTTGCCGGACAGGAGGTGGAACAGCGGGCCGCCGTCGATGTCGGACGAGCCCAGCAGTTGCCGCACGTACCATTCGCCGCGGGTCTCGCCGTCGAGCTGGTCCTCGGTGAACACCTCGGAGCCCTCGGGGACGTGGCCGCAGAAGATGATGGTGTGTGACCACACGTTGCGGGCCACGTTCGCGAGGAGGTTGCCGAGCAGGGCCGGCACGAACGACGGTCCGGTCAGCAGCGGGAACGCCACGTAGTCCTTGATGACCTGGCGGCGGGCCTTGCGCAGCACCCCGCGCAGCTGGGTCAGTGCCTCACCCCAGCGTTTCTCGCCGCGCCAGGCACGCTCCAGCTCGACGTCGTAGATGGCGATGCCCCACTCGAAGACGACGGCCAGTGCGGCGTTGTAGAGCGGCTGGGCGAGGTAGATGAGGTGCCAGGGCTGCTCGGGGCTGACCCGCATCGCGCTGTATCCGATGTCGCGGTCCTTGCCCAGCACGTTGGTGTAGGTGTGGTGCACAACGATGTGCGAGTGTTTCCACATGTCGGCCGGCGCGGCGTGGTCCCATTCCCAGGTGGTGGAGTGGATGTCTGGGTCGCGCATCCAGTCCCACTGACCGTGCAGGACGTTGTGGCCGATCTCCATGTTCTCCAAGATCTTGGCGACGGCCAGTGCCGCGGTGCCGGCCAGCCAGGCCGGCGGCAGGATCGAGATCGCCAGCAGGGTGCGGCCGCCCGCCTCCAGGACCCGCTGGACGGCGATGACCCGGCGGATGTAGCGGGCGTCGTGGTCGCCCAGGCTGGCGGCCACCTCGTCACGGATCCGGTCGAGTTCGCGGCCGATCTCCTTGATGTCGACCTCGGTGAGATGTTCGGGCACAGGCACAGGTGGATCTCCTACACATCGATCTCGACGGGACCGGCCGCCGCGCTGACGCAGGTCTGGATGAGTTCACCCTCGTCGCCGTGCTCGCGTCCGGTGCGCAGGTCGCGGACCCGGCCGGCCCGCAGCCGCACCACGCAGCTGTGGCAGATGCCCATGCGACACCCGCTGGGTATGAGCACACCGGCGTGCTCGCCGACCGCCAGCAGTGGTGTGCCGCCGTCGGCGTCGGCCAGACGTCCGCTCGTGACGAAGCTGACCCGGCCGCCGGCACCCCCGGGGCATCCGGGCGGTCCGGAAGCGCTCGATCCGCAGGCGGTCGCCGGCTCCCGCCCGCCGCCAGTGCCGTTGCGCGTCGTCGAGCATCCCGGCCGGGCCGCACGCCCACGTGTGGCGTTCACGCCAGTCGGGGCAGATGTCACGAACCTGCGCCATCGTGATCGGCCGCCGGTGCGGGTGTGCCGCTCGTACAACCGCAAGCTCTTCCAACCTGCGGCGAGGGCCCGCAGGTCCGGGCCGAGGATGACCTCCTCGGACGTTGGCGCGGACAGCACCAGTACTACGTCCGGCATACGATCCTGGGCGGCCAGGCTGTGCAGCATCGCCGCCACCGGCGTGACCCCGCTACCCGCGGTCAGGAACAACAGCCGTTGGGGCGCCGGGTCGGGTAGCACGAAGTCACCCTCGGCCGGGGTGAGGTGCACGATCGTGCCGGGCGTCACGCGGCGCACCACGTATGGCGCCACCAGCCCGTCCGGGGCGGCCTCGACGGTGATCGTGAGGCGTCCGTCGGGGCCGTGCGGTGGCGAGGACAGCGAGAAGGGCCGCCAGTGCCGGACACCGTCGATGTCGACCCCGACCCGCACGTACTGACCGGCGCGGTGACCTGTCCAGCCGATCCCCGGGCGGATCACCAGGCACGCCGCGGAGGTGGTCTCCGGCCGCACCTGCTCGACCCGGCCACGCAGTCGCCGCAGCGACCACAGCGGATTGACCAGCCCGAGATAGTCATCGGGCAGCAGCGGCGTGCTCAGCCAGGACGCCGCGTCCAGCACGCCCCGACGTACCGTCGACCGGAGGCTGTGGTCGCTGCGGCGACTGGCAGAGGCGTAGAACGACGACCGGTGCACGCGTCGCTTCTACCCCTCTGTACCGGCGCTACTGTAACCTCGGCAGCCGGAGCGGCCACCACGAAGCACCGTCCGGCTTGCGTGAGTCCGGCCGTGCGTCCGGTCAGTCGGCGGTGAGGTTGTGCAGGGCGCTCAGGTCGGTGATCACGAGGCTAGCGACATCGCTGAGGCGGCTGTTGTTGCGTCGGGCGTAGGCTCGGAGCAGGTCGAACGCGGCGTCGATCGAGACATGGTGTGCCTGTGCGACGGCCCCCTTGGCCTGCTCGATGACGATGCGGGTGTTCAGGGCGCCCTGGAGCTGTTCGGTGAGGACCTCGCCGCGGTGGATGGTTCGTTCCTGGAGCATGCCGATCGCGGCGACGTCGGCCAGTGCCTGGACGATCTGCACATCGGCCTCGTCGAGGGCCGTGTCGCGGATGCCGAAGACGCCCATGGCGCCGATCACGTCGCTGCGCAGCCGCAGCGGGAACGCGTGTACCGAGCGGAATCCGGCGGTGGCGGCGTAGGGCGCGAACCGCGGCCAGCGGGCGCTCGCCGCGCTCAGGTCGGCGTTGATGACGGGCTCGCCGGAACGGAATGCGTCCAGGCACGGGCCGTCATGCCACTGCAGCTGGAACAGTTCCAGCAGCTTGGTCGTCTCGTCCGAGGCGGCCATGAACCGCAGCCGGTCCTGTTCGTCGGCCAGGAGTAGGCCCACCGTGGCGGCCTCGACGAGGCCGGCCGTGCGGTCAGCGAGCATCTGCAGGAACTCGATCACGTCGAACTCATCGACCAGAGTGTCGGCGACCTCGACAAAGATCCTCGCCAGGCGTTGCTCGGATACGGTGGTCATGACAGTGTCCCGGCCCTTCCATCAGCGGTCATGTGCGGTCGGTGTCGAGCCGGAGGCGACGGGCGACGATGTCCGCGGCCACGTCACTCAGCGAACGGTTCCTGGCGTAGGCATAGGCCCGGATCCGAATCAGGGCATCCGCAAGCGGGATTCCCAGCTGGACCATGACCATGCCCTGGGCCTGGAACAGCTCGGCCCGGCTCTCGAACGCCTCGCCCCAGTCGGCGCCCCATGCCGCCCGGTCGATGTCGGCGGTGCGCGCCTGGTCGTCCAGCAGCGTCATTACCATCAGGTCGGCGAAGGTGAACGCCTGGCCCAGCTCGTCCCTGGACAGCGGCCCGGGACGGGCACGGAACACATCCAGTACCCCGAGGCGGGCCGCACCGATCTGCAACGGGAATGCGAACACCGCCCGCACCCCCACATCCTGGACCGCCGGGGCGTACACAGGCCATCGGCTGGTCGCCCCGTCGGCCAGATCCGAGACGAGGACCGGCCGGCCCGTCGTGTACGCCTCGATGCACGGGCCCTCCCCGAAGGTGAACTGCAGTTCCTCGATCCCCGCCGTGGCCGGGTCCGAGGATGCGCCCATCCCGCGCACACCATTGCCGGCCATCACGCTCATGCCCACCCCGGAGGCGGACAGCGCTCGCATGGCGTCGGCGCAAACCTGCTGCAGAACGTCAGCCACCCTGTCGGCCTCGGGGCCGCCGCCGCGGAACACGAAGAGCGTCTCGCGCGCCGACGTTGACCGTGTTGGCGACCGGGACCATGGGCGGCATGCGGTTGCCTGTCGGTGCCGGGCCCTGCTCGTCGGGTCGGTCTCGGTGCTCGATCATCGCCGCATCCTTCCGAGACAGGCATTGCAGGCTTCCGAGACAGGCGTTGCAGGGGCCGGGCAGCCGGACGCCCGGTGAGGCACCGCACCGAGAACGCTACTCCCGGCTGCGCCTTGACGACAGCGCCGCTCGTGTGTATGGGCGTTTGCCCCCGCTACGCGGCGCGACCGGCCGCACCGCTGCGTCCGGCAACCGCGGCCGCCGGCGGGCGGGGGTTACGAGCGGAGCTCTCGCAACCGGGCCGGTGGAAGGTCGTCCGTGGGGATGATGCCGAGGGCGAGCGCGACGTGCCACGCGTCGCGCCGGGCGTGTACCGCGAGCTTGCGGCAGATCGACGCGATGTGGGTCTTGACGGGCCAGCACCTTCGTGGCGTGGGTTTTCGCCAGGCGCAAGCAGCAGCCGCCGCTGCCCGACGAGGCGCTGATCCGGCTGATGACGGATCTGCTCGACCCGCCGGATGACGTGCCATTCGCAAACTACGAACTCTTCGAGGAGCTGTTCTTCGCGGACTGGTCCCGAGTGCTCGTCGCTGTCCGGCACCCTGACCCGCGGGTGCGCCGATTCGCGGCGTCCCACGCCTGGCGGGACGACCTGCGGTTCCTGTTGACCGATCCGGACCCGCAGGTGGCCGCGGCCGCGGCCGCGTCGATCGCCGAGCAGGATCGGCTCATGGAACCGGCGGACCTGCCCGGACAGCACTGCCACGCGTTCTGGTGGGTGCTGCAGCGACCGCTGTCCCAGGCCCTCGCCGAACAGGTGGCCGCCTCCGATGACGTCGAGGCCATCCAGTACATCATCAACAACCCGACGCTGCCGCCCGACATCGTCGAGATGCTCTCGCACCACCCGGAAGCCGGGGTCCGGGCCAGGGTCGCCGGCCGCGCGGACCTCATCGCAGAGCGGGTCGCGGCCCTCGCCGCCGATCCGGACCCGGCCGTCCGTGCCGTGGTCGCCACCCGCACCGGACTGACCGGGGAGCAGATCGACGCCCTCGCCGCCGACCCCGACGACGCTGTCCGCACGGCGATCGCTACACACGCGTACGTCTCCGAAGGGGAACGGGCGATCCTCGCCGGAGAGGCCGACCTGGACCCGCAAGAGGCTGTGCGGTGGGCGCGTTCGGAGAATCCGCGGCTGCGCCGCCGTGCGGCACAACGCCCGGAGCTGCCTTCCGACACGGTCGCCCTGCTCGCCGCCGACCCCGATGCGGCGGTACGGGCGAATCTGGCCCTGTATCACCCTGGCGCTCCCGGTGAACTGTTGCTGAGCTGCTTCCTCGAGAATCGGGACCGGACCAAGTTGCTCTCCCTACCGCAATTCCCGGAGTCCGGCCTGTCCCGCCTCGCCGATCACGCTGATCCGGTTGTGCGGCTTCTGGTTGCCCGCGACCCCGACGCTGATCCGGCGGTGATCGCACACCTGACCACCGACCCGCACCAGAGCGTCCGCAAGGCGATGGCCCGCTGTCCACGCCTACCCTCCGACCGGATCACCGCCCTGCTCAACGACGCGGAACTTGCCGCAGATGCCGCCGCCAACCCGTCACTCGACTGGAGAACGGTCGTCGAGGCGTTATAGAGACCGGGCTCGCGACATCCGCTCATGCCGCCGTCCGCGCGCGCCGGCCAGCAGACGGCTGTCGACGTGTAATGCCGGCCAGGTCGTCCCGGCGCCCGTCTCGGTGGGTGGGCGTGGTGCGACGACGGTCGCTATCGTCCCAGTGGTGCGCGTGCAGCTTGACGGCAACCAGATCCGCTCCGAAGCCGACTTCCACCGGCACGTGGCAGCACTTCTGGACTTCGGCCCCCACTACGGGCACAACTTGAACGCGTTGTGGGACCGACTGACCACCGATGTTCCGCGTCCCGTTCACTTCATCTGGACCGCGGCACGAGCGAGTCGCTCGGCCATGGGAAGGACCGCGTTCAATCGAATCGAAGACGTCCTTCGCGCGTCGGCCGACCGCGACGCCGCCTCGGGTCGGATCGACCGCTTCACCTACGAACTCGCGTAGCGCCGTCCAGGCCGTTTCGCGCACCGACATCCTCATCCCCCGCCGCGAGTCGCTTGCCAAAGAACGTGGACGGCAGCCTGACGGCAAGTGGATCAGGTTCAGCTACGACGCGGGCAACCGGATCACCCGCGCCGAGGACGTCCTCGGCCGTGCGGTGGCCTACACCTATGACACCACCGGGCGCCTGTCGACCGTCACCGACGCCAACCTCGGTGTCACCACGTACACCTACGACACGGCCGGTCGGCTCAAGACCATCAAGGATCCGCGGAACACCGTCTACCTGACCAACGACTACGACACCAACGGACGGGTCGCGACCCAGACGATGCCGTCGGGTACCTACCAGATCATCGATGAGAAGCTAGGGTAGCTCGTGGACGTCTTCTGTACTTCCCATCCGACGCCGGCGTCGCGCTGGACGCGCTCGAGGACGTGATCGAGGAGACGCTGGGCGACCGGGGCCGCACGACCGGTGGTGGCCTTGGCGACAAGGGCGGCAACGTCGACTTCGCCTTGTTCGATGACGCCGGCTGGAAGCGGGTCCTGGCCGAACTGGTGGCGCCGCTCGTCGAGGAGGGCGTGCCGCTGGACGCCTACTTCGTCCTGCCGGACCTGCCGGACCGGCCGCGCCGCACCCTGCTGTCCCTGCAACCGGCCGCAGGCGCCTGAGCCCCGGCCGGTCCACCGCCTCGCAACGATTCCGGGTCATGACCGCCACGGCGGTCATGACCCGTCCGCGTTCGACCGTTCAGCCGCACCACCAGCGCGGGCAGCCGGTCGTTGCTGACCGACGGGTTGGGCAACACGGTCGGGCTGGCGGACGGCACGAGTGTCGGCGCCGAGTACAGCTATCAGCCCTTCGGCGCGACCACTGTCTCGGGTGACGACCTGGGCAACCCGACCCGCTTCACCGGCCGTGAGGACGATGGAAACGGCCTCTACTACGCCCGGTTGCGGTACTACTCCACCGACAGCAGCCGATTCGTCAGCAAAGACCCGATCGGCCTCGCCTCTGGCGACACCAACCCTGCCCTCGCCGAAAACCCCATCCGCCCTGGTAGGAGCTGGCGCATGGGAGGACCTGGATGTTGACAGCGGTTCGCTGAGTCGGCCTCTGGTGCGGCAGGCAATCGCCGCGACATGATGATCGATCGTGCTGCTGCGACTGGCCTACCTGGCCGTGACGAACGCATTCGCCCTACTGCGCCTGCTGCCGATGAGCGACCGGGACAAGGACGTGGAAATCCTGGCATTGCGCCATCAGATCACCGTGTTGGAGCGGCAACTCGGCAACGACAGGCCCCGGTTCGACCCGAGCGATCGAGCGTTTTCTGGCGGCGCTGCTGCATCGGCTCCCGCTCAACGTGCTGCGTCGGTTGCGGCTGCTGGTGCGCCCCGACACCGTTCTGCGGTGGCACCGGGACCTGCTCGCACGCCGCCACGCGGCCCGGTCTCGGCCCAAGCGGCCGAGCCGGCCGCGGACCGTGCACTCGATTCGCGCCCTGGTGCTGCGCCTGGCGCGGGAGAATCCCGGCTGGGGATATCGTCGCCTGCACGGCGAACTGCTCGTGCTGGGCATCAAGGTGGCCGCGTCCACCGTGTGGGAGATCTTGCGTGAGGCCGGGATCGATCCGGCGCCCGAGCGCGCCCGCAGCACGTGGGCCGACTTCCTGCGCTCGCAGGCCGATGCCCTGCTGGCGTGCGATTTCTTCGAGACCGTCACCCTGACCGGGGCGCGGTTGTACGTGCTCGCGGTGATCGAGCACGCCAACCGCCGGGTCTGGGCCCTGGGCACGACCGCGCACCCGACCGCCACGTGGGTGACGCAAGCGGCGAAGAACCTCGTCATAGACCTCGAAGACGTCGGTTGCCGGGCCAAGTTCATGATCCGAGACCGGGACGGCAAGTTTCCTGCGTTGTTCGACGCCATTCTCAAGGATGCGGGTGTCGAGGTCGTGCTCAGCCGGATCCGGATGCCGCGCATGAATGCGATCATGGAACGGTGGGTGCAGACCTGCCGTCGTGAGTTGCTGGACCGGACGCTGATCTGGAATCAGCGGCACCTGCTGCACGCCCTGCACGAGTACGAGCGCTTCTGCAACGAACACAGACCCCACCAGGGCATCGTGAACGCCCGCCCGCTGCACCCCTTGCCCGCACCGATCGCCGACCCGGAACAGATCGCCCGTCTTAACATACAAAGACGCGATCACCTCGGCGGCATCCTCCACGAATACGAACATGCCGCCTGAACTGCCCGGATGACATTCTCGGCAGGCGCAGGGTCGTCAAGGGCGTGTCTGCGACATGAGGCAGCGGAGCTCAGGTATAGAGGGTGGTCACTCTAAGACGCCGTTGAACCTGGAGCTCCGCTGGCTGATCAGATTGCCATAATCCGAACGGTGACGGTAGCTGCGGGGGTGTTCGCGCCTGAACATCTCGGCGAGCTGACACGTCTGGTGCCGTTCGAGATGGTCGATGACGTCCTGGACATGACCAGGCGTGCCGAGATACGGGTGCGGCTGCTGCCGGCCCGGGTCGTCGTCTACCTGCTGCTGGCGGGGTGCCTGTTCGCCGAGTTGGGATACCGGCAGGTGTGGGCCAAACTGACCAGCAGCCTGCAGGGCCTGCCGGTTGCCTCGCCCAGCGGCAGCGCGTTGCGGCAGGCCCGGGCCCGTCTCGGTCCGCGACCGATGCGGGCGCTGTTCGATCTGCTGCGCGGCCCGCCCGTCACCACCGCCACCCAGGTGCGGTGGCGCGGTCTGCTGCTCACCGTGTTCGACGGAACGGTCCTCACGGTTGCGGACTCGCCGGCCAACACCCGCCGCTACGCCAAGCAGCGCGGCAACCACGGCGGTTCCGGCTACCCACAACTGCGGCTGAGCGGGTTGCTGGCGTGCGGCACCCGCTCCGTCCTGGACGCCGTGTCCGGCCCGGTCAGCACCGGTGAACTCGACCCTCGGCGGACGTGTCCTACGCGCCCGGACCCCAGACGGCATCCAGCAGGAGATCTACGCCCTGCTCATCACCTACCAGCTCATCCGCACCGCGATGCTCGACGCCACCGACAGCCAGCCCGGTCTCGACCCCGACCGAGCCAGCTTCACCACCGCCCTGAACACCGCCCGCGACCAGGTCGTCCACGCCGCCGGCGTCATCGCCGACACCACCATCGACCTGGTCGGTGTCATTGGCGCCCACATCCTGGCGAACCTGCTGCCAGGGCTGGAGCGTGGGACTCGTAGACCGTCGCCGGCCTGAGCCGGTGTCGGCCGCGGTAAGCGGCGCCCCTCGCCGTTACCCTCAAATAGGGGTAAAAGCAGGGCATAAGGTTGTTCCGACCAGGTGTGCGGGGCTGTCGAATGGGGCGGCTGGGAGAATGGCTCGGCGAAATTCGCTCGTTCGGGGCGACGTGGTACACGAGAGTGAACACACACGCGTCACTCGGCTGTGTGTCGATGGGCACACGGCCGTCCGCAAGGAGCCGCTGGGACCTGATGCCCAGCGGCGGGTGCGACACGAGTTGGCGATGCTCGAGAGGCTGCGCGGCGTCGAAGGGGTCGCGCAGTTGGTGGAGGCGCCGCGGCGCCAGGGGTCGATCGTGCTGGCGGACGCCGGTGAGGCGAGCCTGGCCGGGTTGCCGAAGCCGCTGGCCGTCGGCGACCTGGTCGGGCTGGCGGTGGGGCTGGCCCGGGCGGTGGCGGGGATGCACCGGCGGGGTGTGCTGCACCGGGACATCACGCCGGCGAACGTGGTGATCTCCCGTGACGGCGCGCCGGGTCTGGTGGATTTCGCGTTGGCGACGCCGCTGGCCGAGCTTCGTCCCGAGTTCACGCATCACGCCGAAATCGTGGGGACGTTGGCGTATTTGGCGCCGGAGCAGACCGGACGGACCGGCCGGTCGGTGGATCAGCGGGCCGACCTGTACGCATTGGGTGCGACGCTGTACGAGCTGGCCACGGGTGCGCCGCCGTTCGGCTCCGGCGATCCGTTGCGGCTCACGCATGACCATTTGGCTCGGGTGCCGGTGCCGCCGGCGCAGGTGAACCCGGCCGTGCCCGCGCCGCTGTCCGAGATCATCATGCATCTGCTGGAGAAGGAACCGGACAACCGGTATCAGACGGCCGAAGGCGTGGTCTACGACCTGGAGCGGTTGCGGGACCCGCAAACACGTGCGGCGGTTGGGCTGCGGGTCGGCGAGCGCGATGTGCCGCTGCGGCTGCTGCCGCCGTCGCGGCTGGTGGGACGCGATGCGGAAGTGGCGGCGCTGGAGGCGGCGTTTGCAGATGCGCTGGCGGGCCGGTGCCGTGGGGTGCTGGTCAGCGGGGCGCCGGGGGTCGGTAAGACGGCGTTGGTGGATGAGCTGCGGCCGGTGGTGACGGGCAGGGATGGCTGGTTCGTCGCCGGCAAGTTCGACCAGTACCGGCGGGATCTGGAGTTCAACGCGGTGTATCTGGCGTTTCGCGGGTTGGGGCGGTTGTTGCTGGCCGAGCCGGAGGATGAGCTGGCCCAGGTCCGTGGGCGGATCTTGGAGGGGGTTGGGCCGAACGCGGGTCTGCTGACGGCAGTGGTGCCGGAGTTCGCGGCGTTGCTGGGGGTGCCGCCCGATCCCGGGGATCCGTTGACCGCGCAGGCGCGGGCGCAACGCGTGCTGGTGGAGGTGCTACGGGCGGTCGCTTCGCCGGAGCGGCCTCTGGTGGTGTTCATCGATGACCTGCAGTGGGCGGGCCGGACGCCGCTGGGTTTCGTCGACTTGGTGCTGAGCAAGGAGCCAATTCGCGGCCTGTTGCTGGTGGGTGCGTACCGCGAGGACGTGAGCGCGGCGCATCCGTTGGCGGCGCCGCTGTCCCGGTGGCGTGACCAGCCCGTGCGACACGTGCGGCTGGCCAACCTGCCCGTCCCGGGTCTCGTCACCATGGTTGCGGAGATGCTGCACGTGGACGAGGCCGAGGCGGCGGGCCTGGGCGAGGTGATCAACCCGCACACGTCCGGCAACCCGTACGAGACAGTGGAACTGCTCAACGCGCTGCGCCGCGACGGTGTGTTGACGGCGGCGGCCGGGTGGCGGTGGGACGCGGCGGAGGTGCGTGCTCACCTTGGCCGGTCCGACGTGGCCGGGTTGCTTGGGGCGCGGGTCGATGCCTTGCCGACGCGGTCGCGGCGGGTGGTGGAGGCGATGGCGTGTCTTGGCGGGCAAGCCGAGTTGAGCGTGCTGCAGACCGCCATCGGCGCGCGGGCGGGCGTGGTGGAACGGCGGCTGGCGCCTGCCCTGGACGAGGGCCTGCTGGTGGCAGAGTCCGGGATACACCAGGCGGTACGGTTTCGCCACGATCGGATGCGCGAGGTGATTCTGCGTGGTGTGGGTCCCCAGCGGCGGTGCACCCTGCAGCTGGCGATGGCGCGGCGGCTGGCCGGGGTGCCGGAGTTGTTCGCGGCCGCGGCGGAGCAGTACCTGGCGGTGGTCGACGCGGTCGACGAACCCGCGGAGCGGCGTCGGGTGGTGGGGCTGTTGCGGCGCGCCGTCGGCCAGGCGGCGTTGATCGGGGACTACGCGCTGGTTGACGCGTTGCTGGCGGCCGCGCTGCGGCTGATCGACCCGGGTGAGACCGCCACACTTGTCGAGGTGCACGTCGGCCGCCACGCCGCGTTGTACGGCCTTGGGCGCCTGGACGAGGCGGACGAGGAGTACCACACGATCGAGGGGCTGTGTACCAATGCCGTGGACCGGGCGGCCGCGACGTGCGTGCAGGTGTTCAGCCTGGCCCACCGGAATCGTCTTGCGGAGGCGATCGGGTTGGGTGTCGAGTCGCTGCGCGGGCTTGGCATCACCGTACCGGCGGCGGACCGGCTCCCCGCCGAAGTCGACCACCAGTTCGATCTTCTGTACCGTCTTCTGACCGAGTGGCTGGACCACACCGAGGCCGCGGATGATCTGGCACATCCGGAGATCACCGACCCGACGCTGCTCGCCACGGCCCGTCAGATCACTGCGGTCCTGCCGGCGGCCTACTTCGCCGCTGACTACGCCACGTTCAGCTGGCTGAGCCTGGAAGCGCTGCGGATCTGGCTCGAGCACGGGCTGGGTCCTACCCTGGTCGGCCCCGCCAGCCATGCCGCCTTCTACATTGTGGTGCTGCGCGGTGACTACGCTGCTGCCGGGCACCGGGCGCTGCGCCGGATCCTGGCGCTGGGCGAGGCACGCGGCTGCGAGCCCGACACCTCCCAGGCGCGCTTCCTGTTCGCTCTTGTCTGCTGCTGGTTCGAGCCGATCGAAAACAGTGTCCAAGCAGCTCGGCAGGCCCGGGAGGGGCTGATCGCGGCGGGCGAGTTGACCCGCGCCGGCTACACCTATTACCCGACCGTGATGGGTCTGCTGGACGGCGCGCCATCGCTGGAAGTCTGCGTCGCCGAGGTGAAGGCGGGGCTGGCCTTCGTGCGGCGTACCGGCGACGAGCAAACCGCCCAGTGGCTCGACTGCTACCGGTGGCTGGCCGATGTGCTGCGCGGCGAAACCGCAGCCGCAGCCGGTGAGGCGGCGCCCGACAGGCACGTCGACGATGCGTTCGCGCTGTTCCACGCGCATGTCAACCATGCGGTCGCCGCCGCCATCTTCGACGATCCGGTCGCCCTGGCGCGGCACACCGCGGCGGCGATGCCGCTGCTGCCGACCGCCCCGGGCCTCTACCCGACCGCCCTGGCCCACCTGCTGCGCGGGCTGGCCCTTGCCGGGCAGGCCCGGGACAGCCACGCTGACGAGCGCGGCGCTGCGCTGTGCGAACTGGACGAGGTGACACGCTGGCTGGCCGCCCGCGCCGCGGACGCACCGGAGAACTTCCAGCATTTGCTGCGGCTGCTGGAGGCCGAACGGGCCTGGGCCGTCGGCGACTTCCGCGCCGCCGCCCTCGCCTTCGACGCCGCCCTGCGCGAGGCCACCCAACGTCAGCGGCCATGGCACCGGGCCCTGATCACCGAACGCGCGGCCCGGTTCCACCTCGCCCACGGCCTCGAACACGCTGGCTACGACCTGCTCATCGAAGCGCGCCAGGAGTACCTCGCATGGGGCGCCACCGCGAAAGTCGACCAACTCGACTGGGCCTACCCGACCTTGCGTCCACAACCCGGCACCAACGGGCCGCAGCGCGCTGACCAGAGCGGTAACCGGGACGGGGATGTCCCGCACCAACGGGCCGCCGTCACCACCGGAGCGCTCGACCTGCTCGGCATCTTGTCCGCCTCGCAGACCCTGAGTTCCGAGACCAGCATCGAACGGCTGCACGCCCGCGTGGTTCAGGTGCTCAGCGCCATGACCGGCGCCACCGACGTGCACCTGCCGCTGTGGAGCGACGAGCGGCACGACTGGCTGCTGCCCACTCCAGACGGCGGCATGGGACACGCGGTGCCGATGTCGGTGCTGCGATACGTCCAGCGCATCGGTGAGCCACTGGTCGTGGCCGACGCCACCCGCGACGACCGTTTCGCCCGCGACCCCTACTTCACCGACCTCACCTGCTGCTCACTCCTGGCCGTGCCCGTCCTCAGCCGCGGGAGGCTACGGGCGGTACTGCTGCTGGAAAACCGGCTCATCCGAGGCGCCTTCACCACCGAACGACTCGACGCGGTCAAACTCATCGCCGGCCAACTCGCCGTCTCCCTCGACAACACCCGGCTGTACACCGAACTCACCACCTCCCGCGCGCGGATCGTCGCCACCGCCGACCAAACCCGCCGACGCATCGAGCGCGATCTGCACGACGGCGCCCAGCAGCGACTGGTCTACCTGGGGCTGCAGCTGCGCGCGGTGCAGGCGGCGCTGCCACCCGAACTCGACGAGCTCGACGCCCAGCTCAACCACGCCGTCGCCACAGCAGCCGACGCGCTGGATGAGCTACGCGAGATCGCCCGCGGCATCCATCCAGCGATCCTCACCCATGGCGGCCTCCGCCCTGCGCTGCGTGCGCTCGCCCGCCGTTCCCCGATCCCGGTCCATCTCGACCTGCGCGCCGAAGGGCGGGTGTCCGAGCATGTCGAGGTCAGCGCCTACTACGTCGTCGCCGAGGCACTCACCAACGCGGCCAAACACGCGCGCGCCTCGACCGTCACGGTCACCGTCGAAACGGACCCCGCCGACGCCGTCCTGCACGTCGCGGTCCGCGACGACGGCGTCGGCGGCGCCGACTTCACCCGCGGCACGGGCCTGCTCGGCCTCAAAGACCGAGTAGAGGCACTCGGCGGCCGAATCTCGCTCCACAGCCCCCGCGGGGCGGGAACCAGCCTGCGCATAGAACTCCCGCTCACCGCCACGAACAGCAACGTCTAGCTCACGTCTAGTCGCAACGCCGTTCAGCTACGCGGTTCGGTGGGTCGTCAAGGGCGTGTCTGCGACATGAGGCAGCGGAGCTCCGGCATAGAGGGTGGTCACTCTAAGACGCCCTTGAACCTGGAGCTCCGCTGGCTGATCAGATTGCCATAACCCGGACGGTGACGGTAGCTGCGGGGGTGTTCGCACCCGGACATCTCGGCGAGCTGACGCTGTGCCTGCCGAATATGCCATCCGGGCAGTTCAGGCGGCATGATCGTACTGGCGGAGGACGCCGCCGAGGCGGTCATGTCGATGGATGTTCAGGTGGGCGAGCCGGTCTGGATCGGTGATCGGTTCGGGTAGTGGGGCCAGTGGCCGGGCGTTGGCGATGCCCTGGTGGGGTCTGTGTTCGTTGTAGAAGGTCTCGTACTCGCGTAGTGCGTGCAGCAGGTGTCGTTGGTTGAGGATCAGTGTCCGGTCGAGCAGTTCGTGCCGGCAGGTCCGTATCCAGCGTTCCGTGACCGCGTTCATCCGGGGCATCCGGACGCCGCTGAGCAGGACCGCGATTCCTGCTTCGGCGAGGACAGCGTCGAACAGCGCCGGGTCCTTGCCGTCCCGGTCGCGGATCAGGTACCTCACCTGGCATCCCGCGTCCTGCGGGTCCATCACCAGGTTGCGGGCGGCCTGGGTCACCCACGCCGCGGTGGGATGTGCGGTCGCGCCGAGGATCCGGATCCGGCGGCTGGTGTGCTCGACGACCGCGAGGACGTACATCCTGGTTCCGGTCAGCGTGATCGTCTCGAGGAAGTCCGCGGCCAGCAGCGCCTCGGCCTGGGAATGCAGGAATTGCGCCCAGGTCGTGGCGGTCCGGTCCGGGGCTGGATCGATCCCGGCCTCGCGCAGGATCTCCCAGACTGTGGACGCGGCGACCTTGACTCCGAGGGTGAGCAGTTCCCCGTGCACCCGCCGGTACCCCCAGGGCGGGTTCTCCCGGACCAGGCGCAGCACCAGCGCGCGCACCGAGCCGATGGTGCGCGGCCGTCCTCGTCGGCGGGGACGCGACGCCGCCGCGTGGCGGCGAGCATGCAGGTCACGATGTCAGCGCAGAATCGTGTCGGGCCGTACCAACAGCCGCAGGCTGTACAGACTGGGTCTGGGCAGTGTGCTGAGCAGCGCGGCCAGCCATGCCCGGTCGGCTGGCTCGAACTGGACCCGCTGCCCGCCGAGTTGGCGGTGCAGCACGGCGAGCTGGTGCCGTAGGGCAAGGATCTCCGCGTCCTTGTCACGGTCGCTGCCTGGCAGTAGGCGCAGCAGCGTCAGCGCGTTGGTGACGCCCAGGTACGCCAGTCGCAGCAGCATGAGACGGCATCATCGCGTAGTCACCGACGGCGACGGCAAGCAGGACACGGGGACCCGACGATCAAGAACGCATTCGTATGGTGGACTGCCCTCTGACCAGCACGGACGCATTTTTCGGCAGGTACAAGGCTTGATGTGACGGCGCTGGACGAGCCCAGCACGTGGTGCTGTCATCCGTCCGCGCCATGCTGCGGTTCTGCAGCTCGCCGAGGTCGGCATCGACATCGAGGTGGACAAGGCGTCGACCCCTCCCTGTCACGCTGATGTGAGGCAGGGAGGGGCCGACTCTCGTTGCGAGCGTCAGCTCCCGAGCGCAACCGTGGCGTACGGCTCCCAGACGTACATGCCTTCGTCCCTGTTCAAGACGATGAGCTGGCATGAGCGGATGAGCGCGTCGGCCTTGATCTGGGGTGCGTTGTCGAGCATCTGTACGAGCGGTGCCCCGGGCCCGGGTGCATTGACATACGCGAGACTCATGTGCGGGTTGTACGGCTCTGCGGCCTCGGGTACTCGGTCGTCGCCCCAGACGTCGGCAATCGAGGCGCGGATTGCTGACCGTAGCTGGCGGACGGGTTCTGCCGGCTGGACGGCGATCTGGATGGACTCCGAGTCGACGTGCGGCGTACCGATGGTGAGCTGCAGCGGGCTGAGCTTCGCACATCGAACGCGTGCTGCCTCGACGATCGCGTCCACGTCGGCCGGCGGGACCTGGTCGACGAATCCGATGCCTTGCATGGTGAGGTGCAGCCACTCGATGGGGATGATGTCGAGGGAGGGCTGTGGGGAGAGCACGTCCCGGTACTGGTCGGCAAGCGCAGCGGCTGAAGGTTGGTCGCTGAAGGTGATGTGCCAGGTGTAGAAGCGGGATCCGACACCCCATCCCGGACGCCAGTACCAGTGGTCGCGAACCTCAGCTGCGTGTGCGATGGCCATTTCGATCTCTCCAGTTCTATGCAGGCAGCTGGCGGCTGACGCTGCCAGCGCAGAAGTCTCGGATGGCCGCCTGCAGTCCGCGGGCCTCAGGGCTGGTGCGAAGCGTCGGTTTGGAGCTGATGAGCCGGTCCACTTCGCGAAGTCGTCGGGCGACCGTGTCGAGGCGTTGCTCGGTCGGCAGTTTGAGGACCGGGCTCAGCACCTCGACAGCACCGTCCACGGTGTCCGCCGCGATGTGTGCGGACGCAGCCCAGATGCGAATCTGCGAGAGGGTGCCGTACGCGACGGTCGAGTCTCCGGCAGCTGCGCTCAGGGCCAGTTCGGCGTGCCGGATCGCGGCGACCGGCTGGCCGATGCGCAGTAGGACGGCGCCGGCGTAGTTGTGATGCCGAATCTCACCGCAGGCGAGCAAGCCGCCAACCGTATCGGTGCCAACTCGCTGCCGGGCGTCTTCGGCCCGATCGAGTGCCTTCTGCGCCGGATCGGCTGCGCCGATCTCGGCCCATGCATCGGCCTCCTGGCAGGCGAGCATGACGCTCGCGGTGCCGTTCGGTGCATGGGCGAGCCCTTGTGCCGCCATGGCTGCGGCGTCCTCGAACCGCTGGTCCCAAAGGTGAACCTTGCTCATTGTCGACAGGACCCACGCGCGCAACGTGTCGTCGTGAGCCATCTCCGCGCACACCCAACTCGTGCGCGCCTGACTCTCCGCCGCCGCATGGTGACCCAGGTCGCCCGCCATCCAGGCCAGCAGCGTGCACAGATAGCCCGCCCAGGTGTACAGCTCGCGAGTCTGGTCGGGGTGCTGGTGACCGGTCTGCAGGAGGCGGAAGACGCGGTCGGCCAGCAGTCCGGCCCGGGCGTAGATAGGCACCGGAGGCCG
This sequence comes from Dactylosporangium sp. NPDC000521, assembly GCF_042898305.1. Taxonomy (NCBI): domain Bacteria; kingdom Bacillati; phylum Actinomycetota; class Actinomycetes; order Micromonosporales; family Micromonosporaceae; genus Dactylosporangium; species Dactylosporangium sp. NPDC000521. The sequence goes on from NZ_JBIAYW010000023.1 coordinate 36,068, forward strand.
CGTCAGGTAGTCGGAGGCGATCCTTCGGGTCGAGGCCGCGAGGTCGTCCAGTGTCAGAGGTCCGACGTTCGACGACTCGGCCCAGGCTCCGAACTCGGACGTCCGTTCCGTCACGGCGATGATCAGCTCCGTTTCGTCGAGTAGGTCTCCAACATTCCACCGCACGGCCCGACCTTGTTCACCCGAGACGTTGAAAGGCGCAGCGGTCCAAGGCTCCACGGCCGCAGGGTTGGGTGCCGCAGTTTTCAGGAGGAGCGAACGCTCGGTTTCCGGCATCGCCGCAAGGTCGTCGAGGTCGACGAGTGCCGTCGGCGTGGTGCCGTACACCGTTGCGAGGGCGATCAGTGCGTGCAAAGTCGGTCGGCGGCCTCCGACTGGCCAGCGCTCGTAGTCGCTGATGCGCGCCCCCGTGTAGGCGGCGGATGTGGTACTGGAGGCGTTGAGCTGGGCTGCTACCGCGTCCTGCGTCAACCCGTGTGCCTGCCGGTAGGCCTCACGGGGCCGGAGACCGAAACGGCGCTGCAGCTCCGCGGCCACCGCGTCCGGGGCGGCGCCGAGCCGGGCCAGCTTGCGGCGGATCTCGTCGCGTTCAACCTTCGTTCCCGTCCTCCGAGGCATCGTTCGCACTTCCTCACCGTCGCTGTTTGGACGGTATCGCCGTCGGCGGCGCCACCGATACATGCGCTGGTAGGCGGCTCGTCGGGCGGTGGGTACTTAGTGCCGTGTTGATCTATAAGTAGCCAGGTCAGCGGGTTGTGGTGGTGGGGGAAATTCTCGCCAGGTCTGGTAATCCGCAGGGGTCCGTCGATGGGCCAAGCTACTTCCGCGCCGCACGGAACGTGACGTGTGGATCTACGGAAGGCCAACGCAGGCTGGCCGCGAGGCGAGGAGTCGGTCATGGGTGGTGCCGCGCCGGCAGGCGTTGCCGTACTACCTGAGGGAACTGAAGCAGGACACCGACGTGGGCCGGGGCCGGGCGATCGGTTCTCGCTGGGCCGGCTGCTCACCTGTGACAACTGCGATCAACTGTTGCGGCCTTCCTGGGACCTGAGTGGTGAGCGGCAGTACATATTCCTCTGCGGCTGCCGACGCGGAGGAATCAACGCCGACGTGGTGGAACGACTGGTTTACCAGCGGGTCGAGGCCGAGTCGGTGCTGCTGGTGGCCGATGTAGCCGTCGAAGCGCTTCCCGCGGTCTTCCAAGGCATCTTTGCCGCGGTGCGCATCGGTCACAGCACCGAAGACCTGATGTTCGTCTGGCGGATCTAGCAGGCATCTGGCCGCCGTCACTGCGCTGGCTGATGGTGGCGGCCAGATTTCACGGTTCAGGCACATGGCACGGCATCGGCGCGTCAGGCGGTGACGCGCGGATGAGTCATGTCCGCCGGCGGTTGGTCGGTGGTTCACGAAATTGATTGGGAGGACGAGCGACGTGAGTACGACACAGCGGCTGCCGGTGCCGGCAGGCGGAGTTCCGGCGCAGGGCGGCGGTTACCGGCCGGAGCTGCGGCGGACCCTCGGGTTCAAGGACCTGATCGTCTACGGGTTGGTGTTCATGGTGCCGATCGCCCCGATGGGCATCTTCGGCTCCGTCTACGCCGCCTCCGGCGGCATGGTCGCCCTGGCGTACGCGGTCGGCATGGTCGCGATGCTGTTCACGGCGGCGTCGTACGCGCAGATGGTGAAGGCGTTCCCGCTGGCCGGCAGCGTCTACAACTACGCCGGCGTGCGCCACGAGGCGCCAGTGTTTCGAGTGGGGGTGAAAGACCCTTACCGCCGAGCCGTCGCAGCGGCTTGGTGAAGCTGGGGGCAGCCTGCCCCGGGGAACGCCGGGATGGGTGGGAAGCAGCCCCGACAACGGCGGGACGGGTCGGTACTACCAGACGATGCGGGTCCGTCTAGCGAGGTCAGAAGGTGTAACGCGAGTGAACCAGTGGCTGAAGTCCCGTAAGAGTTGTGACGGCTCAAACCTGGTGGATATGGGCCGGAACGCAGTGCGTGATCAGATCGGATGTGCCGATCGGGTCAACTCCGAAGCTGGCTACCAGTGCCGGTGGGGAGGCCACGCCGAAGGACTGCGGCGTAGGCGTGGCGAGGCTGCCGGGGTAGAGCTGGACACCGCCCTGACCGATCGAATGCTGGTGAACGTGGGATCCGTCCACGGTCGCCCTCCCGCTGGGCATCCGGCCCAGTGGTGGGCAGGTCCGTTGCCGGCTGTGGGCCGTGGGCGGGGCGGAGGACCCGTAGTAGTCCGGGCGCGCGAGAGGTGCGTACATGGCGAAGGGGTCCAGCAAGTCAGTGGCGAGGTTGCTGGAAGATCAGGAGGTTGCGCCGGTGAATACCGACGATCCAGAGCTTGAGCTGTTACGAGCTGAGCAACGGGTACTGGAGATCCAGACCAAGCTGCACCGGTGGGCTCGGCAGGAGCCTCATCGTAAGTTCGATGACCTGTTCAATCTGGTGTCCGATCCCGCATTCCTGTTGGTGGCGTGGGATCGGGTGCGGGGTAACCGGGGTGCGCGCACCGCCGGGGTCGACGGGGTGACCGCGGCCATGGTGGAGGCGGTGCGGGGGGCCGAGAAATACCTCGGCGAGGTGCGGACATCGTTGAAAGACCGCACGTTCCGCCCGTTGCCGGTGCGGGAGCGGATGATTCCTAAGTCGGGTGGGAAGTTGCGCCGGCTTGGGATCGCGACCATCACCGACCGGGTGGTCCAGGCATCCTTGAAACTGGTGTTGGAGCCGATCTTCGAGGTGGACTTCCTTCCGTGCAGCTATGGATTCCGCCTGGAGCACCGGACCCACGACGCGGTGGCCGAGGTGCGCTACCTGACGTCCCGCTCGTACGAGTGGGTCGTAGAAGGCGACATCAAAGCCTGCTTCGACGAGATTTCGCACTCGGCGCTCATGGACCGGGTACGCAAACGGATCGGGGACAAACGGGTCCTGGACTTGGTGAAGGCGTTCCTTAAGGCGGACATCCTCGGTGAGGACCGCCGGTTGAGGGCCAACCGGATGGGAACCCCGCAGGGGTCGATCTTGTCGCCGCTGCTGAGTAACGTGGCACTGTCGGTGTTGGACGAGTACATCGCCCGGCATCCGGGAGGCCCGAACAGCACGGGTCCGCAACGCATCCGGAGGCGGCGTCAGGGCTTGCCCAACTGCCGCCTGGTGCGCTTCGCTGACGACTGGTGCTTGGCCGTGGCCGGCACGAGGTCCGACGCGGAGGCGTTGCGGGACCAGACGGCGGCAGTGCTTGCCGGGATGGGTCTGCGCCTGTCCCCGGAGAAGACGCTGATTACCCACATCGACCAGGGCCTGGACTTTCTGGGGTGGCGCATCCAGCGGCACCGCAAGCCGGGCACGAACCGGTACTACGTCTATACCTATCCGGCAAAGAAGGCGCTGCGCGCCATCATGGCCAGGGTCAAGACGATCTGCCGGGAGACAGGCACGAACCAGCCGCTCGATGCCCTGCTCGACCGGCTGACGCCGGCGTTGCGGGGATGGAGCCTGCATTTCAGGTGGGGGGTATCCAGCGCGACGTTCAGCTACCTGCACCACTACACGTGGCACCGGGTATGGCGCTGGGTCCGCAAGAAACACCCCAAGACAGCCTGGAAGACCCTCCTGCGCCGATACGGCGAACCGGGAGGGTGGCCGACCACGGAGGCACAACGGTTGTTCGACCCGGCGACGGTACGCACGAAGCGCTACCGCTACCGGGGCACGAAGATTCCAACGCCGTGGCCGGTCGCGGGATGAGCGCCACCGTGTCCCACGCGGGACTTGTGGAGAGCTGGATGCTCGGTAACGGGCACGTCCAGTTCGGGGAGCGGGCTGAGGAAACGGGCCAGTTGAAAGGCTGGTATCGCGCCTCGGTCCGACTCCACCGGGGGATCGCGGCGCCGGTCGGGTTTCTGGCCGGGTGGGCGATCCTGCTGGACTACCTGCTGGTGCCGAGCCTGCTATACCTGGTCGCGTCGGTGGCGATGCACGCCACCGTCCCGGCGGTCCCGGTCTGGGCGTGGCTGATCGCGTTCGTGCTGTTCAACTCGATCGTCAACGTCCGCGGGATCAAGATGACCGCCCGGATCACGATGGTCATGCTCGCCGCCGAGGCGGTCGTGCTGGTCATCTTCCTCGTCGCCGCCGCCATCGCTCTGTTGGAGGGCAAGGGGCACGGGTCGGTGTGGTCGCCGGTGTTCAACCCGGCGACGTTCACCTCGACGGTGGTGTTCGGGGCGGTCTCGGTGGCGGTGCTGTCGTACCTCGGCTTCGACGGCATCAGCATGCTCGCGGAGGAGAACGACGGCGGCGCAGCGCAGATCGGCCGGGCGATGTACGCTGCGCTCGCGCTCGCCGGGCTACTGTTCATCGCGCAGACTTGGGCGGCCTCGCTGCTCGTGCCCGATCCGGACGGGCTGCTGGCGGACGGGGATCCGAACGGGGTGGCGTTCTACGACGCGGCCAGGGTGGCGGGCGGTGCGTGGCTGGCGACGCTGACCGCGGTGGCCACGGCGATCGCGTGGGGTGTGGCGAACTCGATGGTGGCGCAGGTCGCGACCTTGAGGTTGCTGTTCGCGATGGCCCGGGACCGGCAACTGCCGAAGTTCCTGCGCAAGGTGTCGGTCAAGCACGGTGTACCAGCGAACGCGATCATGCTTACCGCGCTGCTGTCGGTGGTGATCGGCCTGTACATGGCGTGGCGGGCGGACGGCATCGCCCTGCTGTCCAGTCTGATCAATTTCGGTGCGCTGTGCGCGTTCCTGGTTCTGCACGTCGCCGTGGTGTGGCACTACGTGGTGCGCAACAAGTCGCGGAACCTGTGGTCGCACCTGCTGCTGCCCTCCGCCGGGTTCGCCGTCCTCATGTACGTGGTGATCAACGCCAACGTCGCCGCGCAGCGCCTCGCGCTGATCTGGCTCGGCGCCGGTGTCCTCGTCCTGGCCGGCCTGTACGCGGCGGGTCGCCGCCCGACGCTGTCCGGGATGCCCAGCCTGTCCGCGCCGGCACCGACCTCCAAGTATTCGGCATGAACAACAGCACGAACAGCGACATGAGCACGGACCTGAGCGGCCCGCCGCAGGTCGTGGAGCATGTGATGACCGAGCCGGACCTGACGTACCAGTTCGGCGGCCGCTACCCGATCGCCGAGGTGCGACCCGGCCAGGTGCTGCGCACCAGCACCGAAGACTGCTTCAGCGGCGCGGTCCGGACCGTCGACGACCTGCCGTCGGAAGTGTGCCAGCAGTTCAACCCGGTCACCGGCCCGTTCCTGGTTCCCGGCGCGGAACCCGGCGACACCCTCGCCCTGCACTTCGTCGAGATCCGCCCCGCCCGCGACTGGGGCATGTCCGCGACGTTCCCGCACTTCGGCGCCCTCACCGCCACCCACACCACGGCGATGCTGCACCCGCCCCTGCCGGAGATCGTCTGGCGGTACGACATCGACACCACCGCCGGGGTCGTCCGTTTTCAGGCCCGCCGCTCGACGTACACAGTGGAGCTGCCGCTCGACCCGATGCTCGGCACCGTCGGGGTCGCCCCGGCCGGCGGCGAGGTCCGCGCCAGCATCGTCCCCGACACACACGGCGGGAACCTCGACACCCCCGAACTGCGGGCTGGGACCACCCTGTACCTGCCGGTGCACGTGCCCGGCGCGATGTTCAGCCTCGGCGACGGCCACGCCCGGCAAGGCCACGGCGAAGTGTGCGGCGTCGCGGTGGAGACCGCCATGCACGTCACCGTCGCCGTCGACGTCATCAAAGGCGTCCCCACCCCATGCCCGCGGATCGAAACCGACCACCAGCTCATCGCGATCGGCGCGGCCCGGCCGCTCGAGGACGCGTACCGGATCAGCCAACGCGACCTGATCACCTGGACCGCCCAGCTGACCGGCCTCGACCTGGTCGACGCCTACCAGCTCGTATCGCAGGCCGGCCGCGCCGCACCCGGCAACGTGTGCGACCCGAACTACACGATGCACGCCGCGATCGACACCACCGCCCTGCACGGCGCGACCGGCTACCACGGCACCCACCAGCGGCTCCGCGACCTCGCCGGCAGACTCCGCACCGACCTGTGCGGCGCCGCGGCCGGGACACTGCGGTGAGCGACGATGACCCGAGCATTCGGCGAGCCCGTCCCGACGATCCGGCAGCCGCTGCGGGTCGAGCTGCACCTGCTCGCCCACAACGACGCCGGCGAACCCCTCGCGCACCAGCGCCCGCTGTCGGTCGCGCTGGCCGGTGCGGTCCTGGCAGACCTGGCGGCACCCGTGCCGCACCTACAGATCATCCACGGGCAGGTCCTGGTCCGCACCTGGCAGTTGACCGGCGACCCGGTCGCGGACTGGGCGCTGCGGGTCCTGCAGGCGCACCGCACCCCGCCGTTCGCGCACGACGCCGACCGTCCACCGCTGCGGCTGCGCGACGCGCTGCGCGAACTCGCCGTCGCCGCCCACGACCGCACCCTGGCCGGGCTCATCGCCGGTGACCTCGTCCGCGAAGTGGTCCGCCGGCGGATCGTCGGCCCCAAGGTCCGCACCTACCCGCCGACCGACGACCGGATCATCCCGAAGGTCCGCGGCCGGCTGCGCAGCGTCCTGACCGGCTACACCGAACCCGACTGGCAGACCGACGCGCTCGGCGGCATGGCCCGTGCCCTGGACCTCGCCTCCGAGCTCTACCTCGACGAATCCGGACACGACATCCCGGCACTGCTCAACGGCATGGTCCACCGCGTCGGGCAGCAGTACCCGGCGGTGCGGGACATCATCGACGCCACCGACGAGCTCGTCGCCGAGGCAGCCGTGTCCGTCTACCACTGAGCACCACCCGGCCCGGCAGCGACCTCGAGCGGGCGTCGGCCCCGGCGCCGCTGTCACAAGCCCAGCGGCGGCCGTCACAACACCCCGGACGGGCGGCGGCACACCGCAACCGCCGACGGCGGCCGCCGTCCACGCAGGGTGGCCGCAGCGGACGCCTCCCAGAAGCTGCGGCCACCCAGCATCCACCCCAACCCCGATCACAGGATGCGGAGGACCCGAATCTCATGGACACGCAGAACCACCCCGACTGGTGTGCACGGACGGCGTGCACCGCGTACGGCGTCGAGGGCGACACTGACGACAGCTTCGAGCGGTGGCACCGTTCCGAACCGCTGCTGGTGCAGACCAGCGACCCGGCGACGGGACTGGTGGTGCACAAGTTCGCTGAGGCGGACGGCAGCGACGAGCACATCGAACTGGCGGCGGTGGCGCTGCCGGTGACGCGGCCCTGGTACCTCGCCGAGCCCCAGCAGGGCCGCACGATCGTGCTGCGGCAGGAGCTCGCCGGGGTGCTGGCGCATGCGGTGGCCCAGCTCGCGTGAGCAACAACGGCGGAGCCTCCGCAGTGCCTCGCCAACCTCGACGTCGTCCCGCACCCGGCGGCGATGATCGCACTGCAAGCGGGCAACGGCCGGCTGCGTCGGATGCGCACGCGCGGCGGGGCTTCCCGTAGGGGTCGGGCTGTTGCCGGGTGGCCTGGCCGCGCCGCGCGCCGGGGCGTCCCAGAGGCCCGCACGCCGCGCCCTGGGGCGAAACGCAACGGTACGGTGCGTGTCATGAGCGCTCGACGGGCATGAGTTTGAAGCAGGTGTCGAGGTCGCCGAGGTAGCAGTTGTACAGCATGTTGGCGGCCGTGGTGACCGCCTTGCTTCTCTGGCACGAACCTGCAGCAGCCCCGGCCGCCACTCGGCCGCGGCGCCGAGGACCGCCGTACGGTACGCCGGCAACTGCGCCTGGTCCGGCCGTTGCAGGAGCCGTTGCGCGCCGTCGCGGTCCGCGATCGCGATTACGTGGCTCACGATCTGCCATGCCCGCAGTTGCCCCTCCGGGTCGCGTCGCAACCGGTCCAGCGGGGTGTCGAGCTCCGCCCCGGAACGGTCACGCAGGTAGATCGCGATGCTGTACTCGGCGACGATCTGTTGCAGGAAGCCAACCCTGCCCCCGTCGAGCGACCTGGGGACGACGAAACCCTCGCTGCACAGGTCCTCGAAAGCCCGCTCGTTGTCGGGTTCGGTGACCAGATCCGGCTGCGGAACGTCGAGCTGCAGCAACTGTCCCGACGCGTCCCACAACAAGCCGGCCATCAGCTGCCAGACCCGGAACGGTCGATCGACGGGTGTGGTGAGCAGTGGAGCAGGCCAGCGACGAACCTGCCCTCACCGAGATCTCCACGATGAAACCGCCGGCCGGGTGGGGCGGCCTCAGGAGGTGAACGCCGCGGCGTTGCGGGTCGCCCAGGTCTGGAACGGGGCCGGCGGGCGGCCCAGCACCCGCTCCACGTCGGGGCTCACCGCCTGCTCGTCGGGCCGGGGGCGGCCGAGGATGGCCAGGGTGCCGTCCGCGATCGGCGGCGGCATGAAGGTGAGCAGCTGGGCGCGGGCCTCCTGCGGGGTCTGCTCGACGAGGTCCACCGGCGCGCCAGTGGCGGCGGCGATGGCCGCGGCGCGGTCACGGGGTGTGGTCGCCTCCGGTCCGGTGAGCACGTACGTGGCGTCGTCGTGACCGGCGCCGGCGAGCAGGACCGTCGCCGCGACCGCCGCGATGTCGTCCGGGTCGACCAGTGGAAGGGCGACGTCCACGTACGGCGCGTACGCCACCCGCCGCGCACGGATGGAAGGGGCCCAGGCGAACGTGTTGCTCGCGAAGCCGCCCGGGCGCAGGATCGTCCAGCGCGCGCCGGAGTCCTGGACCGCCGCCTCCAGGTCGCGCAGCGGGGCGTGCGACGGCGCGTCGGGGCGGGTGCCGGCGGCCTGGGAGGACAGCAGGACGATGCGTGGCACGCCCGATTCGCGGACCGTGGCGACGAGCGCCCGGTGGTCGATCGGCGCGCCGGGCACCAGCAGGAACAGCGCGTCGGCGCCGGGCAGGGCCGGGCGGAGGCTCGCGGGGTCCCCAAGATCCGCGGCGAAGGAGGCGGGCGACGGGCCGGCGTTGCGGGAGACGGCGGCGACGGTGGCGCCGGCCGCGGTCAGGGTCTGTACGAGGGGGCGGCCGACGTTGCCGGTCGCACCCGTCACGACGATCTTCATGCCGGCGAAGCTAACATCGTGGAGATAGTAGGTACCTAGAGGAAAGTGGCCATGCAGAAGGAAACCCTCCCGGAGCTCGCCTGCCCGATCGCGCCCGTGGTCGACATCGTGTTCAGCCGGTGGACGACACCGATCCTGTGGACGCTGCACGAGCACGGGCGGCAGCGGTTCAGCGAGCTGGAGCGCCGCATCGGCACCGTCACGGCGAAAGTGCTCACCCAGCGGCTGCGGCAGCTGGAGCGGGACGGCCTCGTCGTCCGCACGTACACGCCGGAGATCCCGCCGCGGGTCGAGTACGAGATCAGCGACCTCGGGCGCAGCCTCGGCCCGCTGTTCCACGCGCTCGCCGACTGGGCGGGCGGGCACCTGCCGGCCGTCGACGCGGCGCGGGCCTCCTACGACGCCGCCGGCAAGCCGCGCCCCTGACACTCGCACCCGGCCCGATCACCGCGGCGGGGGATCGGTGAACGCGATAGCGTCTGCGGATGGGACTGCGTGACGACCTCATCGACCTGCGCCGGGATCTGCACCGGCACCCGGAGATCGGCCTCGACCTGCCGCGGACCCAGCGGAAGGTGCTCGCCGCCTTCGAGGGGCTGCCGCTGGAGGTGACGATCGGCACCGGGCTGTCGTCGGTCACGGCGGTGCTGCGCGGCGGCGGCCGGCCCGGCGGTGAGCGCGGCCCCGCGGTGCTGCTGCGCGGCGACATGGACGCCCTGCCGGTCACGGAGCTCGCGGACGTGCCGTTCGCCTCGGCCGTGCCGGGTGCCAGGGAAAGCCGATCCGCCGCCAAGGCGGATGGGCGTTTGCCCGTGGGTCACCGCGACGTTCACCATCCAGGCTGGCTGTTATCGTGTGGGCCGTGTCAAGGGTTGTGAAGCGGGCGTTCAAGTACCGCTTCTACCCGACCCCAGGGCAGGCCGCCGAGCTTGCTCGGACGTTCGGGTGTGTTCGACTGGTGTACAACATGGCGTTGCAGGCCCGGACCGAGGCGTGGACACTGCGCCGGGAACGGGTAAACTACAACGCCACCAGCGCGCTCCTGACCGGGTGGAAGAAGACCGAGGAGCTGGCGTTTCTCAACGAGGTCTCCTGCGTGCCGTTGCAGCAGACGCTGCGCCACCTGCAGGTGGCGTTCACGAACTTCTGGGCCAAGCGTGCCAGGTATCCGACGTTCAAGAGCAAGAAGAAGTCGCGCCGCTCGGCGGAGTACACCACCAGCGCGTTCCGATACCGCGACGGCCGGCTCACCCTGGCGAAGATGACCGAACCCCTGGACATCGTGTGGTCCCGGCCGCTGCCTGAGAGTGCATCGCCGTCCACGGTGACCGTGTCCCAGGACAGCGCGGGCCGCTGGTTCGTGTCCCTGCTCTGCGACGACCGGGTCGAGCCGGTCCCGGCAACGGGTGCGGTCGGTGTCGACGCCGGACTGGACAGCCTGCTCTGCCTGTCCACCGGTGAGAAGATCACCAACCCCAGGCATGAGCGCCGGGACCGGGCCGCGCTCGCCCGAGCCCAACGCAACCTGGCCCGCAAGGAGAAGGGCTCCGCGAACCGGGCGAAGGCACGGCTGAAGGTCGCCCGCGTCCACGCCCGCATCACCGACCGCAGGCGTGACCACCTGCACAAGCTGAGCACTCGACTCGTTCGTGAAAACCAAACGATCGTGATCGAGGACTTGACGGTGCGCAACATGCTCCGAAACCACCGCCTCGCCCGCGCCATCTCCGACGCGGCCTGGCGACAGTTCCGCACCATGCTCGAATACAAGGCCGACTGGCACGGCCGCACCCTGGTCGCCGTGGACCGCTGGTTCCCGTCGTCCAAACTGTGCAGCGTCTGTGGTGCGCTCGCTGAGCGGATGCCGCTGCACGTGCGGTCGTGGACCTGCCGGTGCGGCACCGTCCACGACCGCGACGTCAACGCGGCCCGCAACATCCTCGCGGAGGGGCTCTCCGTGATCGCCTGTGGAGGCGGTGTAAGACCTCAACGAGAGTCCTCTCGGACGGGGCAGTCGCCGGTGAAGCAGGAACCTCCTGGGGTGACCCAGGGAATCCCCGCCCTTTAGGGCGGGGAGGACTGTCAAGCCCAACAACCACTCGCCCGCGCCGCGCGCGGTCTTCGATGACAGCGTCCTGTACGACGGCGCCGTCCTGCTCGCCGAGCTGGCCCGGCGCCGCCTCGACCAGGGGTAGCAAACCGTACGTACGTCTTGTTTAATGAGGGCGTGCTTCCCGAACCCGGACCCGTGCGCCTGCTCGCCGGCGCCACCCTCATCAACACGTTCGGCAACGGCGTGTCGATGGCGTCGGTGGCGCTGTTCCTGACCCGTTCCGTCGGGCTGAGCGTGCGGGAGACCGGCCTCGCCCTGACCGTGACCGCCCTGGTGTGCCTCGTGTCGAGCGCGCCGATGGGGTACGTCGCCGACCGCCGCGGACCGCGTGGCGTCCTGCTCGCCGGTCTCCTCGTGCTGTGCGCGGGGTCGGTGGCGCTGGTGACCGTGCAGAACTTCTGGACGTACCTGCTGGTCGGGGTACCGATGGCGATCGGTGACGCGGCGCAGCGGGCCGCCAAGGGTGCGGTCATCGCCGGCGCGGTGCCCGCCGACCGGCGCGTGCACACGCGCGCCTACCTGCGCTCCGTCACCAACGCGGGCATCGCGGCCGGCGCCGCGGTGGCCGGCGTCGGGCTCGCCGTGGACACCCGCCAGGCGTACCTCACCCTGATCGCCATCGACGCGGTCACGTACGCCGGTGCCGCGCTCGTGCTGCGCCGCCTCGCCCCGGTGCCGGCCGCGCCGAAGCGGCAGGAGGGCCCGCGGCTGGTCGCGCTGCGGGACCGGCCGTTCCTGGCGTTCGTGGTGCTGGACGGGCTGATGGCCACGCACTTCGGGCTGTTCGAGGTCGCGCTGCCGCTGTGGATCGCGCACCGCACCGACGCGCCGCGCTGGCTGATCGCGGTGCTGTTCGGCATCAACACGACCGCCGTCGTCCTCTTCCAGGTCCGGGCCGCCCGCGGCACCGAGGAGCTACCCGGCGCGGCCCGGGCCTCGCGCAGGGCGGGGCTGGCGCTGTTCGCCGCGTGCGGGCTGTTCGCGCTGAGCGGCGGCGCGAGCATGCCGGTGACCGTGGCGCTGCTGGTCCTCGGGTCGATGGTGCACGTCGCCGCGGAGCTGTGGCACTCGGCCGCCGGGTGGGGCATCTCGTTCGGGCTCGCGCCGCCGGACGCGCACGGCCAGTACCAGGGCGCCTACGCGATGGGCATGCAGCTGGGCCAGATGCTGGCGCCCTTCGTCGTGACGACGCTCGCCGTCGGCTGGGGCGCGCCGGGCTGGCTGCTGCTGGGCGCGGCGTTCGCGGTCGTCGGCAGCCTGGTCCCGCCGGTCGTCGCGTGGGCCCGCGCGTCAGCCGCGGCGCACGGGCCCACGCCGGTGGTCAGCTCGCGAACGCCTTGACCTCGAGCAGGCCGACCGAGCTGGTGCCGTTGGACTGCAGCACGACCCGCAACCGGGCGGTGCTGACCTGCGTGAACGTCACCGTGATGTACGCGTTGGCCGTCACCGGGTAGCCGCTGGCGCCGGGCACGTCGGCGTACGCGCTGCCGGTCCAGTACTGCAGCTTCCAGCTCGACGGCACGTCGATGCCCTGGTTGTCGTCGAACAGGTAGACCTGCGCCCGCTTCAGCGTCTGGTTCGAGCCCCAGGTGAGCTCCGCCCACTGCTGCCCGCTGTTGGGCCACGTGCCCCAGCGCGGGTTCACGGTGTCGTTGGACGACGGCGGATCGATGCCGTCGTTGATCGCCGCGACCGACTCCCACGCCGAGGTGTACGACGCGGACGCCGTCGCCGACCGGGCCAGATTGCTGTCCGGCGGGGGCGGGTTGCTGCCGCCGCCCTTGATGAGGAACAGGTTGTCGGCGACGTTGTAGTACTGCGCCAGGTACGAACCGGCCGGCGGGTTGGTGTGGTAGTAGTCGTCGTGGTTGCAGTCGAGCCGGTCGTCGTGCGACCGGTTCGTGCACACCGTGCGGACGACGACGTCGTCGCCGTCCTTGTAGCACATGACGTCCCACTCGTCGGTGCAGTGCCCGTAGCCGGACGCGTTCGGCGCGTTGTTGTTGACGGCGCCGAGCGTGTGACCGAGCTCGTGCGCGGCGACGCCGGCCGACCAGCAGCCGTTGTCCGCCCGCGCGTACTCGGGCCCGGTGTTGGACCGGTTCGCGTCGCTCTTGCGCGTGTCGCCGGCCAGCCCGCCGATGCCGCAGTACACGTTGGCGTCGACGAACTGCAGGTACTTGCGGTCCGTCCGGTTGTAGCCGGCCGCCTTGACCGCGTTGAGCAGCGGCGCCCAGTCGTTCGCGTTCAGCGCCGAGTCGGCGATCTTCACGTCACGCACGACCGGCCGGCACGCGCCGTTGACGGTCTCGGTGACGTACCGGACGTGCCGCTCGCCGCCGGTCTCCTTGGCGCTCTCGTTGAAGATCGTGTCGACGCCCTCGGCGAGGGTGCGGAACGTCTCGAGGTACTGCGCGTACCGGCTGGTCGAGCCGTGGATGTACAGCACCTCGACCCGGCGGCCGCTGGTGCCGTCGCCCTCGCAGACCGCGAGCGACTGCACGGCCGCGGCGGTGGTGGCGCTTCCGGCGAGGGCGGGCACGCTCGTCTTCACCGACAGCCCGGCCGGGGCGGCGTCCGGGCCGTGCGTGCACATGACCGGGCTGGTGCCCTTGACCTCGAGCAGGCCGGCGCCGCAGGGCCCCGCGGCCCGGCGCTGCAGGCCGTCGTAGACAAGCCCTTTGGCGACGTCGTTCTTGGGCACGCCGGCCCTGTTCTCACCCGCGGACGCGGTGCCCATGAAGGCACCGGTCACCGCGAGGCCGACCGCCGCGACGGCCGCGACGACCAGGCGGATGGTTCGTTTTCGGGGCATGATTCGGACTCCCTGTCACAAGGGGTGGGTGCGGAGCCGATGCGCATCGACGAAATCCTTTTCGGCACCCTCGCAGTGCTCATCGCCCCGCGTCAATCCATGTGACAAGATGTGCGGAGATTTAAGGTTCTCTACAACTCTCGAAACCTTTTCGCCGCCCCGTCCGCCCGGGCCTCAGCGGCAACGCCGGCCACTGACGCCCCGTGAAACTTTCTCCACTCCAGCCACCGCCGCGAGTCCGCCACGATCTCACCGCTCGGGCATGCTCCGGATCGGTTGGGTCGTCTTCACGGCTGGGTACGTCGCTCGGCGGCGTCGAATGCGGGCGCGAGCGGGCTCAGCGCCGCGCGGAGCTGGTCGGGCAGTGAGCCGGAGGGCACGACCAGTCCTCCGGCGCCGAAGCTCCCGGCGGCCCCTGTGTGCCCGGTTGGCTGGAGCCAGCCTTCCAGCGCGATGCGAACCGCCGCGGCGACGCTTGCCGCGAGCACGCGGGCAGTGTGCGCTCCGGTGTCATTCAGGCGTTCGGCGATCACCGCCGTGAGAGGGGGCTCGATGTCGGCGGTGGTGTCGAGGAAGGCGTCGCGCAGTGAGGTCCGGGTGGTGATCAGCAGCAGCGCCTTGTGTTCGTGCTCGCCGGTGTTCGTGTACTGCTCGACCACTGCTTCGGTGACGGCGTCGGCCAGGCGCACTTCTGCGGGCCGGGCCGCGACCGCCGCCGCGATCCGCGCCTCCCGGTCCGCCGTGACGGCGGAGACGATCGCCTGTTCGCGGCTGGCGAAGTAGTTGTTGTAGGTGCGCGGCGATACCCCGGCGGCCTCGGCGATGTCCTCGACCCGCACCTGGTCCGGTCCGCGCTGCACGGCCAGGCGCAGGGCCGCCTCGCGTAACGCTTCGCGTGTGGCCTGCTTCTTCCGCTCCCGCAGCCCCGGTGGTGGTGTCGTCACGGTGTCAGTGTCCCACGCAAGTCTGCGTGCACGCAAACTTGCGTGCACGCACTTTTCCTGTCAGTCTCGACCTGCCCGAGACCGGCAGAGAGGACGCACCGTGCGAGCAAGAGGAATGACCTACGACACGGGATTCGTTGTGCACGGCCAGCTGTCCCGCGAACGCCTCGACCCCGCGGTGGTCCGGCGCGAGCTCGCCATCATTCGCGACGACCTGCACTGCAACGCGGTCCAGATCATCGGCGGCGACCCGGACCGGCTGGAGCTGGCCGCCGGTGCCGCCGCCGAGCTCGGCCTGGAGGTCTGGTTCTCGCCCTATCCGCTGGAGCTTGATCCGGAGCAGATCCTCTCGCTCTTCCGTGACTGCGCCGTGCGAGCGGAACGGCTCCGGCAGCAGGGGGCCACGGTCGTCTTCGTCGCGGGGGTCGAGCTGAGCGTGATGAACCGCGGGTTCCTGCCCGGAGAAACGCCTGAGGAACGGGTCGAGCAGCTGATGGGCCAAGCCGAGCGGCGGGCCGAAGCGGTGCGCGAACTCGGCGTGCGCATCAACGCGTTCCTCCGCGACGCCGCGGCCACGGTCCGCGAGCGCTTCCAGGGCAGGCTCACGTACGCGTCCATCCAGTTCGAGCAGGTCGACTGGACTCCCTTCGACATTGTGACGTTCGAGCTGATCCGCTCCGCCGAGGTCGCCGACCGGTTCCGGGGCGCGGTGCGCACCCTGGCCCAAAACCCGAAACCACTCGCCATCACCGGGTTCGGCACCGCGGCCTACCGCGGCGCGGGAGACCGCGGTGGGCGGGTGCTGGAAGTGGTCGAGCACGACCCGCAGACCAAGGCCCCTGTGCGACTGAACGGCGTCTACGAGCGCGACGAGGCCGGCCAGGCCGCATATCTGAGCGAACTGCTGGAGATCTTCGAGACCGAGGGCGTGGACAGCGCGTTCGTGTTCTTGTTCGCCTTGCCTGGCTACCCGCACCGCCCGGACGGCGACCCCAGGGACGACCTGGACCGGGCCGGCCTGGGCATCGTCAAGCTCCTCGAAGGGCGTCGGGGGCAGACCTACCCTGACATGGAATGGGAACCCAAGGCAGCCTTCGCGGCGGTGGCGCAGCGGTACCGGAAGTGACCATGATGGATGGACGGCCTCGGTGGCCGTCCATCCATCGGCCGGGGTGGGGTGGTTACCAGGCGATCGCCTGCTCCCACATGCGGACGTAGGACTCGGCGCCGGCCAGGAGCTGCTGGCGCAGCAGGGTGCTGTCGGCGCCGGCCTGCTGGATGAGGTCGGTGGTCCAGTCGGCGAAGAGGCCGTACTGCGCGGCGCCGTCGGTGTTGACGTCGAAGGTGCGCGAGCCGAAGACCTGCTTCTGCACCGTGGTGCCGTTGGGGGCGGTGAACGGGTAGACCAGCGGGTTGGCGGCGGCGTTGGGGCGGGGGTTCGCCTGGTCGCCGAGGCCGTTGACGTCGGTGCCGTAGCCGTAGCCGGTGATGGCGTTGCCGTGCGGGGCGGCGCGGTTGGCGCGCCACTCGCTGAGGAACTCCGGCACCGAGTTGGCGTAGCTGGCCACGAACCCGCCGAGGGCGAGGATCCGGTCGATCATCGTCGGGTCGGACCAGCTGTGCACCGAGGTGACGCCCGGGTAGTGGGCCGCGGCGGCCATGTCCAGCACGGCCTGGGCGGTCTTCACGCCCATGTGGTCGACGTGGATGATCATGCCGCGCTCCATCATCCGCTGGATGAGGTAGCGGCCGAGGCTGGTCAGGCCGCGGGTGTTGCAGATCTTGCCGCTGGGGTACACGGGCAGGACGGTGCCGGGCGGCAGGCTCAGGACCCCGAAGCTCAGCAGCCGGACGAGGTCGTCCTGCACGAGGGGCTGCTCGTTGTCGGACGGGCCGGTGCAGCTGGTGGCCGTCCACCAGTGGCCGGTGGACAGCAGGTTGCCGACGTTGACGAACGCCCCGGTGAGGCCCGCGTCGAAGCGGGTGCCGCCGAAGGCATTGTCGAACTTGTGGATCGGGTACAGGCCGGAGACGCCGATCGACTGCAGCTCGTCGAGCCCGGCGTCGATCTGGGCGGTGGTGCACTGCGGGACGTCGTTGCTCTCGCGGCAGCCGAAGATCTCGGAGTTCTCCACGCCGATCGTCACGGCCAGCTTGCCCTGCGCGGCGATGCCGCGGACCTGGGCCGGCGTGGTCGCGATGCGGAACCAGCCCTTGCCGGCGCCGCCGTTCTGCGCGTCGATGTAGTCCTGCATCGAGTACAGGTAGCGGGACTGGACCCGGATCTGGTCCATCTCGTCGCACGGGGTGTCGCGGAACGGGAACAGCTCGCAGATCGACCGGTTCGCGACCAGCAGCGCGTTGAGCACCCGCTGGCCGGCCCGCCAGGAGCGTTCGATGCCCCGGTAGTACGACTGCTCGTGCAGCAGGGAGTTGTGCTGCGGCCAGTCGCCGAACGTCGGCCAGCCGTCCTCTGGTGAGTTCGCGGCGTCAGTACCGCCGACGATGGCCTCGAAGAGCGCGCCGACGTTGAGGCTGCGGTGCGTGTCGCAGCCGGCGAGCGCGACCTGCACGCCGCCGGACGCCCACGCCTCGCCGCAGTGCATCTGCCCGCCGAACGCCGCGGCGGCCGTGACGTGGGCGTGCGCGTCGATCGTGCCGACGAGCCTGCCGCTGCCGTCGACGCCCGGCGCGGCGGTGCCGGTGACGCCCGGGTCGATGTCGGGCGGGGTGAAGCAGCCCGTCGCGGAGGCGAGGGCCACGGTGTACGAGGTGCCGGCCGCGCCGAGACTCCACAGGAACGAGCCCATGGTCTGGCCGGTGGCCGTGGCGGTGAACCGGTACCGGTCGCCGGCCTTGGTCACGGTGAAGTCGGCGCGGTCGCCGTAGGAGTCGCCGGCCATGATGAAGCCGACGACGCTCTGGTACGCGGGCTTGCCGTCGGAGCCGAACAGCTCGTACCGGCCGAGCTGGGTGGCCTCCAGCCGGAACGGCGTGGCACCGGAGGCGGAGGACGTGAAGCCGTACCCGGCCCCGCTGCGCACGACATAGCCGGTCGCGCTGGAGCCGTTGTAGACCCGCAGCGTGGCGCAGGCGCCGTCGAGCGCGTCGGCGTTGACGGTGATCGCGGCGGCGGAGGCCGCCGGTGCGGCCGCGATCGAGGCGGCCGCGACGGAGACGAGCAGCGTGGTGAGGAAGGCGGTCGGGTGGCGCAGCGACAGGGACATATCGGCGGTGCCCCTTCATGCGTGCCGGAGCGCGCGCTCCGGCGGCCGGTGTGAAGTCAGACCAGCGTCCGATAGGCGGCCGTCACTGTCAACAGGAAGCGAGAATGTTTCGGTTTCTCGGCTCCTGGCCGCCGGTGCGCGGTGCGGGCGTCACACGCCGGCAGGGGAGTGCGTGGACAGGTCGGCGCGGATGCGGTCCAGCGTCGTGGCCATGGCCTTCGGCATCGAGCGGTCCCGGCCGGTGACCCGCTCGTAGAGGAGCATGCCGCGGCCGGCGCTGAGCGCCATCGTCTGCACGAGCCGCGTGCCGCCGGGCACGGGGGAGAGCTGGAAGCGCCAGGTGGTGCTGTCGGAGAAGGGGGCGCGCCACAGGGTGCGGAACGCGAACTCCTCGCCGGGCTTCGCGGTGGTCACCACGCACTCGCGGGTCCAGCGGGCGATGCCGTGGCGGCTGGAGCCGCGGAAGCGGGCGCCGAGTGCGGGGCCGGTCGCGGCGTCGTCCCACTCGCTGCGGTAGCACTCCGGGCTCCAGCGGCCCATCCGCGTGACGTCGGAGATCGCGGCGTACACGTCCTCGGGGCGGGCCGGGATGACGACCTCCGCGCGGGCCGACAGCGCGATGTCGGGGTGCGCCGGGGCGAGGTCGCCGTACGCGTCCTGGAGGCGGCGGTCGTACCGGCCGCGGGTGAGCCGCAGGATCAGCCGCAGCGGGGCGCTGCGCAGCGCGGTCCGGGCCAGCTCGGCGTCCGCGCTCATCACCCACGGCACGGCGAAGCCCATCTTGATCGGCAGCGCCTTGCGCATGGCCTTCTCCATCGCCGCGTGCCGCTTCGGGCTGATGTGCTCGGCGACGATCGGCACCACGACCGCCTCCTCCTCGGCGAGGTGCGCGGTCATCAGGTCGCGCAGCCGCACCGCGGCGTCGGCGAGGTCGGCGGCACCGCCCGGGCCCTCCTGCAGGGCGGCGCGGATGGTGTCCATCAGGGGGTCCAGGTCGCCGTGGTCGTCGCTGAGCGCGTCCAGCTCCGCGGACGGCCCCACCGCGTCGTGCAGCATCGGCCACAGGAACCGGTCCTCGCCGACGTGGTGGTGGTGGATCATGTCGATCACGTCGCCGATGTGGTCGCGCAGCGCGGTGAGCTGGCGAGGGCCGGGCCGTCGCCGGCCGGCGGCGAAGTCCTGCGCGAAGGAGGCGAGCCGGTCGAGCTCGACCCGGATCGCGGCGTGCATCAACAGGTATCCGGACTGGTCTGTCATCGTGTTCACTCCTCGGCTATATTCAGTACAGCCACACTGTATTCGAGCCAGCAGGCATGGAGTCAATATCGTGGACACGACACAGAGCCGGGCGTACCGCTCACCGCGGCGCCAGGCGCAGGCCGAGGCGACCCGGGCCGCGATCGTGCGCGCCGCCGGGCGGCTGTTCGCCGAGCGCGGCTACGCCGGCACCACGATGCAGGCGATCGCCGACGAGGCCGGCGTCGCCGTCGAGTCGGTCTACAAGGCCGGCTCCAAGGCGCAGCTGCTGCGCCGCGCCCACGAGGAGGCGGTGGTCGGCGACGACCGGCCGATCGCCCTGTACGACCGGGACGAGGTGCGCGCCGCGCTCGCCGTCGACGACCAGCGGGAGCTGATCCGCGAGTTCGCCCGCACCATCGCCGACCGGGCGCGGACACTGACCCCGATCAGCCGGGCCTTCGTGCAGGCCGCCGGGGCCGATGCGGTGATCAACGAGTCGTGGGAGGAGCTGGAGGAGCAGCGCCTCACCGACCTGCGCCGGCTCGTCGAGTCCGTCGCCGCCCTCGGCCCGCTGCGCGACGGGCTGAGCGTCGAGCACGGCGGCACGCTGCTGTGGACGGTGCTCAACCATCATGCCGGCTGGCTGGTCGCGCACCATCTCCGCTGGGACGACAAGCAGGTGGCCGACTGGATGGCGGAGCTCATCACCTGCCTGCTGCTTCCAACCGCGTAGCCCATCACCTGCCGGCCGCTCCCGACCGCGGAGCTCATCACCTGCCTGCCGCTCCCAGCCGCATCGGCAGCAGCGCGTCGAACTCCGCGGCTGGCACGGGCTTGGCGAAGTGGAAGCCCTGGCCGACGGCGCAGCCCAGGCGGTGCAGCTCCGCGGCCTGCTCGGCGTGCTCGATGCCCTCGGCGACCACGCCGAGCCCGAGCGCGGCGGCCAGATCGAGGATCGCCCGCGCCAGCGCGGACTGCTCGGCGCCCGCCGCGACCCCGTCCACGAACGGCTTCGGGATCTTCAGGACGTCGATCGGGAAGTCGTGCAGGCGGGACAGCGACGAGTAGCCGGTGCCGAAGTCGTCGACGGCCAGTTGCACGCCGAGCGCCTTCAGCTCGCCGAGACGGTGCTGGGCCACCTCCCCGTCCTCCTGCAGCAGCGACTCGGTGATCTCCAGTGTGAGCAGGTGCGGCGCCAGCCCCGACCGGGCGAGCGTCTGCTGCACGTACAGGACGACCGCGGGATCCTGGACCTGCCTCGGCGACAGGTTGACGCTGATCTTCAGCCCGGGCCACGCGGCCGCCTGACGGCACGCCGCGTCCAGGACCGCGTAGCCGAGCGGCAGGATCAGCCCGCTCTCCTCGGCGAGGGGGATGAACCGGTCCGGCGGGATGAACCCGTGCCGCGGATGCGGCCAGCGCACGAGCGCTTCGGCCCCCACGATCGCGCCGTCGGACAGGTCGACGAACGGCTGGTAGTACACCTGCAGCTCATGCCGCTCGACGGCACCGCGCAGATCGTCGGCGAGGTCGAGCTTCTCCAGCAGGCCAGCGTGCATGCTCGGGGCGAAGTAGGCGAACCGGTTGCGCCCCTGCCGTTTCGCCATGTGCATCGCCACGTCGGCGTTGCGCAGCAGTTCGTCGGCGTCGGGGAGCCGGTCGGGGTCGGGCAGCGCGATGCCGACGCTCGCCTGGGGCTGGATCTCGCGCCCGCCGATCGACAGCGGCTGGCGCAGCGTGGCGAGGATGCGTTCGGCGACCCGGGCGGCCTCGGCGGCGTCGTCGAGGTGCTCCAGCAGCATCGCGAACTCGTCGCCGCCGAGGCGGGCGGCGGTGTCGGCGGAGCGCAGGCAGATGCGCAGCCGGTCGCCGACGGTCCGCAGCAGCGCGTCACCGGCCGAGCGGCCCAGGGAGTCGTTGACGGTCTTGAAGTCGTCGAGGTCCACGACGAGGACGGCGACGTGCTGATACGGGCTCCCGCGCCGCTCCAGCGCGTGGTGCACCCGGTCGGCGAGCAGGGCGCGGTTGGCCAGGCCGGTCAGCTCGTCGTGGAACGCCCGGTGGGTGAGCTGGTCCTCCAGGGCCTTGCGCTCGGTGATGTCGCGGGTGGTCAGCAGGTAGCCGCTGACGTCGGCGTCGTCGACGACCCGGCCCACGGTCTCGGTCACGATGTACTGCCCGTTGGCGCGCCGGAGCCGGCACTCGACGGGCCCGACCCGGCCGCTCTCGTCGCCGGCGCTGGCGAGCAGGACCAGGACCCGCTGCCGGTCGTCGGGGTGGACGAGGTCGGTCAGCGGCGTGCCGAGCAGCACGTCCGGGTGGTGGTCCAGCAGCGAGCGCACCGACGGCGTCACGTACTGGATGCTCGCGTCCCTGCCACAGATCGACAGCACGTCGGTGACCTGCTCGGTGAGCCGCTGGAACCGGTCCTCGGCACGCTGCCGCTGGACGTCGCGCAGCGCCGCCATCAGGTCCGCCATGCGGATCAGGATCAGCACGAAGAGCACGCACGATGCGGCGAGGAACACCGCCAGCTCCGCCACCGCCGCCGACTCGACCGTGATTACGGCCGGGATGAGCAGGGCGGCGACCGCGAGCAGCACCGCGAAGCGGCCGCTGGTCAGCCGGGCCGGGCCCGGCGCCACCGGCTCGTCGAGCCGGCGCATGTCCGGGTGCAGGGCGGCACAGCCGATGCCGAGGTAGAACACGATCCAGCCGGTGTCGACCCAGCTGCCGGCGTGGAACTGCTCCCGCAGCGACTGCCAGGCGAAGATCGCGTCGGAGCTCAGCAGCGCGAGGATGCTGCCGAGCAGCAGCCAGAAGGGCGCCCCGCGAGCGGTCCGGCCGCTGCCGAGCCGGGCCAGGACCGCCAGCACCAGCACGTCGCCGAGCGGGTACGCCACCTGCGTGGCCCGCTCCAGCATCGTGCTGCCGGTGGCGTCGTCGAGGTACGGGCCGATCAGGAACACCCAGGTCAGCAGCGACATGCCGACGGTGATGATCGCGGCGTCGAGCAGCGCGGCGCGGTCACCGCCCGGGCTGCGCCGCCGGACCAGGATCACCAGGGCCGCGGCGAGCATCGGGTACAGCGCGAGGTAGCACACGTCGGCGAGCGACGGCCCGGCCGGTTGCCGGTGCTCGACCAGCTGCGGCCAGTAGAACAGCGCCTCCCCGACGGTGTACACCGCCAGCCCGGCGGCCGTGAGCATCCACGGCAGCGGCCGCGCCGGGCGGTGCCGGGCCACACCGGCCGCCACCGCGACCGCCGCCGACGCCGCGATCACCGTCCACAGCACCGCCCGCGGCGGCGAGTCGGGCGTGAGGTAGTACGCCGCACTGAGCGTCACAACCACGCACGCGTACGCCCGGACCAGCACGGACACCCCCTCTTTCACCCATCTGATCGGCCGCCGCGGGGCCGGGTTTACGAAGTCGCACCAACGCGGCAACCCGCAACGCCGCGCCGCCCGTCCCACAGGGGTGAAGACGTCGGACGAAACAGAGTTCCGCGACTATGCGGGGCCACGGATGGCCACCTGGCGCCGGACCGCGTTCCTGCTGTGCCGCGACTGGCACCTCGCGGACGACCTCGTCGCCACGGTGCTGGACAAGTTGTACCGGCAGTGGCACCGCCGGGACTCCATCCACAGTCTCGACGCGTACGTCGGCGGCATGCTCGCCCGCGCCGTCGTCGACGAGCACCGCCGCCCGTGGCGGCGCGAGGTGCCCGACGACGACCTCGCCGCGCCCGATCCGCCGCGGCACGTCGACACGACCGTCGAGCGGCTGACCCTCGACACCTACCTGGCGCAGCTCGGCCCGCGGCGGCGGGCCGTACTGGTGCTGCGCTACCGGAATGCGGGCCACTGCTGCGGCCTTCAGGCCGGGGGTGAAGGCCCGCGCTGGGAGGGCCGCCAGGCCCGAGCAGTGCCTAACCGGGACGGTTCTGCTGCTCGATGTACTGCTGCACGACGCTCAGCGGTGTGCCGCCGACGGAGCCGGCGAAGTACGAGCCCGACCACAGCTTGTTGGCCTGGTAGTAGTGCTGCGCGAGATCGGGAAACTCCTGCCGCAGGCGGCGGGAGGACACGCCCTTGAGGCTGTTGACCAGCCGGGCCACCGCGACCTTGGGCGGGAAGTTGACGAGCAGGTGGACGTGGTTGTCCTCGCCGTTGAACTCGACCAACTCGGCCTCGAAGTCGGCGCACACGTCTCGCATGATCGCTTCCATGCGGGTCAGGTGCCGGTCGGCGAACACCTTGTGTCGCAACTTCGTGACGAAAACCAGGTGGGCGTGCATCGGGAAAGCACAGTGTCTGCGTGTGCGGATGCCTGGACGTTCAGCCATAAGGCAAGATGTATCGTGCTTGTCGTGCAGCTCCGTTACAACTTCCGCGTGTATCCGACGCCTGGCCAGCAGATCGAGCTGGCGCGGGCGTTCGGGTGCGCGCGGGTGGTGTTCAACGACGCGCTCAGGCTGCGCCGGCAAGCCCGCGAGCAGGGCTTGCCGTACGTCTCGGACGCCGAGCTGTCCAAGCAGGTCATCACGCAGGCCAAGACGACGCCGGAACGGGCGTGGCTGGGCGAGGTTTCGGCCGTGGTGTTGCAGCAGGCCCTCGCGGATCTGAACACCGCCTACCGCAACTTCTTCGCCTCGGTCACCGGCAAGCGCAACGGCCGCAAGGTCGCACCGCCACGGTGGCGGTCCCGCAAGGACAACCGGCAGGCCATCCGGTTCACGAAGAACTCCCGGTTCAAGGTTCTGGACAACGGACGCCTGCGGCTGCCGAAGATCGGCGACCTCGTGGTCCGCTGGTCACGGACGCTGCCATCGGACCCGTCCAGCGTGGCGATCATCAAGGACGCGGCCGGGCGGTACTTCGCCTCGTTCGTCGTGCAGACCACCGACGAGCCGCTGCCCGAGCTGGACTCAGAGGTGGGCATCGACCTCGGGCTGACGCACTTCGCGGTGCTGTCGGACGGCACGAAGGTCACCGCGCCGAAGTTCCTGCGGCGCGCGGCCTGCAAGCTCAAACGGTTGCAACAGGCGCTCGCGCGCAAGCAGCGGGGCAGCAACAACCGCAAGAAGGCAGTCATCAAGGTCGCCCGGGCGCACGCCCGGGTTGCCGACACCCGGCGGGACTGGCAGCACAAGCTGTCCACGACGTTGATCCGCGAGAACCAAGCGGTGTACGTCGAGGACCTGTGCGTCGCCGGTCTCGGCCGGACCCGGCTTGCCAAGTCGGTGCACGACGCAGGGTGGGCCGGCTTCACGGCCATGCTGGAGTACAAGGCCGCCCGGCGCGGGCGCACCTTCGCCCGGGTGGACCGCTTCTTCCCGTCCACCCGCAGGTGCTCCGGCTGCGGACGCATCACCGAGAAGATGGCGCTCAACGTCCGAGCGTGGGACTGCCCCTGCGGAGCGGCCCACGACCGGGACGTGAATGCGGCGCTGAACGTGTTGGCCGCTGGACAGGCGGACAACGGAAACGACCGTGGAGCGCAGGTAAGACCGGGACTCGTCCCGGCACCGCGCGGCGAAGCGGTAACCCACCCGGACGCCGCGCGGTCCACGCGCAGCGTGGAGGGAGTCTCCGTCCTCCAGGCCGGAGAGGATGTCAATGCGACCTCTCCGTCGAGGAGACCGCCGAGATCCTCGGCATCTCCGTCGGCACCGTGAAGAGCCTGACCGCCCGCGGCCTGGAGACTCTGCGCGCCCTCGCCGCGCCCCGACCCCGACCCCGGCGGAGGCCGGGGGTTCCCACGGAGGTCTCCGGTGAGCCACCAGCAGCTGTTCGACACC
Source organism: Dactylosporangium sp. NPDC000521 (assembly GCF_042898305.1). Lineage (NCBI taxonomy): Bacteria > Bacillati > Actinomycetota > Actinomycetes > Micromonosporales > Micromonosporaceae > Dactylosporangium > Dactylosporangium sp. NPDC000521. The sequence continues at coordinate 61,290 of NZ_JBIAYW010000023.1, forward strand.
GTCCTCACCGGCGAGCCCCGGCCCGCGACACCCTCGACGCGCTCGTGCGCGGGTCCCGGCGCCGCGTCTGGCACCGCCGCCTCGCGACCGCCGGCGGCGGCGTGGCCCTCGCCGCGGTCGCCGCCGCGCTGCTCCTGCCGGGTGCGGCGCCGCCGGCCCTGACCGGCGCCCCGCCGGGCACGTTCCCGACCGCGCCGGAGCAGACGCCGAGCGGCCTGCTGGGGGTGAAACCGGTCGAGCCCTTCGAGTCGGCCGTCGAGCGGCTCGCCGGGACGGTCGCGGTGGTGGTGGAGCAGCAGGTGCCGGGGGCGCAGGTCGTCAGCCGCCCGGCCGTGGAGCGGCAGGTGGTCCCGGCCGCCGCCGACTCGGGCGTGGAGACCTTCGCGTACGTGGTGACCGCCGACGTGACCGCCGGCGGTGCGACGGGCGTGCTGCGGATCAGCATCGTGCGGCGGTACGCGGCCGCGACCTGCCGCCCCACCCTCACCGTCGACCCGGAGGTGCTGCCGACGCACACGCGATACGTGTGCGGCCTGGACACCGGTGGCCCGCAGCAGTACACGACGGAGACCTACCGCGACGAGCGGCCCGGCATGATCCGGAACGTGGCGCGGCACGAGCGCGGCGACGGCAGCACCGTCGAGGTGTCCATCAGCAACGAGCCGTCGCTGACCGGCAATCCGCCCCTGACCGGCGAGCAGGCCGTCGAGATCGCCCGCGACCCGCGGCTCACCCTGTACCCCGCCTGACCCGGACGGGTGGACACGGCCGCCACATCGGCGGAATGGTCGGACAAAACGGGCATACTCGGCTGCGTGCAGAGACGCTGGACCCTGCTTGCCTGCGCGCTGGTGCTGCTGTCCGCGGCGGCGTGCGGCGGGGCCGAGGACAAGGACACCGGGAGCCGATCGCCGGTCGCTGCCGCCGCCGGGCCGGCCGGCGCCGGGAGCGTGTGCGCCCCATCGGCCGCGGGGCCGACCGCCTCCGCGGCCGGCGCGGCACCCACCGCGCCACTCACCGCGGCGGCCACGCAGACCGTCGCCGAGGCCGTCGCCAGGGCGCAGGCGTTCCTCGGCACGCTCACGGAGACGCAGAGGAAGGCCGTCGTGGGTGACTACGCCGCCCTGGACGCGAAGCGGTGCAGCTGGTCCGGGCTCGCCGACGGCGAGTTCGACGGGCGCGGCGGGCTGAGGCTCGGCGACCTCGGCGTCGCGCAGCGGGCGGCCGCGCTCGCCGTCGTGCAGAGCGTCCTGTCCGCCGACGGCTACGCGCAGGTGCTGCACCAGATGGCCGCCGACGACGTCCTCGCCGAGGACGGGCCGCTGCTCGAGGCGGGCGAGCTGGGGCAGGGCAACTACCACATCACGCTGTTCGGCCAGCCGTCCGCGACGCAGCCGTGGACGCTGCAGTTCGGCGGACACCACCTCGCCGTGCACGTGTCGATGGGCGGCGGCACGGTCAGCGTCTCGCCGCACTTCAGCGGCGTGCAGCCGGTCAGCTTCACCGCCGGCGGCAAGACGGTCGAGCCGATGGGGCAGGAGGCCAAGGACGTCTTCGCCCTGTTCAAGTCGCTCACCTACGAGCAGCAGGCTGGCGCGAGGCTGACCGGCACGTACGACGACGTCGTCATGGGCCCCGGCGTCGACACGGGCTACCCGGCGCAGGCGGGCCTGCCGTACCGCAGACTCGACGCCAGACAGCAGGCCCTGGTGCGGTCCGTCATCAGAGGCTGGGTCGCCGACGGTGCCCCGGAGCTGTCGCAGCCGCTGCTCGACCTGTACGCGGCGCAGCTGGACCAGACCACCATCGGCTACGCCGGCACCGTCGACCCGAAGAGCGAGAACGCCTACTTCCGCGTCGACGGCCCGCAGGTGTGGATCGAATGGCTCAACGCCGGCACCGGCGGGCTGCACTACCACACGGTGTACCGCGACAAGCGGCTCGACTACGGCACGGGCGCCGGCTGATGCGCCGGCTGCTACAGGCCGCGGCGCTCGCGGCCGTCATCGTCGCCCTGCAGGCGTTCGCGCCGGCGCCCGCACAGGCGCACGACCCCGGCGCGACGCTGGTCACCGTCGGGTCCGCCGGCGCCACCGACCTGGAGATCACGGCGCAGATCCCGCTGTCGCGGATCGACCTGGCGTACCACACCCGGCTCGACTCCGACCCCGGACCGGCCGTGCGGGCGTCCGCGAACTGGCTGACGGCCCTCGTCCGCGACCGGGTCCGGATCACCGCCGCGGACGGCGCGACCTGGCCCGTCACCGTCGACGAGGTCGCGGCGGACCGGGTGCGGGGCGACGACACCGCCCGCGTGCGGCTCACCGCCACGCTGCCGGCCGCCGCCACCCGCGCCCGCTCCGCGCAGCTGCGGTGGGACGTCGTGACCGACGTCGTCCACTCGCACAAGGTGCTCGTCACCACCGTCACGGGGCCGGCGGTGCTGCTCAACCACCAGAACCCGGTGATGCGGCTCGAGATCGCCGCCCCGCCACCGGCGTCCGTGCCGGCGGCGCCGATGCTGCACGCCGGCTTCGAACACTTCCGGCAGGGCGCCGACCATCTGCTGTTCCTGTGCGTGATCGCCCTCGCCGCCGCCCGCCGCTCGCTCCGCCGCGCCCGGCTGCGGGCCAGGGTCACGCTCATGGCCGGGATCACCGCCATGTTCACCGCCGGGCACTCCGTGAGCCTCGCGCTCGCCTCGCTCGGCTGGGTGTCGCTGCCCACCCGGGTGGTGGACGCGGGCATCGCGCTGACCATCGTCGTGGCCGCCGCCCACGCGGTGCGCCCGGCGCTGTCGGCGCGCACCGAGCTGGCCCTGACCGCCGTCTTCGGGCTCGTCCATGGTCTGGGTTTCGCCGGTACGTTGCAGCGCCTCACCCTGACCGGCACGGACCTCATCCTGCCGCTGCTCAGCTTCAACCTCGGCCTGGAGGCGGCGCAGCTGCTCGCGCTCGCGCTGATCGCGGTGCCCGTCGCCGTCCTGGCCCGCTCCCCGGCGGTGTCGGTGACCCTGGCCGCCTCGGCCGCGGCGGTGGCCACCGGCTGGGTCGTCGAGCGGGCGTTCGAGCTGACGAACCCGGTCCAGCCGCTCACCGGCCTGCTGCTCGGCACCCCGGAACGCCTCGCCGGCGCCCTCTTCGCCGCCACCGCGGTCCTCCTGATCGCCAGGGCGACCCGTCCCGAGGACGCCCCCGCCGCCGCTCAGCCGGCCCGCCGGGACGGCTGAGCGGCGGGCCGGCGTCAGGCGTCGAGGCGGTGCAGCAGGAGCGCCGTCATCGCCCGGACGCCGACGCCGATGGCGCGCTCGTCCACGGTGAAGCCGGGCTTGTGAGGCCGGCCCTGCTCGCCGACGCCGAGGACGAACATGGTGCCGGGCATGCGGTGCAGGAACAGTGCGAAGTCCTCCATGCTGAACGGCCACGCGGCGTGCAGCGTCAGCACCGCGTCGACGCCCGGCTGCTCCCGTAGGTGCGCCGCTGCCGCCTCGGTCAGCTCCGGTGAGCAGACCATGGCGGGGAACGGCGGCCCGGGGAACGTGATCCGCGCGCCCGCCTCCGCGGCCAGCCGCCGCAGGCCGTCGCGCAGCTCGGGGTGGCGCTCCTCGGGCCAGGCCCGCACCCACACGTCGGCGGTGACCGGGTCCGCGTCCGCGTCCAGCTGCGACCCGGTCAGGACGAACCGGGCGAGCGGCCCGTCGGGGGTCTGCAGCGCGGTCACCATGTCGGCGAACTCAGCGTCCGACTCGGGGCGCCGTACCGTCGACATCGCGTCGATCCGGTCCAGCAGCGCGCGCCCGGCGTCGGCGCCGGGCAGCTCCAGGCGGGCGGCGTCGAACCCGGGATGCCCGGCGCCGGGCATCGCGGCGAACACGCCGACCGGCAGCGGCCCGCAGTGCAGCGCGTACGCCTCCTCCGGCGAGTAGGGGTCGAGGGCCCCGTCGTCGAGCATCGCCCTGGCGCCCTCCAGGGTCTCCTCCGCCGGCTGGAACACCACCACGACCCGCCCCGCGACCTGGTCCCGCAGGCCCGCGAGGACCTCGGCCACACCGACCCCGACCACGGTGTGCACGTCGTGCCCGCAGATGTGCGCGGCCCCGGCAGTGCCCTGCTCGACCGCCACGGCGTCCATGTCCGCCCGATACAGCAGCGTCCGCCCCTGACGGGCGCCCTCCACGACGGCGACGACGCCGTGCCCGCCGACGCCGGTCCGCACGTCCAGGCCGGCGGCCCGCAGCCGCTCGGCCACCAGCCCCGCCGTCCGCCGCTCCTCACCCGCTAGCTCCGGCCACCGGTGGATCTCCCGCCGCAGCCCGATCAGCGCCTCGTCCAGCGGCGCCGCCACCGCCTCGATCTGAGCGCCCGTCATCGCTGCGCCTGCGCGATCACGCCGCGGACGTATTCGGGCTGGGCGACGTGCCACAGGACGATCGGGCGCGGTGCGCGGCGACGGCGGTTGGCGTTGATGCCGGCCTCGTCGGACTGCGGGTGGTGCTGCGGCGCGCCGGTCCACAGGATCCGCTCGCCGGCGTTGAGCGTGATGTCAGCTGTCACGCGGGCATTGTCCGCCAGTTCGACGAAGGGCGGTGCCCCGCGCTCACGGGCCGGTGGCCACCGGACGGTCGGGGTCGGCGATCCACTCGCTCCACGAGCCCGCGTACAGGCGCGGCGTGAACCCGGCCAGCTCGAGGGCGAGGACCTCGTGGGCGGCGGTCACCCCGGAGCCGCAGTAGGCCGCGACCGGCCGGTCCTCGGTGACGCCCAGCTCCGCGAACCGCTCGCGCAGCCGCGCGGGCGGCAGGAACAGCCCGTCGGGGTCGCTGTTGTCGAACGTCGGCGCCGAGACCGCGCCCGGGATGTGGCCGGCGACCCGGTCCAGCGGCTCGACCTCGCCGCGGAAGCGGGGCCCGAGCCGCGCGTCGAGCAGGACGCCGCCCTTGAGGAAGTCCGGCACCTCGTCGACGGTCAGCAGGTCGTCACGGGCCTCGCCGGCGGTGAAGTCGCCGGGCGGGACCGCCACGGGGTCGCCCGGCTCGGTGGGCCGGCCCGCCCGGATCCACGCGGCGATGCCGCCGTCGAGGACCCGCACGTCGTCGTGGCCCCAGTGCCGCAGCATCCACCACAGGCGGGCCGCCACCGACGCGTCCCGGTCGTCGTAGACGACCACGGAGGCGCCGTTGTCGACGCCGAGGCGCCGCATCGCCGCCTGGAACGCCGCGGCGGTCGGCAGCGGGTGCCGGCCGCCGGCGCCGGGCGGCGCGGCGAGGTCGGTGTCGAGGTCGACGAACCGGGCGCCGGGCAGGTGCGCGGCCCGGTAGCGCTCCAGCGCCGGAGGCGGCTGAGGGGTCCACCGCGCGTCGAGCAGCAGGACGCCGTCCCCGACATCCTCAACCTGAACGAGTGGACCCATCAGACCGACCTCCGACGTGTAGCGACCAGAAGGCGATCCTATGCGCAGGCGGCGTCGGCGCCGGCCACGTTGACCGCCGTCCACGCCTGCTGCACCGCCTTGTACTCCACGCCGCAGCTGCCGTACAGGTCGGCGGCGGCCTGGAGGGTGTAGGCGCGGGCGGTGTTGCCCGGGTTCTCGGCGCTGACGTAGCTGGTGTTGGAGACGAAGTACACGTCCAGCGCCCGGTACCAGATCTTCTCCGCCTTCGCCCGGCCGATGCCGGTGACGGCGCCCGCCTTGCCGCAGATCGGCGACGTGCCGAACGCGGTCTTGCCGGTGCCCTCGGCCAGGTTGAAGAAGAAGTGGTTGCCCACGCCCGAGGACAGGTGCGGGTCGACGTTCGGGGTTTCGGCGGACCAGCAGCTGTGCGACCTGCCGTCCAGCGCCGGGTCGAACATGTAGCGCAGTGGCGTGCCGTTGCCGAAGATGTCGATCTTCTCGCCGATCAGGTAGTCGCCCGGGTCGGCGGGGTTGGCGGCGTAGAACTCGACCATCGTGCCGAAGATGTCGCTGGTCGCCTCGTTGAGCCCGCCGGACTCGCCGGTGTAGGTGAGGTCGCCGGAGACGCTCTTCTCGGTGATGCCGTGGCTCATCTCGTGCCCGGCGATGTCCAGCTGGACCAGCGGTCGGGCGTTGCCGACGCCGTCGCCGTAGGTCATCCGGCCCTTGTCCCAGAACGCGTTGACGTACTCGTTGCCGAAGTGCACCCGCGACGGCACCCCGCGGCCGTTGTTGTTGATGCCGCGGCGGCCGTGGACGGTCTTGAAGTAGTCGTACGTGGTCGAGGCGCCGTAGGCGGCGTCGACGGCGGCCGAGGCCGGGTCGTCGTTCTTGCCGGTGCCCCAGGTGTTGTCGGCGTCGGTGAAGAGCTTGCAGCTGCCGTTCTCGTTCTCCTGGTGCGCCATGTCGCAGACGGTGCCGCGGCCGCGGGTGGTGTCGGTCAGCCGGAACGTCGTGCCGAAGCGCTGGGTCTCGACGCTGACCTGCCCGCTGTACAGGCTGTTGCCGGTGCCGGCGACCGTCTCGACCTCGTCCCAGGAGCGGACGACCCCGCCGGTGTGGGCGTCGGTGAGCACGTGCAGCCGGGACGGGGTCTGCCCGTCCTTGGCGACGCCCTCGACAAGGCTCTCCCAGGTGAGCCGGCCGGCGCCGGTGGACGCGTCGATCAGCAGCCGGGGCGCGCCGGCGCCGGCGACCTTGCCGGTGAAGTGCGCCTTCGCCGCGGCCAGGGCGTCGGCCGCGGAGATCTTCGGCGTGACGTCGACCTGCAGCGGCTTGGCGAGGCTGTTGGAGGCACCCTTGTACGTGCCGCCGGGGCCGGTGTGCACGACGATGTCGCCGCCGTAGACGCGCAGCCCGCGGTAGGTGCGGGTGTACCGGACGTGGGCGCCGCCGCCGGCGCCGTCGATCCGGCTGCCGTAGAACGCGAACCGGTCCTCCGGCGTGGCGTGGACGTCACCGCCGTGCGTGTCGAGGGCCTTGCGGGCCGGCGCGGCGGCGGGGTCGGCGGCCTCCGCCTGGGACGGGTCGACCGAAGGCTCCGGGGAGGCCTCGGCATCTTCGGAGGACGCGGCGGCCGGCGACGCGTCGGTTTTCGAGGGCGAAGGTGTGCATCCGGCCACCGCGACGGCGGAGACCGCCGCGACGACCGTGAGGAAATGGCGAACAGACATGGGATACAGAACGCAGGTTTCACGCCGCCGGTTCGGCCCGGCGCAGGTCTTTGGCACGAACCCGGGAGTTGCGTCGGGCTGCTGTCGGAAGGTTGACGCCGCCGGATATGTTCGTGGGCATCATCGAGACGGGGAGATGTGTCTTGGCAACCGCGTGGCGTCGCCTCATCCGCCGGGCCGCGACGAGCCCGGGCCGGCTCACCACGCTGATGGTCGTCGTGGTCGTGCTCGGCCTCGCCTTCGGGCTGGCCGGGGTGCTCACCTTGCGGTCCGGAGTGGGCCTGGTCCGCGACGTGACCGACCGCAGCGGCCCGCTCAGCCTGCAGGCGCAGGACATCTACCGGTCGCTGTCCGACGCCGACGCGACCGCCGCCAGCGCGTTCCTCGCCAACGGCGTCGAGCCGGCAGAACTGCGCAAACGGTACCTCGACGACATCGCCCGGGCGTCGTCCGCGCTGACGGCCGCGCTGCACAGCGCCGAGGGCCGCAGCGCGGTGGCGCTCGGCGTCCTCGTCCGGCAGATCCCCGTCTACACCGGCCTGGTCGAGTCGGCCCGCACGTACAACCGGCAGGGCGTCCCGCTCGGCGGCGCCTACCTGCGGGAGGCGTCGGCACTGATGCGGCAGACGATCCTGCCGGCCGCCCAGGACCTGTTCCGGGCCGAGGCCGCACGCCTCGCCGACGCGCAGCGGGCCGTCGCCCGGTGGCCGTGGACGGTGACCCTGCTCGGGCTGGCGCTGCTGGGCGTGCTGCTGCTGACCCAGCGGTACCTGACGCGCCTGACCAACCGGCGGCTCAACCGCGGCCTCGTCCTCGCCACGGTCGCCGCGCTCGCCGCGTGCGGCTGGCTCGCGGTCGCCTCCGCGGGTGCGGCCGGCCACATCAGCGAGGGCCGCGACGCCGGGTCCGAGCAGGTCGGGCTGCTCGCCGAGGCGAGGATCACGGCGCTGCAGGCGCGCGCCGACGAGGGGCTGACGCTGATCGCCCGCGGCGACGGCAAGGCGTTCGAGCAGGACTTCACCGCCATGATGGAGCGGCTCGCCGGGCCGGGCGGCCTCCTGCAGCGGGCGCGTGACCAGGCGCCGGACGCGGCGGCCCGGTCCGCGGTGGAGGCCGCGCAGCGGCACGCCGCCGACTGGCTGGCCATCCACCGGCAGGTCCGCTCGCTCGACGACGGCAGCCGGCACGCCGAGGCGGTCACCCTGGCCACGTCCGGCGACGCCAGCGCGGCCGCCGCGGCCGGACGGCTCGACGCGGCCCTCGCCGAGGGGATCGCCGGCAGCGGGCGGCGCTTCGACCGGGAGGCGGCCAGCGCCGGCGACGCGCTCGGCGGCGCCGACGTGGCCGTCGCACTGCTCGCCCTCGCCGTCGCGGCGGCCGCCGCGTTCGGCCTGAACCAGCGGATCGCGGAGTACCGATGAAGAAGCTCCTCGTGGCAGCCGCTGCCGTGCTCGTCCTCACCGGCTGCGGGCAGGACCCGGCGAGCCCGCAGGCCGACGGCACGGCCGCCGCGGCGGTGCCCCTGCCCCTGAACGTGCAGGACCCGGCCGTGCCGCCCTCGCCGGCGGCCACGCCACCGGCGGCCTGCGACCCGCGGGCCAGCCTCCGCCCGCCGGCGACGCTGCCCGCGCCCGGCAGGATGCCGGCCGGCTCCGCCATGGCGAAGATCGCCGAGCGGGGGCGGCTGATCGTCGGCATCGACCAGAACGCGTACCTCACCAGCTACCGCGACCCGGTCACCGGCCAGGTCGTCGGCTTCGAGGTCGACATCGCCCGGGAGATCGCCCGGGCGCTGCTCGGCAACCCCGACGCGATCCAGTGGCGCGCGATCACCACCGCCGACCGCATCCCCGTCCTGCAGCGGCGCGAGGTCGACATGGTCATCCGCACGATGACCGCCACCTGCGAGCGGATGCAGCAGGTCGCGTTCTCCACCGAGTACCTGACGTCCGGGCAGCGGCTGCTGGTCAACCGCGGCTCCGGCATCAAGGACTTCGCCGACCTCGGCGGCCGCAAGGTGTGCGCGACGCGGGGCAGCACCAGCATCGTCACGATCATGAAGCAGCCGTCGAAGCCGGTCGCGGTCGCCACCGACAGCACCCTCGACTGCCTGGTCATGCTGCAGCAGGGGCAGGTCGACGCGGTGTCCACCGTGGACGTCCTGCTGCTCGGCCTCGCCGCGCAGGACCCCGGCACCGAGGTGGTCGGCGCCCGGATCAGCGACGAGCCGTCCGGCGTCGCGATGCCCCTCGAAACGCCCGACCTGGTCCGCTTCGTCAACGGCGTCCTGGACCGCATCCGTGCCAACGGCACCTGGACCACCATCTACAGCACCTGGTTCGCCGAGTACGGCCCGGTGCCGTCGCCGCCGCCCGCGAAGTACGTGGACTGACCATGGGTGCTGGCACCGATCGCGCCGTCGCCGACCTGGCGGCCGCGCACGACCGGCTCGCGGCCGCGCTGTACACAGTGGACACCCACCCGGCCCAGGTGCTGCGCGACGTCCAGCTGCACGGCGCCACCGCCGCGGCGTGGCCCGGCGCCGACGTGGCCCGGCTGTGGTCCGGGTTCGTCGCCGTCCGCGACGTCCTCGAGCAGCTGCGGGCGCTCCGGGGCCGCTCCCGCGACGTCACGACCGCCCGCATCCTCACCACCCCGGTCGCCACCGACCCGCTCGACGGCCTGCCCTCCCTGCCGCCGGCCGCGCTCCTCGCCGACCTCGAGCAGCGGTGCGCCGCCGCGGTCGCGGTCCTCGACCGCATCGAAGCGGCCCGCACCGCGCTCACCGACCGCATCATCGAGCTCGACACGGCCCTCGAAGCCGCCGTCGCCGCGCACCACCGGGTCGGTGCCGACCACACCCCGACCACCGGACCGCTCCAGCAGCGTCTGCGGCAGGTGTACGGCGCGGCGCTCGGCGACCCGCTCACGATCGACGAGGCGGCCTGGACGGCCCTGCGCGACGACCTCACCGCGGTGGTCCGGCGGCTCGCCGACCTCGCCGCGCTGCGGACCGCGCTGCCCGCCCGGCTGACCCGCCTCGACACGCTCCTGGACGCGCTCGCCGCCGCCGAGCAGCGGGCGCACCGCGCCTACGCCGCCGCGGCGGAGAAGATCGCCGACCCCGGCCTGCCGGACCCGCCCGACGTCCACGACCGGTTCGCCGGCGAGGTCGCCGCCGCCGTCCGCGCCACCGACGCGCTCGACCTCGACGGCTGGCCGGCCCTCGACCGGCGGCTCACCGCCCTCGACCGTGACCTGACCGCCGCCGTCACCGCCGCCGAGGACCGGGTCGCCGCGGCGACCGGCCTGCTGGACCGGCGTCTCGAGCTCCGTGGCCGCCTCGAGGCATACCGGGCGAAGGCGGTCCGCGTCGACCGCGTCGAGGACCCCGTGCTGATGTCGCACTACCAGATCGCCCGCGACCTGCTGTGGACCGCGCCCTGCGACCTGCGGGCGGCGACCAGGGCGGTCTTCGCGTATCAGCAAGCGCTGTCCACCGAAGGGAAGAGCACATGAGGGGCCCGGAGCGCAGCGGAGGAGCCCCGAATCATGGGCTCAGCGGTGGTTCAGGTCGACGCCGGAGCGCAGCGGAGGTGGCGGCATGAACTGCACGCGCGCCGGCTGCCCGGGCTCGTACGACGAGGACGGGTACTGCGACGACTGCGGCCACAAGCAGCCCGGTGCCGCCGCTCCCGTCACCGGGTCCTCGACGCCGCTCGTCACCGAGTCCTCGACGCCTTCCGCGCCGAGCGCGTCGTCGGGCCGCACGACCGGCCGCGGGCGGGGCGCGCCCGTGCTGGCCGCGCTGCCCGTCGTGCCGCGCCGCGACCCCGCCACGGCCGTGCTGCCCGACCCGCAGGTGCCCGAGCACCGCCGGTTCTGCGGCAACTGCGAGCAGCCCGTCGGCCGGGCCCGCGGCGACCGGCCCGGCCTGGTCGAAGGCTTCTGCACGAACTGCCGCACCCAGTACAGCTTCCGGCCCTCGCTCCCGCCCGGCGCGGTCGTCGCGGGCCGCTACGAAGTGCTGGGCGCCATCGCGTACGGCGGCCTCGGCTGGATCTACCTCGCCCGCGACCGCAACGTCGGCGACGAGGTCAGCGACCGCTGGGTCGTGCTCAAGGGCCTCATCGACTCCGGCGACCCCGACGCCACCGCGGCCGCGATCACCGAACGCCGCTTCCTGGTCGAGGTCGACCACCCGTCGATCGTGAAGATCTACGACTTCGTGTCGCACCCGGATCCGCGCAGCGGCGACCGTGTCGGCTACATCGTCATGGAGTTTGTCGGCGGCCTCTCGCTGCGCGACATCTACCTCGCCCGCCCGGTCAGCGACGGGGTCCGCCGGCCGCTGCCGCTGCCGCAGGTCATCGCCTACGCGCTGGAGATCCTGCCGGCGCTGGGCTACCTGCACGAGCGGGAGCTGCTGTACTGCGACTTCAAGCCCGACAACGCGCTGCACACCGACCAGCGGGTCAAGCTCGTCGACCTCGGCGCCGTGCGCCGCATGGACGACGACGTCAGCGCCGTGTGGGGCACGGTCGGCTACCAGGCGCCGGAGGTCGCCACAACGGGCCCGTCCGTCGCCTCCGACCTCTACACCGTGGCCCGGGCGATGGCGGTGCTCAGCTTCGACTTCCGCGGCTTCACCACCACGTTCGTCGACCGCCTCCCCGATCCGGCGACGGTGCCGCTGCTGTCGTCGCAGGAGTCGTTCCACCGGCTGCTGCTGCGCGCCACCGACCCGCAGCCGGGCCGCCGGTTCGGCTCGGCCGCGGAGATGGCCGAGCAGCTCACCGGCGTGCTGCGCCAGGTCCTCAGCGCCGCCGACGGCCTGCCCCGCCCGGCCGTGTCGAGCCAGTTCACCGGCGAGCGCACGGCCTTCGGCACCGCGGCGGGCGTCGTCACGGCCTCTACAGCCGCTACGGCCTCGTCGGCGTCCGGCGACGGGCTCGACGGGCCGGCGGTCGTCGCCGCCCTGCCCGTGCCGACCGTCGACCCCGCCGACCCGGGGGCGGCGCTGCTCGCCACGATGCAGACCGCCGACCCCGAGGTGCTGCAGGCGGCCCTGGGCTCCGTCGGCGCCGGCGGGGTCGAGGTCGCCCTCGCCGTGGTCCGTGCCCGCATCGCCGCCGGTGACCTCGCCGGTGCCGACGCCGGCCTCGACGCGATCACCGGCTCGACGGCTGACATCGACTGGCGGGTGGACTGGTACCGCGGCATGGCCGCCCTCGCCGACGGCCGCCCCGCCGACGCGAGGGCCGCGTTCGACGCCGTCTACGGCGCGCTGCCCGGCGAGCTCGCCCCGCAGCTCGCGCTCGCCGCCGCCGCGGAGGCCGGCGGCGACACCGACACCGCACTGCGCCTGTACGCCGCGGTCTGGCGCACCGACCACTCGTTCGTCAGCGCCGCGTTCGGGGTCGCGCGGATCCTCGCCGACCGGGACGACCTGGCGGGTGCGGTCGCGATCCTCGACGCGGTCCCCGACAGCTCCAGCCACAGCGTGCCGGCGCGGGTCGCCGCGGTCAGGGCGCGCCTCGCCGTCCCGGCCGACCGGCTCGCGGAGGCCGACCTGCTCGACGTCTCGGGCCGGGTCGAACGCCTCGGCCTCGACGTCGAGCGCCGCGCCCGCCTCACCGTCGAGGCGCTGCGCACCGCGCTCACCTGGGTCCAGGCGGGCAACGCCGGCACCGCCGCCGTGCTGACCCACCGGCTGTCGGAGCGGGACCTGCGCCTCGGCCTGGAGCGCGCCTTCCGCGTCCTGGCCAAGGTCGCCCCCGACCGCGACACCCGCATCGAGCTCGTCGACCAGGCCAACCGCATCCGCCCGAGGACGTGGCTGTGACCGCCCGCTGCCCGTCGTGCGGCGCGCCCGCCGCTGAAGGCGACCGCTTCTGCGAGTCCTGCGGCACCCCGCTGGCCGCGCCGCCCGCTCCCGCCACCCACCCGGAGGCGCCGACCGTTCCTGCCGGCGCTTCCGGAGCCGAAGCCGGCGGGGGTGTGTGGCGGTCGTCGAAGGCCGGCGACGGGCCGTGCGGCGGGTGCGGGGGAGCGGTGGGTGACGACGGCTACTGCGACGCCTGCGGGGCGCGGCGCACGGTCGGCCTGGACCACGCCGAGGACGAGCTGCCCGGGGTCGCCGCCGTCACGGACCGGGGGCTGCGCAAGGGGCGCAACGAGGACGCGTACGCGATCGGCGCCGCCGGCGGGCGGCGGGCCGTCGTCGTCTGCGACGGGGTCTCCAGCTCGCCCGACTCCGACACCGCGGCGACCACCGCCGTCGTCGAGGCGATCGGGGTCCTCGTCGGCGGTGGGGACATCGCCGGGGCGTACCGGGCGGCGTCCGACGCCGTCGCCAGGCTCGCGACGGTGCCTGTCGACGCGCCCGCCTGCACGTTCCTCGCGGCCGTCGTCGAGGACGGGCAGGCGACCGTCGGGTGGGTCGGGGACAGCCGCGCGTACTGGGTCGACGCGGGCGGCGCCCGCTGCCTCACGGTCGACGACTCCCTCGCCGGGCAGCTCGCCGCCGCGGGCGTGGACGCCGCCTCGCTCCGGCTGTCGGCACAGGCCGCGGCGCTCACCCGCTGGCTGGGCGCCGACGCGCCAGCCGGGGACCCGCACCTGGTCACCCTGCGGCCGGAGGCGGGAGGGGTGCTGGTGCTCGCCAGTGACGGGCTCACCCGGTACACCACCTGGACCGACGCGATCGACAGCACGGCCGGCGCACCGGAGCTGGCGCGCACCCTGACCACGTTCGCCCGCGACGCCGGCGGGGCGGACAACATCACCGTCGCCGCCGTCCCGATCGACGCGACAGCACCAGACAGAGGAGAGGCACGGCCATGACCGACGAGTCCAGCGGTGTCGTAGCGGAAGTCTTCCAGAACGAGTACCTGCCGGTCGGCGCCACCGTCGCCGACGCGGTCGTCACCGTCACGGTCGGCGGCGGGGCGTCCGCCGCCCGTCCGGCCGGCGGCACCACCGCCGCCGAGGTGATCATGATCGACTGCTCCGGGTCGATGAGCGGGGAGCGGCTTGTACAGGCGCGCAAGGCCGCCGCGGTCGCCGTCGACACGCTGCGCGACGGGGTGGCGTTCGCGGTCGTCGCCGGCACCGACTGGGCACAGATGGTGTTCCCGGAGCGGCAGACCCTCGCCGTCGCCGGCCCCACGACCCGCGCCGAGGCGAAGGACGCCATCCGGCACCTGAAGGCCGGCGGGGGCACCCAGATCGGCACCTGGCTCACCCTGGCCCGCGACCTGTTCCTCGCCGACCGCGCCGAGATCCGCCACGCGATCCTGCTCACCGACGGCCGCAACGGCGAGTCGGCGCGCACGTTCGACGCGGCCCTGGAGCAGTGCAAGGGCCTGTTCGTGTGCGACAGCCGCGGCGTCGGGCAGGGCTGGAGCGCCGCCGAGCTGATCAAGATCGCCGACGCGCTGCTCGGCGCCGCCGACGGCATGAAGGACCCGGCGGGCCTCGAGGCCGACTTCCGCTCGATGATCGAGGCCGCGATGGGCAAGACCGTCGCCGGCGTCACGCTGCGCCTGTGGACCCCCGCCGGCGCCGCGATCCGCTTCGTCAAGCAGGTCCACCCCGAGATCCTCGACCTCACCGACCGGCGCACCGACGTCAGCGCCCGCGTCGGTGACTACCCGCTTGGCGCGTGGGGCGCGGAGAGCCGCGACTACCACCTCTCTGTCGCGCTGGACCCCGGCACGATCGGTGTGGTCGGCGAGGAGAAGCTCGCCGCCCGGGTCAGCGTCGTGCGCGGCGAGGAGGTCCTGGCCAAGGGCCTGGTCCGCGCCGTCTGGACCGACGAGGACGAGAAGTCGACCCGCCTCAACCGCCGCGTCGCGCACTACACCGGCGCCGCCGAGCTCGCCGCCGCGATCCAGGAGGGCCTGGCCGCGCGCGAGGCCGGCGACACCGTCACCGCGACCGCCCGCCTCGGCCGCGCCGTCCAGCTGGCCACCGAGTCCGGCCGCTCCGACACCGTGCGGCTGCTCGCCCGGGTCGTCGAGGTCCAGGACGCCACGACCGGCACCGTGCAGCTGAAGCGCCGGTCGGACAACAAGGACGTCGACATCGACGCGGAGATCGCGTCGCTCGGGTCCCGCAAGACGACGCGCGTCCGCCCGAACTGAAGGAGACCACCGTGGCCGTCTGCCCGAAGGGACACGAGTCGGAGACGACCGACTACTGCGACGAGTGCGGCGCCGCCATGGATCCGCCCCCGCCGGCCGCGGTGGCTCCGCCGCAGCGGCCGGCGGTGTGCCCTGAGTGCGGCACGCCGCTGACCGGCCGCTTCTGCGAGGTCGACGGCTACGACACCCTGGCGGTCCCGTCCTCACCGCCGGCCGGTTCAGACGCGCTTGCCGCCGAGGCGCCGGCCCCTGGGGCGCTTGCGTCCGGGCCGCCGGTCTCTGACGCGTCGCTGCCTGAGGCGCCGGCCCCGGCCGGCTGGCACGTGGTGGTCTCCGCTGACCGCGCCCACTTCGACCGCGTCGAGGCGTGGAACGGCGCCGACCCCACCATCGCCTACCCGCGCTTCTGCCCCGACCGCCGCTTCGCCCTCACCGGCGACCAGGTCCTCATCGGCCGCCGCAGCCGCTCCCGCGGCAGCTACCCGGACATCGACCTCGCCGGCCCGCCCGAGGACGTCGCGGTCTCCCACCTGCACGCCCTGCTCGTCTCCCAACCCGGCGGCACCTGGGCGGTGGTCGACCTGCGCTCGGCCAACTGCACGTTCGTCAACGGCTCCGACGAGCCGATCCAACCGGAGCAGCCGGTCCCGCTCGCCGACGGCGACCACATCCATGTCGGTTCCTTCACCAGGATCACCCTGCACGCGACCCCGCTGCCGTGAATATTCGGTCGCCGCGGCCGCCCGGAGCGCGGTAGAACCGGACGATGACCGAACACCGGCTGCCCGGCGGCCGCTCCTTCGGCGCCGTCCGCGTCGGGGACGAGGTCCGCCGCCCCGCCCAGCCATGGACGGCGACCGTACATTCGGTGCTGCGGCATCTGGAGGACACCGGCTTCGCCGGCGCCCCACGCCCCCGCGGCCTCGACGACCAGGGCCGCGAACGCCTGACCTTCCTCCCCGGCGACACCCTGGGCGAGCGTCAATGGCCGGCCTGGCTGCGCTCCGACGACGCCCTCCGCCAGGTGGGCGCGTGGCTCCACCGCCTGCACGCCGCGACGGCGACCTTCCGCCCACCCACCGACGCGGTCTGGTTCACCGGCCGCCCCTGGCAGCCGGACCTCCTGATCGGTCACCTGGACGCGTCCCCGTGGAACGCCGTCTGGTCCGGCGACACCCTGGCGGGGTTCGTCGACTGGGACACCGCGAGCCCGTCCCGGCCCGAGGACGACCTGGCGTTCTCCGCCCTGACCTGGGTCCCGCTCTTCCCGGCGGACCTGGCCGAGCACGTCGGCTTCAGCCCGCCACCCGACCGCCACCGCCGCTTCCACCTGCTCCTGGACGCCTACGGGTACCCCGCCGACCGCACCCCGATCCGCGCCGCGATCCTCAACCGCGTCACCCGCAACGTCGCCATGATCCGCGAGCTCGCCGCCACCGGCGCCCCACCCTTCCAGGCCATGCTCCCGTGGGCCGCCGACCTGGAGCGCTCCGGCGCCGAGGCCGCCGCCCTGCCCGACGACTTCTGGCAGCGCCCCGCCCGCTGACACGGTGCTCATTGGAGCCGCGCGGCCCGCGACTCCAGATAGCGCTGCTCGGGCCGGCTGAGCGTGAGCCGCGCCGCCAGCCGGTAGTGCTCCCGCGCCCCGGCCCGGTCGCCGGTGAGCTCCAGCAGGTGGGCCCGCACCGCCGCGGTCCGGTGGTGCCGGGCCAGCACCGGATCCTCGGCGACCTGGTCCAGCTCAGCGAGCCCGGCGCCCGGGCCGTCGACCATGGCCCGGGCCACGATCCGGTTCAGCGTGACCATCGGGCTCGGGGCGAGTGCGTGCAGCATCCCGTACAGGGCGAGGATCTGCGGCCAGTCGGTGTCCTCGGCGCGCGCCGCCTCGTCGTGCACCGCCGCGATCGCGGCCTGCAGCTGCAACGGGCCGATCGGGGCCCGCGCCAGCGCGTGGGTGATGATCGCGACGCCCTCGGCGATCGCGGCCGCGTCCCAACGGCGCCGGTCCTGCTCGGCGAGCGGGACCAGGGTGCCGTCCGGCCCGGTGCGCGAGGGCCGGCGCGCATCGGTGAGCAGCATCAACGCGAGCAGCCCGGCCACCTCGCCGTCGTCCGGCAGGCGCCGGTGCAGCTGCCGGGTCAGCCGGATCGCCTCCCGGGTCAGCTCCACCCGGTTCAACGCGTCGCCGGAGCTGGCCGTGTAGCCCTCGTTGAAGATCAGGTAGAGCACGTGGCGGACGGCGGTGAGACGCTCGCCCAGCTCGCCCGGCGCGGGCAGCTCGAAGCGGGTGCCGGTGTCGCGGATCCGCTGCTTGGCCCGGCTGATCCGCTGGCCAACGGTCGCCTCCGGCAGCAGCAGCGCCCGGGCGATCTCCGCGGTGGTGAGCCCGCCGACGGCCCGCAGGGTGAGCGTGACCTGCGCCGGCACGCTCAGCGCGGGATGGCAGCAGAGCAGCAGGAGCGCCAGCTCGTCGTCGCCGCGGACCTCCGGCTCGGGCTCGTGCCGGACCGCTTCCTCGCGGCAACGGCGGGCCGTCTCGTTGCGCAGCAGCTCCACCCGCCGGCGGCTCGCCACGGTGATCAGCCAGTTTCGCGGATGCTCCGGGACGCCGGTCTCCGGCCACCGCCCGGCGGCCGCGATCAGCGCCTCCTGCACCGCGTCCTCGCAGGCCTCGAAGTCGCCGTAGCGGCGCACCACGGCGGCCAGGACCTGCGGCGCGCATTCGCGCAGCAGGTCCGGCAGCCCGGTCACAGCTCCCATGCGCTCATGTCGAGGACCGGGCGCACCTCGACCCGGGTGTACGCGGCGTCCGGCGCCTTCGCGGCCCAGGCGACCGCCTCGTCGAGATCCGCGACGTCGATCAGGTAGAAGCCGGCCAGGTGCTCCTTGACCTCGGCGTACGGTCCGTCGGAGGTGATCGTCCTGCCATCGCGCACCGAGACCTGGGTGGCCAGCGCCGGGTCGCCCAGCCCTTCGCTGACCACCAGCACGCCGGCCTCGCGCATCTCCTCGGTCAGCCGCAGGTGACCGAGGCCGAGGTCGGTCCGCTGCTGGTCGGTCAGCGTCTCCCAGACGGCGAGGGACTGCGGGTTCGACTGGATCAGGATCATGTACTTCATGAGTTCTCTCCTTCGCTCTTGCCTGGATGTCGAAACCGGGCGGCCCGGCTTCGACATCCAGGGAAAGAGCGAAAGGAAGGATCTGTCATGGACGAGATCCGGGAAGTCATCGAGGGCAAGGCCGCGCTGCTGCAGACGGGTGACGCCAAGGCCATTCTGTCGTACTACGCGCCCGGCTACGTCGAGTTCAACCTCGCCCCGCCGCTGCGCCAGCCCGGCGACAGCCAGGACCCGGCCGCGCTGGAGGCCTGGATCGCCACCTTCGAGGCGCCGCCGCGCCGCGAGGTCACCCGGTTGGAGATCACCACGGACGGTGACGTGGCGTTCGCGACGAGCCTCGACCGCCTGACCGCCGTGCCTCGCGGCTCGACCGGGAGCTTCAGCATGTGGTTCCGGGTGACGCTGGGGCTGCGCCGCATCGACGGGCGCTGGCTGGTGACGCACGAGCACGAGTCGGTGCCGTTCGAGATGGACGGCTCGTTCCGCGCCTCGACCGGGCTGACCCCCACCGGCTGAGCCGACCGGGTCCCTGAGGAACCTGGGGTTCAGGCCAGCTTCGGCAGGACGGCCTCGGCGGTGCGCTGCTCGACCTTGAGGTTGGCGGCGTCGGTGGAGGCGGAGGTGGCGTAGACGTCGACGACCTTGCCGGCGGCGTAGACGTACAGGTGGCCGGCGAGGGAGTAGGCGGCCTCGCCGATGCCGTCGACCTGCTTGGCGTCCTTGTTCTGCACGTCGAACTGGTCGCGGGTCTCGATGTTGACGGTCACGTCCAGCTGGCCGGCGCTGAGCTGCCACTGGCAGAAGCGGGCGCCGGAGGTGGCGCCGCCCTCGTTGGTCATGAGGGTGACCCTCTGGCCGGTGAGCCGGTTGACGTCGGCCTTCGTCAGCAGGGTGCAGATGTCGGGCAGGGTGGTGCCGGCGGCGGACCTGGTGGGGGCGGAGGCGCTCGACGCGGCAGCGGCCGCGCCGCCGGTGGGGGTCGGGGTGTCGGTGGCCTTGTCGAGGACGCCGCACCCCGTCAGGGTCACGGCGGCGGTCAGCAGGACAGCGGTGGCGGCGGTGACGGTGAGGCGGCGCATGACGGCTCCTAAGGGGGCGATGCGGTCGGTTGCACCTGACCCTGACGGATCGACGACCGTGCCGCCCCCGAAACGGAGCCACCTGGCACATTTCCGGGACCTTCAGGTGCGTGCGGCGACCAGGGCGCGCACCACCGGGTGCTCGGTGAATTCGAAGCCGACCGAGTCCGACGGGGTGATGGTGGCTCCCGTGTCGTCGAATTCCACGGTGTACGAGCGGGTGGCGGGATCTCCGGTGTGGCACACCCGCAGCTCGAACGTGGTGGGCCCGAGCCAGGCGCCGGTGGTCGCGACCGGGTTGGCGACGCCGTCGGAGGTGGTCATGGCCGACGGGTGCCAGCGGCCGGGCTCGCACGTGAACCGGTGGACGCCGTGCTCGTCGTGCAGCTCCGCGAGCCAGCCGTGCGCCGCTCGTACAACGGCGAAACCGACGATCCGGGAAGGCTGGTCGATCTCGGGACGGTGGTGCCGGCGCGGCGGCCGGGGCGGGTCGGCGGTGTGGAAGCGGCCGGGCAGGTCCGCGCGAGGCTCGGCCGCGTCGGTGAGCGCGGGCAGCGAAAGATCCGCCACGACCTGCGCTGGTGCGTCCTGGGTCGGTGCGTCCTGGGTCGGCGCGTCCTGGGTCGGCGCGTTCACCAGGTGCGTGAAGATGGCGTCGAGCACGGCCTGCATGTCGGTGGTTCCGGAGGTGACCGCGACGACCGTGTCCACCTTCGGAGCGACCACGATGAACTGCCCGAACGCGCCGTCGCCACGGTACGCGTCGTGCCGGCACCGCCAGAACTGGAAGCCGTAGCCCTGCTGCCAATCGAGGGATTCCTGCGAGCCGGTCGGGTCGGCGTTAGGCACCTGCGCCGCGGTGGCCGCGTCGACCCACTCGGCCGGCACGAGCTGGCGGTCCTGCCAGCGGCCGCGCTGCAGGTACAGCTGCCCGAACGCCGCCAGGTCGCGGGGGCGCAGCGTCAGCCCCCAGCCGCCGGTGCTGATCCCGCGCGGGCAGGTATCCCAGGTGGCGGGCCCGAAGCCGAGCGGCTCGAACAGCCGCGGGCGCAGGTAGTCCAGCAGCGTCTCGCCGGTCAGCCGCTGCACGATGGCCGACAGCGCGTACGTGGCGCCGCTGTTGTAGACGAACCGGGTGCCGGGCTCGTGCACGACCGGGTGGCGCAGGAACCCGCGGACCCAGTCGTCGTCGGGGTCCGCGGCCATCGAGTCACCCGACTCGCTGTCGTGCCCGGTGGTCATCGTGAGCAGGTGCCGCACCCGCATGCCGCGCAGGTCCGCGCCCGGGAGGTGGTCCTCGACCAGGTCGTCGACGGCCAGCAGCCCGTCGGCGACGGCCAGCCCGACGGCCGTCGACGTGAAGCTCTTGCTCAGCGAGTAGAGGGTCTGCGGCTGGTCGAGCTCGTACGGGTGCCAGGCGCCCTCCGCGACGGTCCGGCCACCGCGCAGCAGCACGAAGCTGTGCACGCCCAGCCGCTCCGCGTCGCCGAGGAACCCTTCGATGGATGCAGTCACCATGAGAGCCTACGATGATCACGATGCCGGCTCTCAGACGCGTGACCCTGCGCCGAGACGATGTGACTCTGTCCTCCCTCGCCGCCGCCTGGGCGGCCGACCTGGAGGAGCGCGACGGCGCCTTCTGGCCCCGCTTCGACGGCGCGGTGATGACCGCCGCCATCCGGGGCGTCGCCGCCGAGGCCCGCTGGGACGAGTGGGCCGCCGTCACCGCCCCGACCCTCCTGGTCCGCGGCGCGAGCGGCACCGGCCCGGAGGGCGAGGTGGAGCGCATGCTGGCCCTGCGCCCCGGCGCCGAGCACATCGTCGTCCCGGACGCCGGCCACGACGTCCACCTCGACCAGCCGGACGCGTGGCTCACCGTGCTGCGCTCGTTTTTGCGGAAGCTCGCCTGACCGCGCGCTGGTGGACCAGCTCCTCGACGGCGGAGGGCAGGGTGGTTTCGAAGTCGATGAGCTTCGCCCAGGTCGGGGTGACGACGATGCGGACCATGCCGTCGTAGAGCGAGCGGACCTCGGCCTCCCACTCGACGCGCTGCTCGGGCGTCATCTCGTAGCTGCCGTTCATCCGCAGGTACTCCTCCGGGATGCCGTCGACGACGTCCAGCTCGGCCCGGCCGCGGACGAGCAGGATCTTCGGCGGGTGGACCTCGGTGTCGACGGTCAGCGCGACCATCGGGTTGGCGCGCAGCGCGGGCAGCTTCGGAGCGTTCTTCGTGGTGCACATGACGATCTCCGAGCCGTTCCAGGTGAAGGCGATCGGGATGCTGCGCGGCGTGCCGTCCTTGGCGACGTACGCGAGGCGGCACAGGTCACGGGCCAGCAGCTCCTGGCTGAGCGGCCGGTTCAGGATCTCGGTGATCTCGGTGGGTCGCATGGTGATCGCTCCTTGGTCGGTGTCGCCGGTCCCTCTGGGACGGAGCCGCCCGGGCGTTCTCGACATCCGAACCGCACGAATCTCCGCTGTTTCTGGGCACCGGCAAGATTCCACTAGGACGGCAACAGGAAGTCACTCAGCATCAAGGCGAGGTGGAGGTAGGTCCGATCCGCTCCGCGTTTGAGGTCGAGTCCGGTTCTGTGTTCGACCTGCGCGAGGCGGTGATAGAGGCTTTGGCGGTGCACGTTGAGCACGGATGCCGCGCGAGCGGCGCTGCCGGCGGAGTCGAGGTAGACGCGTGCGGTGTGCACAAGCTCCGCGTTGCGATGGTCGCTCAGGAACGCCATCAGCTGTTCGGAGACGATCGCCTCGGCCAGGTCGTGATCGGCGGCCGCTGAGAGCAGTTTGAGGACGCCGAGCGATGCCCACTCGGTCGGTTCACCCGGGTGGTTGCTGGCCCGTGCGACCCGAAGAGCGGTCAGAGCACCCCAGCGGGATCGTCGCAAGTCTTCCAGCACGCTGACCTGAGGTCCGATTCCCACGAACGGCGCAGTGGCCAGTGGCCGGGACCGACGGAGGTACCCGAGGCGCGTGAGGAGCTCGATCGAGGGCTGGGGCTCGGGTAGGGACTGGTGCGGCGACGCTGACGGGGCCTGCGTCTTGATGCGGCCACGCACGATGGCGCTGGCGATCGTGGGTGACTCCTGGACCCAGACGACGCCGTCGCGGCGTGCTTGCGCCGAAAGGTTCTCGATGGGTGTCGGGTGCTCGACGAGGAGGCAGGTGACCGGGTCGCCGATCCGCAGGTCGGATGCGAAGGCGATCTCCTTGGCGGCCGCGCGTGCCGTCATCCGGTCACCCTCGACGAGGTCACGGTAGAAGAGGTTCAACCGGGTTTGGCGCCGGGTCGACTGGCTCAGGAGCAGCGCGGCGACCTCGGCGATGCGGGTCGCGGCAGGCCAATCGCGCTCGGAGATCGCCTCGTCGGGGTCCAAGAGCCAGAAATATCCCTGGACACGGTTGAGGTGCCGGGCGGGGATGCACAGGCGAGCCGAGATGCCGAGGTCCGGGTCGGCGGGTGTCCGGATCGGTGTGGTCGATGTCCGGATGCCTTGACCGTGGAACCAGTCGCGCACCTGGCTGGTCGCCCGCCGCTCCAGGATCGAGCGCTGCCGAACCGCGTCCACATCGTTCTGCCCCGAATAACCGAGCAGATTGAAGTCGGCGTCCTCGAGGGTGCACGGCGCGCCCAGCAGGACGGCCATCTCGTCGACCAGGTCGTCCAGCTCTGTCACTAGACAAATGTAACGGCTTTCGGAGCCGTGTTCGTGGCATTCGTCTGTGGTTGTGAGCGTGCATGCCCTTCTAGCTTCTGCTTGGTGCTGCCGCTGGGGGCACTTCCCACCCGGAGGAGGGCAAGTGCTGGGACCCATGCTGCTGCGGGCGTCGCGCAACGAACGGCTGCGCGACGTGATCGAGCGGAACCCGTTGACCCGTAAGGTCGTCACGCGCTTCGTGGCAGGGGAGGGCCAGGACGCGGTGCTGGCTGTCGTGCACCGTCTGCACTCGCGCGACATGGCGACGACCCTGGACTTCCTCGGGGAGGACGTCAGTGACCTGGCAGGCGCTCGTCGCGTCCGGGACCAGTATGTGTCCCTGCTCTACCGGCTGTACGAGGCCGGCGCGGCCGAACTGTCCGAGGTCTCCGTCAAGCTCTCCGCAGTCGGGCAGTCCATCCCGAAGGACGGCCATGAGATCGCCCTGGGGCACGCGTATCAGATCGCCGTCGCGGCAGCCGCCGTCGGTTGCCGGATGACCTTGGACATGGAGGACCACACGACGGTCGACTCCACACTCGCGATCGGCGACGAGCTCCGGCAGCAGTTCCCACTGACGGGGAACGTGCTGCAGGCCAACTTGAGGCGAACGGCCGGCGACCTCGCTCAGCTCGCCGGGTCCGGGGCCCGGATCCGACTCGTCAAGGGTGCCTACCGGGAGCCCGAGTCGATCGCCTACCAGCGGAAGAATGAGGTCGACCGCGCGTACAGGCAGGGTCTGCACCAGCTGATGGCGTCCAACTGTTACCCGATGGTCGCCACCCACGACCCGGCCATGATCCGCGCGGCGAGCGACGCCGCTCAGCGACGCGGCAAAGGACTGGACGACTGGGAGATCCAGATGCTGTACGGCATCTCCGCCGGCCTCCAGGCCGAACTCGCCGGTTCGGGTCATGCGCTGCGGATCTACGTCCCGTACGGCACGGATTGGTACGGCTACTTCATGCGGCGGCTCGCCGAACGGCCTGCCAACGTCGCCTTCTTCCTGCGCGCCCTTGCCCGCGGCTGACCGTCCTTCTCCATTCGACATCTGGAGCACCTGTGCAAGCCTTTACCACTCCGCCCGCTCCCATCAACGAGCCGAACCTGACCTACGCGCCGGGCACCTCCGAACGGGAGGCCGTCCTCGCGGAGATCGAGAAGCTCGAGCAGCAGCAGAAGGATCTGCTTGGCTACGTCGGCGGTTGTTGGAAGTCCGGCGGCGGCGCCGAGATCAAGGTCGTCCAGCCGCACGACCACCAGCACGTGCTCGGCACGCTGAAGAACTCGACCAAGGCAGACGCCAGCGCCGCGATCGATGCCGCGGCCGACGCCGCGGCGGGTTGGCGCGACATGGGCTTCGACGACCGGGCCGCGATCCTGCTCAAGGCCGCCGACCTGTTGGCCGGCCCGTGGCGCCAGCGCCTCAACGCTGCCACCATGCTCGGCCAGTCAAAGACGCCGTTCCAGGCCGAGATCGATTCGGCCTGCGAACTCATCGACTTCTGGCGCTACAACGTCCACTACGCGCGCGAGATCCTCGCCAGTCAGCCGATCGCCAACAGCCCCGGCGTGTGGAACCGCACCGACCATCGCCCCCTGGAGGGCTTCGTCTATGCCATCACGCCGTTCAACTTCACCGCGATCGCCGGCAACCTGCCCACCGCCCCGGCGCTGATGGGCAACACGGTCATCTGGAAGCCCTCATCGACCCAGCAGCTCGCTGCGTCGCTGACGATGGAGCTGCTCGAGGAGGCCGGCCTGCCGCCGGGCGTCATCAACATGCTCCCCGGCGACGGGCGGCAGGTGACCGAGGCGTTGGTCGCGCATCCGGATCTCGCGGGGATTCATTTCACCGGTTCGACGCCGCTCTTCCGGCATCTGTGGCGCGAAGTCGGCAACAACATCCAGAACTACCGGTCGTATCCGCGTCTGGTCGGGGAGACCGGTGGCAAGGACTTCATCGTCGCCCACCCCTCGGCCGACCCCGGGGTGCTGCGCACCGCGATGATCCGGGGTGCGTTCGAGTTCCAGGGCCAGAAGTGCTCGGCTGCCTCGCGGGCGTACGTTGCTCGGTCGGTCTGGAAGAAGATGGAAGACCAATTCCTCTCCGAGGTCGAGTCGATCACGGTCGGCGACCCGACCGACTTCTCGAACTTCATGGGCGCGGTCATCGACGACCGGGCGTTCGCCAAGCACACAACGGCTATCGAGCGCGCGAAGCGCTCCCCAACGCTCGAAATCCTCGTCGGCGGCGAGCTCGACGACTCGGTGGGGTACTTCGTCCACCCGACCGCCGTCGAGGGCGGCGACCCGACTGACGAGATGTTCACCACCGAATACTTCGGCCCGATCCTCGCCCTGCACATCTACGAGGACGGTGACTTCGAGAAGGTCGTCCGGGGCATGGAGTCGATCACGCCGTACGCCCTGACCGGGTCGATCATCGCTCAGGACCGCCGTGCGATCGCGTGGGCACAGAACGAGCTCCGGTTCGCGGCCGGAAACTTCTACATCAACGACAAGCCAACCGGCGCGGTCGTCGGTCAGCAGCCGTTCGGCGGCGGCCGGGCCTCGGGCACCAACGACAAGGCCGGTGCCGCGGCCAACCTGCTCAGGTGGACCAGCCCCCGGTCGATCAAAGAGACGTTCGTCCCTCCGACCGACTACCGCTACCCCTACCTGACACAGCCACCTCGGACACCCGTGCACGGTCAGCCAGGTGCATGAGCTCCCGTTGAGCCAGGCGGATTCTGGTCCGCCTGGCTCGAGGAGCACTTCGACACGCCAGACCGGTCACATCACCGATGGATTCGGACTCAGACTGCGCGGGCGACGGCGATCGTCGAGTGCAGCCGCTGACCGGCCTCGTAGAACATGTACTGCACGCCGTCCTGGCTGCCGAACGAGGCGGCGGCGCTGCGCCCGTTGTCGGGGGCGCCGGTCATCGCGTAGTGGAAGACGCCGAGATGGATCTCGCGGTCGAGGTTCGGGCCGACCTCGGTGATGAACATGTTGCCGCCGTTGCCGTGGTAGATGACGTAGGCGGTGCCGTTGCGGGTCACGAATGTCGGCGCCGCGATGTCCACCTGCCCGTCCGGCCCCGGGGTGACCAGCGGCGTCGGGTCGAACTGGAACGTCTTGCCCGTCGACGACCAGCCCCAGAAGATCTTCCGCGTACCGTTCGTGACGCCCATGAACAGCATGATGTACTTGTTGCCCAGCCCTGCGACGCTGTGCTCGAAGACGCGGGCGTATGACGTCTCCGTCGAGCCGGGGATGACGCCGGTGTGCAGAACCCGGCCGTAATAGTTGAAGTGGATGCCGTCGTTGGACCAGGCCATCCGGGTCGTCGTGTTCTCGCCATGGAAGTACAGGTAGAACTGGCGTGCGGTGGCGTCCCAGATCACGTGGGGCGAGGACACGTGGCTCACGCTGTAGTGCGGCGACCAGACGTTGGCGATGATCGGGTTGTTGGGGTACTCCGTGAACTGGCCCCCGAGTGAGTTGCCGTAGGCAAGGCAGATGCCGCCCGGTGCGTCGTGCGGCGCGTAGTACAGGTAGTAGCGGGCGAGCGCGGTGCTGACCTTGTCGGAGACCCCGCGGATGCAGGGGAAGATCAGCTCGTTGGTCGGGTTGTAGCGCAGGTTCGCCTTGGTGAACGGCGTGCCGATGTACCGGTAGCTCGGGAACCCGGCCGGTGCCGCGAAGGCCGGGGCGGCACCCGTCGCGGCGCCGAGACCACCGGCGGCGGCCGCTCCGCCGAGCAGTACCGCGCCGCGAAGCACCTGCCGGCGATCCAAGGGGACGCTCATGGTCACCTCCGTCAAATCTGTCGATTGGTCGATGAGTCTCGCGGCTCACATTGGACGGCGTCAAGACGCTAATACGAATTATCAAGGGCTGGGCAGGCCGTGTTGAAAAGTCCATTCTGGACGGACGAGCCAGGTTCGGATCCCACTACGGGCCGGCTCGCTCCGCTCGGTCAGCGCAGCGGGTCGAGCGCGAGCAGTTCGGATGCCGGCTCACCGGTGGCGATCTGGCGAGCGAGGAGCATGCCCGTTGCGGGTCCCTGGGTCACTCCCCACATGCCATGACCACCGGCGGTGTGGACACCGTCGATTCTGGTGCGGCCGACCAGGGGGATCCCGTCGGAGGTGATGGGCCGCGACCCGACCCATTCGTGCGCTCGCGTGCTCCAGTCCACTCCGCGAAGAACGCCCGCCGCCGCGCGTGCCATCGCATCGAGGCGGCCTTCCCGTGCGGGTGCGGACTCGGGCGCGAACTCCATGATCCCCGCGATCCGCAGACCCCCCGCCACTGGGGTGCAGGCGAGTCGTTGCTCGGGGAGGTAGATGGGATGCGGAGCGGGTACTTGGGTCGCGACCGTGAACGAGTAGCCGCGCCCCGCCCGCACGGGTGTCCGCACTCCCAGAGGTCTGGTGAGGGTGCTGAGCCGGGAACCCGTGGCGATCACCGCGACATCGGTCTTGATGGTGTCGACGTCCGTCACGACACGGACACCGGATCGGATCTCGACCACATTGCGTGCCTTGATGTCGCCGCCGCGATCCCTCACGGCATGCGACAGGTCGGCGAGGAAGGCCGCCGGATCCACGTACCGCGTGTCGATGAGCTCCACGACTGACTGGATCGCCGAGCCGAGCTGCGGCGCCTTGTGCTGAGCCGCCTCGACGGAGAGCTCGATCAGGTCAGGACCCGGGGGAAAGTGTCTGGCAGCGCCTCGGTCGCAGTACCCGACCAGGATGGGGCTGTGAACGACAGAGGCCGTGACACCGTGCGCCGCCAGCTGGTCGAACGCCTCGAGGCATCGGCCGTTCAACCCGCTCATGGCGTGCCGCGCAGCCTCCCAGCGGTGACGGGTGCAGTTGGCTGCGAAGCGTGACAGGAACCACCACATGCCGGGATCCGACCAGGAACTGACCGAGAAAGGATGGTTGCTTCGGAACAGCCCGTGCAGCCCTTCGCGAACCGTGCCCGGCTCCGTCAGGGGGACGGCGCGCGCCGGCATGACCCAGCCGGCATTCGCCCAGGAGCTCCCAGCGCCTACTGACTCCTTCTCCAGCACGGTCACCTCGAAGCCGTCCTGCTGGAGGAACCAGGCCGTGCAGAGGCCGATGATCCCGCCTCCTACGACGACGGCCCGTCTAGTGGTCATCGCAGGGGCCCGGGTCGAGCAACTGCGCGACGGCGAGATCGGACACCGCCATGCCTACCGACTTGAACACCGTTTGTCCGGAACGCTGCCGCGGCTGGGCGAGCGCGGCCGCCAGCGAGCGCAGCTGACCGGGGTGGAGGGCGCCGACGCGGATCGCGGCGACTATCTCGCCGGCCTCGGCAAGGCAACCTTGTACGTCGTCGACGACGATGTCGGTCGCTCGTGCGAGCAGCTCAGTGGGGAACTCGGCCATGTCGGCACGGTAGGACCCGACAGCGTTGACGTGGACCTCGCTCGCCAAGGACGCGGCGTCGAACAGCGGCCTCTTGGACGCCGTCGCACAGCAGACGACCTGCGCCGTCGACACGGCCTCGTCGGCGTCGTGGAGCACCTCGAAGGTGACGCCAGGAGTGTTCGCGCTGAGATCGGCGGCCAAGCGCTCCGCGCGCTCGATCGTGCGATTCCAGATACGCACCTCGCTGATCGGGCGCACCAGGCGGACCGCCGCCACCTGCTCGCCGGCTTGGTGGCCGGCGCCCAGGATCGCGAGTCTGCTCGCGCCGGGGGGCGCGAGCACGTCCGTCGCGAGACTGACCATGGCAGCGGTGCGCAGGAGGGTGAGCCCGGCAGCGTCAGCACTCCAGATCGCTGTGCCCGAGCCGTCGAGCCAGAGGATGAGGCCGTCTACAGTCGCCAGCCGGGCCGATTCGGTGTCGGCGTGCGCCCTGACCCGCAGCACCTTCACTACCGCGTGTCCGTTGACGGAGCTCCGGGCGGCCATCACGAGGAGTCGTCCGTCTCCCAGGGACAGGCGAAGGGGCTGTTCGATGACGCCGTCCGCGCTGGCCATCACCGCCTCGCGTACGGCCACGCAGGCCGCACTGAGCGAGACCTGTGCTCGTACGGAGGGCGACGTGAGGAACGGAAGGCCGGCCGGCTGATCGATCGTCTGAACGTTGCTGATGGCCCTACCTTCTTTCACTGCGGGATCTCGTCACGGCCCGCCCAGAGGCCACGCGTGTGCATCAAGTGCCTTCTCATCAGATCCGAGGCTGCGTCGGGTTCGCCCGCCTCGATGAGATCCAGGAGCTCTGCGTGCTCATGAGCGGAGTGCAGGAACGCGGGTGAACCGGCGACCTGTTGAAGACCGTAGAGGCGCACCTGGTCGCGCAGCAGGCCCACGGTCTTGACGAGTCGTGCGTTGCCGGTGAGCTCCAGGATCCCCAAATGAAGGTCACGGTCCCGCGCGACGAAGTTGACCATCTGTCCCTGGACCGCGAACTCGGTGGTCTCCGCGGCTATCTTCCGTAGTGCCGTCAGGTCCGGTTTCGGGTTCATCGCCGCGACCCGCGCGACTCCGGGCAGCTCGAGCATGATGCGCAGATCCATCAGCTCGTCGAGGTCGGCGTCGGTGAGCGTCACGACACGGAATCCCCGGTTGCGCACCATCTCGACGAGCTCGTCCCGTGCGAGGTCCAGCAGCGCTTCGCGAACCGGCGTAATCGAGACTGCGAGCTGGCTTGCGATGGATCCGATCGAGTGAAGGTCGCCCGCGCGCAGCTCGCCCGAGATGATCAAGGCTCGCAGCACCTGGCCGCACTGGTCCCGAAGTGGAATGCGCGCGACCTCGGACAGCCCCGGGATCGGACGTGTGGTCATGCTGAGCCTCTCTGATGCGATGGTCTGTGGCCGAGTGCACGTTGCCGCCGGCTCAACCTATGCGATGTCATGGCTCCCGCCGTTCAGTTGCTCGCATCGCCGTAGTTGAATGTTGTCAGGCAGCCGCCATCTACGGCGAGGATCGATCCGGTCATGAACGTGGACGAGTCCGACGCGAGGAACAATGCGACGTCGGCTACCTCCTGCACGGTGCCCTGCCGCCCGAGCGGCTGTCGCGCGGCCGCCCGCTCCCGGATCTCAGTGGCGACCGTGAACTGCTCCGGGGTCAAGGTGGGTCCACGCCGGCCCAGCCCGGTGTCGATGTATCCGGGACAGATCGCGTTCACGCGCACGCCCTCAGGGCCGTAATCGACAGCCAGTTGACGGGTCAGGTTGATGATCGCGGCCTTCGAGGAGCAGTAGGCCGCAGCCAGCGGAGCCCCCACCAGGCCGTACGTCGATGCGATGTTGACAACGGTGCCGCCGTGCTTCGAGGACATCAGATGAGGCAAGGCGTACTTCGTGCAGTTGAAGGTGCCACCGATGTTGACCGTGAGCACGCGCGCGAAGTCTTCAGGCTCGACCTCGTGCAATCGCGCCTTGGTGCCGCCGATGCCCGCATTGTTGACGATGATATCCATCCCGCCGAAGCTGCCCACCACGCGTGCGACGACTCCCTCCACCTGCCTGGGTTCCGCGATGTTCACCTGATCGAACATGGCGGAGCCGCCGTCGGCCGTAATCTCACGTGCGGTGCGCTCCGCGTCGTCACCGAGGACGTCGACCACGACCACATTCGCTCCAGCTCGGCCCAGCGTGGTTGCGATCGCCCTGCCGATCCCGTTGCCGGCCCCGGTGACCATCGCAGTGCGTCCGGCGAGTTGCGTCATCACGATCCTTTCGGAGCGGGCCGGCGTCATTCGACCAGCCCCCGACAGAGCAGCACTACCGTGACGAAGCAGCGGTAGAGCGTGAGGGGATCCTCGGCTCGGAGGACGGCTGTGTGCGAGCCCGTGCGTTCGACCCCCGCCACACGGGCCGCGAGCTCGCAGTAGTCGGAGGTGTGGAAGGCGATGTCCATTGTCAAAGGAGCCGCGAACTGCGGTGGTGCTGCCGCCTCGGCGTCGGACACGGCGCGATATGCGGTCTCGCGGATGAGGTTTCGAGCCGACTGGGGGTGCAGGGACTCGGCCGCGAAGCGACTCACCGACCGTTTCACGACCGCCGCCCGCACCCCCGGCGCGAACGAAGTGGTCTCCACGGCGGTGGCCTCGTCCCCTGTCACGAGAACAATCGGTACGCCGTGCGCCGCAGCGACCAGCGCGTTGACTCCCGACTCGCCCGCGATGACTCCGTTGATGCGGACCTCCGCGATGGCCGGCCGGAAGTAGGTGTGTGACAGGGCTGACCCGGTCGCGCTCATGGAGCCGTGGTAGGCGACCAGGAACACCGCGTCGAACGAGTCGTCGAGCCCTTCCATCATGTACATGGGCTTGTAGCGACCGGAGAGGTACCGAGCGTTGCCGGCGAGCGAGTCCGGTTTGATGTTGCTCATCTTGGAGTGGGCGTCGTTGACGACGAACTCTGTGGCACCAGCCGCCATCGCGCCTTCGATCGCGGCGTTGATCTCGCCGGTCAGCAGCTGCGTGAAGTACTCGTAACGCGGGCCGCCGGCGCTGACCTGTTCCCAGTCGACCACCCCGGCCACGCCCTCCATGTCGGAGGAAACGAACACCTTCACAGCATCGCTCTGGGATGGAGCTCGGGTCCGGTGGAGGACTCGGTCATGACGGCGTAGTACCCGCCGGCCTTGCCCGCCGCGGCCCCGTGGCGGCCGTCGGGCGTAAGGGCCAGGCAGCGCAGCTCCGCTCGGAAGTCATCGGGCAGCGTTGCGGCATCCTGGAGCATGCGGCGACAGGCTTCGTCGGGGTCCAGGCCACGCGCCAGGCCGCTCACCACGGTGTGCGCGCCCACGGCGCGCATGCTCAGCTCGCCACGACCGGTGCAGGCCGCTCCGCCGTAGCGGATGTCGGCGTAGTTGCCGGCGCCGGGGAGCGCCGAATCCCCGACGCGCCCCGGGTACTTCCACGGGTATCCGCTGGTCGAGACGCCGACAACCAGTTCACCGGCACGGTCCAACGCCAGGATGTCGATGGTCCCCCAGGGGCCGTCGGGCGGGTTGAGCCTGTGCACGAGGCGCAGAGCCGTCTCTCGATACTGAGCGTCGCCCTGCTGCGCCGGGGTGGCCTCGCCCTCGACCGAGTCGGTCGAGGGCTTCAATCCGGAGACGAAGATGGCTTTGGCTTCCTCGGTGAGCAACTCGGCCTTCTGGAAGCCGTTCTCGTCAGCGAACCGCTCGGCGCCTTCGCCCACCAAGAGGCAGTGCTGCGGTAGTCGCTCCAGGACGCGCCGGGCGATCGAGATGGGGTTGGGATAGGAACGCACGGCACCGACGGCACCGAACTGACGCGTGGAACCGACCATGATCGAGGCATCCAGCTCTACGACGCCCATGGCATTGGGCAGGCCGCCGGTGCCGACGTAGTGGTCCGCGAGATTGTCCTCGCACAGAATCAGGCCCGCCTCGACGGCATCGAGCGCCGATCCGCCCGCGGCGAGGATCTCCATCGCGCGTGGGAGTCCGACCTCACTGCGCTCGCTGCCGATCACTACCGATTGCACGGGATTCCTTGTCGTCCTGGGTTGGTTGCGCTGGCGGATTCTGGCGATGCCTCTGTGGCCGGTATTCGGAGAACCCTTGACGCCGTGCCAGTAAGGTATTACACCTTAGGCCTCGTAGCAACAGCGTGGCAGAGAACACAGGAAGAGGGAGCCGCTGTGATCGTCGACGGAACCTGTACGCCGGACCAGTGGTGGTCCGGCTACCAGGACTGGATCGAGGGCGGCTTCACTGCCTGCGTGCTGAGCGTCGGCGGCGGAAGCGCGCCTGCCTCCGCGGTCGCGGCGCTGGGCGCGGTCCACCGACGTCTCCGCGAGACTGACCGTCTTCAGCTGGTGCTGACCGCGGCGGAGATGCGTCACGCAGCCGCGCAACGACGGCTTGCGGTTCTCCTGCACTTCCAGACCACGCACCTGCTGGGCGACAACCCCGATCTGGTGGAGGTGTACTGGCGACTCGGGGTGCGGATGTTCGGTCTGGCGTACAACCGGACCAGCCCGGTCGCCGGTGGGGCGCTCGACCCGGTCGACGAAGGCTTGAGCGCAGTTGGACGGCGCATGATCGCCGAGATGAACCGATTGGGCATCCTGGTCGATTTCGCCCACACCGGCTGGCGTTCCTGCGCCCAGGCGCTGGAGCTGTCATCGGGGCCTTGTGTCGCTTCGCACTCGAACGCGCATGCCGTGCACGCCCACCCGCGCAACCTGCCTGACTCGGTCATCAAGGGCATCGCGGCATCAGGCGGAATCGTGGGAATGAACGGGTTCCCCGCTTTCGTCTCGAGCGACTCCGCACCCACGCTCGATCAGTTCATCGATCACATGGTCCACATCGACAGCCTCGTCGGCCCCGGTCATGTCGGCTTGGGGTTGGACTACTGCACGATCACCTCAGCCGAGTACGAGGAGATGATCGACAGCGGGGACTGGACCGCCGACGACTATCCACCGCCGCCGTGGAACTATCCGCAAGGCATCGAGAATCCGCGGTCGATCGATGCGCTGGCCCGGCGCATGAGTGTGCGGGGATACGCCGACCAGGAGATCAACGGCATCCTCGGAGCGAACTGGATGCGCGTGTTCGAGTTGGCGTTCCCGTGAGCGGCCGTCCCGTACACGCCGGCGGAGAGCTGGATCCCGACCTGCTCGAGCAGGCACGGCGTGCCATGTCGCGCGGCCACGTCCCGGGCATGGCGATCGGTGTCCTTCACGACGGTGCTGCCGCGAGTGCTGGACTCGGGGTCACCAACATCGAGCATCCCCTTCCCGTCACCGGCGACACACTGTTCCAGATCGGCTCGATCACCAAGACCTTCACCGTCATGGCCCTGCTTCAGCAGCTTGAACAGGGCCACATCGATCTGGACGATCCCATCCGCCGGTTCATTCCCGACTTCGCCGTCCGAGATGCGGCCGTGTCAGCGGAGGTCACTCTTCGTGACTGCATGACCCACTCGTGCGGGTGGGAAGGGGAGTTCTTCGCCAACACGGGCTGGGGCGACGATGCGCTGGCCGCGATGGTCGGCCGCATGTCCGAACTGCCTCAGACGACGCCGATCGGGCAGATGTGGTCCTACAACAATGCCGCGTTCTATCCGCTGGGTCGCGTGCTCGAGGTCGTGGAAGGAGCGCCTTTCGAGCAGGTGATCCGTCGCTCGATCCTGGAACCTCTTGAGCTGGAGGGCGCATGCTTCTTCGCCCATGAGCTCCTGCACCGCAACTTCGCCGTAGGTCATACCCGGCGTGACGGGCGCACGATGATCGCGCGTCCGTGGGCGATGCCGCGCAGCTCGAATCCGGTCGGCGGAATCGTCGCCAGCGTCGAGCACGTGTTGTCCTACGCGCGTTTTCAGCTCGAAGGTGGCGCCATCCTCGGCGACAGCCTTCGCCTCGCGGCCCAGCGGCCCAGCGGCCCAGCGGCGGACACGCCGAGCATCGGGCTGGGGTGGTGGCTCGCCGGAGACGGTGAGGACCGGATGGTCGAGCACGGCGGGGGCGCGAACGGCCAGCCGGCCCTGCTCGCGATGCTGCCGGAGCGCTCTTTCGCGATCGCCGTACTCACCAATGGCAGCGGCGGCTGGCTAGCGGCGCACGAACTGCTCGCGTGGGTCAAGCAGGCGTACTTCGGCATCGAGGATGTTCACGCCACACGGTTGCCGGAGAGTTCGCTCGAGGATTGTGTCGGCGCATACGAGACCATGCTTGACCGGTATGAGATCCGCGAGGACGACAGTGGCAGGTCCCTGGCCGGAAGCGTGCTGGGGGACTGGCTCGAGGACATGGACCCACCGACTTCCGCGGAGCCCTGGACCGTCCCGATCGAGCGAGCCGCCGGCGACACGCTGCTCATGTCGCCCGGGACCCCTTCCGAGCAGGAGGCGAGGTTGCTGCGACGCAGCGACGGCACCGTCGGCTGGTTGCGTCTCCATCGCCGCGCGGTGCCCCGCGTGCACCGGGCGGGCTGACCGATGTCCATCACGCAGTGCGGTACCCACTCCCAAGAAGAAGGCAGAAGCGCATGGTAAAGCGATCTGGCATCACCGCCGTCGTCGCCGCGGCCCTCGCCGTCCTGGCAGCAGGCTGTTCGAACAACGACGGCGCGCCGGGTGATGGAACGTCGAAGTCTCGACCCATCGCCAAGCTGACCCTTGGATCGACCCCGGTATCGACCCTCGACTACACCAAGAACAATGCGGGATACGGATCGGGCGTGGGCAGTCTGGCGCTTGAACCACTGCTGGTGCTGGGCACCGACGGCAAGATCAAGCCCTGGCTCGCGGAGTCGTGGAGCCAGCCCGATGCCACCACGTACGTCTACCAGCTCCGCAAGGGCGTGAAGTTCACCGACGGCAACGAGCTGAAGGCGAGCGACGCGGCGTTCTCGCTGAACTACTACCGCCAGCCGGGTTCGACCAATGCCTACAACTTTCCCCCGACTCTGACGAGCATCACGGCAACAGAGCCCTACACGCTGACGATCAAGTTCAGCGAGCCGAACGCCGCATGGGCGTCGGCGCCCACTCGAGCGTCCATGGGCATCTTCGGGCAGAGCCACTTCGAGGCGCACAAGGCAACGTTCGGGAATCCCGGAACGGCGGTCGTCGGGACCGGACCGTGGAAGGTCGACTCGTTCAGTCCGACGGCGGGCGCCGAGCTCTCGAAGAACACGACCTACTGGGGAGGGCCGGTCAACATCGAACGGATCGCTGTCAAGTTCTTCTCGAATGAGACGAGCCAGGCGATCGCGTTCCGCGCACACGAGATCGACATGGCCTTTCCGTTCGACAACCGCTCATTCGCATCTACCGCCGGGACCAAGATCCTCACCGCTCCCGGACCCGGCGACCAGGGCAACTTCAGCATGAACGTCCTTCAGGCGCCCTGGGACGATGTCCACGTGCGGCGTGCGGTGGCCTACGCCCTGGACAAGGAGTCCTTGATCAAGGCGTACGGCGGGTACGCCAAGCCGCTGGACACACTGATCTCGGCAGGGCTGCTCGCACAGCTCGGGAGCAAGAACGACGTCGACGCCACGCTCGCGAAGGTGACGGACTACCCGTTCGATCTCGGCAAGGCGAAGGCGGAGATGGCGCAGTCGAAGTATCCGAACGGAGCAGATGCGACGCTGTCGGTCTCGGACTCGGGTCAGACCTTCGCGACGACGAGCCAGGCGATCGCCGCCCAGCTCAAGGAGATCGGTATCCGCGTGAAACTCGACGTGCAGACGTCGCAAGCCAACTCCGCCGAGGTCACCGGCGCGGATCGCAAGGCGATTCGAGCCGGCTTCAGCGTGTGGGGTGCCGTGTCCGCCGATCCGGGTGAAGCGTTCGACTACAGCATCGGCAGTGCCAATGCCACCCAGGGCAACTGGAACGCCACCAACTGGGGCACGCCGCAGTCCGACGCGCTCATCGCCGATGGAAAGCGTGAAAGCGACCCTTCGAAGCGGCTCGCGATCTACGGCGACCTGCTGCAGGACTTCGCCGTGGACGTGCCGTTCGTTCCGTTGTTCCTGATCGATGCAACTGCCGCTCTGTCCCCGGAGTTCGCCTGGTCCCACTTCGACGGGTTCTGGCGCTTCCGTGGTCCCTGGGCACTGGAGATCGGGAAGGCCGCGTGACTCAAGCCGTTCTCGGCACCAACCAAGCCGAGGTCGTTCCGCCGGGGCGCCGGCGCCGGCGGAACGACCAATGGGGACTGGTGGTGTTCGTCGCCCGCCGATTGGCCATTCTGGTGCTGTTGCTCCTGCTGGTCTCGTTCGCCGTCTTCTCGCTCATCTACCTGGCGCCCGGCAGCCCGATCGACGCTCTGCTGGGTCCTCATCCGCGCACGCCCGAGGCCGTCGCCGCCCTCACTGAGCGCTACCACTTGGACGAGCCGTTTCTCCAGCAGTACTGGCACTGGCTCGGCGACGCCGTGCGGCTGGACTTTGGCAGTTCCATCCAGACCTCCCTGCCCGTGACCGACGAGATCGGTTCTCGTGCTCCGACCACGCTCCTGCTGGGTCTGTACGCATTCGTGCTCACCCTGGTCCTCGGCGTCGGTCTCGGGATCCTCGCCGCGCTGAAGCAAGGATCGGCGGCTGACCGCAGTACGGTCGCAGGAACCGTGGTCGCGCTGTCGACGCCCACCTTCGTGCTGGCCGTATTCCTCCTGTATCTCTTCTCCGTCCGCCTGGGCTGGTTCCCCGCGTTCGGCAAGGGCGAAGGCTTCCTCGACGGTCTGTGGCACCTGACCCTCCCGGCCCTGGCGCTTGCCCTCGGCGGATGCGCCTTCGTCGTCAAGCACACGAGGTCGGCGCTGATCGGAGTCCTCGACCAGGACTACATCATGTTCGCGAAGGCCC
This sequence comes from Dactylosporangium sp. NPDC000521, assembly GCF_042898305.1. NCBI lineage: Bacteria > Bacillati > Actinomycetota > Actinomycetes > Micromonosporales > Micromonosporaceae > Dactylosporangium > Dactylosporangium sp. NPDC000521. The sequence goes on from NZ_JBIAYW010000023.1 coordinate 98,829, forward strand.
GTGGCCTGGCGTATCGCCGCGTGCTGTTCTCCTACGCGTTGAAGAACGCCCTGATCCCGGTCATCACCATCAGCGGGCTGATCTTCTCAGGCCTGATCATCGGCGCCGTCCTCATCGAGGTGATCTTCTCCGTCCAAGGACTCGGACAGCTATTGGTGCAGTCGGCGAGGGCCAAGGACCTGCCTGTCATCCAAGGAGTCACCTTGCTGACCGCGACACTCATCATGTTGACGGCCTTGGTGACTGACCTGGTCTACATGCTGGTGGATCCGAGAATTCGGGTGGGAGCCTGAGCATGAACCTGCAGCGCACGGAACTCGGCGTCGGGCCTACGCGTAAGCGTCGCCGACCGAGGCTCACCATTGTCACGGTCTCGTTCGTGGTCATCGGCATCGTCGTCCTGCTGGTGCTGTTCGGACCCCTTCTTGCGCCCCAGGACCCAGCTGCGCAGGACCTCGCCGACATCAATGCCGCGCCGTCGAGCGCGCATCTGTTGGGCACGGACCTGCTCGGACGCGACACGTTCTCGCGGTTGATCGTCGGCGCGCGCTCGGCGTTCATCGGCCCCCTGCTCATCGCCCTCGGCTCCATGATCATCGGTAACATCCTCGGCCTGGTCTCCGGCTATCGCGGCGGCCGCGTGGATGCGGTGATCATGCGCTGGGCCGACTTCATGTGGTCCATCCCGACGTTGTTGGTCCTCATCGTCGTGGCGTCCGCGGTCGGAGCGAGCTACTGGCTGGCAGTGGGCCTGATGATCGCGCTCACGGCGCCCTTCGACACGCGCGTGGTTCGCGGAGCGACACTGGAGCAGGTGCCACGGCCATATGTGGAGGCCGCCAAGGTCATGGGCGTCTCGGACCGGCGCATCATGGTGCACCACATCTGGCCGAACGTGTCCGCCACCGCTCTCGCCAATGCCTTTCTCGTCTTCGCGAGTTCTGTCGGCGTCCTTGCCGCGCTCTCGTTCCTGGGCCTGGGGGTTGCGCCCGGCACGCCCGACTGGGGCTTGATGCTCGCAGAGAACGAGAGCCTGCTCTTCAGCCAACCGCTGGCCGCGCTCGCACCGGGTCTCATGCTGGCACTGACCGCGACGTCGATGAACCTGGCCGGCGACTGGATCCATGAGCGCATGTCGAACCGAGGCATGTCGCGTTGACTGCGGCGAAGGGCGTGAGTGGCGTGAACACTTCGATCAAGGCGACGTCGTCGCATGCACCGTTGCTGACGGTGAAGGACCTGACGGTGGAAAGGCGTTCCGGCGAGAGCGTCCAAGCGATCGTTTCGTCGGTCAACCTCGCCGTCGAGTCCGGTGAGGCCGTCGGCATCGTGGGTGAATCCGGCAGCGGAAAGTCGGTCACCGCTCGCGCCATCGCGGGCCTGCTTCCCCGAGGGCTGCGCGCGTCCGGCAGCGTTGAACTCGGTGGCAGCGAACTTCTCGGGCTTTCGGAGCGCGAATGGCGTCGATCGGTTCGAGGCAGCGAGATCGGCCTGATCATGCAGGACCCGTTCACGATGCTGAACCCGATCATGCGTTGTGGCGACATCGTCGCGGAGTCGCTGCAACCGGGGCGGCACCGGAATCGGCGTCAGGACCGCGAGGAGGCCGTGCGCCGGTTGGCAGAGGTGGGCATCACCGATCCGACCGTCGCCGACCGCTATCCGTTCCAGCTCTCCGGTGGCATGAGGCAGCGCGTGGGCATCGCGGCAGCGTTGGCGCGGGATCCTCGGATACTCATCGCGGACGAGCCCTCCACCGCCCTTGACGTCACGACGCAGCGGGACATCCTCGCGCTCATCAAGCGGATCCAGGCAGCCCGCGGGATGGGACTCATCCTGATCACCCATGACCTGCGGGTGGCGTTCTCGATGTGTGACCGCGCGTACGTGTTGTACGCGGGAACCGTGCTCGAGCAGGGGCCGGCGGACCAGCTCGACACGGCACCACTTCACCCCTACAGTCAGGCGCTGCTGCTCTCGGAGCCGCCCATCGATCGGCGCCTCCACAAGCTCGTGTCGATCGCCGGATCGGTTCCGAGCCCGGACACGACCCCACGTGGCTGTGTGTTCGGACCCCGCTGTACCTGGGTCGAACCGGCGTGCGGGCAGGCAGCACCGGCATTGATCGAGGTGGAGCCGGGCCGCAAGTCCGCATGCCTGCGAATCCTTGCCATCCGGCCCGAGATGGAGGACCAGCGCCGCGAGATCGAGCAACCTCACCCACCTGTCGAACCAGCCGGCGGAAAGCCCATCGTCACGACCCACGCTCTCTCGAAGGTGTACGGCACCGGTGTCAGCGCCTGTGCCGACGTCTCCATCGAAGTCAGGGCCAACGAGAGCATCGGTATCGTTGGCGAGTCCGGGTCGGGCAAGACGAGCCTCGCGCGGATGCTCGTCGGGCTCGAAGAGCCGACCGGGGGCTCCATCGTGATCGACGGGATCGAGGTCACCAATTGGCGGCGGGTCAAGCGGGCAGACCGTCAACACATCCGGAGCATCGTCCAGATCGTGTTCCAGGACCCGTACTCGAGCCTCAATCCGATGCGAACCGTCGGCTGGACCCTGCGGGAAGCCGTGCTCACACACCGTCCCGAAACCGTTGACGTCGACAACGAAGTGGCCCGCCTGCTCGATGAGGTCGGCCTGGATCCGAGCGTCGCACAGCGCCGCCCCGGTGGACTTTCCGGCGGTATGAGGCAGCGGGTCGCCATTGCCAGGGCACTGGCCACCCGACCACGGCTGCTCATCTGCGACGAGTCGGTGTCCGCGCTCGACGTCTCCGTCCAGGCGCAGGTCCTCAACCTGCTCGGTCGACTCCGCGACGAGCGGGGCATCGGCTACGTCTTCATCACCCACGACCTCGCCGTGGTTCGGCAGGTGACCGAGCGGGTGTACGTGATGCACCGTGGCCGCGTGGTCGAGTCGGGACCCACCGATCGGGTCATCGACGCACCCGAGGACCCGTACACCGTGAAGCTGCTGGCGTCGGCCCCGCGGGGCGACTCCGGATGGCTCACCGAGCACACCGCCGGCAGTGGGCCGGCATGACAACGGGGCGGCTCCCGGTGGTGGAGGACTGGTTCCGCGCCACCGAGATCAATGAGGTCGTGACGCTGATCGAAGAGCCCCACGTGCATCCGTTCCTGTGTGCCAACTCGTGGCTGGTCCGGGGTGCCCGTCGCAACCTGCTCTTCGACTGCGGTCTGGGTGTCGCGTCGATGCGCGCGTTCGTCGTGGAGCATCTCGGGCTGGCCGAACCTGTCGCGGTGCTCAGCCACGGCCACCTCGACCACATGGGGTCCGCTCACGAGTTCAGTCAGGTCTGGGCTCATCCGGCCGAGGAGCCCTGGCGTCGTGGCCAGGGCTCTCTCGTGGGCGCCGAGCTCATGAGAATTCTGGGCATGGACGGCGCGGCGATCGCATCGATGCCCGAGATTTTGGTGACCGCGGCCCCCGCCGCCGACTGGCTCGTCAAGGACTACGAGCTGCGTCCCGTCACGCCGACCAGGTCGCTGAGCGACGGCGAGCAGATCGATCTCGGCAATCTCACCCTCGAGGTGCTCCACCTGCCTGGACACACGCCGGGCAGCATCGCGCTGATGGTGCGGGAGACCCGGATGCTGCTGACCGGTGACGTGCTCTACGAGGGAACCTTGCTGGACCGGCTCCACGGGTCGGACATTCCGCAGTATCTGGAGTCGATGAACCGATTGGCCAAGCTGGAACCGTCCCTGGTACTGCCAGGGCACGGCCCGGCGTTCGACGCCGAACGTATGGTGGCGCTCGCCGACCGCTATGTCAGCAGCAGAGCGCTCAGATGACGCGGTCGCGGTCGCCGTCGATGGCGACCTGGGCGCCGGTGGTGGCGGCGACGACCGTCAAGCAGGCCACCGGCAGGCCGGATGCCGGTGTGGTCACCGGAACGCTTTGTGCCCGGTCAGAGCCTGTCCGATCATCAGCTGGTGGATTTCCGTGGTGCCCTCGTAGGTCAGTACGGACTCGAGGTTGTTCGCGTGCCGCATGATCGGGAACTCGTGCGTGATTCCCGCAGCACCGAGGATCGTGCGGCACTCGCGGGCTACGGCGATGGCCTCGCGGACGTTGTTGAGCTTGCCGAGGCTGACCTGCTCGGCCCGGAGGCCTCCGGAGTCCTTGAGACGGCCTAGGTGCAGCGCGAGCAGCATGCCCTTGCCCAGCTCGAGGGTCATGTCGGCGAGCTTGAGCTGCGTCGCCTGGAAGGCGGCCAGGGGACGACCGAAGACCGTCCGGTCGCCGGCGTAGGCGAGGGCTGTCTCAAGGCAGTCCCGTGCGGCGCCGAGCGCGCCGAAGACGATGCCGTACCTGGCCTCGTTGAGGCATGACAAAGGCCCGGACAGGCCCCTGGCGCCGGGCAGCATCGCAGAGGCGGGCAGGCGCACCTCGTCCAGCACGAGCTCGCTGGTCACCGACGCCCGCAGTGACATCTTCCGCTTGATCTCCGGCGCCGAGAACCCGGGCGTGCCGGTCGGAACCACGAACCCGCGGATGCCGTCCGGCGTCTTCGCCCACACGACGGCCACGTCCGCGATGCTGCCGTTGGTGATCCACATCTTGTTTCCGTTCAGCACCCAGTCCGCGCCTTCCTGCGGTCCGGCCCGGCGGGCCGTGGTGCGCATTCCGGCGGGGTCGGAACCGACGTCGGGTTCCGTGAGGCCGAAGCAGCCGACGGCCTCGCCGGCCGCCATGCGGGGCAGCCAGGCGTCCTTCTGCTCCGGCGAGCCGAACCGGTGGATGGCGAACATCGCGAGCGAGCCCTGCACCGACACGAGCGAGCGCAGGCCGGAGTCGCCGGCCTCGAGCTCAAGGCAGGCGAGCCCGTACGCGGTGGCGCTGGTGCCGGCGCAGCCATAGCCCTCGAGGTGCATGCCGAGCACGCCCAGGGCGCCGAGCTCCTTGGCGAGTTCGCGGGCCGGCAGGGCGCCGGCCTCGTACCAGTCGGCGATCTCGGGGCGGATGCGGTCGGCGACGAACTGCCGTACGACGTCCCGGATGGCCGCGTCATCGGGCGGGATCAGCGTTTCGGCGTCGAACAGCGCGAGCGGGCTCGTCATGTCGCGTTCCTTTCGACCAGAGGCGTGCTCGGGGGCTCGGCGCACAGGCTGCGGGCCGCCGCGAGGATCTGCGGTTCCGACAGCAGGACCGCATCGGCCGCCGGTCCGAGGGGGATGAAGGAATCGTCGCTGTTGACCCGGGCGACGCGGCCCTGGTACCCGTTGTCGTTGAGCACGGCGACCACGGCCTCGGACACGCCACCGGCGCGGCGCGTTTCATCGACGACCAGCACTCTGGCGAACAGCCGTGCTTCCGCCACGACGTCGGCGGCCGGCAGCGGTGCCAGCCAACGCAGGTCGAGGACGGTGCAGTGGATCGACTGCTCCGCGAGGCGCCCCGCGACCCGCAGGCTCATCGGCAGGCCGTTACCGAAGGTGACGATCAGCAGGTCGGGGCCTGAGCCGTGGAGACTGACCCGGCCGAACGCGCCACCGCCCGCCGAGACCGGCGCCCCCGAGCGCGGCACCGTCCACTGGCTGTCGCCGGGCCGATGCAGGTCGCGGGTGTGATAAAGCGCGATCGGTTCGAGAAAGACGCACACCCGGCCCTCGTCGCGTGCCAGGGCGACACAGGTGCGCAGCAGGTCTCCGGCCTCGGCCGGATGGCTTGCCACCGCGATGACGACGCCCGGGATGTCGCGCAGGACCGCGACGGAGTTGTCGTTGTGGAAGTGGCCGCCGAACCCGCGCTGGTAGGCGAGCCCGGCGATCCGCACGACCAGACCGTTGCGGAACTGACCATTGGAGAAGAAGGCCAGGCCGGCCGCCTCACCGCGCAGCTGGTCCTCTGCGTTGTGCAGGTACGCCAGGTACTGGATCTCCGGTATCGGCAGCAGCCCCGACAGCGCGGCGCCGAGCGCGGCGCCGAGAATGCTCTGCTCGTCCAGGATGGTGTCGAAGACCCGGCCGCTGCCGAAGCGTTTCGACAGGCCCCGGGTGATTCCGTAGACGCCGCCCTTCGCGGCGACGTCCTCACCGAAGACCACCGCCTCGGCCCGCTCGGCGAGCACGTCGGCGAGGGCCGCGTTGATGGCCTGGGCCAGCGTCGCGGCCGGTTCTCCGTCCGGCGCCGGCGCGTCGAGCGGCCGGCGGGGCGGCGGGATGGTGGCGGCGGGCGGGAACGCGATCGGGGCCATGACCTGCGCCGCGTCGCCCAGCCGTTTCCCACCGAGCAGCGCCCTGGCCTGGGACATCACCTCGGCACGAGTGGCCTCGTACCGCTCCAGGATGCCGGTCGGCGTAGCGAGCTGGCGCCGGACGAGGCAGCGGGCCGTGGCCAGCAGCGGGTCACGGGCGTAGTCGCGGACGATCTCGGTTCGCGACCGGTAGGCGAGCTCCGCGTCGGAGCCGGCGTGTCCCATGTACCGCACCGTCTTCAGGTGGAGGATCGCCGGCCGCCGCTCGGCCCGAACCGCCGCGGCGACGTCGCGGGCCGTGGCCAGCGTCGTCTCCGGCTCGGCTCCGTCGACGCGGGCGTACCGGATACCCGGGTAGCGGGCCAGCGCGTGCTCCATCCAGCCGGGCGGCGACTTGGTGCTGATGCCGATGCCGTTGTCCTCGCAGACGATCAGCAGGGGCACGGGCAGTCCCTGGTGCGTGCACCAGGCCGCCGCGTTCAGAGCACCGACCGTGGTCGAATGGTTGGCCGAGGCGTCACCGAAGCTGGTGACGACGACCGAGTCGGCCGGCCACCGGGGCGTGACACCGAGCGCCGCGGCCCGGCAGATCGAGAACGCCAGCCCGACGGCGCGCGGCAGGTGCGAGCCGATCGTCGAGGTCTGGGGGATGATGCCGTAGGCGGGATGGCCGAAGACCTTGTGCCGCCCACCGGAGATCGGATCGTCGGCCACCGCCATCAGGCCGCGCAGCACGTCGGCGATCGGCGTCGATGCCGGAACCTGACGGGCCCTGGCCGCGAAGAACCCGCCGGACCGGTAATGCAGCAGAGCCGGGTCGGTGGGGCGCAACGCCATGGCGACCGCGGCGTTGCTCTCGTGCCCGGCCGAGCCGATGGTGTAGAAGCCCTCGCCCTGCTCCTGCAACCAGCGCGCCGCGAAGTCGAGATGGCGGCTCTGCACCTGCGCATCGAAGTAGGCCCACAGCACCTCAAGCGACTCGGCCGCACGGTCGCCGTCGGGGTCGTCAGCACCGTCCGGCTCGCTCGTCCACGACGTGACCTGCCGGACGAAGTGCTCGTCAACAGACTCGATCATCAGCGCCCGCCCGGATCCGTCCCTTGAGGACCATCGCCCGGCGGACCCGGCTCTGCGCGAGGTTGCGCGCGGCCCGGTGCGGCGTGACCGCCTGCTGTGCCGCCAGGTCGAGCACCAGTTCGGTGTTCGCCCGGATCTTCTCCGCCGCCATGGTGTATGCGACCCGCGGGTCGGGCGGGAAGGAAGAGGTCCGTGCGTCCATGGCATACGCGGCGGCGATAGCGCCACCGGCGTTGGCAATCATGTCCGGAACCACAGTGACGCCGCACCGGGCCAGTTCGGCCTGCGCCTCTACGGTGGTGGGGAGGTTGGCCCCCTCAACCAGCAGCGCGGCCTGTACCCGTTCGGCGTCCCGGCCGTGCAGGACATCCTGTACCGCAGCTGGGATGAGTACGTCGGCGGCGACGTGGAGCACGTCCTGGGCGGGCAGTGGCGTAGCATCGGCCCGGCCGTCCACGCAGGCGTCGCCCAGCTTGGCGGCGTCGGCCAGCAGTGCGGCCACGTCCAGTCCGTCGGCGCGATACACGCCGCCCCGGACGGTGGAGACGGCCACCACGACAGCGCCCAGTTCGACCAGACGGCGCGCGGCGGCCCGGCCGACCGCGCCGAAGCCCTGGATGGCGACCCGTGCACCGGCGAGCGGGCGGCCCAGCCGCGTGCACGCGGCGTCAGCGGCCTCGGCCACGCCATAGCCGGTGATGCCCAGCTCGTCGTAGGGCAGGCCGCCGAGCTCGGCCGGGGTTCCGACGGCCGCCGCCCGGCCCAGCTCGTCGGCCACGATCGCGGCGTCGTTCTCGGTCAGGCCCATGTCGAGTCCGAACACGTACTCCCGCGGAACCTCGTTGTGCAGGCGCCGCACGAACGAGCGGAGGATCTGCTCCTTGTCCGCCGACGCCGGATCGGCCCGGATGCCCGCCTTGGCCCCGCCGAACAGCAGGTCCACGGCCGCCCACTTCCACGTCATCGTGCGGGCCAGGCGGGCCACCTCGGTGACCGTGAGCGTCGGGCTCATCCGGGTGCCCCCCTTGCCCATCCCGCGCGCGGTGTTGTCGATGACGAGCACCCCGCGCATGCCCAGTCGCTGATCCTGAACGCAGACCACCTTCTCCGGGCCCCATTCGTCCATCTCGGCGAGCAGGTCGCCGGTGCTCCCGTCGCGCATCGTCCAGCCTCCAACGGTATTGCTCGTCCGGCCACGCTCTCAGTCTCCGGCGGGTTCGGGGAAGACTCGGAGCCGACGAGCTCGGCGTCGTCAGCGTAAGGTTTGCTTATGCTGAACGTGCATCACCTACGCACCCTCGCGGAGGTGGTGCGGAGTGGTTCGTTCGCTGCCGCCGCGGAGTCGCTGGGATACACGGCCTCGGCCGTTTCGCAGCAGATGAGCGCCCTGGAACGGGCGGCGGGCGTGGTGCTGTTCGAGCGGGGACCCCACAGCGTCCGTCCCACGGCGGCCGCCCATCGGCTGGCCGGGCGCAGCGTCGGCCTGCTGAGTCAGCTGGAGTCCGTGGAAGGCGATGCCCGCGCGCTCGCCGCGGGGGCATCGGGCGTCATCCACCTCGGGAGCTTCCCCACCGCCGGTGCCAGCATCGTCCCAGCGGCGCTGGCCCGGCTCTTGCGCCGCCACCCCGAGGTCGCGGTCCTGCTGGACGAGGGAGAGCCGGACGAGCTGCTGCCCGCGCTGCTCAGCGGGGCGATCGACATCGCCGTCGTGTACCAATACCCGCTCGTCCCGCGGTCGTGGCCGGCCGGGCTCACGGCGGTGCCGCTGCAGGACGACCCGCTCATGATCATGATCAGCCGGGTGCACCCCGTCGCGGCCCGCGTCGACTGGGGCCTCGCTGATCTCGGCGACGAGCAGTGGATCGCGAGCAAGGAAGGCTCCGCCGGCTCACGCAACCTGGTGCGCCTTTGCGCCGATGCCGGGTTCGATCCGCGCATCGCCTTCCGCAGCAACGACTACAACGTGGTTCGCGAACTCGTCCGGGCCGGCCTCGGGGTCGCCATCGTGCCAGTGCTCGCCCGCGGTGTCAACGACGGCCTTGAGCTGCGCCAAGTCCTCGGGCCGGACGCCGAGCCGGCCTCGCGCCAGGTATTGGCCCTGTACCGGTCCGACCGCCGCGACCCGCTGGTGGAGCCGGCCGTCACGGCGCTCAGGCAGTCCGCGCGGTCCCGGCGCCGCTGATGTCGCGGTTCGGCGTGGCCCGGTCGCGCACGGCTGCCCCCTGTTCTGTGACCCGCCACGAACCGGCAACCCGGGGTTGATCTTCGGCGAGGAACGTCGTGCCGCACAGTCGTCATCGAGAGGGCATTACCGTGGCAGACATCGATCGTAGACGATTCCTGAAGTTGACCGGCGCGGCCTCCGCCGCGGGTCTGGCCTACAGCCTGCTCGGTAGCGTCCAGCGGGCCGCGGCCATCGCCCCGCAGGGCAGCACCGGAACAATCATGGACGTCGAGCACGTCGTGATTCTGATGCAGGAGAACCGTTCGTTCGACCACTATCTCGCCTCGCTGCGCGGGGTCCGCGGCTTCGGCGACCCGCACCCGGTGCAGCTTCCCTCCGGCAAGTCCGTCTGGCACCAGGCGGACAGCAAGGGCGAGGTGCTCCCCTTCCACCCACAGGTCGACGACCTGGGCGCCGCATTCCTGCAAGGCCTCGACCACGCGTGGCCGGGCGGCCAGAACGCGGTCAACAACGGCCACTACGACCGGTGGATCCCCGCCAAGACACCCACCACCATGGCCTACCTGTTGCGCCAGGACGCCGCGTTCCACTACGCGCTCGCCGACGCGTTCACCATCTGCGACGCGTACTACTGCTCGTTCGTCGGCAACACCGACCCCAACCGCTACTACCTCTGGACCGGCTGGACCGGCAACGACGGCAAGGGCGGCGGACCGGTACTGTACAACGACGAACTCGGCTACGACTGGCCCACCTACCCCGAACGCCTGGAAGCGGCCGGGATCTCGTGGAAGATCTATCAGGACATCGGCAGTGGCCTGAACGCCGCCGGCTCCTGGGGCTGGGACAACGACGCCTACATCGGCAACTACGGCGACACCTCGCTGTTGTACTTCAACGCCTACCGCAACGCCCAGCCCGGCGACCCGCTGTACGAGAAGGCCCGCACCGGCACCGAGAACAAGAAGGGCCAGGACTACTTCGAGATCCTCGCCGCCGATGTGAAAGCCGACCGGCTGCCCCAGGTCTCCTGGATCTCCGCCCCCGAGGCGTTCAGCGAGCACTCCAACTGGCCCACCAACTACGGCGCCTGGTACATCTCCAAGGTCCTGGACACCCTGACCAGCAACCCCGACGTGTGGGCCAAGACCGCGCTGTTCATCACCTATGACGAGAACGACGGCTTCTTCGACCACCTGGTGCCACCGCACCCGAACACCCCGATCGTCCCCGGCGCCTCCACAGTCTCCACCGAGCACGAGTTCTACCCCGGCAGCAGCCGCGCCAAGCCCGGCCCCTACGGCATGGGCCCCCGGGTACCGATGTTCGTGATCTCACCCTGGTCCACCGGCGGCTACGTCTGCTCCGAGACCTTCGACCACACCTCGGTGATCCGCTTCCTGGAACAGCGGTTCGGTATCGCCGAACCGCAGATCACCCCCTGGCGGCGCACCGTCGCCGGCGATCTGACCTCGGCCTTCGACTTCTCCCGCGGCGTCACCGGACTGGCGGCCCTGCCAGACACCTCGGCGATGAAGCCGCAAGACCGGTTGCGGCACAAGACCTACTACCCGCCCCGTCCGGCCGGCTCGAAGATGCCGACCCAGGAGCCCGGTACGCGCCCGGCCCGGCCGCTCGGATACAACCTGAACGTCGTCGAGAAGCCCGGCAACCCGCTGGATCTCACGATCGTGAACAGCGGATCCCTGGGTGCGCATCTCCAGGCCCGGCTGATTACCCCGGCCGGACAACCGCACAGCTACACCGTGGGCGCGGGCCACCAGCTCGCCGCCCAGCTGCCGGTCTCCGGCGCGTACGAGGTGCACCTGCACGGCCCCAACGGCTTCTTCCGCAAACTGGCCGGCGACACCCACAGCGACAGAGTCGCCGTCACCCTGCGACCGCTGGGCGCCTCGGGCAAGCTCCGAGTGGAGATCAACGCCCTACACGGTGCCGCCGAAGTCACCGTCACCGACGTCTACGCCGGGCCGGTTCGACTTCACGGCAACGGCAAGTACGCCGACGTGGACACCCGCGACGCCGGTGGTTGGTACGACATCACCGTCACCGCCGGCAGCTTCGTCCGCGTCTTCGCCGGACACCTGGAGAACGGCTCCGCCAGCATCAGCGACCCCTCCCTCGGCTGACCCGGGCGTTCCCCACGGCCCGCGACCGCTGCACAAGGGCCGTCGCGGGCCGAACCACCCGGTGATGCTGACCGGCGCTGGTGGGCGGATGGCTCGGCGGGCGCGTCGCCGGTGTCATGCCGCCCGGCGCGGTGCGGGTGGCGGTGATCGCCTGCGGGCTCGTGCTGACGGTCAGCTACGCGCTGCGGTACCGGTGAACGGACCTCAGCCGATGCGGATGACGATGACCTCGTCGTCGGCGACGTCGGCGACGCAGTCGTGGAGCAGGATGATGACGTCGCGGCCGGCGGCGCCCGCCTCGGCGAGGCCGAATTCGATGCGGTCCTCGGCGAACCGGTCGCGGAACTCGGCGTCGCCGAAGGTGTCGGGGTCGAGGCGCGGCAGGAAGGCGCGGTGCTGCGGGGTGAGCAGCACGGTGAACCACTCGTCGTCCTCGGGCACGTCGTGGAGCAGCTGGTCGTGCTCGGACGTGTGCAGGGTGATGCCGCGGTCGCCGAGCAGCTCCAGCACCGGCAGGATCACGTAGGCCGACCAGTCGAAGGACACGCGCAGCGGCGTGCCGAGCTTCTCCAGCACGGCCGCGGGGTCGCGGGTGAACTCAGGGACCGAAGCTGCCTTGAGGGAGGTGAAGGTGGCCACTGCCGACATGGCGCTGACCGTACCGCAGCGCCGGATCGACCGGCTGCGGGGGCGCCATGGAGGCCAGGATCCGGCGGTGCAGCAGGACCGCGCCGACCAGTACAGCGGGCGCCGTGACCAGGTACAGGACGGCGCCGGGCGCGGCGAAGATCTCGGGGATCGGCACCATCACGAGGAACCGCAGCGACAGCACGGGCAGGATCAGCGCGATCATGCTCATCATGCCGAAGCCGGTGACGTACGAGCGGTGCCGCCACGCGAACCGCAGGTGCTGCCCCGCGCCGTGGACGCCGTGGTGGTGCAGCGACACGGCGAGCACCAGGACCCCGACGAGGAAGCCGTTGAACAAGAGCCCGACCCCGAACGCGACGGCGACGTTGAAGCCGGGCAGCAGCAGCAACGGCAGGCAGATCAGCCAGCCGGCGTGCAGGACCAGCGTCACGACGGCGGTCTGGCGCAGGCACACCAGCGACGCCCGCCACCAGGACGGCGGGGTGACACCGCCGCCGGTCAGGGTGACCACCCGGCGGGTCATGAACGGCAGGAAGAACGCGCCGAAGAACATCGTCACCGGCACCGTCAGAGCCGTGATGAGCAGGTGGAACGCGGTCTCGGCGGCCCACCGCATGAGCCAGCCGAGCGCCCAGCGCAGCGCCGACGGCCAGCTGGCGACGAACCCGAGCAGCCAGTCGACGGCGGCGTCGATCACCATCGAGACGCCCTTCTCGACGCCGAGGAGGCAGACCGCGGTCAGCGCGACCGGCAGCAGTGCCCACAGCCACAGCCGGGGGCTGCGGACGAAGAGCGCGAGCCCGCGCCAGAAGTACCCGATCCCGATGAAGAACCGGCCGACGCTGCTCGCGGCCCGTTTGGCGCCGGCGACGGTGTGCCGGGTCGCGGTCCCGGCCGCGCCGGCGACCCGGACCGCAGCCGCCTGCGCCGCGGCCTGCGCGACCTGCGCCGCCTGTGCGGCGACCTGAGCGGCCTGCCCGGCCTGCGCCGCGGCCTGGGCGAGACGGTCACCCCGGACCCCACTCAGCGATGCCAGGTCCGACGAAGCGCCCGGCGAAAGGCCCGACGGAGGGCCAGGCACGAAGGGCGCCGCGTACGGCGCGGCCGGCGGGCGCAACTGTTCGTCCAAGACCTGCCTCTTCGCTGTCGGCGGGGGAGCGACAAGACGCAGAGCGTAACGGCTCGCCGGACAAGCATCCACGGGTACCTCGTTCGTGTGTACCGCTGAACAGCCATGACTTCGTAAGGTCATCGGGTGGTGACGGATGGCGCGGCAGGGCTCGGCATCGACTTCGGCACCTCCACCACCGTCGCCATGCTCGCCGGCGCCGACGGGGTCGCCCGGCCGCTGCTGTTCGACGCGAGCCCGCTGCTGTCCTCGGCGGTGTTCGCCGCACCCGATGGTGACCTGCTGACGGGCGCGGACGCGGAGCGGGCGGCGGTCGCGTTCCCCGCCGCGTACGAGCCCAACCCGAAGCGCCGCGTCGACGAGCGGACCGTGCTGCTCGGCGAGCGGGAGGTGACCGTCGTCGACCTGGTCGCCGCCGTCCTGCGCCGGGTGGCCGTGGAGGCCGAACGGTCCACCGGCGTGCCACCGCCGACCGTGGTGCTGACCCACCCGGCGACGTGGGGACCGACCCGCCTCGCCGTCCTCGCCGAGAGCGCGGAGCGGGCCGGGCTCGGCGCCGTCCGGTTCGTGCCCGAGCCGGTGGCGGCCGCCGCGTACCTCACCGGCACCCTGCGGCAGGAGCTCCCGCCCGGGCAGTGTCTCGTGGTCTACGACCTGGGCGCCGGCACGTTCGACATCAGCGCGGTCCGGTCGACCGGCGGCGGTTTCGAGGTCGTCACGTCGGCCGGGATCGCGGACGTCGGCGGGCTCGACCTCGACGCGGCCGTCGTCGGCCTGGCCCGGGAGACCGCGGGGCCCACCGTGTGGCAGCGGCTGGACCGGCCGCAGACCCAGCCGGACCAGGAGGCCCGCCACCAGCTGTGGCACGGCGCGCGGGCGGTCAAGGAGCAGCTGTCCCGGCACGCGACCGGCGACCTGCGGATCCCGGTCGCGGCCGCGACGATCCACGTGACCAGGGAGGAGTTCGAGGCGCTCGCGCTGCCGTACCTGCGGCGGACCGTCGAGGTGACGCTGCGGACCCTCCGTACCGCCGGCATCGACACCGACGAGATCGCCGGGCTGTTCCTCGTCGGCGGCGGCTCGCGGGTGCCGCTCGCGGCGACGCTGCTGCACCGGGCGACCCGCATCGCGCCGAGCGTCCTGGACCATCCGGAGCTCGTGGTCGCCGCCGGCAGCCTGCGCACGCGCCCGCCCCTGGACCCGCGCCTGGACCTGCGCCTGGACCCGCACATCCCCGGCCAGCGGCGGCCGAGCGTGCCCTTCGACGTGGTGCCGATGGTGCCGTTCGACGCGCTGCCGCCGGGGCTCGTGCTGCCCGAGCCGGCGACCGTCGTGCTGCCGGAGCCGCGCCTGCCGGTCGACGGGCCGGTGTTCGAACCGCTGCCGCTGTCGGAGCCCGGCTGGGAGAGCGAACCGGTGATCGACCCGGTCGCCCCGCCCGCCGGGCCGCCGCGCACGGTCGCGGACTGGGTGCGCCGCGGCGGCGTGTGGGCGGCCCTCGCCGTCCTCGTCGCGGGGGTCGCCGCCGTCGCGGCATGGTGGCCCGACCCTTCGCAGCGGGTCCGGGAACCGGCCGAGCGAAAACCCGCCGTCGGGCTCGGCGCCGCCACCGAGCTGCCCGGCCACGGCGGCGCGATCCTCGCCCTCGCGTTCGCCCCCGGCAGCGCCACCCTGCTGTCCGGCGGCGGCGACTCGGCCGTCCGGCTCTGGGACGTCGCCGGCCACGTCGAGCGCGGCGACCCGCTCACCGGCCACACCAACCCCGTCCGCGCGGTGCGGTTCAGCCCCGACGGCAGCACGTTCGCGACCGGCGGCTACGAGTGCGGTCGCACATGGCGTACCGACGCCGCGACCGCGACCGGCGCGACGACCGCGGTCCCGCCGACCACCGGTGCGGTGCGCCCGACCGCGGGGATCGCCGACATCGCGTTCCAGCGCGGCGGCGCCCCGATCGCGGTCGGCTTCGCCGGCGGCAGCTACCGCCTGTGGGACCTCGCCGCCGGCACGGAGCTCGGCACCCTGGAAAGCGTCCCCGGGAGCACCCCGGCGAGCACCCCCGAGAGCACCCTGGGCAGCACGCCGGGCCCCGCCGCCGGCTCGGCCGCCGACGCCGTGCTCGACCCCGGCGGCCGGTGGGCCGCGTTCGCCCACGACCGCACCGTCGAGGTCCACGCCGTCGACGGCCGGCACCGCCTGGCGGCGCTGACCACCAGCCCCGCGACCCGGCTCGCGTTCAGCCCCGACGGCCGGACCTTGGCGGTCGCCGCCTTCACCGGCAGCACCGCCCTCATCGAGCTCTGGGACCCGGCCGCCGGCACGCTCACCGCCACCGCCGGCGACCTCGGCCACACCGCGCGCATCACGTCGCTCGGGTACGACCAGCGCGCCGCCCTCATCGCCTCCGGCGACGCCGCCGGCCGGGTCGTCCTCCTCGACGCCCGCACCCACCGGCGGATCGCCACGACCGGCCCGACCGGCGCCCCGATCCAGGCCCTCGCCTTCAGCCCCGACGGCGCCTGGCTCGCCACCGGTGACAGCCGGGGCATGATCCGCCTCCACCCGATCCGCCGCTGAACAGCCCGTGACCCATTTGCTCACACCGGGGTGAGGCGGCGGGGCGCCGGGCGGGGCAGGCCGTAGTTGTCGCGCAGCGTCCGGCCGGTGTACTCGGTGCGGAAGAGGCCGCGGCGCTGCAGGATCGGGACCACGTGGTCGACGAAGTCGGTGAGGCCGCGGGGCAGGACCGGCGGCATGATGTTGAAGCCGTCGGCGGCGCCGTTGGTGAACCAGTGCTCGATCGCGTCGGCGACCTGCTCCGGCGTGCCGGCGAACGTGCGGTGCCCGCGACCGCCGCCGAGCCGCCCGATGAGCTGGCGGACCGTGAGCCGCTCCCGGCGGGCCAGGGTGACCACCAGCGTGTAGCGGCTCTTCGCCGCCTCGATCGAGTCCTCGTCGGGCAGGTCGGCCGGCAGCTCCCGGTCCAGCGGCAGGTCCTCCGGGTCGACCTTGAGGATGTCGGCGAGCTGCCGCCGGGCGTGCTCCGGGTGGATGAGGCTGTCCAGCTCCTCCTCCAGGGCGTGCGCCTCGGCCTCGGTCGAGCCGATCGCCGGCACGATGCCGGGCAGGATCTTCACCTCCGACGGGTCGCGGCCGAGCGCGGCGGCCCGCCGCTTCAGGTCGGCGTAGAACGCCTGGGCGTCGGCGAGCGTCTGCTGCGCGGTGAAGACCGCCTCGGCGTACCGGGCCGCGAAGCCCTTGCCGTTCTCCGAGGATCCCGCCTGTACCAGCAGCGGACGGCCCTGCGGTGAACGCGGCGAGTCCAGGGCGCCGGCGACCCGGAAATGCGTGCCGACGTGCGCCGGCGGGTGGAGACGGCCGTCGTCGCCCCACACGGCGGCGGCCTTGTCGGCCACGACCGCGTCGTCGTCCCAGCTGTCCCACAGCTTCAGCGACACGTCGACGAACTCCGCGGCCCGCTCGTACCGGTCGCGGTGCGCGGGCAGCTCGTCGAGGCCGAAGTTGCGGGCGGCGTCCAGGCCGGCGGTCGTGACGATGTTCCAGCCGGCCCGGCCACCGCTGACGTGGTCGAGCGCGGCGAAGCGGCGCGCCAGGTTGTAGGGCTCGTTGTAGGTGGTGGACGCCGTCGCGATGAGCCCGATGTGCTCGGTCACGCCGGCGAGCGCGGTCAGCAGGATCGTGGGTTCGAGGGCCACCGCGGGCCGCCGGCTGATCCGGCCGCCCCACAGCACCGGTGAGTCGGCGAGGAACAGCGAGTCGAGCAGGCCGCGCTCGGCGGTGCGGGCGAGGTCCTGGTAGTGCCGGACGTTCAGTGGCGCGAGGGGATCGGTCTCGGGCAGCCGCCACGCCGCCTCGTGGTGCCCGACGTCCATCAGGAACGCGTTGAGGTGCAGCTGTTTGCTCATTGTGCGTCGACCCCCAGGGCGTTGAGGAGCTGGTACCGGTAGCGCAGGAATGCCGGGTCGCGGTGCGAGCGCGGCTCGTCGAGCTCGATCTCCTCGTCGACGCTGATCCGGCCGCCGTCCAGGACGACGACGCGGTCGGCGAGCACGATCGCCTCGTCGACGTCGTGCGTGACGAGCAGGACGGCCGGGCGGTGCCGGGCGCACAGCTCCTTGAGCAGCCCGTGCATCTTGATGCGGGTCAACGCGTCCAGGGCGCCGAACGGCTCGTCGGCCAGGAGCAGCTGCGGCTCCCGTACCAGCGAACGGGCCAACGCGGCGCGCTGCTGCTCCCCGCCGGAGAGCTCGATCGGCCAGGCCCGCTCCCGTCCGGCGAGGCCGACCTCCGCGAGGGCGGCGATGCCCCGCTGCCGGGCGCCCGGACCGTCCAGGCCGAGCAGCACGTTGTCGAGGATCCGCTGCCACGGCAGCAGCCGCGAGTCCTGGAAGACGACGGACACCTGCTCCGGCACCGCGATGCCGCCGCTGCCGCGCACGTCGTGGTCGAGGCCGGCGAGGGCCCGCAGCAGGGTGCTCTTGCCGGAGCCGCTGCGCCCGAGCAGCGCCACGAACTGCCCCGGTGCGATGCTCAGGTCGAGCCGGTCCAGGACCGGCCGGTCACCGAAGCTCCGGACCAGGTTCGAGACCTGGACCGCCGCGGTCAGCTGCTCAACGTCCGCCGCCATGACAGGACCCTCCTTTCGACGATGCGCAGCAGCGCGTCGGAGACGAAGCCGAAGACGCCGTACACGATGAGACCGAGGACGATGACGTCGGTCTGGGCGTAGTTCTGCGCCTGGAACATGAGGTAGCCGATGCCGCTGGTGGCGTTGATCTGCTCGAGGACGACCAGCGAGAGCCATGAACCGGTGACGGCGAGGCGCAGCCCGACGAACAGGTTGGGCAGCGCGCCCGGCAGGATCACCTTGCGGATGAACGCGGCGCGTCCGAGGTGGACGGTCTCGGCGAGTTCGACGTAGCGGCTGTCGATGCCCGTGAGTCCGGCGTACGCCTGCACGTACAGGATGACCGCGACGACGACGGCGATGATGACGACCTTGAACTCCTCGCCGATGCCCAGCCACAGGATCATCAACGGGATCAGGCCGAGCGTCGGCACGGACCGCTGCACCTGCATCCAGCCGTCCACGACGGCCTCGCCGATCCGGTTGAGCCCGGCGACCAGCGCCAGCCCGATCCCGGCGACCGCGCCGACCGCGAAGCCGAGCGCGGCGCGCTGCAGGGAGATGGCGAGACTGGACTGCAGCGTCCCGTCGGCGATGAGCCGCCGCGCGGTCGACACGACCGTCCACGGCTCGGGCAGCACCCGCGGGTCGAGCACGCCGGCGCCGGACGCCGCCGCCCACACGCCGATGACGAGCAGTGGGCCGAGGATCCGCCCGTACGGGATGGGCCTGCCGACGCCGAGCTTCCTGGTTCGTGCGGTGGCTTTCACCGCCGGCCGCGCCGCGACGAGGGTCATGCCTCCGCCTGGTACTTGGCGCCGGCGGCCTCGGACGCGACCGGTTCGAAGCGGCGGTCGAAGAGATCCGCGGCCTTGACCTGCGGCACGAAACCGCCGGCTGCGAGCAGGTCGGCCGTCTCCTGCTCCCACGCGATGGCCCTGTCCCAGCTGGTGGGGAACACCGGGCGCGGGGTCGCGGCGAGGATCCGCTGCCCGTCGGCCTTCGTCACCTTCTGGTCCGCGACGTAGTACCGGTCGATCCATGCGTCCTGCTGCTCCCACGCCCAGATGTTGCCCTTGACCCAGAACGGGATGAAGCCGCGGATCGCGGCGGCCTTCGCCTTGTCCTGCAGCACCTCCGTCGGCGCCCACAGCACGGACAGGTAGTCCACGGCGTTCATGTCCAGGCCCTTGGCGCCGTCCTTGCCGTACTGGTCCAGGTACTTGGTGAGGCTCGGCTCGGCGAGGATGGCCGCGTCGACCTGCTTGCTCTGCAGCGCGGTGTAGAACTGGTTGCTGGTCAGCGCGATCAGCTGGACGTCCTTTGTGGACAGTCCGAGCTCCTTGAGCGTGCGGAGCACGACGACGCCCTGTGCCTGCCCCTGGGAGAAGGCGATCTTCTTGCCGCGCAGGTCGCTCAGCGCGTTGATGTTCGCGCCCGGCACGGTGGCGAACTTGTAGATCGGCTTCGGCACCGTCTGCACCGCGACGATCTTCGCGTCGTAGTTGATCGCGCGGGCCTGGATCGGCGGCACCCCGGCATTGTTGGCCAGGTCGACGGACCTGGCCCGGAAGCCCTGGATGACGTCGGGGCCCGCCTCGAGGTTCGCCCACTCCTTGACGGTGAACGGCAGCTGGTCGATCAGCCCGGCGCCTTCGAGTTGGATGCGGGTGCGGCGGATCGAGATGGTGAGCGCGGTGGCGCGGTCGACCTCGGTCGGCACGGGCGCGGCGGCGGCCAGGGCATCGCCGGCTGGGTCGCCGGCGCAGGCGCCGAGCCCGAGGGCGGCCGCGGAGCCGAGCAGGGTGCCGAGGAACGCGCGGCGGCCGACGGCGGGCTGGGACGGCGGTGACATGACTTCTCCTCCAGGGCAGGCGGCCACGACCGCGCACCCTTCGGCGGGTGCGGGCATGGCCGGGGAGCGGCCTTGGGCCGCTTGGGAAACGAACGGGGATTCGCGCGGATCGGCGTCGACCTCGGCGCGGATCAACAGGCGCTGCTGCACACCCGCTGGAAGTCGACGAACCGGCGCCGAATGAGGCGTTGACTCCGGTGCATGTCAGCAACGTACCGACTCGGACATCGCCACGCATAGATGACTGTGACGTCAAACACATACTAATCCGATAGGTTTTATCGTCTGACGTTTCTGTGGTTCGGTTCGCTTGTCCCGCCTCGCTTCGCGGCTATGCTGCACGGGTGCGGCCCGTGCTGTTCCTCGACGTCGACGGTCCGCTGCTCCCGTTCGGCGGTTCTTCTTCGTTGAGTTCGGCGGACGCCGGTAACCCGTTGCTGGCACGCCTCGACCCCGCCCACGGCACCTGGCTCGGGGCGCTGCCGTGCGAGCTGGTCTGGGCCACCACGTGGATGGATGACGCCAACGAGGTCGTCGCCCCGCTGCTCGGCCTGCCCGCGCTGCCGGTGGTGGACTTCCCCGGCGAGGACCCGCCGGGCCGGGTGCACTGGAAGACGCCCGGGCTCGTCGCCTTCGCGGCCGGCCGGCCGTTCGCCTGGCTCGACGACGAGATCGGCGCCGCCGACCGGGACTGGGTCGCCACCCACCACCCCGCCCCGGCCCTGCTGCACGCCGTCGACGCCCGGCACGGCCTCACCCGCGACGACGTCTCCACCGTCGCGGCGTGGCTGCGACACCTCAGCCCGTGAAGCGCTCCACGTCTCCCTCCGCCACGTCGCCCTCCGCCACGGCGGCGTCGAACGCCCTGTCGCCGACCGGCCCGCCGTCGTCGGTGTCGTGGTCCACCGCGACACGCCAGCGCCGGTCGACATTCCGGGCGAGCGTGTGGAACCCGGAGCGGCTGCCACACGTCGCTGTTGAGCTCGCGGAGGACGGCCGCCCAGTCGGTCGCCATTTCCGCACGCTACCGGGTTTTCTGTCGTACCCGGGCGGCATGATGGAGGCATGGTTGAGGGGATGAGCGAGTCGGTGTGGGACTATCCGCGGCCTCCCCGGGTCGAGCCGACGGCGCGGCACATCGTCGTCCGGCACGCGGGGCAGATCGTGGTCGACACGCACAGTGCGGTGCGGGTGCTCGAGACGTCGCACCCGCCGGTGTACTACGTGCCGCCCGCCGACGTGGCGGTGCCTGTCCGGCAGACGCCGCGCCGGACATTCTGCGAGTTCAAGGGCGTCGCCACCTACTGGGACGTCGCGGGGGTGACCGACGGCGCGTGGTCGTATGAGGAGCCGGCACAGGGGTATGAGGCGCTGCGGGGCATGCTCGCGTTCTACCCGTCCAGGTTCGACGAGTGCACCGTCGACGGCGAGCGGGTCACACCCCAGCCCGGCGACTTCTACGGCGGCTGGCTCACCAGCGACATCACCGGCCCGATCAAGGGCGGCCCCGGCACGCTCGGCTGGTAGCGGCGCGGTCGAGGGCGACCGCGGGACACGGCATTGGGCGGTCCAGCGGCGGACCGTTCCGCGGCGGCTGTTGGGGACCCCTCGTGCAGTGGCCGGTGGGGGTGGCTTCGCGGCGTCCGGTGGTGGACCGTTCCGCGGCGGCTGTTGGGGACCCCTCGTGCAGTGGCCGGTGGGGGTGGCTTCGCGGCGTCCGGTGGTGGACCGTTCCGCGGCGGCTGT
>NZ_JBIAYW010000023.1:120589-143920 GCF_042898305.1 Dactylosporangium sp. NPDC000521
TGGGGACCCCTCGCGCAGTGGCCGGTGGGGGCAGTTCCGCGACGTCCAGTGGTCGTCCGTTCCGCAGCGTCCGGTGGAGGACAGTCCGGCAACCGGCGGGCGGGAGGACCGGTTAGGCTCGCCGACCGTGACAGGTTTCCGGCTCGGGGTCGACTTCGGCACGTCCACGACCATCGCGATGCTGCGGCGGCCCGATGGGCGGGTGCAGCCGTTGCTGTTCGACGGGTCGCCGTTGCTGTCGTCCGCGGTGCTGCTCGGGCCGGACGGGAGGCTGCACACGGGCCGGGACGCCGCGCACCTGGCGCGCAGTGCGCCGGAGCGGCTGGAGCCCAACCCGAAGCGGCGCGTCGACGACACCAGTGTGCTGCTCGGCGACGCGGAGGTCGGCGTCCGGGACCTCGTGGCGGCGGTGCTGCAGCGGGTCGCGACGGAGGCCGCCAGGGTCGCCGGGCCGGTCCCGGCCGTCACGCTGACGCACCCCGCCAACTGGGGCGCCGGCCGGCGCGCGGTGCTGGTCGACGCGGCGCGGCAGGTGGGGTTCGCCGACGTGGACCTCGTGGGTGAGCCGGTCGCGGCGGCGACCTACCTGGCCGCGACCCGTGGCGGTGAGCTTCCCGTCGGGGCCTGTGTCGTGGTGTATGACCTGGGCGCCGGCACCTGCGACGTCACCGTCCTGCGGCGGGCGCCGCACGGCTTCGAGCCGGTCGCGTCCGACGGGCTCAACGACGTCGGCGGGCTCGACGTGGACGCCACGGTCGTCGCGTTCCTGGAGGCCACGTACGGCACGCTGTGGACCGACGCGGCCGGCCGCCGGCAGCTGTGGGACGACGTGCGTTCGGCGAAGGAGATGCTGTCGCGGGCCAGCGGCACGGTCGTCATGGTGCCCGCGCTCCGCAAGGAGGTGCCGCTCGGCCGCGAGCAGCTGGAGGGGCTCGCCCGGCCGGTGCTGCGCCAGACGGTCGCGATGACCAGGTCGCTGCTGACCGAGGCGGCCGTGCCGGCGTCGGCGATCGCGGGGCTGTTCCTCGTCGGCGGGTCGAGCAGGATCCCGCTCGTGGCGACCATGCTGCACGAGTCGATCGGGATCGCGCCGATCGTCGCCGAGCAGCCGGAGCTCGTCGTCGCCGAAGGTGCCCTGCACGCGACGGGCGCCCCGACCGGCGCGGCTCCGGTGTCCGGCATGCCCGCGACGCCGGACCGCCAGCAACCGTTCCAGCCCTCAGGAACGCAGCGCTCAGGTGCGCAGCCCACGGGCTCGCCGGCGCACGGGTTCCCGGGAGCGGCACCCGCCTCACCCGCACCGGTCGCGTTCCAGCCCGGGCAGCAGATCACCGGCGCCCCGGTCTCCGGCACCCCGTTCTCGGCGGCGCCGTTCCCAGGAGGCCCGGCGACGGCGCCGTTCCCAGGAGTCCCCACCTCGGGTCCGCCCACGACGGCGCCGTTCCCGGGGCGCCCCACCTCGGCACCGCCGACGACGGGGATCTACGACACCGGCGCGTACACGGGCGGGATGCCAGCCGCCGCGTTCCCCGACTCCACCGTCGCCGGCGGCATGCGACCGGCGCCGATGCCGGTGTCCGCCAGCCCGTACGCGTCCGCGCCCACGTCCGCGACGCCCGGTGGGCCGCCGTCGGCGATGCCCGGCCCGCTGCCGGCGGCGCCCGGGTGGCAGCCGCCGGGGCAGCGGCCGAACACCGGCAGCCGCGGCGGGATCGCGGCGGGCATCGTGATGGCGCTCGTCCTGGTGCTGCTCCTCGGCGGCGGCGTGGTCGCGTACGTGCTGGTCAAGGGCGGCGACAAGGGCGGCCGCGGCACGCCGGGCAGCACCTCGACGGGCGGGCAGGCGGGCGGGCCCGGCAAGTACCAGCTGACGAAGCTGCCCCAGAACATCTGCCCCACCCTGGACCTCGGGCCGATCACCAGCCAGTACGAGGAAGCCATCGGCGACGCGACACCGTCGCGCAACCTGAACACGTACGCCGGGACCGCCTCCTGCACGGTGAGCCGGATGCACAAGTCGGGCAGCACGGTGACGACGGCGTCGGTGATGTCGATGCCGACCGTCTACAAGGACCTGGCCTCCGGCTCCACGGTCGCCAAACAGCTGCGGGACTCCGCCGCGCTCAACGGCACCGTCACCGACGTCCCGGGCGTGGGGGAGCAGGCGTTCACCTACGCCGATCTGCAGCAGGCGGCCGCGCCGACGTTCACGCTCGTCGGCGTCGACTCGAACCTGGTCTGCACCATCACGCTGGTGGTCAGCACGGGCGGCAAGGCCCTCACCGACGCACAGGTCCGCGACCTGCAGAGCCGCCTGATCCAGGTGGCGAAGGGCTCGTTCCCGAAGCTGGTGGCGACGATATCGTAGTACTGGTCTGCCTGATCGACGCCACCCTCGTCACAGCCGAGCACCGTCGGCCATGACGGCTGGTGCTACCGCCAGCCCTCCTCGTTCGAGGCTGTCTCGAAGTCGTACGGCTCGACATGATCCCATTCGAGGCCGGTCCTGCGCTCGTAGGCGTTCGGAGCCACCTCCAGCAACGCGTCAGCGTGACCACCCAGGCTGACCGCGAACGGCAGAAACGCCGCGCTGTCGGCGAGGACAGCCGCATAGACCTCCGGACCGGCAACGATCACCCCGCAACGCGCGTACAGGAATCCGTCGTCACCCAGCGGCTCAGGGCTCACCATCGCCAGATCCCTCCGGTCGATCGTGAACAGCAGCTCGGCGAGCTTGTCGGCGAAGGCGAGCACGTCGTCCTCGCCCCGTGCCGCCAGGCTCGTCGTCAGGCGCTCGTAGGGACCGTCGTCACACCCGGGACCGCCCCCCAGTATCGCGATGAGGTCCCAGAACTCCGCGTCAGTCATCGTTTCGTCCCCGTCCGCGACGTTGATGTGCTTCCTCATTCCAGATCGGGGCATGGCGCCGACGCCGACACCAAGTCCGCCTCGGCCCCTACCGACGACACGGCCACCCACTCACCTGACTGCCGTCGCAGTATCAGGCCCGGTCCTGGATGAGCGTCACCGGGTTGCCGGACGGGTCGGTGACCTGTGCCTTGACGACCCAGCCGTTGTCGGTCGGCGGCATCGTCACCGCGCCGCCGAGCGCGACGGCCCGCGCGACCGCCGCGTCGAGGTCGGGCACGGCCACGCCGACGGTGACCGAGGGCGTCTCGCCGTCGACGAGCGCGCCGCGCAGGCCGCCCTCGCCGGTGCTGACCTGCGCGTAGCCGGGCCCGCGCGGGGTGACCTGCCAGCCGAAGAGGTCGGCGTAGAAGCGGTGCTGCGCGCTCTCGGGCGCGGCGCCGTGGATGTCGAAGTGGACGATCGGGCTGGTCATGGTTGCTCCTCGAGCGCGACAACTGGGAAGTCGCGCAGCCAGGCGGCGAGGTCCGCCACACGGGCGCGGTCGGTGCTGTACCACCGGAACGTGCCCTCCTTGTGCAGCGTCACCAGGCCGCACTTGCGCAGCACCTTGAGATGCTCCGACACGCTGGCCGCGGCGAGTCCCGACGCGGTCGTGAGCGCGCCCGCCGACTGCCGCTCGTGCCAGCAGTGCCGCAGGATCTCCCGCCGCGCCGGATGGGAGAACGCCCGCAGCAACTCGTCGGCGTCGTCCTCCGTCACGACCGAACTATTTCGCCTCAACCCGAAATAGTCAAGCGACCGGGTGCCGCCAGATGGGGCCCGGAGGCCGGTCGCGCCTCCGGGCCGTCTCATCAGGGCTTCTTCGGGTCCTCCCCGTAGCCGTTGCACTGGCGGCCGCCGTTGATGCAGTAGCTCACCAGGTACGCCTGCCGTGCCGCGTCCCACCCGTTCATGAAGTCGTAGTGGAACGTGTAGCTCGCCCCCGACGAGTACGCCAGGTTCGACGTGTTGCCGCCGGGCAGCTTGTACGGCAGCTTGATCTCCAGCATCGGCAGCGGCACCGGGTGCGAGGCCGGGCACACCCCGCTGACCGGCCACGCCATGTGTGACTTGTGGTCGGCGGTGTCGAGGTGTACGCCGTCCCAGCAGCTCGGCGCGGTCATGCGGACGACGAGCGACGAGCCCGAGGGGCAGGACGCCGGGATCTCGTTGCCCTTGTACCCCGGGCACTGCCAGTTGCCGGTGAAGTGCGCCGCGTCCGGGGTGCGGGCGTCGCCGACGAGGAGCTTGAAGCCCGCCGGGAAGGGTTTGACCGTGCGGTAGTCCTTGACGTCGGACTTGTAGTACACGGTCGGCTGGTCGGGCAGCACGGGGTAGCCGTTCTGCAGCAGGGTCGGGAACCAGTAACCGGACGCGTCCTTCTGGTCCTCGCAGGAGGTGGCGCCGCCGACCAGCGACGCCGGGGTCGAGTTGGCGTTCGTGGCGGGATTGCCGATGAACGAGTGGTTGTGGGAGGCGCCGGCGAGCCCCGGGAACACGATGGGGTCGTCGCCGAGCCGGTGGGTGACGGTGCAGTTGGCGTGCATCTCGTGGTACTGGGCGCGCGGCGGGTCGTCCGCCGCGGCCGCGGTGCCGAGCCCTCCGGCGATGGCGAGGACCGTCGCCGCGACGGCGACGGCAAGGACACGCCGCGCCGGCCTTCGCAGGGCACGGGGCAGCCTGGACCTGATGCTCATGGCAACTCCTTGGCGGTGGAATCGAGCATCTCCAATGGGGATGAAACCCGACGCTAGCAGCGCGTTCTTCGCGCCGACAACCGTTTGCCACCGCTTGCCAGATCGATCATCAGTCCACTGTGGACAGCGCAGCGGCGAGGTCGGCGACGATGTCCTCGGGCTCCTCGAGGCCGACCGACAGCCGCAGCATCGTCGCGTCGACGCCCGACGCGGCGAGCTCCTCGGGGCTCTGGTGCGCGAACACGAGCGACGCCGGGTGCGTGATCAGGGTCTCGGGGCCGCCGAGGCTGACCGCGTTGCGGCACAGCCTGGTCGCGCGGAGCACCCGTACCGCCGCATCCGCGTCCGCCACGGTGAAGGCGAGCATGCCGCCGTGCCCGCGCATCTGCCGGACCGCGAGGTCGTGCTGCGGATGGCTCGGCAGCCCGGGGTGGTGCACGGCCCGCACCGCCGGATGGCCGGCCAGGAACCGCGCGACCGCCAGCCCGTTGGCGTTGTGCCGGGCCATCCGCAGCGGGAACGTCTTGAGCCCCCGGGCGAGCAGCCACGCCTCGAACGGGTGGCAGACCGGGCCCAGGACCCGCGCGGTCTCCCACGCCTTCGCGACGAGGGCGGCCGAGCCGGTCACGACGCCGGCGGTGACGTCGCTGTGCCCGTTGAGGTACTTCGTGGCCGACTGCACGACCAGATCGACCCCGAAGTCGAGGGGCCGGGTGTTGTACGGCGTGGCGAAGGTGTTGTCGGCGATGATGATCGCGTCGGGAGCGGCCGCCCGCACGGCGCGCAGGTCGGTCAGGGTCATCGTCGGGTTGCTGGGCGTCTCGACGTAGACGACCCGGGTCTCCTTGCCGGCCGCTGCGGCGAGCTCTTCCTGCGGCACCAGCCGCACCTGCCGGCCGAACGCGGGCAGCATCTCCTGCAGCAGCGTCAGCGTGCCGGTGTAGTGGCTCTTCTGGGCCAGGATCTCGCCGGGGGTGCCGGCCACAGTGGACAGCAGGGCCGCGCTGACGGCCGCCATGCCGCTGCCGACGAGCAGGGCCGCCTCGGCGCCGTCGAGGTCGGCGAGCATCGCCTCGGCCTCGCGGGCGTTGGGCGAGCCATACCTGGTGTAGTAGCCACTGGGCGCCACCGCCGCGGCGATCCCGGCGGCCTCGTCGGTGCGGGGCAGCTCGTAGGTGCTGGTCTGGTGGATCGGCGTGACCAGCGGCACCCCGCCCGCCTGCGGTACGACGTGCGGGTGCAGCAACCTGGTCATGCTCGCGTGCGCGTTGTCCATGCCCTCAGCCTGGCACGGGCGTCAGGGGGCATGACCTCGGGCTTCGCGGGTCGGCTTCCCGGCCTTTCGCCTCGGGTCCCGGTCAGCCGTGGACCCTCCACGGCTCGGCGCGCAGGCCGCCCCGCTTGTTGATGCCGTCCTTGATGCGGTTGGCGAGGTCGCCGGAGATGCCGGGCGCGAGATAGGCCGGGATCTCCACGGCGTCGGCGGTGTACGCGTCGCCCTCGCCGTTGTACTCGACGCGCAGCGCGACCGGCCCGCCGTCGGTCTCCAGCACGACGAACACGGTGCCGTCGGGGTCGCCGCCCGGCGGGGTGCGCCGGCCGAGCATCATGCAGGAGGTGACCGCGCCGAACGGCGTGCTCTGCCCGGTCGTGCCGGCCGGGCCGCCGGTCAGCAGCTCACACGTGCCGGGCTGGTGCGCCGCGAGCGCGTCGGACCGGCCGGGGAAGTCGGTCGCGAGCAGATACCCGGTCACCACGACGACCACGCCGACGACCCCGCCGAGCCACCACCAGAGACGATTCATGCCCACCTTGGTACCGGACGCCGTCCAGCGATGTAGTACCGGGGTGGTACTGCGATGCAGTCCCGCAGCGTGACGACGGTGCGGGTGCGCCGGTCGTAGCGTCGCCGCATGGCTTTGCTCACCCTCGCGCGGCGCTTGGATGACCGGACCCCGCCGACCCGTGACCGTGCGGTCGACGGGCTGCGCGCCCTCGCGATCGGCGGGGTCGTGCTCGGCCACTGGATGGTGACGGCGCTGGTCACCGACGATGGCGTGGTGCGCGGCGCCAGCCCGCTGCGGTTCATGCCGGCGCTGGCACCCGTGTCCTGGCTGTTCCAGACCCTCGCCGTGTTCTTCCTCGTCGGCGGGTACACCGCCGGCCGGCCGCGGACGCTGCCCTACCGCCGGTGGCTCGCGGCGCGGCTGGCCCGCCTGCTGCGGCCGGTGCCACCGCTGCTCGGCGTGTGGGCGGTCGTCGTGGCGGCGCTGCTGGCCACCGACGCCGCCGACCGGACCGTGCACACGCTGGTCAAACTGGTCCTGTCACCGCTGTGGTTCCTGCTGGTCTTCGCCGCGCTGACCGCCGTCGCGCCGCTGGTGTCGCGGCTGCACTGGCAGTGGCCGCTGAGCGTGGTGATCGCCGTGGACGTGCTGCGCTTCGGGCCGCTCGGGCCCGCGTGGCTCGGCTGGGCCAACCTGGCCGCGGGGTGGCTGGTGCCGTTCTGCCTCGGCACGGCCTGGTCCCGCGGCGCGCTCGACGTGCGGCGGACCGGCTGGACGCTGCTGGTCGGCGGCGCCGCGGCGACGGCGGCGCTGATCCGATGGTTCGGCTACCCCGCGTCGATGGTCGGAGTGCCCGGCGAGGGCCTGTCGAACCTCAACCCGCCGACCCTGGCCGCGGTCACGTTCGGTCTCGCGCAGTGCGGGCTGGCGTTGCTGCTGCTCGAACCGCTCCGGGCGGTGCTGCGCCGGCCGGTCGCGTGGGCCTGCGTGGCACTGCTGAACCTGTCGGCGATGACCGTGTTCCTGTGGCACCAGACGGCGATGATCGCGGTGTCGCTGCTGGTCGACGGTACGCGTCCCGGCCTGCACACGGTGCCCGACACGCCGGGGTGGATGGTGGCGCGGGTCCTGTGGCTGCCGGCGTTCGCGGTGGTCCTCGCGGTGTGCTGGGCGGTGTTCCACCGCTTCGAACGCGGGCGGCCGTCCCTGAAGCCCTCACCGCACGCTGATGCGAATATTCGGATATGAGCGAAATTTCCGAGCATTGCTCGCTATGTTCCCTGCATGGTTGCACCCTGGCTCAAGGCATCAGCCGTCCTCACCGCGGCCGTAGCTGCCCTCGCCCCGGCGGCGGTCGCGCACGCGGCGCCTGCTCCCGCTCAACCCGTGGCGCAGACGGTGGTCGTACAGGCTGGAGACACGCTGTGGGGGTTGGCGCGGCGCAACGGGACCACCGTCGCCGACCTGCAGCGGCTCAACAACCTCGGCACCTCGACCCTGATCCGGATCGGTCAGACCCTGACGATCACCGGCAACACCCGGGCCGCCCGCGCCGCCACCGCGATCGCCTACGCCAAGGCGCAGGTCGGCAAGCCGTACAAGTTCGCGACCGCGGGACCTGAGACCTTCGACTGCTCCGGGCTGGTCATGCGCGCCTGGCAGGCCGCCGGTGTGCAGCTGCCGCGCATCACGTACGACCAGATCAAAGTCGGACAGCGGGTGACCCGGGAAGCCCTCGAACCGGGCGACCTCGTCTTCACCAACAACGGCGGCCACGTGATGCTGTACATCGGCGACGACCAGGTCGTGAACGCCGGCCACACGGGCGTGTCCGTGCACCTGCAGGCGCTGCCGCGCACGGAGAACGTGGTGGCGTTCGTCCGGCTGCCGTAGCCACCCGCTACTTTGCGGTCTTCTCGTCGAGGTACTGGAGGAGGTCGTGCGCGGCCAGCTCGACCTCCTTGTGCCGCCACTCCGACGCCCGGTACACGCAGGCGATCAGCCCGGTGCGGTGCAGCCGCCGCAGGTCGCCGTAGGCGAACGCGTAGCGCGCCTTCGTCTCGTCGCCGGGGCCGACGGTCAGCCCGAGGTGCCACCGCGCGTACTCGTCCCACGTGTGCTTCTCGAGGAACGCATTGTCGTCGGCCGCCTTGGGCTGTGCCGCGCCCCAGTCGCTGTCCAGCACGTACTGCCGCGAGTCGATCAGCTTCCGCGCGTACGCCACCGCGTCCTGGTTGACCTCATACTGCGCCATGGGTCAGCGATACCCGCCGGCCACGCGTCCTAAGCGCGGACATGGCGAAGGCCGGTCACCGTGGTGGTGGCCGGCCTCACGCCAGGGGTTTCGCTCGTGGTTACGCCGAGGTGGTGCTGATCTGGGTCGCGGAGGCGAAGGCGCTGTCCAGGCGGGCCTGCAGGGCCTCGAGCTCGTGGAACTCGCTCGAGGACGCCGTCTCGGAGCCCTCGGCGGCGAAGACGTGGTCGGTCTCGGCGGCGGAGTGGTCGTAGGAGGTGAAGTCCGACTCCTCGTACTGCACGCCGGTCGTCGGGTCGCTGTAGGAGACGTGGTGGCCCTGGTCGAAGCTGGTGCTCTCGGCCGAGGCGTGGTCCTGCTCGTACACGCCGAACTGCGAGTCGTAGGTGTTCTCGCTGGCGTCGACCTGGTGCAGCTGGTCGAGGGACTCGTGGTTCTCGCCGGCCTCGAAGGTGCCGTAGTCGCCGTACTCGCTCATCGTGTGCTCCCTGGAAAGTCCGTGTGCTGTTGGAATCGAAGGTAGGCAACCCCGCGCACGGACGAATCCCGGAAACGTGCCACCGCTTCCACCCTGCTCCCAACCCGCGTCGACCGTCGAGGAACGCTTCCGACGGCCGTACCATCGGGAGGTGGCGCGGGTCGAGGTCGAGATGATGACGGGTCAGCACAACTACGCCGTGTTACGACTGCCCGGCCGCCGCCACCCCGGCGTCCTGGTCCAGGGTGACTCGCTGTCCGTCCTCACCTGCGAGGTCCAGCGCGCCCTGGACCTGCTGCGCTCCGGCGACACCGCCGCCGCGGAGGAGGAGCTGGCCTTCGCCGCGAGCCACCTCACCGCCATCCTCGACGGCTACGTCCGCGTCCTCGACGCCGCCGGCGCGCCGCTGCCCTTCGAACGCCCCGCCGGCTAGGTGCCCTTTTTCTTCTTCTTTTTCCGGATCGGTCGCCCGTATTCGTCGCGTTCCCATGGATCGTCTTCAGGCGGCGGCCAGTTGTTGTTCGGGTCGACGTCCCAGATCCGGTCGTCCGGTGGACGGCCGTCGTCATCGTCGTGAACCACGATGCCTCCCCGCATCACGCTGAGGAATCTCGCGGTGACCGTACGGTGCTGGGCGCGCGCAGATCCATGACGTCTTGCGGCGGTGCCTGCCACGAAACTCAGTTCGGCTCCGGTTAGGTGGAGCCGGTGGACTGGGCCGAAGCGGGAAGGTGGGTGACCGTACGTGCGGCGTATCGCGGTCGTCGATCCACTGCCGGTGTTCCGGGTCGGGATGGCCGCTGTGCTCGCAGACGAGTACACGGTCGACACGCCGGACGACGTCCTCAGCTGGGTGGTGGCTGTGGACCGGCCGCTGGTGATGCTGACCGTGCGGTCCGCACAGAGCTGGGCCACCTTGACCGCGCTGGCGGAGCTGCCCGCCGTGCTCGTGGTCGCGCTCCTCGACGAGCTGACCGTTGCCGCCGCCGTCCGGGCCGCCGCGCTGGGGGCCGTCGGGGTGTTGGACCGGGCCGCGCCTGGGCCGCACATCAGGCGTGCGGTGCACGCCGCGTTCGACGGCGCCGCGATCCTTCCTCAACCGGTCCTGGCGGCCCTCGCCGCCGAACTCGCACCAGGGCTGGACGCGTCGTCGTGGGAGCCGCCGTCGGACATGCAGTTGCGCTGGCTGCGCGAGCTGGCCGCGGGCAGCACGGTCGCTCACATCGCCGCCGACGCGGGCTACTCCGAACGAGCGATGTTCCGGCTCCTCCAGAGTCTGTACGCGCAGCTGGGTGTTCGGAGCCGGACAGAGGCGCTGATGAAGGCGCAGCAGCGCGGCTGGCTCAGGACGTAGCCGCTCAGTCGTCGACGGGGGCGGTGCCGACCGCCCGTTCGACTGCCTCGTCGAACACGCCGGCAGCGCCGCAGCGCTCCAGGTCGCGCAGCAGACCTCGGAGGCGGCGGATCGGACCGACCGCGGTCACGGTGATGGCGCGGGCCTGGTCGAACGCCTCATACGCGGTGTCGAGCGGGACGCCATCGGACAGGTGCAGGCCGCAGACCGCGAAGCCTTCCATGTCGAACGCGGAGAAGTCCCTTCGGTCCGTCTGGTGCCGCCGGAACGACTCCTCGCGGAGCTGGCCGAACGTCGCCGCTGCGTCCCACGTAGCGCCATCGCGCAACTGCAGGTAGCCGTGCAGCGCGAGCGCGATCAGCGCGTGCCGTCTGTTCCGGAATCGCTCCATGCGGACGATCATGTCGGCGGCCGCCTTCCGATGGCCGCCGGCCGCGTACGCGAACGCGAGGGTCGTCCGCGCCTTCCGGAGTGCGGTCGGATCACCCAAATGCGTGGCGCGGCGGTCGACCGAGCCGGCGAGGTCGATCGCCGCGCCGATCTCACCAGTGCTGAGCAGCAGGTCGGCGACTGCGTCGTCATGGTCGCAAGCCAGGACGGGTTCCGCTTCCGCGCGGATGAGCGGACCGCAGTCGTCGAGGTATCGGCGGGCCACGCGATGGTCACCGAGGTCCAAGTGCCGACGGCCGAGCCGGATCAGCAGTGCCGCCCTTCTCGCCGGGTTGCCGTCACCGACCGGCCCGAGCGCTTGCAGGAGCCGCTCGATGCTCCGGGGGATGTCACCGTGGTGGCGGTCGCAGTCGGATAGCCCGATCAACGGCGTCACAGTCTCGGCCGGCAGGCGGTGCCGCTCAGCGAGCGCCAGCGCGTCGGTGTAGTACTCCTCGGCACGGGGCATGTTCATGTCATCGCAGTGCACGCCGGCGAGGCTCACCAGAATCCGCTTCTCGTACGCAGCCTGACGGAGCCTACGGGCCAGGTCGAGCGCCTCGGTGTACGCGGCTCGGGCGGGCTCCAGCTTCCCCCGCGACCAGCTCGGGCGGGCTCCAGCTTCCCCCGCGACCAGTACGAGTAGCCGATCCCGTCGAGGTTGAGCGTGCGCCGCTTGTCGTCGGCGAGATCGTCCTGCAGCTGTTCCCGTTGCCATGTGAGCAGCGAGCTGAATCCCCACCGATGCAGGTAGTCGTGATCGATCATGGAGATCAGGTCGAACGCCGCTGCGTGCTCGTCGGCCCTGCGCAGCAGGTCGATCTCATAGCGGTGGATCGTCAGGTCGGCGACTGTGGCGACGGGCTCGGGGCGCTGCGTTGCCAGGTGGCGCGCCGCGGCACGGTACAACGCCCGGCGGCTCGGGCCGTCCGCGGCGTCGGGTGGGAGCCCGCTCAGGATGTACCGGTCGTCCGGCGGTGGCGCGAAATACCGCTTGTCCCAGGTCTGCCGAAGAATCTTCAGGTCCACCAGCTGTTTGAGTGTGCTGTGCACGAACCGCTCGCCGATGTCGAGGACAGCCGCGACGTACGCCACCGGCACCGGAAAACCGAACGCCGCCACGACCTCGGCCGCCCGCCGGCGGTCGTCGTCCATGCCTTTGACCAGCCGCTCGATCAGCCGGCGGCGGACATGTTCGGGGCTGCCACTGGGCAGGCGCCGCTGCAGGACGGGGAGTTCGAGTTCGTGCCGGGTGTTCATGAAGATGGCGTAGATCAGCTCTCCGGCGCGCGGTGAGCCGCCGGTGAGGGTGTGGAGTTCGGCGAACTGCTCCGGCTCCGCGTCGCCGAACCAGACCTGTTGCTGGTCGAACCCCTGCAGGAAGCGCTTGAACGGCTCGGGGCCGAGACCCTTGATCACCGGCAGCGACGAGGCGTCCAGCGGCCAGCTGTTGCGCTCGGTCGGATCCGGGCGGATGCGGCTGATGAGGAGGACCTTGACCGGCTGCGGCAACCTGCTCCTGCCGCCGCCGAGGAGCTGCAGCGCGTCGTCGAGGTCGTCATCCATGATCTGGTGCGTCCGCGGGTCGAGCAGGTGCTCCGCACCGTCGATGACCAGGATCACCGGTTGGGTCGCCGGCTTCTCGAACAGGATCCGGAGCTTGACCATGACCGGGTCCATCGGCCGGTACTGCGATGCGTCGTCCACCGACGGCAGCCGCCGCTCCAGGGAGCTGATGAAGTCGCCAGCCCCGAAGGCTCGCGACGGGTACACCTCGTGCCGGATGATCTGCGCTTCCCCCTGCAACCGGTCGAGCACCTTGTCGATCAGTCTCGTCTTGCCGACGCCGTCCTCCCCGAGCGCGAGGATCACGTCACTGCCGCCGGACCGTAACAGGGCGAGCAGCTGCTCCCGCTCCTTCTCCCGGTTCTGGAAGCCGTCGGCGTCCGCCGGTGTCCCTGCTGCTGTGCCGCCGAGCAGTCGGTTGGTCAGTGAGTCTTGGGTGAGCACCTTGCGGGTCTCGGCGAGCCGTGCCTCAAGGGTGGCGATGTTGCGTTCGTTCTCCGCCTGATCGACGTCCGGCCGGCGGCGCCGGTCCTTGAACCGCATCAGCACGTGCTCCAGCAGCGGCACCCGTCCTTCCGGAGTCTCCAGGTGCGCCAGCCGTTCGGAGATCCGGCGCAGGAGAGTGTCCCGGTCACCGTCGAACGGGATGTCGGAGTACTGCGACAAGATGTCGTGCTCGAGCAGGCCGGAATGGAGCCGGACCGGAAAGATCAGCAGGCCGTGCTTGAACGCGGTTCTCAGTTCTTCGGCGCAGTAAGGCGCATTGGTCGAAGTGTCGGACCAGAGGAAGAACAGGATGTCGCAGTCCTTGAGCAGCGAGTGGATGACCGGGTGAAATGGGACGCCGTTGGAGATCGAGTGTTCGTCGCGCACCACGTCCAACCCGGTGGCGGCAGGGAGTCGCTCGTCGAGCCAGACCGCGAGATCCCGATCGGGATCAGTGTGGGCGTAGGAGATGAAGGCGCGCATGAACCGCCCCCTTCGGACCGGTGACGACACAGCGACCCTGGCAGGCCTGGTGTGGCAGGGTCAAGACGTCGTTTGTCAGGTTCCCGCCAGGTGGCACATGGACTGTCGTCGATCTGACCGAAGGGGCTGCCCTGCTCGACATCTGCCCGACTCAGACCCGGCGGATCGTCTCCGCGTCGGGGGCGCCGTCGAAGAAGCGGTCGAGGACCCGGGCGAAGACGTTCTCCTCCGGCGCGGCCAGCTGGAACAGCGTCATGGACGAGCGCAGCTTCATCGCGTCGACGTCGCCGAGTACCTGCCGCGCGGTCGCCTCCGCGTTGCCGAGCATCGCCTCGGCGCACTCGTGCAGGCGCGGGCCGAGGACCGGGTGCTGCAGGTACGCGCGGGCCTCGTCCAGCGACGAGATCGCGTAGCGCTTCGCCGTGAAGCTCGACCCGAGCCCCGCCACCTGCGGGAACACGAACCACATCCAGTGGCTGCGCTTGCGCCCCCGCCGCAGCTCGTCGATCGCGTCGTCGTAGGTGTCCTCCTGCGCGGCCACGAACCTGGCCAGGTCGTACGGATCATCCATCCCAGAATTGTCATACCCGGCGGGCATGATGCGTGTGACGGGGAGGGGTGTTTCATGACGGTGCATGTGGCGAGCAGGCGGCGCAG
This sequence comes from Dactylosporangium sp. NPDC000521, assembly GCF_042898305.1. Taxonomy (NCBI): domain Bacteria; kingdom Bacillati; phylum Actinomycetota; class Actinomycetes; order Micromonosporales; family Micromonosporaceae; genus Dactylosporangium; species Dactylosporangium sp. NPDC000521. The sequence goes on from NZ_JBIAYW010000023.1 coordinate 134,691, forward strand.
TGCGGCCTCGCTGGCGGCGGCGTTCCCTGGAGCGACGGTGCTGGACGTGACGTCGCGCGGGCCGCAGCCGTGGGTGCGGCTCAGCCCCTTCTATCCGCACGGTGGCATCCCGGTGCCGTTCAGCCCGGGGACGGACGGGGCGTCGGTCGAGGGCATCTGGCAGGCGCTGAAGGTGTTCGACACCGCCGACGTCGACCCGGCGATGCTCACGGCGACGGGCATGACCGGGCTGAAGCGGACGGTCCGCCGGTTCGGGCGGGTCCACGGGCACCGGCGCGGCCTGACGGGTGACACGCTGCTGGACTACGAGACGGCCCGCCGCCAGATCTACCTGCCGGCGTATCGCTGGGTGCTGGAGCACCGGGCGGCCGGGCAGGTGGAGGAGCTGCGGCGGCTCGCTGACGCCGGCGACCTAGTGCTGCTCGACTACACGACCAACGGCGACGTGGCGGACCTGTCGACGCCGCTGTCCCACGCGGCCCTCATCCGCCGCCAGTTACTGGACGACTGGCCCGGCTGACGGGTGGCGGCCCGCGGCTGCGCGATTCGGCCGCGGGGCCCTGGGCGCCCTGGTGGTTCGCTCCGCGGGGCGATGATTGCCCGGCGTTGCCCACGATGTGCGGCGGGGTTCCCAGCTCGGCGGCGGCAGCGGGTCGCGGATGGGTGGGGAGCGGTTCGCGTCGGGTGAGGCGCGCGGGCCGACCGGAATACCGCGTATCAGGCGACGCCGGCCAGACGGGGCAGTGCTTGTTCGCGGCTCGTTCGCGGCTCGTTCACTCGGGGGCTGCCGAGTTCGCCGACGCCACCGCCGTGATCCGAGGACGGTTCTGGTCGTGCTGGCAGCCGGATCCGTCCTTCGATCTGTCGTGTGGGCGAGTGGTGCGGTGTGTGGGGGGCCGGAGCCGGCTCAGTGGACGACCGTGGCGTGCTGCCGTGTTCGTCGTCATCGCACTCGCCCTGAAATCGACAGCAGTCACGCTCATGGACCCGACCACGAGCTGTTGTGATCCCGAACTGTTCCGGTAGCTGTGGCTGCCGGAATCGCACGGGATCATGGGAGCTGGTGCGCGGCGGGGTGGCGGCTAGGCTCGCGGGATGACGGTGGTTGCGGTGCGTGGTGAAGCGGTGCGTGAGGTCGATCCTGAGCTGGCCGAGTTCACGGTCACGGTGGTCGCGCGGGACAAGGATCGGCAGGCGACCCTGACGCGGCTGCGGGAGCGGGCCGAGGCGCTGCGGGGGCTGTTCGACCGGTATGGCGACGGGATCGAGCGGCGGGAGACCAGTGGGCTGCACGTACATCCGGAGATGGGCAAGAAGGGTGAGCGTGTCACCGCCTACTCCGGCAGCGTGTCGACCACGGTGGTGGTGAAGGACTTCGCGGCGCTGGGGGAGATGCTGCTGACCGTCGCGAATCAGGATCAGACGCACGTGCACGGGCCGGTGTGGTCGCTGCGGCAGGACAGCCCGGTGTTCAAGGAGGTGCGGCGGGACGCGGTCGCCGATGCGATCGTCCGGGGCAAGGAGTACGCCGACGCGCTCGGGGCACAGGTGGTCGACCTCATCGAGCTGTCCGACCCGGGGCTGAGCCGCGGCTCGGAGTCGTTCGCGCAGTTCCAGCAGTACGACGCCGGGTCGATGAAGCGGGCGGCGTACGGCGGCGGACCGGCGCCGCTCGAGCTGGATCCGCAGCGGCAGCGGGTGCGGGCGGAGGTCGAGGCGCGGTTCACGGTCACGACGCCGACACGGCTGTGAGGCTTGATATGCAAGCAGCTACTTGCCTATCATGAGTGGGTCATGAGCGAGATGAGTGGCGACGTCTTCAAGGCGCTCGCCGACCCGACCCGCCGCGCGATCGTCGACGAGCTGACCGACCGCGACGGGCAGACACTGTTCGAGCTCTGCGGCCGCCTCACCATGAAGCACCACATCAGCTCGTCGCGCCAGGCGATCTCCCAGCATCTGGAGCTCCTGGAGGCGGCCGGGCTGGTCGTGGCGCGCCGGGAGGGGCGGTACAAGTACCACCACCTCGACACGCGTCCGCTGCGGGCCATCGTCGAGCGGTGGCTGATCCCAAGGGAGCCGAAGGAAGCATGATCATCAACCTGGCGAGCGTGTTCGTCGACGACCAGGCCAAGGCGCTGAAGTTCTACACCGAGGTGCTCGGCTTCGTGAAGAAGCACGACGTCCCGATGGGGGAGTTCAGCTGGCTGACGGTGGTGTCGCCGGAGCGCCCCGACGGCACCGAGCTGCTCCTCGAGCCGGCGAACCACCCTGCCGTCGCCCCGTTCCGGGCGGCGCTCAACGAGGACGGCATCCCGTTCACGTCGTTCGCCGTCGAGGACGTGCACAAGGAGTACGAGCGGCTGCGCGCCCTCGGCGTCGTCTTCACCCAGGAGCCGACGGAGATGGGCCCGGTCACCGTCGCCACGTTCGACGACACGTGCGGCAACCTGATCCAGATCTCGGCCCAGCAGGCGCAGTAAGGAACGTACAAGACAGGGCGAGGACCATGGGAGGCATGGAGCCCGTGAACCTCACCGATGCCCTCGCCTCCTTCGACGACGTCTACAGTCCGCGGATCGTCGCCCGGGTCAACGACTACGACGTGCGGATCGCGCACACCCTCGGCGAGCACGTCTGGCACGTGCACGAGCACACGGACGAGTTCTTCCTGGTGCTCGACGGGCAGTTCGACGTCGCCGTGCGCGACGAGCGCGGTGAGCGGGTCGTGCGGCTGCGCAAGGGCGACACGTTCGTCGTGCCGCGCGGCGTCGAGCACCGCCCGTCGTCCCCGGGCGGCGCGATCCTCATGTTCGAGCCGACCGGCACCGTCACCACCGGCGACCGGCACGACGGCACGGTCCCCGGCCACGTGGACAGCACCACCGGCCACGCGCTGTGATCGAGCGCGCCCGCGAGGCCTATGGCTGGACCGGCGACATCCAACTGTCCGCCGGTCCACGCGGCGCGCTCGGCCAGATCTGGCGCGTCGAGACCACCGGTGGCACGTCCGCGCTGAAGGAGCTGTTCCGGAGCCCGCCCACCCGGGACGCCCTCGACGCGGAGCTGGAGTTCTCCGCGTTGGCGTCGGCGGCAGGCGTACGACTACCGCGCAGCCACCCCGACCGCGACGGCCGGCACCTGCACGAAACGCCCGGCGGCACCTGGCTGCGGCTCTACGACTGGCTCGACCTGAGCCAGCTGCAGGCCGTCCTCAGCGGGCTGCGGTAGCCGGCGGGCCTCAGCGGGCCACGGTGGTGGTGAGCAGGTCGAGGAGGACGGCGAGAGGCGGCCAGGCGCGGCGGCCGAGGCGGGTCACGGCGAACGCGCGCATCGTCACGTCGGGGTCGCGGAGCGGCACCAGCGCGACCCCGGGCATCGCGGGCTGGTCGGCGGGCAGGAGGCCGATGCCGAGGCCGGCGACGATCAGGTCCTGGAGCAGGTCGAGGCTGTCGGCGCGGTGGGTGATCAGCGGGGTGTGGCCGGCCATCGACGCGACGGTGCGGACCACGTCCTCGTCGGCGGTGTTGCGCGAGTTGACGAGCCAGTGGGTGCCCTCGAAGTGCCGGAACACCTCCAGCGCGCCGCCGTGGACCGCGGCGCCGGCGGGCACGCCGAGGCTCCACTCGGTGGTCCACAGGGCGGTGGCCTCGACCGTGTCGGGGAGCGGGGCCGGGGCGAGGTTGTAGTCGTACGTGAGGCCGAGGTCGACCCGGTCGCCGGCGAGCAGCTGCAGCACCTCGGCCGGCTCGTGCTCGTGGATGAGGACGCGCAGCGCGGGGTGCCGCGACGGCAGGGTCGCGACGATCGGCAGCAGGGAGCGGCGGATCGCGGTGGCGAAGCCCGCGACGCGGACCGTGCCGGCGGGCTCGGCGGACGGGTCCAGGTCCAGCCGGGCGGCCTCGACGGCGGCGAGGATCGTCACCGCGTGGCGGGCCAGCCGGCGGCCCGCGGGGGTGAGGCGGACCCGCCGGCCGTCCGGCTCGATCAGGGCGGTGCCCGCCTCCCGGGCGAGGACCGCGAGCTGCTGCGACACCGTCGACGTGGTGGTGCCGAGCTCGTCGGCGACCTCCCGCATCGAGCCGAGCCGGGACAGCTCCGCGAGCAGCAGCAGCCGGTCATTGTTCAGCATTTCCGAACGGTACATCAACGAATCTCACGTGGACGTGGACGATCCGGATGCCGTCTACTTCGCGGTATGTTCGCCGCGATCGCTTCCATGGTCTGCATCCAGATCGGGCTGGCCGCCTCGGTCGGCCTGTTCGACAGCGTCGGCCCGTCGGGCGCCGTCTGCCTGCGCCTCGTCTGCGCCGGGCTGCTCCTGCTCGCGCTGGTGCGCCCGCGACGGCGGGACTTCACCCGCGCCAGCATCCTGGCGACCGTGGCCCTGGGCGTCGTCACCGCGTGCCTGATGCTGTCGTTCATGGCGGCCGTCGCGCGGCTGCCGCTCGCCACCGCCAGCGCCCTGGAGTTCCTCGGCCCTCTCGGCGTGGCGGCGGTCCGTGGCCGGCGCGCCACGCTGGTGTGGCCGGTCCTCGCCGGCGCCGGCGTCGTGCTGCTGACGGAGCCGTGGCACGGCGGCACCGACCCGGCCGGCGTCGCGTTCGCCCTCGCGGCCGCCGGGTGCTGGGCCGGCTACATCCTGCTGACCCAGCACGTCGGCGACCACGTCAGCGGCTACGCGGGCCTCGCCGTCTCCACCGCCGTCGCCGGTCTGGTCACCACCGCCGTCGCCGGCCCGGCGGTCGTCGCGGGCCTCTCCTGGCCCGTGCTCGCCGCGGGGCTCGGACTGGCCGTCCTGCTGAGCGTCGTGCCGTTCAGCCTGGAGATGTACGCGCTGCGCAAGCTCACCGCCGGCGCCTTCGGCACGCTGATGAGCCTCGAGCCGGCGATCGCGCTCCTGGCCGGTGCGTTGCTGCTGCACCAGGCGCCCGGCCACCTGGCGGTGCTCGGCGTCGCGCTGGTGGTCACCGCCGGGGTCGGCGCGACCCGCACCGGCGCCCGCGCGGCGGGCCCACAAGACGCCGGGGACCGGCGAGACGCCGCGGACGCCCGGGGGGACGCCCCGCCGGCCTCACGGGCCGTAGGCACGCAGGGTGCCGCCGTCGGTGGTGTAGACCCGGCCGCCGGACACGACGACGTGCTGGGTCGCGCCGCCGAGCCGTGCGGCGCCGGGCACGTCTGCGCCGGTGACCGGTGACAGGATCGCGACGGGTCCGCCGGTGGTGACGTACAGCAGACCGCCCGCCCGCACGGGGCCCTGCGCCGCGCCGGGCAGGCTCCGCGACCAGAGCTTCGCGCCCCGCCCGGCCAGGAACGCCGTGATGCCGCCGCCGCTCGCCGCGTAGACCCGCCGCCCGTCCGTCGCGACCGAGTCGACCTCCACGGACTGCTTCCACGCCACGCCGCCGGAGCCCGCCCGGATCGCGGCGAGGCCGTGCATGTCGCCCTGTGCGACCGGGTCGGGGACGGCGAGGAACCGGTCCGCGGTCGCCGCGAGGGGCTTCCACCGCACCTTCGACCGCCACAGCACCGCCCCCGCGGCCACAGTCACCGCGGTTGTGCCCTTCGCGTCGTGCAGGAGCACCCGCCCGGCCGACGAGACGGGGCCGGCGAGCACGGCACCGGTGCGGTCCCACCGCTTGCGGCCGCTGCGGAGGTCGTACGCGATGACGGTGTCCTCGTTGGTCACCGTGGCCCATCCGGACGTGAGGACGGTGCCGGCGTCGACGACGAGCGCGTTGACCGGCGGCTCCTGCGTCAGCTTCCACCGGCGCGCCCCGGTCGCGGCGTCGAGCGCGACCACGTGCCCGTCTGGGTCGCTGTTGGCGTAGCACGACGTCCCGGTGGCGAGGAGCATGCCGCCGGCGACGACGAGCTGCCGGAAGTCGAGGCCGTCGAACAGCTTCGGCTCCCGCCACACCCGCTTGCCGGTCGCCGCGTCGAGCGCCGTGACGCCCTCGCCGTCCAGCACGTACACCCGCCCGCCGGCCACGAGCGGCGGCGGCAGCGCGGGCGCGCACCCTTCGGCGCCGGCGGCCGGCCGCACCGACCAGCGCTGCTTGAGCCTGCCGACGCTGCCGGCGTTCACGGCCTGCTCGGCGGGGTTGTAGCCGCTGTTCCCAGCGTCGAAGCCGGCGTGCGTCCAGGCCCCCGGGTCGGCGGTGCCGGCGTGTACCGGGTCGACGGTGCCGGCGTGGGCCGGTGCGGCGGTGAGCGCGACGGCGGTGAGTGCGGACGCCACGGCCCGCCAGACGTTCAGTTGCATGACTCTTCCCTCGGTCGGCACCGGGGGGCGGTCGACTGGTTGTGACTTTACGCGAACGAAAGCGAAATGTCGGAAAAGTCGTAGTCTGGGCGGATCTGGTGTCGGCGACACTGGTGGACATGTCGGCCGTGATCACCGCCCTGGAACTCGCCGGACTGTACGTGTTCGCGACCTCCGGTGCGCTCATGGCGATCCACAAGGGGTTCGACGTCGTCGGCATCGTGATCCTGGCGCTGCTCACCGCGCTCGGCGGCGGCATCCTCCGCGACGTGATCATCGGCGACACGCCGCCGCCCGCGTTCGCGAACATCACCTACCTCGGCATCCCCCTCGCCGCCGCGGCCGTCACGTTCTTCATCCACCCGCTCGCCCAGCGCCTGGCGTTCACGGTCCTCGTCTTCGACGCCGCCGGGCTGGGCCTGTTCTGCGTCACCGGCACGCTGAAGGCGCTCGCACACGGCCTGGGCCCGATCCAGGCGGTCCTGCTGGGCATCCTGACGGCCGTCGGCGGTGGCGTGCTGCGCGACATCACGGCCCGCGAGACGCCCACGCTCGTCAAGGCCGACACCCACCTGTACGCGATCCCCGCCGCCGCGGGAGCCGCCGCGGTCGCCGTCGCCCACGAGGCGGGCCTGCCCATGCCGGCCGTCGCGGCGGGTGCGGCCGTGTTCGTCTTCGCCTTCCGGCTCGCCGCGATGCTCCGCCGGTGGACCGCCCCCCGAGCCTGGCAACGCCGCCCCAAGACCGGACCGAAATGAGGCGCCGCCGCACTGGACGTGGCGGTAGCGCCGCTCGGGACGGCCGGCCGGGTCACGGCCGCGCCGTCCGGAGGTTCGCCATCCGGCGCCGGTCCAGGCCGTCACCGCCGATCACCGCGGCACGACCCGTCACGCCCGCGCGGGACCCGCCCTGCACTGGGCCTGGTGGTGCAGCCGGCCCCGCTGCTCGTCGAGGCGGCCCAGCAGCCGGCGGACGGTGACCAGGCCTGAGCGAGAACGTCAGGCGACCGTCAGCGGCACGGGGAGCTCGCCGCCGCCGCTGAGCTGGGCGGCGAGGGTGCGCGCCTCGGGTGCGGTGAAGGTGCCGGTGATCTGGACGTCGCCGGGGATGACGCCGGCCATCTGAGGTGCGGAGACGACCGTGTTGTCCAGGACGATGGCGAGGCGCCCCCGCGCGTCGTACAGCTGCTTCGACAGGTTGGTGAACTTGGCCTGCGCGTCGGGGCGGAACGCCGCGATCACGACCCACCTGCCCTGCTCGGAACGGGTCGCCTCGGCCGAGGCGATGTCGGTGCCGGTGATGGTGGCCGGGTCCAGCAGCAGCTTCGTGGGACCCTCGCAGGCCACGACGGGCTCACCGGCCACGTCGGCGGGGCGGGCGGTGAGCTGCTCGCAGCGGATCTCGGGGATGAGCAGCCGCATGCGGGCCGGGAGGGTCGCGACGTCCTCCGGCGGCAGCGAGGCGAAGGCCGCTCGCACCGGCGCCGGCAACGCCTGCGCCTCCTGCTCGGTGGTGACCGCGGCCGCCGCCGTGTAGGCGTCGCCGAGGGTGGCGGCGACCGCCGGGGTCGACGTCGGCGCGGGCAGGGAGGAGGTGGCGGCGCCGGACCCGTCGGCGGCCGCGGCGACCCGCCGCAGGTGCAGCCGGCCCGGCGCGGTCAGTGCCTTCAGCTCCGCGGCGGTGGCGCCGCGGGCGGTCAGCACGAGCCTGCGGTCGCCGTCGCGGGTCACCGACGGGTCGTGCAGCTTGGCGGCCTTCATCCGGGCCAGCAGCATCGCCCGGGTCACCTCGAGGTCGCCGTCCGCGGTGGCGGTCGCGGTCACGCTCACGGGCGCCCCGCCGCCGACCTTCGACAGCACCAGCACGATCCCCGCGACGGCGAGGACGACGACCACCGCCGCCACCGCGACCAGCACGACCACCTGCCGACCCCGCAACGCCATGCCGACACTGTAGAACGCCGATCAAACGACGGTCCTCCATCGGTGGTCGTCGCGGATTTACGCGGCGCGCCCGCCCGGCTCGAACCGGTTGCCGGACCAGCGCCGGGTCGAGACGGTCAGCCGGTCGCCGGTGGCCTCGATCAGGTTGAAGCTGTTCGGCTCGCCCTTGAGCCGGTCGGAGAACGCGGTGCCCGACTGCGCGACGACGAGGCCGTCGAAGAGGCCGCTGTACGCGAGGTGTATGTGCCCGCCGAGCAGCAGGTCCGCCCGCTGCCGCAGCTGCCGCAGTGCCGGGCCGGACCGTCCGACCAGCCCCCGGCTGCGCCCGGCGTCGGTCAGCAGGAACGGGTGGTGCGCGACGAGCACCCGCAGGTCGCCGCCGGGCGCCTCGTCGAACGCGGCGGCGACGGCGGCGATCTGCCGGGCGTCGAGCCGCCCGCGCGACCAGTCGTGGTGCGGTCCCCACCGGCGCGCGGTGGTGACCCCGGCCGCGGTGACGCCGCCGCCGGCCCAGATGACCAGGCGGTCCGGTTCGGTGCCGAGGTGATGGCGCTACGACCGCCACGGCCGGGTGAAGCGCGTCCACGCCCGCCAGCCGGGCAGGTCGTGGTTGCCGGGGACGACGACCGCCGGGGCGGGCAGCTCGTCGAGGAACGCGCGGACCGCCCGGAACTCTTCATCGCTCGCCGTCTGGGTCAGGTCGCCGCACCGCGACGCGCTCCACGGGGCGGATCGTACGAACCGTTACCTTTCAGTGCGCTGTAGTGAGCGCACGATCGATAGTCCTGCCTTGCGGCGGGACGGTCCCGGTCTGACCAGCGGGTGCCGTGCCGGGTTGACGCTTCACGGCCACCTGCCCGCGTACGCGGGTCTTCTGGTCGGCTCCACGTCCAGCCACCGGGCCACTCCCGGCGGTGTCGAACGCGGCCGCGAGTGCGGCCAGGTTGAGCGCGGCGTTGCGGTCCCGATCGACGACCAGACCGCACGCCTCGCATTCGTATTCACGCTCGTGCAGGGCC
>NZ_JBIAYW010000024.1:0-127555 GCF_042898305.1 Dactylosporangium sp. NPDC000521
GGCGGGGGGCTGTGGGGGCGGCTTCGCGGGGGGTTGCGGGGGGCCCCCCCCGCCCTTTTGGGGGCTGTTGGAATGGGGCCGCGTGTTTTTAAAAAAGCGGGGGCGCCACGATCGCTGCCTTTTGGCCCCGGTTTGCACATGAATGAGGCATTCACACATGCCAAACTCATGCAAATCGACGAAATCTCGGTGGCGCCGTCCGTGGCCGTCCGTATCCTGGATGCCAGGTCCAAAGGGAGGAGGACCCTGTGGCCGATGGTGCGAACGGGTTGACCTGGCGGAAGAGCCGGTCCTGCGCAAGTGCCGCCTGCGTCGAGGTGGCGCGGGCCGAGGACCGCTTTCTGGTCCGCGATTCGAAGAATCCTGAAGGCCCTCGCCTGGGATTCGGCGCCGAAGATTGGGCGTCGTTCATCGGGGCGGTGCGTGAGGGGCGAATCGAATGAGCCGGTGAGGTTGGGCGCTGCGGCGTGTTGGACGTTCGTCGCACTCAACCTCACCATTCGTTATGTCAAACGGACGTCGTGAGCGCGCCGGTCTTGATGCCGGTGATGAACGCGCCCCACTCCGCCCGACCAAAGGTCAGCACCGAGCCCTCTGCATTCTTCGAATCGCGGACGAAGAATGAGCTCGAGTGTTCTGCGACCTCGACGCATGCCGAGCTGGCACACGCCTGGCTTCTGCGCCACACAAGTGGCGCCACAGTAGGCTGCACTATACTTCTTTCCTCTCGGAAAAGGAGTCGACACCTCAGGCTTGAGGTGCCCTATCCCGCAGGCTCGCGTCCTGGGGAATTATGAATGGCGAGAAGTTCGTGGGCGCGACTCTCGATCATTTCCTTGCTGTGGGTCTCGTCATACGACGCATGCCAGATCTTGTCCCACTGGACAAGATGTCGCTGCAGGCTGACGGCGTCGTCGATGATTTCGTCCCGGGTGGCGTTCTCACGATAGAGCACCGCATGGTCGAGATCCTCGGAGCCGAGATAGAAGAGATCCCAGTTTCCGATAGCGATGTTGAAGACGGTGAATGGTGCGACGCGGACCGTCAGCCAGCCCTCGTTGATGACGTCGAGCACGGCGGACAATTGTCGACCCAGCACTTCCGGAAGGCCGAGGGTGCGGCGGAGCACTGACTCGTCGAGCAGCAGATGGACGTCGGGTCGACCTCTTCGCTGCTCAAGGACCTGGCGACGCTGTGTCCGCGTCTCGATGCGCGCCGCGATCTCGTCTTGTGTGAGGTCGTCGACGAAGAACTCAAGTAGAACACGCGCGAATTCCTGGGTCTGCAGGAACCCCGGAAAGTACGCGGAGTAGAACAGCCGCATGGAGCTGGCTTCAGCCTCATAGCTGAACCACTGCTTCATCGCCGGCGTCAGCATTCCGGCATAGCGCTTGTGGTCCCACCACTGCTGTCGCTGCTTTGATGCCTTGGCGGCCTGCACGAGCTCGTCGACCCGCGCTTTGTCGCGAATTCCGAGATGGCTCAGCAGGGGGCGCAGGTCATTCTGCGAAATGGTGACCTCGCCGCTTTCGATGCGCATCACCTTGGACAGCGACCATTCCATGGCCTCTGCGACCTGCGACTGGGTGAGCCCCTTCGCCGTCCGCGCGTCCTTGATGGCCAGGCGGACGGCGCGGCGGGCCACGGCGGGAGTATCACCCGATGCCATGTCCAGCCCCTCCAAGGGACGTATGCCTACCAGCGACATTGCAAGTAGGGAGCCACTTCGTGACGCTACGCGCAGACGGTTGGGCGGATGTGGTGAATGCCAAAATACAGGCTATACCTCGCACCGACCTCCGGGGAGGTCGCTCGCGGGTGGGTCGCTCCGCTCGCCGCCCCGGGGATGCTAACGACAAGCCATCCACCAGGTAGCGATATTGCAAGTTGCACTTCTGCATCATCTTGATGAACCCAAGATGCCGCGCGCGAGGCCGTTCGGCTCGCGCGCGGTCATTTGGGGCCTAACTGCGTGCTGCTTTGCTCTGCTCAAGGGCGCGGATGAGTGCGCGACGGACCTGTCCGAAGGTCCGTGAGTCGGTGGTCATGAAGAGCCGGACGTCGTCTGCCCCGTAAGCCGCGCGGATCTCCAGCTGAGGGCGCAGTGAGGGCGGCCCGTGCCGGACGATGTAGGCATCTTTGAGGTTCCTGATCCGGAACTGGACGGGGCTCGGGCGGAGGACGGAAAAATGGTCGCTTGTGACCAGGATGTCCGGACTCCGGTAGAAGGTGCGCATCTCCTTTCCCCTCTCGGTCTTGCGGAGGGGTGACGGATGCGCAAGGATTGCTGTGGGTATCACCGCTGACCCTCCGCGTAGTCGTAGAGGTGGAAGCGATCACAAACAGCACTCGGTGGCCGCCGGGTGCTGTTGTGTTTTCTCGCCCCCTGGCCGGCTGGCCATACTCATCGTCCCATGTGGTGTCACGATGCGCTAGGTTGCACTCGGCCATATGGCTGGTTGCGCGCCCATTGCGGAAATCTTTGCTGGTCGCCGCCGGCGGGCACGGGCATCGCTTCTGCACGGGTCACTGTCTCGGGCCGGCGAAGTGTCCGATCCCCAGTTGCAGCGCCATCGTGCCGGCGAATGCCCCTCCGCCGGTCAGGATGGCGTTCGGCACGTTGCTGCCGCCTGCGTGGGCGAGGAGCCCGGCGACGCCGCCGACGATGCATGCAATCGAGATCATCAACGCGACCCAGATCCACCGGGATGTGTGCGGAGTGTCCGATGGGGACGGTGGGCCGGGCATGCCGTTCGACGGTTGCACCACACTTCTTCCTTTCCGGGAGGGGGTCGACGCGTCCTGCTCTAGGTGTTCATTCGGCGTAGCGTTTGTGGTCCCACCACTGCTGTCGCTGCTTTGATGCCTTGGCGGCCTGCACGAGCTCGTCGACCCGCGCTTTGTCGCGAATTCCGAGATGGCTCAGCAGGGGGCGCAGGTCATTCTGCGAAATGGTGACCTCGCCGCTTTCGATGCGCATCACCTTGGACAGCGACCATTCCATGGCCTCTGCGACCTGCGACTGGGTGAGCCCCTTCGCCGTCCGCGCGTCCTTGATGGCCAGGCGGACGGCGCGGCGGGCCACGGCGGGAGTATCACCCGATGCCATGTCCAGCCCCTCCAAGGGACGTATGCCTACCAGCGACATTGCAGGCAGGGGGCTCGTGGCGGCATGCGGGAGGTCTCCGCCGAGTCGCAGCAGGGCTGGCGGCATCGTCGATGATCCCGTCCTCGGTTGCGCTTTCCCGGTACGGCACCGCATGGTCGAGATCCTCGAGTGCCTGGAGTGACGGCAAGCCTCAATCGTGCCGTCTGAATGGCCATATGGTCATGTGGCCATGAACGCCGCCGGGTTGGGTGGCGTCCTCGAGTCCTCCCCTGGGGGAGGCTCGGGCGCCGCCGGTCGTGACCCCGGGTGTCGCGCTTCGGTGGCAGCGTCGGCCGGCGGCGCCACGCCCGTGAGCGCCCGGCAAACCGAAACGCCGGGCCGCCCTGGTGGGGCGTCCCGGCGTTTTGCCTGGTCAGGCCGGCGGAGGATACGAGATTCGAACTCGTGAGGGTTTTATCCCAACACGCTTTCCAAGCGTGCGCCCTAGGCCTCTAGGCGAATCCTCCGTGCGCCAGGATACCCATGCCTCACGGGCTCCGCGCTACGGGGTATTGTGTTCCTCAAGCCACTCGTGCGGCGTCATCTTACGAACCTCCCCAGGGCCGGAAGGCAGCAAGGATAAGTGAGCTCTGACGGGTGCACGGGTGGCGCCTTCATGTCCGCCCCCGGTCGGTCGCGGCGCAGCTTTTTGTCGGTGCCTGGGGGTACCGTGGTGCCGGCCCGATTGAGAGACGCGAACGGAGGGACCGCTGGTGGCGCTCGCGCTCTACCGCAAGTACCGGCCTCGCACGTTCGCCGAGGTGATCGGGCAGGAGCACGTCACCGAGCCGCTGTCGCAGGCGCTGCGCTCGGGGCGGCTCAACCATGCCTACCTGTTCTCCGGCCCCCGCGGCTGCGGCAAGACCAGTAGTGCCCGCATCCTCGCCCGCTCGCTCAACTGTGAGAAGGGCCCGACGCCCGACCCGTGCGGCGAGTGCGACTCGTGTCGCGCGCTCGCGCCCGACGGCGCCGGCTCGATCGACGTCATCGAGATCGACGCGGCCAGCCACGGTGGTGTCGACGACGCGCGCGACCTGCGGGAGCGGGCCTTCTTCGCGCCGGTCTCCAGCAGGTTCAAGGTCTACGTCATCGACGAGGCGCACATGGTCTCGTCGGCCGGCTTCAACGCGCTGCTCAAGCTCGTCGAGGAGCCGCCCGAGTATGTGAAGTTCGTCTTCGCGACCACGGAGCCCGAGAAGGTGCTGGGGACGATCAAGTCCCGCACCCACCATTACCCCTTCCGGCTGATTCCGCCGGGGGTGCTCCGCCCCTACCTGGAGCAGCTGACCACGTCCGAGGGCGTCAAGGTCGAGCCCGCCGTCTTCCCGCTGGTGGTCCGCGCCGGCGCGGGCAGCGCCCGTGACTCGCTGTCGGTCCTCGACCAGCTGATCTCCGGCGCGGGCCCCGACGGCGTCACCTACCAGCGGGCGGTCGCGCTGCTCGGCGTCACCGACGTCGCCCTCATCGACGAGATGTGCGACTCCCTGGCCGCCGACGACGGCCGCGGCGCCTATGGCGTCATCGACCGGGTCGTCGAGGCCGGCCACGACCCGCGGCGCTTCGCCTCCGACCTTCTCGAGCGGCTGCGCGACCTCATCGTCCTGCAGCAGGTGCCCGACGCCGTGGCCAAGGGGCTGCTCGACGCCCCGCACGACCAGCTGGAGCGGATGGGCGCCCAGGCGACCCAGCTGGGTCAGGCGACGCTGTCGCGGTATGCCGACATCGTCCACAACGGGCTGACCGAGATGCGCGGCACCACCGCCCCGCGGCTGCTGCTGGAGCTGATCACCGCCCGCATGCTGCTCCCGGGTGCCGACGACTCCGGCAGCGCGCTCCTGCAGCGTCTGGAGCGCATGGAGCGCCGCCTGCTCGCCGGCGGCGCCGTCCCCGCTCCGGCGGCTGCCCCCGTCTCTGGACCGGCGTCTGGCTCCGCCTCGGGCGCGGGTCACGGCTCGGCCCCGGCGGCGGCTCCCACCTCCGGGGCCGGTCATGCCCCTGCGCCGGCGGCAGGCCCCGCCTCCGGGGGCGGTCACGCCCCCGGGCCCGCGGCAGGTCCCTCTTCCGTGCCGGCAGGTCCGGCGTCGCAGGCAGGTCCGGCGGCCGCGCAGGCTGGTCCGTTCTCCGCGGCGGCTGGTCCCGCCGCTGCGGCGGCGGGTTACGGCTCGGCCCCGGGTGCGGGCGCTGAGCCGGTTGCCCACGCTTCCGAGCAGGTCGCCGCGGGGCATTCGTATGGGGCGCCGCAGCCGTCGGGAGGTGGGGCTCCGGTCGCGTACGAGCCGGCGGCGTCCCCCGTGCCCCCGCAGGGCGTCGGGGCGCTCGACGCCGGTGCGGTCCGGCGGGTGTGGACCGACGTGCTGTCCCTGGTGAGCGGGAAGTCGAAGAAGGCCGCCGCGATCGTCCGCGAGGCCACGGTGCAGGACGTCGAGGGCACCACGCTCGTGCTCGGGTTCAAGCACACCGCCCACGCCAACATGCTCAACGCCTCGCCAGACGTCCTCATCGCCGCGCTGAGCGAGCTGCTCGGCGGCAGGTGGCAGGTCAGGTGCGAGGTCGGCGGCCAGCCCGGCGGCGGTGGCGGCGGCACCCGTCCCACCCCGCCCCGCCCGACGCCGTCCGGCCCCGGCGGCGCCCCTCCGGGTGGCCAGGCGCCAGGCGGCGGACCGGGATTCGGCGGCCCGTCCGGCGGTGGTCCCGGCAGCGCGGCGGTCCCGCAGCAGGCCGCCGAGGCCTGGCCGACGCCCGCCCGCCCCGCGGGTGAGCCTGTCCCCGTCGACGCGCGGGCGGGGGGATCGTCCGGGGCGTTCGCCCCACCGGGCGGTCCGTCCATGGCGTCACCAGGGGGGCCGTCAGGGGCGTTCGCCTCGCCCGGTGGTCCGTCTCAGGCGGGCGACGGCTGGCCCACTCCGGCGGCCGTGCCCGGCACCAGCGCTCACGGGACCCACGCCACGACCACCGTCCAGGCGCCCCACGCGGGCCCTGGAGGCGGTCACCCGGTCCAGGGCGGTCATCCGGCACCGGCCGGTCACGCGGGCGCTCAGGCACCTGCCGGCGGCGCGGCGGCAGCCCACGGCGGTGCCCCGGCTCCCCGTGGCAGTGCGGCGGCCCATGGTGGTGCGTCGGCGTCTCAGAGCGATGGGCAGGCGGGTTGGCCGACGCCCGCGGTGCCCGGCGGGGCGGCGCAGCCGGACGGCTGGCCGGCGACGGCGGTGCCCGGCGGGGTGGTTCGGACACCCTCGGGTGGGGCGCTGGCTGATCCGCGCGGCCTCTCCGGAGGATCGGCGGGCGGCGACCAGATGCACGTCAGCGGCGGCGGATGGCCCGCGATCGCGACTCCGGGTGGTTCGGGCCAGGGTGGCCAGGGGCAGGCGAGCGAGTGGCCCGCCACGGCCACTCCCGGGGGCTCCGCGGCGGGTGGCTCGGCGGCGGGTGGCTCGACGCCGGGTGGCTCGGCGCAAGTGGCGACCAGGCAGCCCGGAGCCGGGCAGCCGGCGGGTGCGTCGCCGAACGGTGGTGGCCTGTCGGGGGCGGGCGGCGGCCAAGGGGCCAACGGCGCGCGCACCCCAGGCGGCGCCCGCCAGCAGAACGGCGCGCGGCCGCGGAGCGCCATCGAGCAGGCCCGCGAGGCGGCGAGCAGAGCGGCGAACGCGCCACGGCGGGCGGCTGCCGCACCGGTGGTCGAGTCGGCGTGGGAGGGCGCGGGGGCGGACGAGCCGCCGTACGACCCGGAGTACGACAGGCCCGTCGCCGATCCGCGGTTTCCTGGGCTGGACCCAGGGGATGAGCTGCTCGACGATGCGACCTCCGTCCGCGAGTCGAGCGAGGAAGCCGCGTTACGGCTGCTCAGCGAGGCGCTCGGGGCGGAGAAGATCGGCGAGACCACGAGCTGAGACCGCCGCCGGGTGGCGCCTCGTGAGGAACAGCGCGGGGCGGCGGTAGACGTCGGGCGGCAGGACGGCGTGGTGCTCGGCGTGGCGGGCGGCAGGACAGGCGCGGCGGCCGAGGTATACCGGCCGGGCGTGCCAGGGTAAGACCAGCTGAGCATTGACCGAATATCGAAGAGGAGCAGATCGTGCGCCCCGGTGGACAGCCCAACCTGCAGCAGATGATGAAGCAGGCGCAGAAGATGCAGCAGCAGATGGTCGCCGCGCAGGCCGAGCTGGCCGAGGCCGAGCTGACCGGCACGGCCGGCGGCGGTCTCGTCACGGCGGTCGTGCGCGGGTCCGGGGAGGTCGTCAGCATCAAGATCGACCCAAAGGCGGTCGACCCGGACGACGTGGAGACGCTCGAGGACCTCGTGGTCGCGGCGCTGCACAACGCCGCGCAGGCGGCGAAGGAGCTGACGGAGCAGAAGATGGGACCGCTGACCGCGGGCCTCGGCGGGTTGGGTGGCGGCCTCGGGCTGCCCGGATTCTAATCGCCGCAGATGTACGAAGGTGCCATCCAGGACCTGATCGACGAGTTGGGCAGACTGCCCGGCGTCGGTCCGAAGAGCGCGCAGCGGATCGCGTTTCACGTGCTGTCGTCCGACCCGTCGGACGTGAAGCGGCTCGCTCAGGCGCTGACGCGGGTGAAGGAGCTCGTGCGCTTCTGCACGCGCTGCTTCAACGTCGCGGAGTCTGACCTGTGCCGGATCTGCCGCGACCCGCGCCGCAGCGACGAGGTGTACTGCGTCGTGGAGGAGCCGAAGGATGTCGTGGCGATCGAGCGTACCGGCGAGTTCCGGGGCAGGTATCACGTGCTCGGCGGGGCGATCAACCCGCTCGAGGGCGTGGGGCCGGACAACCTGAAGGTCCGCGAGCTGATGATGCGGCTCGCGGACGGCACCTGCAAGGAGCTGATCCTGGCGACCGACCCCAACACCGAAGGTGAGGCCACCGCGACGTACCTGGCGCTGCTGGTGAAGCCGATGGGTCTCACCGTGACCCGGCTCGCCAGCGGCCTGCCGGTCGGCGGCGACCTCGAGTACGCGGACGAGATCACGCTCGGCCGCGCGTTCGAGGGACGGCGGGCGATCTAGCCCGGGCTAGCCTTCCGGGCGGTTCAGGATGCCGACGGCCACGGCGTGCACGGCGGCGAGGTCGGCGGGGTCGGCGAGGTGGGTCTTGGTGCCGGTCACCACGTACCACTCCTCGGCGTCCTTGTACTGGACGCGGACGAGCGCGGCACCGGTGGCGTCAACCTCGGAGCGCAGGGTCAGCTCGCCGGTGACCACGCCGACCTCGTCGGTCATGACCCCGCCGGGCCCCGCCATGATGTCGGTCGTCAGCGGCGCGGGCACCGCCGCTTCGCCGGTCGCCGCCGCTTCGCCGGTCGCAGCCTGAGCAGCCGCGGGCGCGGCCGGGGCAGCCTTGGCCGAAGCGGCCTCGGCAGGGGCGGTCCCGGCAGAGGCGGTCCCGGCGGAAGCGGCCTCGGCCGCAGCGGCACCGGCGGGAGCGGCCGCCGCTGGTGCACCGGATGCCGCTGGCGCACCGGAGTCCGCCGGAGCGGAGTCCGCCGGAGCGGCGCCCGCCGCCGGAGCGGCGCCCGCCGCCGGAGCGCCGGATGCCGGGGCCGAAGCCGGCGTCGCGGCCGACGTCGAAGTGCCGGCTGGAGCCGCCGCCGGGGTCGCCGCTGGAGCCGCCGGGGTCGCGGCCGGAGCCGCCGGCGGGGTTGCGGCAGGGGCGGCCGGTGCCTGCGGAGTGACCGGTACCGCTCCCGGCACCGGTGCTACGTCTGCCATATCGGCCGCCCTTCAATCGCGCGAGAATCCGGTCAGAGAACCCTACTTGCAGGTCGCGAGCATCTCCGTCAGCGCCGACTTCTCGGCGGTGGTGACGGTCAGTTTGTAGAAGCTCTTCACCGTTACCCAGTCTTGCGCATATGTGCACCAGTAGGCCTTGTTCGGCGGCTTCCACGTCGACGGGTCCTGGTCACCCTTGGATCGGTTCGACTGGAGGCTGACGGCGAACAGCTGCGGGCGCGTCAGGTCGTTGGCGAACTGCTTACGCTGCTCATCGGTCCACTTGCTGGCACCCGAGCGCCAGCCGGCGGCCAGCGGCACCATGTGGTCGATGTCGAGGGCCTTCGGGTCGGTGAGGGTCTTGTCGTCGTACGGGCTGTACCAGGTCCCCGCTGTGATCTTGCACTCGGCGTCGGCCTTGACGCCCTTGCCGTCGCGCTTGAGCACGACGTCACGGGTGTCGCAGCCGTCGCCCTGGCCGATCCAGTGGGTGAACTTCTCGCGGCTGTAGCCGGCCATCGACCCAGCGGCCGCGACGGTGAGCTGCTCGAGCGCGGCCGTGGCGTTGGCCGGGTTGCCGGCCGGCGGCTTCGTCGCACCGGTGGTGCCACCGTTGCCGGGCGTTGACGTCGAGCTGGGCGCTGCCGCACCCGGTGTGGAGGAGACCTCGCAGCTGGCGGCGCCAGTGAGCACCGTTGTTAGCGCGAGGGTGAGGAGGACGGCTTTGCCGTTGGAGGGGCGCACGCCCACCACTGTGCGGCATCGGCGCACGCCCCGCTCGCAGCGCCACGGTGCGATTCCAGACACGAACGGCGACAATCCACACGAAACGGACGGGACCGCAAGGCGGGACCGGTGTCCCTGTCGCGCGGGACACCAGAACCCGCAGGATCAGTGGCATGACGACGAAGACCTGGGCAGGACCCACATAGACGGAAAGGCCGGCCCATTGCGGGGGCCGGCCTTTCACCAAGCAACCTGAGCAGCCACAGCAGCCTGAGCCGCGTCGGCGGCTCAGGCGCGGTTCGCGGCGCTCAGCACGGCTCGCAACGATGCGGTCACGATGTTGGCGTCGATCCCGACACCCCAGAAGGTCTGCCCGTCGACGGCGCACTCGACGTACGCCGCGGCCTGCGCACTCTCACCCGCGGTGAGGGCGTGCTCGGCGTAGTCCAGGACCCGCACGTCGACGCCGAAGTCGCCCAGCGCGTGCACGAACGCGTCGATCGGGCCGTTACCCGTGGCCGTGACCGACCGGACGACGCCGTCGACCGCGACGTCAGCCGTGAGGGTGACCTTGCCGTCGACCGTCGCCGCCTCGTACCCCTGCAGCGTGAACCGCTTGTCGGAGAAGTACTCGCCGGAGAAGAAGTCCCACATGGCCTGCGGGCTGACCTCGCCGCCCTCGTCGTCGGTGTGCCGCTGCACGACGCCGGAGAACTCGATCTGCAGGCGGCGTGGCAGGTCCAGGTGGTGCTCGGACTTCATGACGTAGGCGACGCCGCCCTTGCCGGACTGCGAGTTGACCCGGATGACCGCCTCGTAGGAGCGGCCCACGTCCTTCGGGTCGATCGGCAGGTAGGGCACGCCCCACGTGAAGCGGTCGACGTCGACGCCCGCGGCCGCGGCGTCGCGGTGCAGCGCCTCGAAGCCCTTCTTGATCGCGTCCTGGTGGGAGCCGGAGAAGGCCGTGTAGACCAGGTCGCCGGCGTACGGGTGGCGCTCGTGCACGGGCAGCTGGTTGCAGTACTCGACGGTCCGCTTGATCTCGTCGATGTTCGAAAAGTCGATCTGCGGGTCGATGCCCTGGGAGAACAGGTTCAGCCCCAGGGTGACCAGGTCGACGTTGCCGGTGCGCTCACCGTTGCCGAAGAGGCAGCCCTCGACCCGGTCGGCGCCGGCCAGCAGGCCCAGCTCGGCGGCGGCGACGGCGGTGCCGCGGTCGTTGTGCGGGTGCAGCGACAGCACGACCGACTCGCGTCGCGGCAGGTTGCGCGACATCCACTCGATGGAGTCCGCGTAGACGTTGGGGGTCGCCATCTCCACCGTCGCCGGCAGGTTGACGATCAGCGGCCGGTCGGGGGTCGGCTGCAGCACGTCGATGACGGCGCTGCAGACCTCCAGCGCGTAGTCCAGCTCGGTCCCCGTGTACGACTCCGGCGAGTACTCGTAGTAGATCTCGGTGTCGGGCGTGATCGCCTCGGCGTACTTCTGGCACAGCCGCGCCGCGCTCGTCGCGATGTCGGTGATCCCGGCCTTGTCCAGGCCGAACACGACCCGCCGCTGCAGCGTCGAGGTCGAGTTGTAGAAGTGCACGATCGCCCGCTTCGCGCCGCGCAGCGACTCGAACGTCCGCTCGATCAGGGTGTCGCGGCACTGGGTCAGGACCTGGATCGTGACGTCCTCGGGGATCAGGTCCTGCTCGATCAGCGTCCGCACGAAGTCGTAGTCGGTCTGCGACGCCGCCGGGAAACCTACCTCGATCTCCTTGTAGCCCATGCGGACCAGCAGCGCGAACATGCGACGCTTGCGCTCCACGGACATCGGGTCGATCAGCGCCTGGTTGCCGTCGCGCAGGTCCACCGCGCACCAGCGGGGCGCCACGGTGACCTCACGGGACGGCCACTGGCGATCGGTCAGCGGGACCGGGAACTGTTCACTGAACGGCCGGTAGCGCTCGACGGGCATCCGGCTGGCGGTCTGATTGGCGATCTCGGACATGGCTCAATGCTCCTGAAAAGGTGGTCGGGACCAGAAAGGGTCGACCGGCAGGAGCGCAGACGCGACTCAACCCCGCGACGAGGTGCCGGCCTGTCGGGCCTCGTCGCGGCGACGAAGAAGGAGAACCGTCTGCCACATGTCGAGCGCCAGCCTACCACTCAACGGGAGCGTGAGATCGACGGTGCGGCCGAGGGTGACGAAGACGACGGTTTCGGCGGAGGCGGCGCCGACGTGCCCAGCGGCGCGGTGGTGACGACCGGTCCGGGCAGGGTGATCGTGTCGGGGGCCGGCGCCGGCTCCCCGGTCAGCATGAGCTGGCCGAGCGGGATCCTGGCGGCCGCGAGGATGCCCCGGTCGTTGTAGCAGAACACCCCGGCGTCGATCGGCGGCTGTACGGCGGTGACGCCCGGCTCGACCGCGAAGCACGGCGCCGACGTGCCCGCCAGCGGCTCGGCCGGCGCCACCGCGAGCGGGACCTGCCGGTCCAGGAGCACGTCCAGCCAGGCGATGAAGACGTACTGCAGCCTCGGGTCGATCGAGGCGGGCAGCTTCTTGTTGGTGGCGCCGACCCTGACGCAGCCGGTCGCGGGGTTGATCGCGCACTGGTAGACGCCCTCGGGCCGGTTGGCGATCGCGACGTCCGCCGTCCCGCCGAGGGCGCCGCCCTGGACGTCGACCCGCCAGGTGCGGTCCTTGGCGACCGTGACCAGCACCGACCGGGGCGCCTTGCCCTGCACGACGAGGGTGTACGCGGCGACGTACCGCTGGTCCTTGGCGACCGCGACCCGGGCGGCGAGCATGCCGCGGGGGTCCGGCTGCGCGGGCACCCCGGTCGCCGGGTCCGACGCCGCGTCGACCGGCGAACCCCCGCTGCAGGCGGCCAGCAGCAGCCCGGTGACCGCGGCGAGCGCCGTGCCGGTGGTCACAGTGATCGCGGATACCCGGCCCCTACGTGCGCGCACGTGCGTATTCTCCCCTGTCGTGCGGCCGGATCGTGGGAACGCCACTCCCGGGGGATACCCGTCGCCGGTACGCTCGGCTGCGTCAACATCGCCCGTACGGGTGGAAAGGAGCTCGACGGCGTGGCGCTGATCGTGCAGAAGTATGGCGGGTCGTCCGTCGCCAACGCCGAGCGCATCAAGCGCGTCGCCGAGCGGATCGTCGACACGCGGAAAGCCGGCAACGAGGTCGTCGTGGTCGTCTCGGCCATGGGCGACACGACCGACGAGCTGCTCGACCTCGCGTCGCAGGTCAGCCCGGTCCCGGCCGGGCGGGAGCTGGACATGTTGCTCACCGCCGGTGAGCGCATCTCCATGGCGCTGCTCGCGATGGCCATCAACAACCTCGGGTACGAGGCAAGGTCGTACACCGGCAGCCAGGCCGGCGTGATCACCACGTCGACGCACGGCCGGGCCCGCATCATCGACGTGACGCCGGGTCGCCTCCGCGGCGCGCTCGACGAGGGCGCGATCGCCATCGTCGCCGGGTTCCAGGGTGTGTCGCAGGACACCAAGGACATCACCACGCTCGGCCGGGGCGGCTCGGACACCACCGCGGTCGCGCTCGCCGCGGCGCTGCGCTCCGACGTGTGTGAGATCTACACCGACGTCGACGGGATCTTCACCGCCGACCCGCGGGTGGCGAAGAACGCAAGACACATCAAGCAGATCACGTACGAGGAGATGCTCGAGCTGGCCGCCTGCGGCGCGAAGGTGCTGCACCTGCGCAGCGTCGAGTACGCCCGGCGGTTCAACCTGCCGATCCACGTGCGTTCCTCGTACTCAACCGCCAACGGCACCATGGTCACCGGATCGATGGAGGACCTTTCCGTGGAGCAAGCGCTCATCACCGGCGTCGCACACGACCGCAGCGAAGCGAAGATCACCATCGTCGGCGTGCCCGACCAGCCCGGTGTCGCCGCGCGGATCTTCCAGACGGTCGCCGCCGCGGAGACCAACATCGACATGATCGTGCAGAACGTGTCGACCGAGGGCACGGGCCGCACCGACATCTCCTTCACGCTGCCGAAGACCGACGGCGCCACCGCCAAGGCCGCCCTCGAGCGCGC
Source organism: Dactylosporangium sp. NPDC000521 (assembly GCF_042898305.1). NCBI lineage: Bacteria > Bacillati > Actinomycetota > Actinomycetes > Micromonosporales > Micromonosporaceae > Dactylosporangium > Dactylosporangium sp. NPDC000521. Next base: position 13,657 of record NZ_JBIAYW010000024.1, read on the forward strand.
CAAGGCCACCGTCGACTTCCGCGACATCCTGTTCGACGACCACATCGGCAAGGTCTCGCTCATCGGCGCCGGCATGCGCTCCAACCCGGGCGTCGCCGCCAAGCTCTTCGCCGCGCTCGCCGAGGCCGGCGTCAACATCGAGATGATCTCCACCTCGGAGATCCGGGTGTCCGTCGTCTGCCGCGACACCGACCTCGATGTGGCCGTCCGTGCCATTCACGACGCCTTCGAGCTGGGCGGCTCCGAGGAAGCCGTGGTTTATGCGGGGACCGGACGGTAGGTTCGCTCTTTATGGGCGCCCTACCAACGCTGGCCGTCGTCGGTGCGACCGGCGCCGTCGGCACCGTCATGTGTGAGCTGCTCTCCTCCCGCAAGAACGTGTGGGGGGAGATCCGCCTCGTCGCCTCCAAACGCTCCGCCGGCCGCACCCTGGTCGTGCGGGGCGAGGAGGTCGTCGTCCAGGAGCTGTCCGGCGAGGTCTTCGCCGGCGTCGACGTGGCGATGTTCGACGTCCCCGACGAGGTCTCCGCCGAATGGGCCCCCGTCGCGGTCTCCTACGGCGCGATCGCGGTCGACAACTCCGGCGCGTTTCGCATGGATCCCGACGTTCCGCTGGTCGTACCGGAGATCAACCCCGAACAGTCCCGCAACCGCCCCAAGGGCATCATCGCGAACGCCAACTGCACCACCCTCGCGATGATCGTGGCGCTCGCCCCCCTGCACCGCGAGTACGGGCTCAAGGAGCTGGTGCTGGCGTCCTACCAGGCGGTCTCCGGCGCCGGCAAAGACGGTGTCGACACCCTGCTCAGCCAGCTCGAACGCGTCAGCGGCGACCCTAGCCTCGGCTCCCGCTCCGGCAACGTCCGCCAGGCCGTCGGCGACGACCTGGGCCCCTTCCCGGCCCCGCTCGCGCTCAACGTCGTCCCCTGGACCGGCTCCCTCCGCGACGCCGGCTGGTCGTCCGAAGAGCTCAAGATGCGCAACGAGTCCCGCAAGATCCTCGGCCTGCCCGACCTCAAGGTCTCCGCCACCTGCGTCCGCGTCCCCGTCGTCACCGGCCACTCCGTCGCCGTCCACGCCGTCTTCGGCGTCGAGGTCGACGCCGAGGGCGCCCGCGAGGTCCTCCGCCACGCCCCCGGCGTGATCCTCGTCGACGACCCCGCCGCCGGCGAGTTCCCCATGCCGATCGACGCCGTGGGCACCGACCCGTCCTGGGTCGGCCGCATCCGCCGCTCGATCGACGACCCGCGCGCCCTGGACCTGTTCGTCACCGGCGACAACCTCCGCAAGGGCGCCGCCCTCAACACGGCCCAGATCGCCGAGCTCCTTTCCAACGAGCTCCAGACGCTGTAGTGCTGTAACTCCCCCCACCGCTGTCGCGGCGGGGCCCGGCGGGGATTCTCACCCGCACCCCAATGCGCCGCTCCGCGGCGCACTACCCGCGCTGAGGCGCGAGGCAGGGGAAGCGGCGCATGCGCGCCGCATCCGGTGGTCGCCCTCCGCGATGGCTGAGCGGGGGTACTCCTCACGACCCCGTGTGGTTCGGGCGGTCAGGCGCCCTGGTCCGCTCTGGTCCGCTGGTTCGTCTGGTCCGATCTGCTTCGGCTGGTCCGACCTGCTTCGTCTGGTCCGTTGGTTTGCCTGGTCGGACCTGCTTCGGCTGGTCCGTTGGTTTGCCTCGTCCGACCCGGTCCGACCAGTCCGCCGGTCCGACCTGGTCCGACCTGGTCCGACCTGGTCCGACCTGGTCCGACCTGGTCCGGATCGAGTCGGCTGTCGACGGCCTCGCCGTGAGTGGCGAGCCGGTTGGGCGTGCCAGTTCGAGCGCGGCGCCGTCGGTTCGAGTGCCCTGACGCCGGGCCGGTGCGGACTTGGTTCAGCGGTGCAGCCTGAACGGCCGCCGCTTCACCCGGTGCAGACCAGCCGGACCGGTTCGAGCCAGTCAGTTCGAGCCGGCCAGTTCGAGCCGGGCCGCCGCTTACCAGCCCCACGGGCCAGGCTGCCACGAGGCCGGTAGGGGCGGGGTCGGAGATGGGGCGGGACCTGGGCGGTGAGGTTAGGAGGCGGGGTCGCTGATTGTCGGAATCGGGGAGGTAGCGGCTACGGGGCTAAGACGTCGTCGGCGTCGGTGATGGTGTACGCGTAGCCCTGCTCGGCCAGGAAGCGCTGGCGGTGGGCGGCGTACTCGGTGTCGATCGTGTCGCGGGCGACGACCGTGTAGAAGTGGGCCTGGCGCTTGTCGGCCTTCGGGCGCAGGACTCGGCCGAGGCGTTGGGCTTCTTCCTGGCGGGAGCCGAAGCTGCCGGAGACCTGGATCGCCACGGCGGCTTCGGGCAGGTCGATCGAGAAGTTGCCGACGCGGGAGATGACGAGAGTCTTGAGCTCGCCGGTGCGGAACGCGTCGAAGAGGCGCTCGCGCTCCTTGTTGGTGGTCGAGCCCTGCACGATCGGTGCTTCCAGGAACTCGCCCAGCTGGTGCAGCTGGTCGATGTAGCCGCCGATGACCAGGATCTGCTCGCCCTTGTGGCGCTCGACGAGGGCACGGACCACGGGCAGCTTGGTGCGGGCGGTGGCGGCGACCCGGTAGCGCTCCTCGGGCTCGGCGACCGCATAGGCCATCCGCTCGGCATCGGTCAGCGTGACGCGGACCTCGACGCATTCAGCCGGGGCGATCCAGCCCTGCGCCTCGATGTCCTTCCACGGTGCGTCGTAGCGCTTCGGGCCGATCAGGGAGAACACGTCGCCCTCCCGGCCGTCCTCGCGGACGAGGGTGGCGGTCAGGCCGAGGCGGCGCCTGGCCTGCAGGTCGGCGGTGAACCGGAAGATCGGGGCGGGCAGCAGGTGGACCTCGTCATAGACGATGAGGCCCCAGTCGCGGGCGCCGAACAGGTCCAGGTGCGGGAACACACCACCGCGGCGGGTGGTCAGCACCTGATACGTGGCGATCGTGACCGGGCGGATCTCCTTGCGGTCGCCGGAGTATTCGCCGATCTCCTCCTCCGTCAGGCTGGTCCGCGCGATCAGCTCGCGCTTCCATTGCCGGCCGGCGACCGTGTTGGTGACCAGGATCAGGGTGGTCGCCTTGGCCTCGGCCATCGCGGCCGCGCCGACGAGCGTCTTGCCGGCACCGCAGGGAAGGACGACGACGCCGGAGCCGCCGGCCCAGAACGAGTCGACCGCCTCGCGCTGGTAGGAGCGCAGAACCCAGCCGTCCTCCGCGAGGTCGATCTGGTGGGCCTCGCCGTCGACATAGCCCGCGAGGTCCTCCGCCGGCCAGCCCAGCTTCAGCAGCGCCTGCTTGAGGCGCCCGCGCTCAGACCCGTGCACGATGACGGTGTCGGCGTCGATGTTGGCGCCGAGCATGCCGGCGAGCTTCTTGCTCTTCGCGACCTCGATCAGCACCGCCCGGTCTAGGCCGTGCAGCACGAGGCCGTGCACGGGGTCGTTGAGCAGCTGGAGCCGGCCATAGCGGTCCATCGTCTCGGCGATGTCGACGAGCAGCGCGTGCGGCACCGGATAGCGGGAGAACCGCAGCAGCGCGTCGACGACCCCCTCGGCGTCGTGCCCGGCGGCACGCGCATTCCACAGGCCGAGCGGCGTCAGACGATAGGTGTGCACGTGCTCCGGCGAGCGCTCCAGCTCGGCGAACGGCGCGATCGCCATCCGGCACGCGAGCGCGTCGGGGTGGTCGACCTCAAGCAGCAGGGTCTTGTCGGACTGGACGATCAATGGACCTTCGGGCACCGCACCAGTGTCGCACGCACCTCTGACAGTTCCCGATATGTGGGAGGATTGGAAACGCTGCAACCTTCCGGGGGTCAGATTGCGTCTGTGCTTATGACGGCCACGCGATGGATGCGATCAGATTCGCCTCCGTCGCTGTCTCGTCACTGCAGTGCCCGCAAGTCGGTGGTGGAGCCGGACGTCCGCGTTCGGATCGGAAGACGGCGGTGTGGTCGCGGGGGCTGGCGACCGCTGCCTTCCGGTCAGTGATCGGGGGTGGGTGCGGCGTCCGCTTCACCTCCTAGACTGGTCGGTGTGGGCCGGCGGTTGGGTGACAGGGCTGCCCTGACGTTCGGCGGGTTCGCCGCGGTGGCGGTGGCCGTCGGCTGGTTCCTGCTGTCTTCCCAGGTGGCGCACACCGATGTGGCGACCGCTGTCAGCGAGTCACTCGGCGCGATCCTCGTCCTCCTGCTCGTCGTCTCGGTGGTCGGCTCCATCCGTCGCGGTTGATGTCAAACCGTGACAGTGGGCGATGAGTCGGTACGCTGTGGAAGGTGACCGACCTGGAGGGCACGCAAGCATCGGCCGTCGGCGATGACGCCCGGTCTGGCTTCTCCTTGTTGGCGTTGTGCGGCGTCGGTACGGTCACCGTCCTGGGCCTGACGTGGTTCCTGGTCTCGTGGCTCGTGCTCGGCAGCCCGCTCACCGACGCGATCGGCGAGACGGTCGGCAGCCTGGCCGTGATCCTGCTGATCGTCTCCATCATCGGCGCCGCCCGCGCAACGGACTCCACCGGCCGCGGCTGACGCGCCACGTTGGCGGTGGCCGGGGGACCGGAGCCATGAAGGACCGGCTACACGGAGCCCTCCTCCGGCGCGGCGGCGGTGATGCGGTGGAGGGCGAACGTGTGCAGCATCTCGGTCCGCTCGTCCTCGGCGCGCAGGTAGCCGCCGCCCATGGAGACGGGCCTGACGAGGCGGGACGCGGTGGCGCCGTGTGAGTCGACATAGCCGACCCAGACGCGGGTCTTGTCGCGCAGCGCCTGCTGGAGGATCTCCAGCGCCTCGGTGTGGGAGGCCGTGGTGGCGCCGTCGGCGCGGACGGTCACCGGGGCACGGCGGGCGACCCTGGCGGCGGCGTCGCCCCTGCGGATCTGCTCGATGACGCCGGCGAGGCGCGGGGTGGAGAGGCGGGCCGCGGCGGCCGGGTCCTCGATGCCGCGGTGTGCCCAGCTGGGGCGGGGTGGGCCGCGGCGGGCCTTCGGGCGGGTGAGGACGGCGGCGCCGGTCGAGTCCTCCTGCACGGGCGGGTAGCCGGCGTCGCGGAGGGCCTCCAGGAGCCTCGCGGGTGTGTGGCGGCTGGCGAGGACGGTCGGCGCGAGTCTGCGCAGCGTCAGCGGCTGGAGGCGGCGGTCGGCGAGGACCTCGGCGATCAGGGACTCGTCGTCGCTGCGGACATAGGAGTTGGCGGAGCCGATGCGCATGCCGCCGTGGCGGCGGGCTATGTCGTCGATGAGGTAGGTGAGGGTCTGCGGGACGGGGGTGCGGGACCGGCGGGCGAGGAGCGCGTGCAGGTCGGCGGCGCTGTAACCGGCGTCGAGGCTGCGGCGGACCGAGTCGGCGGTGATGCGGAAGACGCTCGCAGACTCCTGCACGCCGAGGAGCTCCAGCTCGCCGGCGAGGGTCGGCTCCGGCGGGCCGGGGACGATGACGGACAGGTCGGCCTGCAGCAGGACGTGGTCGACCGGGGCGGGCAGGAGCGTGTCGAGCAGGGCGGCGGAGCCGGTGAGCGCCGTGCCGTCGGGGGCGTTGAGGCCGAGCGGGTCGTCGGTGTCGACGCTGCCCGACGTGACCTCGTCGAGGAGAAGCCGGCCATAGCCGGTGAGGCCGTCATAGCCGATCAGGCCGAGGAGGGCGGCCTCGGCGAGATTGGCCTCCACCACCGCGGCGGCGGTGCGGGAGACCCGGCGCGGGGTGCGCCACGACAGCAGCTCGACCACGTCGGACGGGGCGATGGTGGCACCCGGCGGCAGCTCGGCCAGGACCTGCAGCGCGGCGCGGCGCTGGGCGGGGGCGCCGGGGCGGGACAGCTCGGGCGCGAGCGCGTTGAACGGGCGGTCGCGGTCGTCGCGCTGGCCGATCAGCGACGGGGCGCGGGTCATCGTCAGCCAGGTGATGGCGACGCGGTGCCAGCGGGCGGCGATCCCGCACGCCCGCCACACGTCATAGGCGACGGTCGGCAGGAAGACGCTCTCGACCCGCTTGTTGTCGATGATCTCCTCGCCGAGCAGGCCCGCAGCGGCGGCGAGCTCGACCATGAGGGCGGCGGCCTGCTCGTCGACGCCGACGAGCTTGGCGAAGCGGCGCAGCTCGCGCACGCCCATGCCGCCGGAGCGCAGCACCGACGGCGGGTCGGCGTTGATCGCCTCGATCAGCGCCTCGAGATTGCGCACCAGCTCCAGGACCTGGCCCGCACCGGCGCGGTCGAGCTGGGCGGCGTCGCGGGTCGGCGTGTCGACCTGCGGCGGATCGGGATGCAGCTGGCCGAGGGGGCCGCCGTCGCGGCGCAGGACGAGCGACACCTCGACGGGCAGCTCGACGGCGTCCCGGCTGACGGCGACCAGCAGGTGCTGCTCGACCAGCCAGCGGATGGGGGAGTCGGGGTCGGAGCGCAGGCTGGCCGGGGTGACGGTGCCGACGGGCGGGCCGGCGGCGAGCCGGTCGAGCACCGCGCGGGCGGCGGGCGGCGCGGCGAGCAGCGTGCGGCGCAGCCTCGCGGCGTCGGCGACCAGGGCGCCGGCGAGTGGGTCGAGCTCGGCGGCGGGCCGGCCGAGCCCCGCCGGATAGGGCGAGCAGACCTCGTCGACGGCGCCGACGATGCGCAGCGCGCTGTCGTGCCCGAAGACGATGCCGTGCTGCAGGAGTAGGTCGATCGCGCTGCGCACCCTGGCGGCCTCGACGCCGGAAGCGGCGGTGAGCGTCAGGACGGCCTCGGTGGACGTGGTGTGGCCGACGCGGGTGTACCGCAGCGCGTCGAGGATCTCGAGGGTGAACGTGTCGAGCCCGTCGAGGGCCCGGGCCACCGCCACCCTGGACTGGGCGCGGTGTGCCAGCGCCGAGAAGTCCGACGGCGGTGGGATGACCAGATCCGGGCGCAACCGGATGAGCGCCATCAGCCCGTCGTCGGGCAGGGCGCGGAAATGGTCTGCGAGCGAGGTAGTCATCTCACCTCATACGCTAACCGCCCCGTATGACAAAAGAGGGCGGGGCCGACGGCCCCGCCCTCTTTCGAAGGGGTTGTTTACTTCAGACCGTTGCTCACCGCGGTGATCAGTTCACCGTTGGTGGTGTCGCCCGAGAGCTCCCAGAAGAAGGAGCCGCCGAGGCCCTGCTGCTTGGCGTAGCTCATCTTGCCGGCGATGGTGGCCGGGGTGTCGTAGCTCCACCAGTTGCTGCCGCACTTGGCGTACGCGGTGCCGCCGACGGTGCCGGTGGCCGGGCAGGTGTTCTTCAGGACCTTGTAGTCCTCGATGCCCGCCTCGTACGTGCCGGGCGCGGCGCCCGTGGCGGTGCCGCCGGGGGCGGCCTGGGTGACGCCGGTCCAGCCGCGGCCGTAGAAGCCGACGCCGAGCAGCAGCTTGTTGGACGGCACGCCCTTCGACTTCAGCTTGGCGATCGCGGCCTCGGAGCAGAAGCCGGCCTGCGGGATGCCCGAGTAGCAGCTCAGCGGCGAGTGCGGGGCGGTCGGGCCCTGCGCGTTGAAGGCACCGAAGTAGTCGTAGGTCATCGGCATGAACCAGTCGAGGCTGCCGACCGCACCGGCGTAGTCCGCGGCGTCGATCTTGCCGCCGTTGCTGCCGTCAGCCGTGATGGCCGCGGTGATCAGCTTGCTGGTGCCGAACTTGGCGCGCAGCGCCGAGATCACGTTCTTGAACGCGGCCGGGCCACTGGCGTCGCACTGCAGGCCACAGGCGTTCGGGTACTCCCAGTCGATGTCGATGCCGTCGAAGACGCCGGCCCAACGCGGGTCGTTGATCAGGTTGTAGCAGGAGTTCGCGAACGCGGTCGGGTTCGCGGCGGCCTGCGTGAAGCCACCGGACCAGGTCCAACCGCCGAACGACCAGATCACCTTCAGGTGCGGGTACTTGGCCTTGAGCTTCTTCAGCTGGTTGAAGCTGCCGCGCAGCGGCTGGTCCCAGGTGTCCGCGACGCCGTCGACCGAGTCGGCCGCCGTGTACGCCTTGTCGTAGTCGGCGTAGCTGTCACCGATGGAGCACTGGCCGCCGGTGGTGTTGCCGAACGCGTAGAGGATGTGCGTCAGCTTCGCCGCCGAGCCGCTCGTGTCGATGTTCTTCACGTGGTAGTTGCGGCCGTAGACGCCCCACTCCGCGAAGTAGCCGACGACCTTCTGGCCGCTCGGGGGGTTCGAGGTCGGCGGGTTGGAGGTCGGGGGGTTCGAGGTGGGCGGGTTCGACGTCGGCGGCTTGGAGGTCGGCGGCGTCGTGGTCGGCGGGTTGGTGGTGGGGGTGCCACCGCTACAGGCCACGCCGTTGATCTTGCAGTTGGTCGGCGGCTTCGCGCCGCTGCCGTTCATGCCCCAGCTGAAGCTGGCGCCGGCGGCGAGCGTCGAGGCCCACGACTTGTTCTTCGCCACGTAGTGCTGACCGGTACGCACGACGTCGGCGTCCCAGAAGCTGGTGATCTGACCGCCCGTGGGCAGGTCAAACTCGAGAGTCCATCCGTTGATGGCGCTTGAGGTGCCGTTGGTGATCTTGTACGTGGCGCCCCAGCCGCTGCCCCAGTCCTGGTCGACCGTGAACGTTGCGCTGAGGTTGCCGGCGGCGTTGGCGGTAGTGGTGACGATTGGGACGACGGCCCCGGCCACTGCCAGCGCGGCGGCGACGATGAGGCCGTTGCGGACGGATCGTTTCATCGCGTCTCCTGGATGATCCTTTAGGAAACTTTCCTAAAAGTGTTGGAGACGTTAGTGGCCGAAGTCTCACCTCGTCAACTGGTGACCGGTGGGTATTTCGATGGCCTACCTATCGTGACCTGGGCATCCTTAAGGGTGTCTCAACAACCGGTTGTCATTGGCTTTGACCTTGACATGACGCTCCTCGACACTCGGCCGGGGATTGCAGCTGCGTATCGCGCGCTTACGGCGCGTACTGGCGTTCATGTCGACGCCGATCTCGCGGTGTCCCGCCTCGGACCACCGCTCAGGACGGAAATATCCGAATGGTTCCCGCCGGAGTCGGTTGAGGAGGCTGTCAGTATTTACCGGAGTTTGTACGAGCAGCACGCGATCGCCCCGGCGCTGGTCCTGCCCGGTGCGCTGGCTGCCCTCGCGGCGGTGCGCGCAGCCGGAGGCCGAGTCGTGGTGATCACCTCGAAGCTCGGCAGGCTCGCCTCACTGCATCTCGCGCATCTGGACATTCCGGTCGACGAGGTGCACGGTGACGTCTTCGCCGCGGAGAAGTCGTCGGTACTGAAGGCGGTGGGTGCGACGGCGTACGTCGGCGATCATGTCGCTGACATGCAGGCCGGCGTCCTGGCCGGCGTGCCCGTCCTGGGCGTGACCACCGGACCCTGCTCTGCCGCGGAGCTGCAGGCCGCGGGCGCGACGGCCGTGGCCGCCGACCTGCACGCGTTCCCACCGTTTCTCAGGGGCGTGATCTCGGTTGGCCGACCGGGAAGCGGTGACTAGCCTTGAGGTGTTGTGGGTGGGACGGGTCAATCACTGGGGAGCAGGACAGCGTGCCGACGGGTCGAGTGAAGTGGTACGACCAGGAGAAGGGTTTCGGGTTCCTCACCAGCGACGACGGCGGCGACGTCTTCGTGCACAAGGCGGCACTGCCGACGGGTGCGGGTGAGTTGAAGACCGGCCAGCGGGTCGAGTTCGGGGTGGTCGATAGCCGCAAGGGCGCCCAGGCGATGCACGTCAAGTTCGTCGACGCGCCGCCCTCCGTGACCGAGGCCCGTGCCGTCGCCAGCCGCCGCCAGCCGGACGAGCTGCACGGCCTGATCGAGGACATGATCAAGGTCCTCGAGGCGAAGATCCAGCCCGACCTGCGGCGAGGGCGCTACCCCGACCGCAAGACCGCGAGGACCGTCGCCGAGGCGGTGCACCTCGTGGCGCGGGAGCTGGAAGTCTAGGTCGCCGCTGCCGTTTCTGCTGCCGTTCTGTTGCCTGTTCAGGCGCCGACGAGGGGTGTGGCTGGGACCAGCCCCTCGGCGGCGGCCCTGCTCAGCAGAGCGTCGACGGCTGCGTGGCCATCCGGGCCGAGCGACGAGGTGAACTCGTTGACGTACAGGTTGATGTGCTGGTCGACGACCGACTGCTCCATCTCCTGGGCGTGCGCCAGCACGTAGTCACGGCTGCGGGCCGGGTCGGCCCACGCCTGTCGCACCGACTCCTTGATCCACGCGGTCGCCTGCTCCGGGTCGACGCGGTCGCGGTGCGCGATGATCGCCCCGAGCGGGATCGGCAGCCCCGTGTCACCCTCCCACCACTCGCCGAGGTCGGCGAGCGCGTGCAGGCCGTGTCGCTGGAACGTGAACCGCGCCTCGTGGATCACCAGTCCCGCGTCGAACTGGCCCTTGGCCACCGCCGGCATGATCTCCGCGAACGGCACGATCTCAACGCTCTTCGGCGGCGCCCCGGCCGACCACAGGCGCATCAGCAGGTACGCGGTGGTCCGGTCGCCCGGCACCGCCACCGTCCTGCCCTCCAGGCTGGTGATCGCCTGGTCCTTCACCAGCACCAGCGGCCCGCACCCCCGGCCGAGCGCCCCGCCGCACGGCAGCAGCGTGTACTTGTCGAGCAGCCACGGCAGCGCCGCGTAGCTGACCTTGACCAGGTCGAACTCACCCCGCTCGGCGGCGGTGTTGGTGACGTCGACATCGGCATACGTCACGTCGAACGCGGGCGCCCCCGGCACCAGCCCATGCGCGAGCGCATGGAAGACGAACGTGTCGTTGGGGCACGGCGAGAAGGCGAGCGAGAGCGTCACAACCCCGAATCTAACGCCGTTCGTCCCTGCCGCACGACGAGTCGCGAAACGCCCAGTGTGACCCTTACTACGCAGTCGACACCCGTGAATCCCCCGCTCGGGCAAGGGTGCCGTGGTGCTCGTCGGCTACCGGCCGACGATGTGCGCCAGGCGGCGATGTACTGGCGGCCGCGGCGCCATTGATCATCCGCGGTGAAGAGTGGGCGACATCACCGCGGCCACGGAGTCACCTGCCACCCGCGGCCGGCCCCGGCGCCATGCCACCAACGCGGCGCCGTTCGCGGTATCGACGGGCGGCGCGCAGCACAGCAGCGAGCTGGAGATGGCGGACCGGGCAGGAGCGGGTTCGCACGCCATCGCGGCAGGGATGACCCGTTGCCGGCGGCTGCGGAGCCTGGCCACGCAGGTTGGCAGCGGGCTCCGACTGTACTGGCGGCAGAGGCCCTACCCGCACTGGCGGCAGAGGCATGGCTGCGCTGGCAGCGACCGGGTTCAGCGGCGCTGGCAGCGGAGACCGGGCTGCGCTGACCGGCGTCGGGGCAGCCGAGGAGGCGTGGGTGGTGCGGGTTGGCGGCCGGCGGGGCTGTGACGGCTTCGCGGAGGGTTTCGAGGGCTTGGGGGATGCGCTGGGCGGCTCGGTCGCGAGGGCCGACGATGTTGGGAGACGGTGCGGGTCTCGCCGAAGGCGGTGCCCGGCCAGAGGCGGCAGTGGCACCGATGGAGTGCCTGGCCAGAGCTGGGCGGCGGCGAAGGTGGTGCCTGGTCAGAGGGGGACGGTGGCGCTGAGGTCCTTCGCGGCCTCGGCGACGGCGTCGGGTGGTCGACGGGGTGTGGTGGGTGTGGGGTGGCGTGTTCGGGTCTGGGCTGGTGGTGCGGGTTAGCGGCGGCGAGGGTTGTGACGGCTTCGCGGAGGGGGTTCGAGGCTTGGGGATGCGCCAGGCGGCTCGGTCGCGAGGGCCGACGATGTTGGAGACGGTGCGGGTCTCGCCGAAGGTGGTGCCCGGCCAGAGGCGGACGGTGGCACCGATGGAGTGCGTGGCCAGAGCTGGGCGGCGGCGAAGTGGTACCTGGCCAGGGAGGAACGGTGGCGCTGAGGTCCTTCGCGGCCTCGGCGACGTCGGGTGGCCGAGGCGTGGCGGGGTATGGTGTGGCGTGATCGGGTCTGGGCTGTGGGTGGTGCGGGGGTCAGCGGCGGGCGAGGGTTGCGAAGGCTTCGCGGAGGGTTTCGAGGGCTTGGGGGATGCGCCAGGCGGCTCGGTCGCGAGGGCCGACGGCGTTGGAGACGGTGCGGATCTCGCCGAAGGCGGTGCCTGGCCAGAGGCGGGCGGCGGTGGCGACGCCGAAGCCCTCCATGGCCTCGGCGACGGCGTCGGGGTGGCGCTTCTGGATAGCCTCCTTGGTCTCGGCCGTGCCGGTGACCGTCGAGACGGTGAGGACGGGGCCGCCGACCGCCTCGGGGAGGGCCTGACGCAGGGTGCGGAGCAGGGCCGGGTCGGCGTCGTAGCGGGCGGTGCCGAAGCCGAGGTCGTCGACGCTCTCGAAGCCGTCGGTGCCGGCGGCGCCCAGGTCGGCGGCGATGCTCTCCGTGGCCACGACGAGGCCGCCGATCTCGACGCGCCCGGCGAAGCCGCCGGCGATCCCGGCGGAGATGACCACGCCGAAGGGCCGGCCGTCGTTGACGGCGGTCGTCGTGAACTGGGCGGTCACGGCCGCCGCGGCGGCGGGACCGACCCCGGCGGCGACGACGACGATCGGGGCGCCGGACTCGAGGTCGTCGGGCTGCGGGTCGGTGATGCCGAGGCCGGCGAGCACCTCGGCCCGCTCGACCTCGACAGCGGTGACGATCAGCGCGCGGTCGTGTCCCAGAAACGGTCTCATCGGTCGTCATCCTCCAGGGACCTGGTCGAGTCGATGCCGGAGGGCCGGTACAGCGTGTAGCCCGGGGGTGCGAGCGGCGCCGTCTCGTCGTCAACGTCGACGGCGGGCATGCGCCGCGTCGCATCGGTGGGCCGGCGCGGCCCGACCGGACCACCCGCCGGGGAGTCGCCCCGTGCCGGTGAGCCGGAGCCGGCACCCGGGCCCGCGCCTGTGCCGGAGCCGGCAGCTGGGCCGGTGCCGGCCGGGGTGCTCGCGGGGTCGGCCGAGCGGCGGCGCCATCCGAACCGGCGGCGGGAGCCGTCGCCCCCGGCACGCTGATCGACGGTCTGGGTCTCGTCGCTCGTGCGGGACTGGAACGGCATCCGCCGGGTCGCCCCAGCCCCAGCCCCAGAACCAGCCCCGACACCAGCACCGCCGCCTGCCCCGGAACCGCCGGAGCCACGTGTCGCGCCACCTGTCCCGCCGCCCGGTGCCGAACTGGCGCCGGCAGGCCGGGGCACGGTGGTGGCATCGGAGCCGCCCCGCTGGCCGGGCCCGGATCCGCCGCCGGAACCGCCCGCCCCGCCGCCGGAACCGCCCGCCCCGCCGCCCGGGCCCGAGCCGCCGGAACTGGAGCCGGCGCCCGCCGCACCGGGTCCGCCGGCGGCGACAGGGTCCGTGGGCTGCTCGTCGTGGTCGAGAGGGGCGCCGCGCAGGCGTTCCTTGCGCAGGGCGACCGCCGACCAGACGGCCCTGACCGCGCCGAGCGTCATGAACACGGCGGCCACGATCATGCCCCAGCCGCCGGTGAACGGGATGAGCCCGACGGCGCCGCCCAGGACCCAGGCCACCATGAGCAGCGTCTCGGAATGGGCGAAGGCGCTGGCCCTCACCTGCTCGTCGGCGCGCTCCTGGATTGAGGCGTCGACGGCGAGCTTGGCCAGGCCGCTGGCGATGGCCGTGACCAGGCACAGCAGGGCGACCGCGCCGAGCGAGCCGCGGTCGGCGGCGATCAGCGCCACGAACGCCGTCAGGGCGATGCCGACCGCCTGCAGCAGCGCGGGCCGATGGATGCGCAGACGGGTGCCCACGGCGGTGGCCAGGAACGAGCCCACGCCGAGCGCGCCGGCCACGACCACGACCGCCACCTGTTCGGACAGCTGCCACGGGCCGAGGCCGACCGGCAGCGAACGCTCCTTGATCGCGAACGCCAGGAACAGCGTCAGGAACCCATAGAGCGCGCGCAGGATCGCGCTGCCGATCAGGGCGCTGATGACGACCTGGCCGGCGAGCACCTTCGCGCCGCGGTGGCTCGGCCGCTGCAGGACGCGCGGGACCTGCTCGGGCGGGTCGGAGTCGGCGCGCGGCGGCAGCCGCAGGGAGGTGACCATCCCGTAGAAGAACACGATGATCGACAGCCGCAGCGGCCACTGGGGGCCGAACTGGGCTGCTACCAGGCCGATGGGCAGCACCAGAGCGCCCGCGAACGTGCCGTAGACGGAGGCGCGGGCGCCGGCCTCGGACAGGCCGAGCCCCTTGGGCAGCACGCGGGGGACCGCGGCGCTGCGGGCCACACCATAGGCCCGGGACAGCACGAGCATGCCGAACGCGGCCGGATAGAGCGCCCAGCCGGTGAGGTGCTCGGAGATCAGGACGGCGAGGAAGGCCCGCCCGAGCATCGTGACGGCGAGCGCATAGCGGCGGCCGTGGCGGAACCGGTCGAGCACCGGCCCGACGATCGGCGCCAGCAGCGCGAACGGCAGCATCGTCACGATCAGGTACAGCGCGACCCGGTCGCGGGCCTGACCCGCCGGGACGGAGAAGAAGATGGTGCCGGCGAGCCCGAGCGCGACGAGGGTGTCGCCGGCGCAGGAGGTCGCGTGCAGGTCGAGCAGGCGGAGCATGCCGGTCTCGCCGCCGGCGCCCTTCTGGCGGACGCGCAGCAGGTTGCGCCCCACGAAGCGGCCGGCCTTGGCGCCGCCGACGGTGGCGACCCGTGCTGCCCGCGCGGTCGTCACCACGGTCTGCGCCACACCTCGAATCACCGACATGCCCCCATCCTGAACCATGGGTGCGACAGTTTCCGGCCACGCCGGGGCCACCGTGCTCGCCGGGCGTGGCGATGAGGAACAATGGTGGGGTGACAGCCTCGACTGCCCAGACCCGCACCAGCGGCCGCGCCGCGAAGCCCGACCAGGTCTGCGCGGACGCCGTGGAGATCGCCCGCCTCGGGCTGGACGTCGTCGATCCGGAGCACATCGGTGAGCATCTCGGCGTCGTCGCCGAAGGTGAGCGGCTCGTCACCCACTTCTTCGCCTGCAGCCTGCCCGGATACCGAGGCTGGCGCTGGGCGGTGAGCGTCACCAGGATCCCGCGCAGCAAGCAGGTGACGATCTGCGAGTCGACACTGCTGCCCGGCCCTGACGCGCTGCGCGCTCCCGAATGGGTGCCCTGGCAGGAGCGGCTGCAGCCCGGTGACCTGGGCGTCGGTGATCTCCTGCCGACGGCGCCGGACGATGTACGACTGGCGCCCGGCTACGTGCAGTCCGACGACCCGGCGGTCGAGGAGGCCAACTGGGAGCTCGGCCTCGGCCGTGTCCGCGTGCTGTCGCGCGAGGGGCGTCTGGACGCCGCGCAGCGGTGGTATGACGGCGACCGGGGCCCCAACGCCCCCATCTCCGTGGCCGCGCCGAGCTCCGCCCGGTGCGGGTCGTGCGGCTTCTACCTGCAGCTCGCCGGGTCGATGCGGCAGGCGTTCGGCGTGTGCGGCAACGAGTACGCCCCCGACGACGGCCAGGTCGTCTCCGTCGACCACGGCTGCGGCGCCCACTCCGAGGTGCTGATCGAGCAGCCCCAGGCTGTCGACGAGCTGCCCACGGTGTTCGACGACAGCGAGGTCGAGTCGGTGTCGGTCAGCCGGGCGCACGGCTCGGTCGACGAGTCGGAGCCCGCCGAGCCCTATGGGCACGGCTGAGTCCGGCTACCAGGAGCGACCGTCGCGGCTGCTGGCCGCGACGGTGTGGCGGCTGAGCCCGGGCACGGACGACGAGGACAGCGAGTTCCGCATCCTGCCCGACGGCTGCATGGACGTCATCCACCAGCGCGGCGGCGAGCTGCTCGTGGCGGGCCCCGACACGGTCGCGAAGCTCGGGAAGAGCCCGGCCGGCCTCTCGTACACGGGGATCCGCTTCGATCCGGGGACTGCTCCCGGCCTGCTCGGAGTCCCCGCGGACGAGCTGCGCGACCAGCGGGTGCCCTTGGCGGCGCTGTGGCCCTCGGCGCGTGTCAGGCGCCTCACCGAGCTGCTCGACGAGGCGGCCGATCCGGCCCGTGCGCTCGAGGCGGCGTTCGGGCGGGCGGCATCCGAAAGGAACGACAAACCGGGCGAGATCTGGGTGCCGGCGGTGGTCGAGCGGCTCAGGGCGCAGCGGCCGGTCGCGGAGATCGCCGCGGACGTGGGCATCAGCGAGCGCCAGCTGCACCGCCGTGGCCTGGGCCTCTTCGGGTACGGGCTGAAGACCCTCGCCCGGATCCTCCGCGTCAACGCGGCGCTGGACCTGGCGCGCGGCGGCATGCCGTTCGGCCTGGTGGCCGCCACCAGCGGCTACGCCGACCAGGCGCACCTCTCGCGGGAGGTGAAGGCGCTGGCCGGCGCGCCGCTGCGGGAGGTCATCGGATAGTGCTGTAGAGATCGACGGGGTTGCCGTCGGGGTCGTGCAGGATCGCGTACCGCTGGCCCCAGAAGGCGTCCCAGGGTGCCTTGTGCCCGTCGTACCCCGCGGAAATCAGCGAGTCGTAGACCTTGTCGACCTCGGCGGGCGTGTCGCACTCGAAGCCGATGGCGGACCGTCCGGTGCCGACCGGCGGCGCCCATTCGGGGTCGAACGAGCGGATCGTCTCCTCCGTGTCCCAAGCGATCCGCATGCCGCCGCCCAGGGGGCACTCGGCGTGCGGGGCGGCGTCCTGATCGGCCGGGATGTCCAGCCCGAGCTGCCGGTAGAACGCCAGCGACCTGGCCATGTCCGTCACGACGATGCCGATGTAGTTCAGTGTGGGTGCCATGCCTCGAGGCTAGGCGTCACCGGTCTGCCCGGTCTTGAACGAATCGGACGCCGCCCGGCGGCGTTTGCGGTTCCGGTCGTGGACGACCATGGTCAGCCCGCCCGGAATGCCCCACAGCACGCCGGCCACCGCGATGCCGAACCAGTCGCCGTGCCCGGCCTCGGCCAGCTCGTCGCGGAACGGCAGCATCACGAGCACCGCGAGGATCCACAGGCCGATCCCGGCGAGGGCGAACGGCACCATCGGCGGGTCGAGCGGCTTCGGCTGGCTGGTCACGCCGCACACGGTACCCCCGTGAGCGTGAACACAGGTCGTTAGCCTGGCTTATTAGGTAGGCTAACGATTGTGATGGTGCGAACTCCGAAAATCACTGGCGCGCAGCTGGCGGCGGCGCTGCGGGACAGCATCACGCGGCTCAACCGCAGGCTGCGGCAGGCGCGGCCGATCGGCGACCTGACGATCACCCAGCTGTCCGCGTTGACCAGCCTCGAACTCAACGGCGCGCTGACGCCCCGCGAGCTGGCCGACGTGGAGCGCGTGCAGCCGCCGACGCTCACCAAGATCGTCGCGAAGCTGGAGGAGCGCGGCCTCGTGCAGCGCACCCCGCATCCGACCGACGGCAGGCAGGTCATCCTCGCCGCCACCGAGTCCGGCCGGGCGGTCGTCGTCGAGCACCGCCGTGCCCGTGACGAGTGGCTGGCCAAGCAGCTCGCCGCGCTCACCCCGGACGAGCGCGAGACGCTCGCGAGAGCGGCCGAGATCCTGGGGCGAATAGGCCGCAGCGTATGAGCGTCTTCAGCTCGCTGAAGGTCCGCAACTACCGGTTGTTCACCACTGGACAGCTGGTCAAGCTGCTCGGCACATGGATGATGTTCGTCGCGCAGGACTGGCTCGTCCTGCAGCTCTCGCACAATTCCCCGTCCGCGCTGGGTGTCGTCACGGCGCTGCAGTTCACTCCCGTGCTGCTGTTGACACTGTACGGGGGGCAGCTCGCCGACCGGTTCGACAAGCGCCGTCTGCTCCTCTTCGCCAATGCCGGTTCGGCCCTGGTGGCGGCCCTGCTGGGGGTGCTGGTCGTGACCGGCGTCGTGACCCTCTGGTGGGTCTTCGTGACGGCAGCCCTGTTCGGCGTGATCAGCGCGATCGAGACGCCGGTGCGCCAGTCGTTCGTCTCCGAACTGGTCGGCGCGGAGCTGCTGCCCAACGCGCTGTCGCTGTCCGCCGCAACGTTCAACACCGCGCGGGTCGTCGGGCCGGCGATCGCGGGACTGGTCATCGGGCTGCTGCACGACCGTACCGGCCCGATCTTCCTGATGACGGCCGGGCTGTGCCTCGCGCCGCTGGTGGGGCTCACGCGCATGCGCACCGCCGAGCTGTTCCGGGTGGACCGGCCGCCGGTGACGGCCAGTGAGGCCCGCACCATCGACGGACTTCGTTATGTGAAGCACCGCTCGGACCTCAGCCTCGCCATCATCCTGGTGCTCTTCGTGGGCCTGTTCGGCTTCAACTTCCAGCTCACCCTCGCGGTCCTCGCCAAGGTCGAGTTCAAGGTCGACGCGGCGTACTTCGGCCTGCTCACCACCGCGCTCGCCGTCGGCGCGCTCGCCGGCGCACTGGCCAGCTCCCGCCGCCGCGCCCGCCCCTCCGCCTACATGGTGCTCGCCGCCGCGGTGCTCTTCGGAGGGTTCGAGACGCTGGTCGGGTTCGCTCCCACGTTCGTCACGGCCGTGCTGCTCCTCCTGCCTACCGGGTTCTTCATGATGTACTTCGCGCAGGCGGCCAACCAGCGCGTCCAGCTCGGGACGGACCCGGAGTTCCGTGGGCGCGTGATGGCGCTGTACGTCCTGGTCTTCATGGGCACCACGCCGCTGGGTGCGCTGCTCCTCGGCTGGTGCTCCGAGCGGTTCGGGCCGCGCTCCGGCATCTGGGTCGGCGGGCTGGTGTCGCTCCTCGCCACCCTCGTGATGGCCGCCCTGCAGCTGCGCAGGGCCGGCGGGAAGGTGCGCGTGCACCTGCGGCCGAGCCCGCACCTGCACGTCTTCGAACCGGCCCGTAAGGACACCCCGGCCTTTGAGCTGCGGGTCCCGGCCGTTCGCTGATTTTTTGTCGTACCCATGTGGTTAGGTCGCGGGCATGGAGCGATCGCGATTGCTGGAGTGTCTCGCCGCTGACTTCGGGCGGCTTCGGGAGGTGGCGGCGTCGGACCTGACCGCGGCGGTGCCGAGCTGCCCCGGCTGGACCGTTGCCGACCTGGTCAGGCACGTGGCCCAGGTCTACCTGCACAAGGCTGACTGCATGCGGCTCAATGCCTTTCCCGACCCCTGGCCACCGGCCGGCCTCGACGCCGAGGAGCCGATCGCGCTGCTCGACCGCGGCTATGCCGCTCTCACCGCCGAGTTCGCGGCGCACGCCTCTGAGGACCCCTCGCCCACCTGGCACGAGCCCGACCAGACCGTCGGCTTCTGGATCCGGCGGATGGCGCAGGAGACCGTCATCCACCGCCTCGACGCCGAGCTGGCGCTCGGGGTGCCGGTCGCCGAGATTCCCGACGACCTGGCGATCGACGGGATCGACGAGGTGCTGAAGCTCTTCGTCGACTACGGGTCGCACGCGTGGCGGGAGGACTTCGAGCCGGTCCTCGCCGACGCCAAGGGCCGCACGGTGATCGTCGGCGTCAACGGCGGGCCGGGCTGGCTCCTCCGCACCGACCCGAGCGGCGCCACCGTCACCGACGCCGACCCGTCGGCCGCCGCCACCATGCTCCTGGACGCCACGGTGAGCGGCACGGCGCCGGGGGTGCTGCGCTGGCTCTGGTCCCGCGAGTCCTCAGGCGTCTCGGAGGTCGTGGCCGAGGGCGACGACGCCACCCTGACCGAGCTGCGCGGGCTGCTGGTGGCCTCGACGCAGTAGCCATCCTGCTCTGGCCCACCCGCCGTCAGGGCGTGCGGGCCGGTCGTCATCCCGCCCGCCGTGGGGATCGTCAGGTCGGTGGCCGAGTTGGTCGCCAGGTCGGGCTGCCAGGTCGGGTCGGTGCACGGCTGGGCAAGCGCGGCGCCTGGTGAATGCCGCTCAGGCGCGACAGTAGCCAGGCAGGGACGGGGTCGAGCGGGCTGAAGCGCTTGGGTGGCGGTCGACTCGCCTGGGGTCGCGGGGCAGGGCATGCAGGTGGGGCGGTTGCTTCAGAAGGGGTGGTTGCTTCAGAAGGGAGGGGTGCGAGCGGCAGCAGGGTGGGGTTGCTGGTGGGGCGAGGTCGGCCGACCGACGGGGGCGGCCGATCGAGCAGCGAGGTCGCCGTCGTGCGGCATCGCGTCCCGTGGCAGTCCGATGCCTCATGCCGTTCAGCTGGAGCCGCAGCCAGAGCAGAGACGGCGCTCCGGCGGCCCGCCCCGGGCTTGCCGGGGGCGGCCGCGCCGCAGTCAGAGTCGCAGCAGGTGACGGAGCGGTAGCCAGAGTTGCAGCCGCCGCCGCAGCAGCCGGAGCGGTCGCCAGAGCCGCAGACAGAGACGGAGCGGTGGGCTCAGCCGCAGCGGTTGCCGCGCCGGACGAGGGCGCCGGAGGAGGGGCCGCCCGAGGACAGGCCACCGGAGGAGGGGGCGCCCGAGGACGGGCCGCCAGCTGCAGTCCGAGGGTTCATCAGGTCGTTTGCGAGCCACCGCCGGTTTCGCGTGAGCAGCGGTGATCAGCGAATCCGGGCGCCGGGCTCGCAGTCCCGATCCTCATGTCCGGCTGATCGACATCGCTCGGGCCGCGGTTGGAGCCGGCCTTCGGTCACCGCGGCGGTGGCCGTGTCAGTGCGGGTGCCACGGTGATCCGCTGGGCTGGGGGAAGGCCGTGGGTTGACCGGGGTAGGGATGATCGAGGGCCGGTCGGCGGGCGGTCCGGTGGCGACGAGGGGTGCCACCGGACCGCCCCGGATTCGGCGAGGGCTTGGTGGGTAGTGCCGCGGATGGTTGCGAGTCGGTGCCGAAGTTGGGTTGATCGGTGGCGGTCGCTGTCTGTGGGGGCTTAGCCTCGGGGTGTGGGCGTGCTGCGCGGCCTGCTGGTCGTCGGTGCCATAGGGCTGATCGCCGTGGCGCCGTGTCTGGTCTGCCTGCTGCTCATCTCCGCGGACGAGATCCTGGAGCGGGGAGTGCGGGCGGTCAAGCGGGGCGGGCGGGGGATCAGGAAGGTGCTCGCCCGGAAGGCCGGCGAGGCCGGCCAGGTCGGCCAGGTCGGCGAGGCCGGGGAGGCCGAGTGGCAGGACGGGCGGGTGCGGCGGTGGTGGCATCTGAGCTGGGCCGGCCGGGCGCTGCACACGGTGGCCGCGCAGAGCCCGCCGGCGCCGACGGGGCCGCCGATCGAGCAGCTGGCGGGGGACCTGCGCAGGCTCAACAGGCTGCGGGTGGGGGTGGCGACCAGGTCGCCGGTGTGGTTCAACGCGGTGCAGCGGGCCTATGACGAAGCGTTGCGGGTCGCGTGCGGGCAGTTGGGGATCGACCAGTACCTTGACGAGGTGAGCGGGGTCGATCTGGACGTCGAGCGGTTGCGGGTCGAGGGTGAGCTGCAGCGCGCGGGGCTGGCGTTGCGTGACACGAAGACCGGGCAGCGGTGAGGTTGTTCATCGCGGCGTACCTGCCGGCGGAGGTCGAGCGGCACTTCGCGGGAATGGTCGGCGGGCTGCACGTGGCCAGGCCGATGCCCGAGGGACGCTCCGTCAGGCTCGTGCCGGCCGGGCAGTGGCACATGACCCTCGCCTTCCTCGGTGAGGTCGAGGACGAGCGCAGGGACGACGCGGTCGAGCTGGTCCACGGGCTGCGGGAGCAGGGGCCGGTGGTGCGGATCGCCGGGGGCGGCAGGTTCGGGCGGGGGAAGTTCACCACGCTGGTCGCGAAGGTCGACGGGGACGTGCAGCCGCTCGGCGAGGTGGTGCGCAGGCAGCTGAAGAAGCGCAGGCTGCCGTTCGACCGGCGGCCGCTGCTGCCGCACGTCACGATCGCCCGGCCCGGGGACAGGCTGCCGGCGGGGGAGCTGGAGCACGACCTGGAGACGCTGCGCGGATACCAGGGGCCGCAATGGCGTGTGGACGACGTACGGCTGATGAAGAGCGAACTCGGGCCGCGACCGACCTACGAGGTGCTGGCCACGGCCCGGGACTCGTGAGCTGCGCTACCAGGCCCAGGCTTCCGGGCCGGGGCCGCCGTTGCCGACGGGCGGGAAGAGCTCGTCGAGCCGCTGCAGCGTCGCCTCGTCCAGCGAGAGCGACAGGGCGCCGAGCGTCGAGTCGAGCTGTTCGATGGTGCGCGGGCCGATGATCGGGGCGGTGACGCCGTCCTGGGCCAGGAGCCACGCGAGGGCCAGGTTCGACGGGTCGGAGCCGAGCGAGGCGGCGAGCTTCTCGTAGGCCTCGATCGCGGCGCGGTGCTTCTCCAGGCCCTCCGCGGAGCGGCCCTCGGCGGACCGGCCGGCGGAGCCGGCGGCGGCCTTCGCGATGGCGCCGCTGAGCAGGCCGCCGTGCAGCGGCGACCAGGGGATGACGCCCAGCCCGTACTGGCGGGCGGCGGGCAGCACCTCCAGCTCCACCGTGCGGGCCAGGAGGTTGTAGATGCACTGCTCGGCGACCAGGCCGAGGAAGTGCCTGCGCTGAGCCGACTCCTGGGCCTGCGCGATGTGCCAGCCGGCGAAGTTGGACGAGCCGACGTAGATCACCTTGCCCTGGGCGACGAGCACCTCCATCGCCTGCCAGATCTCCTCCCACGGGGTGCTGCGGGAGATGTGGTGCATCTGGTACAGGTCGATGTAGTCGGTCTGCAGGCGGCGCAGGGACGCGTCGGCCTCGGCGATGATGTGCCGCGCCGAGAGGCCCTGGCCGTTGGGCCACTCCTGCATCTTGCCGTAGACCTTGGTGGCGAGGACGACCTTCTCGCGCCGGCCGCCGCCCTGGGCGATCCAGCGGCCGATGATCTGCTCGGTGACACCCTCGCCGAGTTTCCACCCGTAGACGTTGGCGGTGTCGAAGAAGTTGATGCCGTGGTCCAGGGCCCGGTCCATGATCGCGAAGCTGTCGGGCTCGCTGGTCTTCGGCCCGAAGTTCATGGTGCCCAGGCACAGGCGGCTGACCGAGAGGCCGGTCCGCCCGAGGTTGGTGTACTCCATGACCACCAACCTATCCCGCGGGAACCTAGCTGGTTTCCCGAGCGGCGGAAGGCGCCCCGCCGAACAGCACATCATCCCAGCTGGGCAGGCGCTTGCGCGGCTTCTCCGCGGCGGTCGGCTGCTCGGGCGAGGCCGCCGAAGGCGTGTTGCGACGCGGGCGGAGCACGGCGAGCGACGGCACCGCCGGGATCTCCTTGCTCTGGTCGCTGTCGTCGTCGAACGGGGAGCGGCCGATCAGCGCGGCGGCACCGCGGGCCCGGCTCTCGCCCTGCGCGACCGGGGCGGGTGCGGCCGGCTCGTCGGACGAGCCGGGGGCGGCGCCCAGCGGACGGTCGAGCGACGCGAGCAGCGCGTCCCGACCGGCCCGGATCGGGTCGTTGTTGAGCGCGCCCAGCCCGCGGCCCCGGCGCTCCAGCTGGCCGGTCGACGGCTGGACGTTGGACGGGCGGATCAGGTCGTGGCCGCCGCTGCCGTGCCGCAGCGGGTCGGGGCGCACGCCGAGGTCGCCGCGGCTGGTCTCGCCGCGGCTCGGCAGGGCGCGGTCCGGCGCCGGCGGCTCCTGGCCCAGCACGTGCGGGGCGCGCTCGGTGCACAGGTACTGCGCCATGTCGTCGTGCGGGGCGACCTGCTGGCGGGCCTTGTCGAGCTCCCACACTGCCTGCGCGGTCGCCTTGCCGCTCGGCCACGTCGCGGTGATCCGCCAGGTGCCGTCCTCGCGCCGGTACGCGTCCCAGGAGATCTTCTCGGTGTCGATGCCGTGCTGGCCGAGGCGCGCGTCGACGACCTCGGCGAGCGAGGAGCCCTTCTCGGACGTCTTCAGCCGGGTGCGGCGGGCGTGCTGGGCGAGCATCGCCCGCTCCTGCAGGACGGGGCCGGCGTAGCGCAGGACGCGGTCGACCGGGACGCCGGCGACCCGGGCGACCTCCTCGGCGGACTCGCCGGAGCGGATGCGTGCCTGGATGTCACGCGGCGCGAGCTGCGAGGCGGCGGTCTCCATCGTCGCGGCCGCATGGCCCTGGTCGGGACGCAGCGCGCTCTGGACCCGGTCGTCGATCGGGAGCGCAAGCAGTCGGCCGACCTCATCGGCGAGGACGAACGCTTGGCCGTCCTCGGAGAGGGCGACGAATCGCACAGGCCGCATAGCGTGCCTCCGTCCCACCCGCATCGGCGCCGACTTTCCCGGCACCACTCGGTCACAGTACGCGTAACCCTAGCTGGAACGAAGCGTGCCGCGCCGACAGAAAGCAAACAGGAACGCCCGCCACCTCAGGAAACAGGCGGCGGGCATTCGTACACACAAACTAAAGCCGCTCGATGACGTAATCGATCGACGCCGTCAGCGCCTCGACGTCGGCGGGGTCGACGGTCGGGAACATCGCGATCCGGAGCTGGTTGCGGCCGAGCTTGCGATAGGGGTCGGTGTCCACGATCCCGTTGGCGCGCAACACCTTGGCCAGCGCGGTCGCGTCCACGGAGTCATCGAAGTCGATGGTGCCGACGACGTTGGAGCGGATCGACGCGTCCGCGACGAACGGCGTCGCGACCGCCGAGCGCTCGGCCCACCCGTACAGGATGGACGCCGACTCGGCGCTGCGCTTGGTCGCGAACGACAGGCCGCCGCCGGCCAGCATCCAGTCGACCTGCTCGGCGGTGAGGAAGATCGTCGACAGCGCCGGCGTGTTGTAGGTCTGCTCGAGCCGCGAGTTGTCGATCGCCGTCTGCAGGTCGAAGAAGTCGGGGATGTACCGGCCGGACTCCTTGATCTCCGTGGCGCGGGCGATCGCGGCCGGCGACATGATCGCGATCCACAGGCCGCCGTCGGAGCCGAAGCACTTCTGCGGGGCGAAGTAGTAGACATCGGTCTGCGAGATGTCGACGTCCAGGCCGCCGGCGGCCGAGGTGGCGTCGGTCAGGACGAGTGCGCCCTCGCCGACGCGCTGAACCGGCACGGAGACGCCGGTCGAGGTCTCGTTCTGCGGGGAGCAGTACGTGTCGACGCCCTCTTCGGCCCGCAGGAACGCGGCGGTGCCCGGGTCGGCCTTGATGATCGTCGGGTCGCCGATGAACGGCGCCTTCTTCGCGGCGCTGCCGAACTTCGCGCCGAACTCGCCGAAGCTCGCGAACTGCGCGCGGTCGCGGATCAGGCCGAAGACCGCGATCTCCCAGAACGCGGTGCTGCCGCCGTTGCCCAGGACGACCTCGTAGCCGTCGGGGATGCTGAAGAGCTCGGCGAAGCCGCGGCGGAGGCGGGCGACCTCGTCGCGGACGGTCTTCTGCCGGTGGCTGGTGCCGAGGTACGAGGTCGCGACACCGGCGAGGGCCTGCACGGCCTCGGGCCGGACCTTGCTCGGGCCTGAACCGAAGCGGCCGTCGGCGGGCTTCAGCTCATCGGGAATGCGGATGTCGACCATGATGTGGGTACTCCGGGATGCGGCGGCGGGCGGGCAGGTACGGGTACCCCGCGAATCCTGCCACTTCCGCCGCCGCTGTCCAGGTCGATTCAGCGTCGAGGGCGACGCGCGTCACACCGGACGCGCGGCGCGTCACGCCACGTTGGACCAGCCCTCGACGTCCTGCGGCTTGCGCGGGCCGGGGCCCACGTACGTCGCGGACGGCCGGACCAGGCGGCCCAGCTCCTTCTGCTCGAGGATGTGCGCGCTCCAGCCCGCGACCCGGGCGCAGGTGAACATCGACGTGAACATGTGCGCGGGGACCTCGGCGAAGTCGAGGACGACCGCGGACCAGAACTCGACGTTGGTGGCGAGGACCCGGTCGGGGCGGCGGGCGTGCAGCTCGGCGAGGGCCGCCTTCTCCAGGGCCTCGGCGATCTCGAAGCGCGGCGCGCCGAGCTCCTTGGCCGTGCGGCGCAGCACGCGGGCGCGCGGGTCCTCGGCACGGTAGACGCGGTGGCCGAAGCCCATGAGCCGCTCGCCGCGGTCGAGGACGCCCTTCACGTAGCCCTCGGCGTCGCCGCTGCGCTCGACGGCCTCGATCATGCCCAGCACGCGCGACGGCGCGCCGCCGTGCAGCGGGCCGGAGAGCGCGCCGATGCCCGAGGAGATGCAGGCCGCGGCGTCGGCGCCGGTGGAGGCGACGACCCGGGTGGTGAACGTGGAGGCGTTCATGCCGTGCTCGGCGGCGGAGATGAAGTAGGCGTCGACGGCCTTGACGTGCCGCGGGTCGGGCTCGCCCCGCCAGCGGCGCATGAACCGCTCGACGATCGTGTCGGCCTTGTCGATCTCCTTCTGCGGCACGGCCGGCAGGCCCAGGCCGCGGGCGGCCTGCGCGACGAACGACAGGGCGGTGACGCTGACCCGGGCGAGGTCCTCGCGGGCCTGCGGGGTCTCGATGTCCAGCAGCTGACCGAGGCCCCAGTAGGGGGCGAGCATGGCGACCGCCGACTGCACGTCGACCCGGATGTCGCCGGAGTGCACCGGCACCGGGAACGGCTCGGCCGGCGGCAGGCCAGGGCCGAACTTGCCGTCGACCAGGAGTGCCCAAACGTTGCCGAAGGACACCTGGCCGATGAGATCCTCGATGTCGACGCCGCGATAGCGCAGCGCGCCGCCTTCCTTGTCGGGCTCCGCGATCTCGGATTCGAAGGCGATGACGCCCTCGAGTCCCGGCTTGAAATCGGACATCTCGCACTCCTGCTGGTTCGGGGGTGTCTGACTAGGTTTGTTACCCGCCGGTGGTCCCTTTGACATCTTCGCCCCGGCTTGTTGCCAGCGCTGACTGAACGGGGGCTCAAATGTGTCTTCCGTGACACATCTTCACGCATTTGCGATCGCCGGAGGAAGGATGTGAGCGTGAGACCCAGCACATCGCCGCAAGATTTATCGCGGATGAGGAACGAGTACAGCGGCGAGTTGACGGAGCAAGGACTCGCCGGGACGTGGCTGGAGCAGTTCGCCACGTGGTTCGCCGACGCGGTCGAGGCGGGCCTGCCGGAGCCCAACGCGATGCTGCTGGCGACCGCCGACGGCAGCGGGCGGCCGAGCGCCCGGACGGTGCTGCTGAAGGGCTACGACCAGCGCGGATTCACCTTCTTCACCAACTACGAGTCGCGCAAGGGGCAGGACATCGCGGCCAACCCGAGGGCCTGTCTGGTGTTCCCCTGGTACCCGCTGCACCGCCAGGTCGTCGTCAATGGATCGGTCGAGAAGGTGTCCCGCGAGGAGACCGAGGAGTACTTCGCGATCCGCCCCCACGGTGCCCAGGTAGGGGCGTGGGCAAGTCCACAATCGCGGGTCATCGGCTCCCGCGACGAGCTGGAGGCGCTCGTCGCCTCGATCGAAGCCGCCGAGGGGCCGTTGACGGCGCCGCCGCACTGGGGCGGTTACCGGGTCAGCCCCGACGAGGTCGAGTTCTGGCAGGGGCGCCCCAGCAGGCTGCACGACCGCCTCCGGTACATCGGCGGCAAAGTCGAAAGACTCGCACCGTGAGCTGCCCGGAGCGCAGCGGAGCGGCCGCTCACCATGGGCTCGGCGTCCAGTCGCGGGGCCGGAGCGGAGCGGAGGGCGCGTGACGCTGCAGGAGTCGCTGCGCAAGCACGTGATCGACGTCCGGCCGCTGCGGCACGTGGCTTACCGCCGGCTCTTCGTGGGCAACGCGGTGTCCTTCTTCGGCGTCCAGTTCACCGCCGTCGCCGTGCCGGTGCAGGTGTACGAGATCACCAAGTCGGCCCTGTGGGTCGGCATCGCCAGCTTCGTCGGCCTGGTGCCGCTCATCGTGTTCTCGATCTGGGGCGGCGCGATCGCGGACGCGTTCGACCGGCGCAAGGTGCTGCTGGCCAGCTCGACCCTCATGTGGCTGACGACGCTGGGCCTGCTCGCGCAGGCCGTCCTGCACGTGGACAACGCCTACCTGATGCTCGCGCTGATCGCGGCGCAGTCCGCGGCGTTCGGCGTCAACAGCCCCGTCCGGCAGGCGATCATCCCGGCGCTGATCGACGAGGGCGAGGTCGCCTCGGCCAACACGCTGAGCTTCACCGCCTCCAGCATCTCCTCGATCTTCGGTCCGGTCGGCGCCGGTCTGGTCATCGCCAACGCCGACTTCTCCGTCGCGTACGCCGTCGACGCGGTCCTCTTCACGATCGTCCTGTGGGCGGCGCTACGGTTGCCGCCCCTGCCACCGGCCGGGGTCGCGAACACCACGGGCGGGCTGCGGGACATCCGCGACGGCCTGCGGTTCCTCGGCGCGTCGAAGCTGATCCTGCTGACGTTCGCGATCGACATCGCCGCGATGGTCCTCGCGATGCCGAAGGCCCTGTTCCCGGTCGTCGCGGACCAGCGCTACGGCCCGGCGTCGCTGGGGTGGCTGTACGCGTCGATCGCCATCGGGTCGACCCTCGCCGGCCTCACGTCCGGCTGGATCGGCCGCGTGCACCGGCAGGGCGTCGCGCTCGTGCTCGCCGTCGTCGGCTGGGGGCTCGCCGTCGCGGCCGCCGGCGCGGTCCCGTGGCTGTGGGCGTGTGTAGCTTTCATGGCGCTGGCCGGTGCGGCGGACATGATCAGCGGGGTGTACCGGCAGACGGTGCTCCTCAGTGCGCCCGACGAGATGCGTGGGCGGCTGCAGGGGGTGTTCTTCGCCGTCGTCGCAGGAGGTCCACGTCTGGGTGACCTTCGGGCCGGTTCGATGGCCGACGCGACCAGTGCCACCTTCTCCTGGGTCAGCGGCGGGATCGCGGCCGCCGCGGTGGCCGTGGTGCTGGGCCTGACATTTCCCGTCCTCCTTCGGTACACCGACCGGTCGGACTGACGATATTGTCGCGGCCATGGACACAGCCGCCGCCGCGCAGCTCTCGCACGCCCCTTCCGGTACACAGTGGACGATCGTCTCGGGCGGCCATGAGGCCGTCATCGTCGAGGTCGGCGGTGGCGTGCGCAGCTATACCGTCGATGGTGCCGACGTCGTCGCCGGCTACGCCGAGGAGGAGCACGCGGTCGGCTGCGCCGGCCAGGTCCTCGCACCGTGGCCCAACCGCATCCGCGACGGGCAGTACGCGTTCGGCGGCGACCACCTGCAGCTGCCGCTGACCGAGCCCGAGCGCCACAACGCCATCCACGGCCTGGTCAACTGGGTCCGCTGGCGCCTTGTCGACGCCGCGCCCGACAGCGTGACCGTCGAGCACGATCTCGTGCCGCAGCCGGGGTACCAGTGGCCGCTGCGCCTGCGCACGACCTGGTCGGTCGGCGCGGGTGGCCTGCGGGCCGAGCACGAGGTGACGAACGTCGGCGCCGAGGACGCGCCGTTCGGGCTGGCCACCCACCCGTACGTGCTGGTGCCGGGCGTCGCGGTCGACGACCTCACCCTGAAGGTCCCGGCCCGCAGCCGGCTGCTCGTCGACGCGCGCCTCCTGCCGATCGGCGCCGCCCGGGTCGCCGGCAGCGAGTACGACTTCCTCGACGGCCGCCGGCTCGGCAGCACCATCCTGGACACGGCGTTCGGCGACGTGGATCCCGACGCCGACGGCGGCTCGCAGGTCACGGTCACCGCCCCGGACGGCCGCGGCGTCACGGTCTGGGCCGACTCGTCGTTCGGCTGGTGGCAGGTGTACTCCTCCGACACGCTTCCCGCCGATCGGCTGCGCAAGGCGCTCGCCATCGAGCCGATGACCTGCCCCCCTGACGCGTTCCGGTCCGGGCGTGATGTGGTGACCCTGGAGCCGGGAGCGTCCTGGCGCGGGGTTTGGGGGATCCGTGGAACTGTCTGAGGCGATCCGCCGGCGGCGGATGGTCCGTAATTACGACCCGTCGCGGCCGGTGGACCCGGCCGTGATCGACAAGCTGCTCGGGTACGCGACGCACGCCCCCTCGGCGGGGTTCTCGCAGGGCTGGGAGTTCCTGGTCCTGACCTCCGACGAGGACCGGGCCAGGTTCTGGGCGGCGACCTCCCCGCCCGACACGGCCACCACCTCGTGGCTGGACGGCATGAGCCGGGCGCCGGTGATCGTCGTGCCGCACAGCCACCGCGACGCGTACCTGGACCGCTACGCCGAGCCCGACAAGGGCTGGTCCGACCGCGACGAGGCCCGCTGGCCGGTGCCCTACTGGCACATCGACACCGGGATGGCGAGCCTGCTGGTGCTGCTGGGCGCGGTCGACGAGGGCCTGGGCGCGTGCTTCTTCGGCATCCCGCCCGCCTCCGACGCGGCCTACCGCGCGGCGTTCGGGGTGCCCGCGGAGTACACGCCGATCGGCGCCATGACCATCGGCTACCGGGCCCCGGACGCGAAGTCGCCGTCACTCAAACGTGGCCGCCGGGAGTCCGTCACCGTCACGCACCGTGGCCGCTGGGGGTCTTGAGCGCGCTCGGCGTCAATTCTGTCGTACGTAGTCGGTACCCTGGCACGGTCAGGGGGGTGAGACGTTCATGATCTTCAAGGCGGTCCGCGACGGTCGGCCTTATCCGGAACATGGGCTGACGCTGAAACAATGGTCCGAGATCCCACCGCGCCCGGTGCGGCTCGACCAGCTCATCACCACCAAGCGGGAGCTGGCGCTCGACAAGCTCCTCGCCGAGGACTCCACGTTCTACGGCGACCTGTTCCCGCACGTGGTCCAGTGGGAGAACGGGCTGTACCTGGAGGACGGCCTGCACCGCGCCTTACGCGCGGCGCTGCAGCAACGCACCTCGATCCACGCACGGGTCCTCCAGGCCTGAGGCCCGCGCCCCGGTGCGGGCGGGCCCGACGGCGCGAGCAGTGCGGGTGGGGGCGGTCGCTGTGTCCGGCGGCCGCCTCCGCTCCGGCCCTGCCCGTGCTCGGCGTGGTGTGAGTTCCCCGTCGACACAGCCTTGCCCGTGCGGTCGTCATGTCGGGCCGTCGCGCCTTCCAGGCGGTCCTTGTCCGACCCCGGCCGCTTACGCTCCAGGGCTCGCACTGCGCGTCCTTGCCCGCGGTGCGTCCTCGGCGCCGCCGTGTGTCCCCGCCCGTCTCGCCCCGCCCGCCGCTGGTGCGGCGCCGCCGCGTTCTTGTCCGTGGTGCGCGTTCGTGGCGGTGTTGTGTGTCCACGTTCGTCTCGCCCGCCGTGGTCGTGTTCTCGGCGTTGTGTTTCTCGCCCGTGCGCTTGCCTTCTCACCCGCGCGGTGTGTCTTTGGCGGCGGTGGGTGTGTTCCTGGCCGCCCGATTGCATTCCTCTCCGGCGCTGGGTGTGTTCCTGTCCGCGCGCCTGCCTCCCCTCGGCGCTGTGCGTTCTCACCTGCACGCTTGCCTTCTCGGCCGCGCCGGGTGTCCTCGCGCGTGCTGCGTGCGTTCTTGGTGGAGGTCGATCGTGCCGTCTCCGAGGTGGCTGTGGCGGTCAGGGGGTGGGCGGTTGACTTACAGTGTTAGTTATGACGATGCGGCCCTTGGACCTGCTGGACGTTGACGCGCTGCACTCGGAGGAAGAGCTGGCGATCCGTGCCGTGGTGCGGCGGATCGTCGACGACCACGTGCGGCCCAACGTGGCCGGCTGGTACGAGCGCGGGCAGGTGCCGGTCCGCGACCTCGCAAAGGAGTTCGCGTCCGTCGGGCTGCTCGGCATGCACCTGAGCGGCTACGGGTGCGCTGGGGCCAGCGCCGTCGCATACGGGCTGGCGTGTCTGGAGCTGGAGGCCGGCGACTCGGGTGTCCGGAGTCTGGTCAGCGTTCAGGGCTCGCTCGCCATGTTCGCGATCTGGAAGTACGGCTCCGCCGAGCACAAGGACCGCTGGCTGCCCGGCATGGCCGCGGGTGACCTGATCGGCTGCTTCGGGCTGACCGAGCCGGACCACGGTTCCGACCCGGGCTCGATGACCACCCGTGCCCGCCGGGACGGCGACGACTGGGTGCTCGACGGCACCAAGATGTGGATCACCAACGCGCCGGTCGCGGACGTGGCGGTGGTGTGGGCGCGGACTGACGTGGGCGTCAACGGGTTCGTGGTGCCGATGGACACGCCGGGGGTGACGGCGCGCGAGGTCAGGCACAAGTTGTCGCTGCGGGCCTCGTGTACGGGCGAGATCGTGCTGGACGGGGTGCGGTTGCCGAAGGAGGCGCTGCTGCCGGAGGCGAAGGGGCTGAAGGCGCCGCTGTCGTGCCTGACCGAGGCGCGGTACGGCATCGTGTGGGGCGCGCTCGGGGCGGCCCGCGACAGCCTGCACACGGCGCTGGACTACGCGGGGGCGCGGGAGCAGTTCGGCCGGCCGATCGCCGGGTTCCAGCTCACCCAGGCGAAGTTCGCCGACGCGGCCGTCGAGCTGCAGAAGGGGTACCTGCTGGCGGTGCACCTGGGGCGCCGGGCCGACGCCGGGGTGCTCAGGCCGGAGCAGGTCAGCGTCGGCAAGCTGAACAACGTGCGGGAGGCGCTCGCGATCGCCCGGCAGTGCCGGACCGTGCTCGGCGCCAACGGCATCAGCGCCGAGTATCCGGTCATGCGGCACGCGGCCAACCTGGAGACGGTCCTGACGTACGAGGGGACTTCGGAGATCCATCAGCTGGTCATCGGGCAGAAGCTGACCGGGCTGGCGGCGTTCGGCTGAGATCGATTCGCGGCTCTTTGCGGACCCCTCTACCGTGATAGCAAGAAGATCCTCCCGGAGGAGTCAGCATGGCCCGCAACGACGACACCGTGACCCCCGACGACTCGGACGACGTGCCGACGCAACGGCGCGGGCCGGACCCGAAAACCTCCGAATACCCCGAGATCGCGTCCGGGCCGGCCGACGGCGAGAGCAGGACCAAGGGCTGGTCGCCCAGGATCGGTGACCCGGTCGACCCCCGCGAGCGCGATGATCGCCGGGACGCGCCGATCGTCGTGCCGGTCAAGGCCGGCGGCGGGGCGATGCGTGGCCTGTTCTGGCTGGTGGCGACGATCGGGCTGATCGTCGCGCTGGTGCTGGGCGCCAAGACGATCGGGCTGTTCCCGGACCTGAAGAACCCGTTCGCGAAGGAGCAGACCGACCGCAGCGGCCCCGCGCTGCTCAAGTCGGTGCAGGACCTGAGCCAGTACGTGGCGGCCGAGGGCAACTTCGAGGTCATCGTCGACGTGCAGAAGGACCGCAAGTACATCCCGGACTTCCTGCTCAACGAGCGGATCCTGTTCGTGGCCGCCGGGTCGGTGGAGGTCTATGTCGACTTCGCCGGGATCGGCCAGGGCGCGGTGAAGGAGTCCGAGGACCGGCGGACGGTCGAGATCACCCTGCCGGCGCCGCAGCTGCGCCCGGTGCGGATCAACAACGACCGCAGCTACGTCTACCAGGAGGATCGCGGGCTGTTCAACCGGCTGGCGGACGCCTTCAAGTCGGACCCGAACCGGCTGCAGGAGGTCTACAAGCTCGCCGAGGACAAGATCGGCACGGCCGCCAAGGAGGCCGGTCTCAGCAAGCGGGCCGAGGAGAACACCAGGAAGATGCTGCAGCAGTTCCTCGGGGCGCTCGGGTACACGTCGGTGACCGTAAACTTCCCCGCGTCGTGAGCGGCGGGCCGTCACTGCCAACTTTCCTACCAGTAGTTGCGCGGTAACACGCTGAACACTGGTCATTTACCCGATGGACCAACTTGCGTGCCCCTCGTCACAGTACTTGACTCGGGGTGACTGAGTTATCCGCGAATGCACTGCTGACTCGGGGTGGAGGTGACGGTGGCTACCGTCGCACTCAAAGATGTGATGAAGGTCTTCGCCGACGGCACGGTGGCCGTCGACCGAGTGAACCTTGACGTGGGACAGGGCGAGTTCATGGTGCTCCTCGGTCCCAGCGGCTGCGGCAAGTCGACCTTGTTGCGCATGGTCGCGGGCCTGGAGGACCCCACCTCCGGTGCGATCATGCTCGACGGCGACCTCGCCAACGACCTCCCGCCGCGTGAGCGTGGGGTCGCCATGGTCTTCCAGGACTTCGCGCTCTACCCGCACATGACCGTCGGGGAGAACATCGGCTTCCCCCTGCGGCTGTCGGGGGTGGAGCCGGAGCCGCGCGCCGAGCAGGTCGCCGAGGTGGCCAGCGCGCTGGGCATCGGTGACGTGCTGGCCCGCAAGCCCGGGCAGCTGTCCGGTGGCCAGCGCCAGCGGGTCGCGATGGGCCGCGCCATCGTGCGCCGCCCGAAGCTCTTCCTCATGGACGAGCCGCTGTCCAACCTGGACAGCGGCCTGCGGGCGGAGCTGCGTGCGGAGATCTCCGGCCTCGTGCGCGAGCTGGGCGTCACCACCATCTACGTCACCCACGACCAGGCCGAGGCGCTCACCATGGCGGACCGGGTCGCGATCCTGCGCAAGGGCGTCCTGCAGGACGTCGGGACGCCGACGCAGGTGTACGGGCGGCCCGCCACGCTCTACGTCGCCGCGTTCCTGGGCAGCCCCCGGATGAACCTGCTCGAGGCCGAGGTCTACGTGCACCTCGACCGCCACATCGCGCTGCACATGGGCGACCAGGTGCTCCACCTGCCGTGGAACGATCTGCGCTCGCGTCAGGTCGCGCACTTCCACGGCGAGCGGATCGTCATCGGCGTGCGCGCCGAGGCGCTGACCCCGGTGCCGGACACGACCGGCGGCGACGTGCTGCGCGGGCGCATCCGGTACCTGGAGCACCACGGCCACGAGTCGCTCGCGTTCCTGGACATCGGCGCGACCGCGGTGATCGTCGACGAGATCGGCGCGCCGCCGACCGACATCCCGATCAACGGCGGCGGGCTCAAGCGCTTCGTCAGCAAGCTCACCGGCCGCGGCACCTCCGATGACCTGGAGCTGGTCGGCGCCGGCAACGGCCGCGGCGGGCGGCGCGCTCCCCAGCGCGACAGCGTCCTGAGCGACCCGGGCCGGCACCACCGCCGCCCGGCGGAGCTCGCGGTGCGCCTCGCGCCGTACCCGGCGGTTACGCATGGTCACCCACTGACCGTCGCCGTGCGCATGGAAGCACTGCACTTTTTCGATGAAAGGGGACAACGCATCGATGTGGGGTGGCGCTGAGTGATGCCGCTGCTCTAGCCTGCGGCGATCTGGCCCTCCGAAGTAGGGATTGCTCCGATGGCGGCTTACGGCACGACAGGCGGCGGTCAACAACCCGGGAGCGGACTGCTCATCATCGAGCGGATCCTCCGCGACCGGGACTCGATCTGGCGCCAGATCGGTGAGGAGCGGGACCTCGGCAAGCTGACGTTGCAGATGCTCACCAGCTCAGTGCTGGCGCTCGCCTGCTACGGAGCGGTGCTGGGTGCCTCGCACAGTTTCGCTCAGGCGGGCCTGTCGGCGCTGAAGCTGCCACTGCTGTTCCTGATGACGCTCGCGATCTGCCTGCCGACGCTGTACCTGTTCAACCTGGTGTTCGGCGCCAGGCTGCAGGTCCGGCAGGCGCTCGCGCTGGTCATGGTCACGATCACGGTGACCGCGGTGCTCTCGCTGGCGTTCGCGCCGATCAGCCTGTTCTTCCTGCTGACGGCGTTCAGCTACTCGTTCTACAAGATCCTCAACGTGGCGATCCTGGCGATGACGGCGTTCGTCGGGCTGAAGTTCCTCACCAGCGGCATGCACGCGCTGAACGC
This sequence comes from Dactylosporangium sp. NPDC000521, assembly GCF_042898305.1. Taxonomy (NCBI): domain Bacteria; kingdom Bacillati; phylum Actinomycetota; class Actinomycetes; order Micromonosporales; family Micromonosporaceae; genus Dactylosporangium; species Dactylosporangium sp. NPDC000521. The sequence continues at coordinate 48,936 of NZ_JBIAYW010000024.1, forward strand.
CCACACGGCCACGGTCGCGGCGGCGAGGCGCGCGGAGCAGGAGGCACGGGAGGCGCGGGAGCGGGCCGAAGCGGAAGCGTTGGCCGAGCTGGCCGACGTGTCGCAGGACGCGCCGGTGTCGCCGGCGCCCACCGGTACCGACGCCGCGAACGATGACAAGGTGGCTGTCCCGGCCGCGTCGGTGTCGGCCGGGCCCGCGGCATCGTCTCCGCAGGCCAACGGGGCGGTCCAGGCCGCGGCGGCGCCGGCGGTGGTGTACCCGCCGAAGCAGTCGCTGCTGCTGCCCGACGGCCGCTACGCGTTGCCGGTGGCGCCGCCGCTGCCCGCGCTGCGCACCGGAACCGTCGCCCTGGCGCCGGGCGAGCGCCCGGCCAGCATGACGCTGCTGCACGTCTGGATCCTGCTCTTCGGCTTCGTCGGCACCCAGCTCGCGTGGACGCTTCGCCCGTTCGTCGGCGAGCCGCACGAGCCGTTCCAGGTGTTCCGGCCGATCGAGGGCAACTTCTACGTCAACATCATCCACACGATCGGCGAGCTCTTCTGAGGGTTGCTACCAGCCGGTAACCTCGGCGCATGACCGTTGATGCCAAGGCCCTGGCGACCAATCTGACCGCCGCAGTCCCGTTCGCACGCACCGTCGGAATCGAGATCACCGACGTGCGCGTGGACGGCGACGACATCAGTGCCACCGCCACGCTCCCGGACGAGGAGCGGCTGCACAACCACGTCGCCGGGCCGCACGCCGGCGCAATTTTCACGCTGGGCGAGACCGCGTCCGGGGCCGTCGTGATGGCGGCGTTCGGCGAGCACCTCGCGCTGGGCACCCCGCTCGCGGTGCGGTCCGACATCGCGTACCGCAAGCTGGCCGCCGGGCCGGTCCAGGCCGTCGCCCGGCTCGGCCGGCCCGTCGGCGAGGTCCTGGCGGAACTGGCCGCCGGCGAGCGCCCCGAATTTCCCGTCGCGATCGAAGTCACCAGGGCTGACGGTGCCGTGACGACCGAGATGACGGTGGTTTGGACCATCCGTCCTCATCGATGACGGGGCCGTTAACTACTGGAAGGTTTCTTGACTATTACCGAGCTGTGATGTGACCATTCTCGCCAGGCGCGAAGGGTGGTTGACGCATGGACGCAAGCACGGGGGACGACCTGGTCGGCATGGCGAATGCCGTGCTCCAGCCCGGGTTCGTGGGCAAGGAGCCTCCGCCGTGGGTCCGCCGCCGCCTCGCCGAAGGGCTCGGCGGCGTCGTGCTCTTCGCTCGCAACGTCGTCGACCGTGACCAGGTCGCTGAGCTGACCGCGGCGCTGCGCGCCGAGCGCGAGGACGTCATCGTCGCCATCGACGAGGAGGCCGGCGACGTCACCCGTATCGATGCGCACAGCGGCAGCCCGTGGCCCGGCAACCTCGCCCTCGGCGCCGTCGACGACACCGCGCTGACCCGCGAGGTCGCCTGCCACATCGGCCGCGACCTCGCCTCGGTCGGCATCACCTTCGACTACGCGCCCGACGCGGACGTCAACTCCGACCCCAACAACCCGGTCATCGGCTCCCGCGCGTTCGGCGCCGAGCCCGAGCGCGTCGCCCGGCACACCGCCGCGTGGATCACCGGCCTGCAGGAGGCGGGCGTCGCCGCCTGCGCGAAGCACTTCCCCGGGCACGGCAACACCAGCGTCGACTCGCACCTGGACGTGCCGATCATCAGGGCCGGGCGGGCCGACCTCGAGGCGACCGAGCTGGTGCCGTTCCGTGCGGCGATCGCCGCCGGCGTGCGCGCCGTCATGAGCGCCCACCTGCGCGTCCCCGCACTCGACCCGGACCTGCCGGCCACGCTCAGCCCGCGGATCATGACCGATCTGCTCCGCGGCGAGCTCGGCTTCCAGGGCCTGATCGTCACCGACGGCATCGAGATGCGGGCCATCTCCGACCGCTTCGGCTTCGCGCAGGCCACCGTCCTCGCGCTCGCCGCGGGCGCCGACGCGATCTGCGTCGGTGGCGACCACGCCGACGAGGACACGGCCAACCTGCTCCGCGACGCGATCGTCGCCGCCGTGCGCTCCGGCGAGCTGCCCGAGTCGCGGCTCGCCGACGCCGCCGCCCGGGTCGCGCGGCTCGCCGCCTGGTCGCTGGGCGCGTCCCGCACGCCGCCGGACCCGCAGGCGGGCGCGCTCGGGCTGTCCGCGGCCCGCCGGGCGCTGCGCATCACCGCACCGGACGCCGCATTCCCGCTCGCCTCGCCCGCATACGTGATCGAGTTCCAGCCGGAGCTCAACTTCGCGATCGCGCCGGAGACGCCATGGGGGCTCATCGCGCCGCTCGCCGAGCTGGTGCCGGACACCTCCGGGGTGCGGCTGTCGTCGGAGGAAGGCCTGCCCGACGCGCTGCGCTCGTCCATCGGTCGTCCGTTGCTGCTGGTGGTGCGGGACTCGCACCGGTACCCGTGGATCACCGACGCGCTGAACGCCGCCCTCGCCGTGCGCCCCGACGCGGTCGTGGTCGAGATGGGCGTGCCCGCCGTGCCGCGGGGCGACCTGCACATCGCCACGTTCGGCGCGACGGCCGCCTCCGGCCGGGCGGTCGCGGAGCTGCTCGCCGGGCGGTAGACCCGTCGTTCGGTGAGATCCGCGTTGCTCAGGGTCACGGCTCGCCCGTTGTTTCGTTGCGCGGTCTAGCATGCCGGTATGCCCCGCACTCGTGCTCTGCTGGCCGGTTTCACGGCCGTGCTCTTCGTCCTGACCGGCTGCACCAGCAAGTCCAATGAGGACACTGCCGGGAAGGCGGATCCCAACCTGCCGGCCGCTGACGGGCTGCTGAAGGAGTCCGCGACCGCGATGGGCGGGATCACGTCCGCGAAGTTCCTCATCACGGCCGACGGCACCATCGCCGGCGTGGCACTCAAGCGCGCCGATGGCGTGCTGACCAAGGAGGGCAACGCGCAGGGCACCGCCCAGGTCGAGCAGATGGGCGCGACGGTCGACATGGCGTTCACCATCGTGGGGCAGACCATGTGGCTGAAGGGGCCGACCGGCGACTACCAGCATCTCCCGCTCGCCCTCGCGGCGTCGGTCTATGACCCGTCGGCGATCCTCTCGCCCGACCGCGGCATCGCCAAGGTCCTGGGCACCGCCACCAACGGCAAGACCGAGGCCACCGAGAGCGTCGACGGTCAGGAGTCCTACCGAGTCTCGACCGACAACTCCTCGCAGACCCTCGCCAACGTGGTGCCCGGCGTCACCGGCTCCGTGCCCGGCAGGTTCTGGATCGCCAAGGACGGCAAGAAGCTCCTGAAGGCCGCGTTCACCCTGCCCGCCGTCGGCGAGGCCAAGGGCGGCACGGTCACCATCACGTTCAAGGAGTTCGACGCCCCGGTCACCATCGCCCCGCCGAAGTAGCCAGATGACGTCGACTGCGCCGGCGTCCGCGGCGGTGTCCGGGCCCGGCGGCGGACGGCGGCGGCTCGCCGTCAGCGTGGGCGGGGTGGCGGTCCTGCTCGCCGCGCTCGACGCCTACGTGGTCGTCGGGGTCCTCACCGACATCATGGACTCCCTGCACATCGCCGACACCCGGCTGGAGCGGGTCACCCCGGTCGTGACCGGCTTCCTGCTCGGGTACGTCGCCGGGATGCCGCTGCTCGGGTCGCTCTCCGACCGCTTCGGCCGGCGGGCGCTGCTGGTCGCGAGCCTGCTCGGGTTCGCCGCCGGCTCCGCGCTCACCGCCGCGTCCGGATCTGTGCTCACGGCCGCCTCCGGCGGTGAGATCTGGCTGCTCACCGGCGGTCGTACGCTGCAGGGCATCGCCGGCGGCGCGCTGCTGCCCGTCACGGTCGCCCTCGTCAGCGACCTGTGGCCCGACCGCGGCCGCCACCTGGTCCTCGGCAACATCGGCGCGGCGCAGGAGCTCGGCAGTGTCCTCGGTCCGCTGTACGGGGTGACCGTCGCCGCCGCCCTCGGCACCTGGCGCGGCATCTTCTGGCTGAACCTGCCGCTCGTCGCCGTCGCGATCGTCCTCGTCTGGCGCGCGGTGCCGGGCGGCCCGTTGCGTTCGTCCGCACCCCGCAAGACCGACCTGGTCGGCGGGCTGCTCCTGGCGGTGGCGCTCGGCGCGGTGGTCGCCGCTCTGTACAACCCCGACCCCGAGCACTCGGTCCTGCCCTCGTGGGGCTGGCCCGTCCTCGCCGGTGCCGCCGTCGTGACGGTGCTGTTCGCGCTGTGGGAGCGCCGTGCCAGCACCCGCCTGCTGGACCTGACCGGCGCCGCCAAGCTGCCGTTCGTCGCGGTTCTCGTGGCGAGCTGGTGCGCCGGCGTCGCTCTCATGGTCACCCTGGTCGACGTGGAACTGGTGGCGCAGACCCTCCTGCGCAAGTCCGACGTCGAGGCCACGCTGGTCCTGACCCGCTTCCTGGTCGCCCTCCCCGTCGGGGCGGTCCTGGGCGGCCTGCTGCTCCGCCCGTCCCGCCCGTCGAAGATGCGGGACGTCCTTCCCGGTGCGGGGGCGCTCGACCCGGCCGCCAAGCTCGACCCGGCCGCCAAGCTCGACCCGGCCGCCAAGCTCGGCCCGGCCGCCACGCTCGACTCGGCCGCCACGCTCGACCCAGCCGCCACGCTCGACCCGGCCGCCACGCTCGCCGGCGAGGGCCGGCTCAGCTCCGGCGGCCCCGTCACCGGCACCCTCGGCACTGCCGACCTCCCGGCCGCGGGCGATGCGATCCGTGCCGACGATGCCGATCCTGGCGCCGAGGCCGGTGCCGGTGCCGGCGGGACAGCGGCATCCGGCACCCTGGCGGAGGACACACCAAAGGGGGCGGGGCTGGGGCGGGTGAGCGAGCGGGCGGTCGCCGTCGGTGGGCTGGTGCTGGCGGCGGTCGCGTATCTGCTCATCGCGGGCTGGCCGGAGGACGTGCTCGCCGCGCGGCACCTGGGGATCCTGCCCCGGTTGGACACCGACCTCGCGCTCGCGGGGCTCGGGCTGGGGCTGGTCATCGCGCCGCTGTCGGCGGCGGCGCTGCGGGCGACCCCGGCGTCGCAGCACGGGGTGGCCTCGTCGGCGGTGGTCGTGGCGCGGACGATGGGCATGCTGATCGGGGTCGCCGCCCTGACGGCCTGGGGGCTGCACCGCTTCCACGAGCTGACCGCGAAGCTCGACTTCCCGCTGGTCTTCGGCAAGCCGGCCGAGGAGCAGCAGCGGCTGATGTCCGCGTACGCGAAGGCGCTGCAGTCGGCCCTGCACACCGAGTACCGCGAGATCTTCCTGATCACCGCGGCCGTCTGCCTCGCGGGTGCCGTCGCGGCCGCGTTTCTCGGCGCCCCACGCAAGCCCTCAGCCTCGCCGCCATCCGGCTCGCCGTGATGCCGAGGAGCGTGATGCCGAGGAGCGTGATGCCGAAGAGGCTGTGCACCCAGGGCGGCGCAACGTCGTCCGGATCCCGGCCACGCCCCGCACCGTGGCCGGCGGCGTGGTGTGCCTGAGCGGGGTGGCGGCTCGCGGGTGTGGGGAGCTGGGTCAGACGTGGCCGGCGGAGCGGGCCAGGACGCAGAAGCGGGGTGGCGGCTCGCGGGTGTGGGGAGCTGGGTCAGACGTGGCCGGCGGAGCGGGCCAGGGCGCAGATGGCGATGAGGCGGACCGTGGGCCACTCGGCCTTCGACCAGTCGAGCTCCGCGGTCGGTGACAGCTGCCACTGGGCCTCGATGAGGGCGTCGCGGACGCCGGTTGCGTAGCTGGCGAGGGCGACGGCGTTCGGGCCGTGCTCCGGGTCGCCGAGGGCGTCGCGGACCGAGGCGGCGTGCTGGTCGACCGCGGCCTGGAGGCCGGCCGAGGCGGCGGCGGCCGCCAGGCCTGACTCGCCGAGCCAGGTCATCAAGCCGTTCAGGGTCGCGCGGGCGGCGGTGTGGCGGGTGGCTTCGGCGAGGTCTTTGAACATGCCTCCGAGTTCGACCGGTCAGTCGGCCGGTTGACCGGTGAACCCGGAGCGCACCCGTGCGGACCTCAGTTGTAACTGGGCGACTTCGACTCGTCGGGCATCAGGACCCACAGCACGATGTAGACCACGAACTGCGGGCCCGGCAGCAGGCACGAGATGAGGAAGATGAGCCGCATGACATTGGGCGACATGCCGAACCGGCGGGCGAGGCCGGAGCAGACGCCGGCGATCCAACGGTTGTCCCGGGGCCTGACCAGACTGGACATTGCTGCTCCTTCGACGGGCGGATCGTTGTTGTAGCTCAACGGTAGGAATGCCCGGAGGCGCCGCCCTCCAACCTTTGACCGAACTTCGGCGGCCGGTCCACTAGGGACCCACCCGCACGGGTAGCCGATCGGTTGCCGACCGTTGCGGGCTCGTTGACCTGCTCACGAGCGGTGTGAGCCACCCGATACCAACTCCGTCAAGCTCACCGACGGAAGGTTCTCCCACCGTGACCCGGTTCCCTCGCCGTGCCACCATCCTCGCCGCCGTGCTGCTCGCGGCGCCGCTCGGCTTCACGCTCACCGCCACCGCGGCGACGGCCGCCCCCGCCACCGCGGCGACGGCCGCCCCCGCCACCGCGGCGACGGCCGCCCCCGCCGCCGCGCAGGTCGTCACCGCCGCCGGTGACGCGGTCGCGAGTGCCAACGTCGCCGCCGCGGTGTCCAAGAAGAAGAAGAAAAAGAAGAAGAAGTCGACCGCCAAGAAGCCCACGACCACGCCGACCAAGAAGCCCACGACCACGCCGACCAAGAAGCCCACGACCACGCCGACCAAGAAGCCCACGACCGCGCCGACCAAGACGCCCACCACCGCGCCCACGACGCCCGCCACCAAGCCGGTGGAGAGCAGCTCGCTGGAGACCGAGGTCGTGACGCTGACCAACAACTACCGCAAGGCCAACGGCTGCGGCGCCCTGCGCATCGACACGCGCCTGGTCGCGGCGGCGCGCAACCACAGCACCGACATGGTGACGAACAACTTCTTCAGCCACACCGGGTCCAACGGCAGCACGTTCGTGCAGCGTGAGGTCGCCGCCGGGTACACCACCGGGGCGTCGGCGGAGAACATCGCCTGGGGCTACCGGACGCCGCAGGACGTCGTCACCGGCTGGATCAACAGCGAAGGCCACCGGGCCAACATCCTCAACTGCAGCAGCGTCGCGGTCGGTGTCGGCCTCGCGTACAAGGCCGACGGGACCCCGTACTGGACCCAGGACTTCGGCCGCGTCTGAGGCCGCGCCCAAAGGCCGGGTCCTGGAGCCGCGTCTGAAACCGCGCCTGGAGGCCAGGGCAAGGACCGTGTAGAAACACTGCGTGACCATTCGTAAAGCCGTGCTGTCGGCGGGCGTCGTGCTGGCGCTCGCCGGCTGCGGCGACGACCCGGCAGGGCAGGGCAAGCCGCAGGACGCGAAGCGCAACGGCGCCGTCTACGAGACCGCCGATATGTGCGGCATCGCCACCGACGACCAGCTCAAGGCGGCGCTCGGCGAGGCGCCGGGCACCAAGGAGCGCCGCGACACCGACTCGCTCAAGGCGTGCGCGGTCGACGGCGCCTCCGGCGACTTCTACCTGTTCCTGACGCTGGTCCGGCCTTCGTCAGGCGCCGCGCAGCAGGTGGCCTACGACAGGAACGCGGTGCAGGACGCAAAGGAGATCGACGCGACGACGTTCTCGTTCGCCGATGGCGGCGAGGCGTACGTGGAGGCCGCCAGCGGCGAGCTCGTCGTGCGCGTGTCGTTCGTGTACTACCAGGGCGGCGGCAGCATCACCGACGCGCCCGCCGTCGTCGCCCGGCTGCGTACGCTCCAGGAAGCGATCACCAAGAAAACGTAGAGCGATCACCGGAAACACGTGGGTGGTTCACCCAGGCCGCTTAGCGTCGCGGCCCATGAGGAATCTCCGACGTGCCGGTGCCGGCCTGGGCATCGGCGTGCTGACGCTGGCCCTCGCCGCGCCGAGCGCTGAAGCGCACGACACCTACGGCCGCGCCACCCTGACCGGTTTCGCCGCGCTGCCGGCCGCCACGTTCGTCTCCGCCAGCGACCCGTCGGGCTCGCTGCTGGGCGGCACGCCGTCCAACGGGATCACGCCGCCGTTCGCCGACCAGCCGGTCCAGGGCTTCAGCGGCATCGTCCGGAATGGGGACGGCACGTTCGAGGTGCTCTCGGACAACGGCTACGGCAACAAGGCCAACAGCGCCGACTTCGTGCTGCGCATCCATCGGGTGGCCCCGGACTACGGCAACCACACGGTGGACGTGGTCGGCGGCATCAACCTCACCGACCCGAACGGGCTCGTGCCGTTCGCGCTGACCCGCCCCGACCGGGTGCTCACCGGCTCGGACTTCGACGTCGAGTCGATCCAGCGGGCGAAGGACGGCACCTACTGGATCGGCGACGAGTTCGGCCCGTACCTGCTGCACTTCGACCGCGCCGGGCGGCTGCTGCAGGCGCCGATCCCGCTCGACGGGGTCCGCGCGCCGGAGAACCCGGCCGGCAACCCGAACCTGAACAGCAGCAAGGGTTTCGAGGGGCTCGCCCAGTCGCCCGACGGCCGGAAGCTGTACGCGCTGCTGGAGGGCACCGTCGCCGGCGACGAGGCCGGCAGCCTGCGGCTCAACGAGTTCGACGTCGCCTCGGCGAAGTACACGGGCAAGCGCTGGATCTACCAGCTGGAGGACCCGGCCAACGCGATCGGCGACGCGATCGCCGTCGACGACGACCGCTTCCTGGTCATCGAACGCGACAACGGCCAGGGCGCGACCGCGAAGTTCAAGCGGATCTACCTCGCCGACAAGCGCGACCGCAACCGCGACGGGAAGCTCGACAAGACCCTGGTCGCGGACCTGATGAACCTCGCCGACCCGCGCCACCTCGGTGGAGGCACGGGCACCTTCACGTTCCCGTTCCAGACCATCGAGGACGTCGTCATCCTCGACGACCGGACCCTCGGCGTGGTCAACGACAACAACTTCCCGTTCTCCAACGGGCGCACGCCGGGCCAGCCCGACAACAACGAGTTCATCACCATCCGGCTGACGGACCCGCTGCACGCCGACAAGCGCTTCCTGAAGTAAGCGCCTAAGACGGGATCAGCGAGCAGACCGCCAGCAGGCGGAGCATCGCCCAGGTCGGGCGGGACCAGTCATCGAGGGTCTCGCCCGCGTCCCGGGCGGCGTCGCGGATCGCCGCCGCGTAACCGGCGAGGGCCACCGGGTCGAGCAGCGTGCCGCCGAGGGATTCGCGGATCGCGGCGGCGTGCTGGTCGACCCGTGCCAGCAGGTCGGGCCGCACGGAGACCGCCACGCGGCCGGGGCGCCCGACGGCGGAGGCGAGCTCGGCCAGGCCGGCCCGGGCGATCCACGCGCGTCGACCGGACGTCAGCTCATCGAAGGGTGCGCTCACGCTCGCGACGATAAGCCCAGCATGCGATCGGTCGCAGCCCCGACGCGCCGGGTTTGACCTGATCGCCAGTTTCGTTCTGGCGACCCGTTGGGTAAAAGGACCCGCATGGCCGATCGCGACGAGAGTCCAATTGAGCGTTCCGACCGGAATTGGAACGAATTGCTGCAGGAACTGCGCGTCGCGCAGACCGGCGTGCAGATCCTGTTCGCATTCCTGCTGACGATCCCGTTCAACCAGCGGTTCGCGGAGATCACGGCCGTCCAGCGTGGAACGTACATCGTGACGCTGGTGCTCACCGCCCTGGCGACGCTGTGCCTGATCGCCCCCGTCAGCCATCACCGGATCCTGTTCCGCCGGGGGCGCAAGAGGGAGCTCGTCGACGCGAGCGACAGGCTCGCGCAGGTCGGGCTCGCGTTCCTGTGGCTCTCCGTGGTCGGCGCCGTGTTCCTGGTGTTCGAGGTCGTCGTCGCGATGTCGTGGGCGATCGCCGTGGCCGCCGCGCTCGGGGTGTCGTTCATCGTGGTCTGGTACGTGTTCCCCACCATGAAGCGCTGAAGCGCTCGGCAACCTGAGTATTGACACCCTGTGTGCCGTAAGCCACAGTGGGAGCGCTCCCAATTCCCTTCCGCCACAAGGGGTGTCTGTGTGAAGCGCAAACTCTCGCTCGCCTTAGTCGCGGCGGTCCTGGTCGTGCCGATGACCGCGTCCGCCGCATTCGCCGATCCGGCAGAACAGCTCGTCAACGGCACCTTCGACAGCGGCACCGACCCGTGGTGGTGGACCGGCAACGCGCCGGCCTCCGTCGTGAACGGGCAGCTGTGCGCGGCCATCCCCGCCGGGACCACCAACCCGTGGGACGCCATCATCGGGCAGAACGCCGTCAAGCTGCAGGCCGGCGAGTCGTACCGGCTCGCCTTCAAGGCCAGCGCCACCATGCCGGTGACGATCCGGGCCAACGTCCAGCTCGCGGCGCCGCCGTACACCCAGGAGCTCTCCGCGGCACCGGCCCTCACCGCGTCGCCGCAGACCTACAGCTACACGTTCACCGCGGCGGCCGACACCGACGCGGGCCAGGTCGCGTTCCAGGTCGGCGGCAGCGCGACCGCCTGGACGCTGTGCCTCGACGACATCTCGCTGCAGGGAGGTGCTCCGCCGCCCGTGTACGTCCCGGACACCGGCCCCCGCGTGCGGGTCAACCAGGTCGGCTACCTCGCCGACGGCCCGAAGGCCGCCACGGTCGTCACCGAGGCGACCGCCGGCCTGCCGTGGCAGCTGCGCAACGCCGCCGGCACGGTCGTCGCCACCGGCACGACCACGCCGGCCGGGGTCGACGCCACGTCCGGCCAGAACGTCCAGACGGCCGACTTCAGCGCGTTCCGCGTGAAGGGCGCCGGATACACGCTGACCGCCGACGGCGAGACCAGCGTGCCGTTCGACATCGGGGTCAACGCCGCCTACGAGAAGCTGCGCACCGACTCGCTGTCCTGGTACTACACCCAGCGCAGCGGCATCGAGATCCTCGGCAGCATCGCCCCCGGCTACGCCCGCGCGGCCGGCCACCTCGGCGTCGCGCCCAACCAGGGCGACACGGACGTCCCGTGCCAGCCGGGCGTGTGCGACTACCGTCTCGACGTGCGCGGTGGCTGGTACGACGCCGGCGACCACGGCAAGTACGTCGTCAACGGCGGCATCTCCGTGTACCAGCTGCTGAGCACCTTCGAGCGGACCAAGGTCGCCGCCGGCGCCCGCGCGGACAGGCTCGGCGACGGCTCGCTGCGCATCCCGGAGCACGGCAACCAGGTGCCCGACGTCCTCGACGAGGCGCGCTGGGAGCTCGAGTTCATGCTGCGGATGCAGGTCCCGGCGGGCAAGCCCCTCGCCGGCATGGTGCACCACAAGGTGCACGACGCCGCCTGGACGGGCCTGCCGCTCGACCCTGCCGCCGACCCGCAGCCGCGGGAGCTGCACGCCCCGTCGACGGCCGCGACGCTGAACCTCGCCGCGACCGCCGCCCAAGGCGCCCGGCTCTTCCAGCCCTACGACAAGGCGTTCGCCGCGAAGCTGCTCGCCGCGGCGAAGACGGCGTACGCGGCGGCGGTCGCCAACCCGGCCCGCTACGCCCTCGTCACCGACGGCACCGGCGGCGGCGCGTACGACGACGACAACGTGACCGACGAGTTCTACTGGGCCGCGGCGGAGCTGTTCATCAGCACCGGCGAGAAGGTGTACCAGGACGCGGTCGTGGCGTCGCCGTGGCACACCGCCGACGTGTTCCGCCCGGAGGGCTTCGACTGGAAGTTCACCGCGACGGCCGGCCGGCTCGACCTCGCGACCGTGCCCAACGCGCTGCCCGACCGGGCGCGGGTGCGGCAGTCCGTTGTGGACGGTGCCCGCGGTTACCTGCAGACGTTGCGGGGCAACGCGTACAACATCGCCTACAACCCGTCCAACGGGAAGTTCGACTGGGGCTCCAACGGCCTCATCATGAACAACCTGGTCGTCATCGCCACGGCATACGACATCAGCGGCGACACCGCCTTCCGCGACGGCGTCGTGACGGGCATGGACTACATCCTCGGCCGCAACGCGCTCAACCAGTCCTACGTGACCGGCTACGGTGAGCGCAACTCGCACAACCAGCACTCGCGGATGTACGCCCACCAGCTCAACCCGGCGCTGCCCAACCCGCCGGCCGGATCGCTGTCGGGCGGGCCGAACTCCTCGATCCAGGACCCGGTCGCGTCGAAGATCCTGGCGGGCTGCAAGCCGCAGTTCTGCTACGTCGACGACATCGAGTCGTGGTCGACCAACGAGATCACCATCAACTGGAACTCGACCCTGTCGTGGGTGTCGTCGTTCCTCGCGGACCAGGGTGAGGGTGGCGCGGTCGCCGCGTCGCCGTGCACCGTCAGCTACACCAGGGTCCTGGACCTCGGTGGCGTCTACATCGCCTCCGTGACGGTCCGCAACACGTCCCGCCAGACGCTGAACAACTGGGCGCTGGGCTTCGCCTACACCGGCACGCAGAAGGTCGACCTCGCGGTCAACGGCACCGCGACGCAGACCGGCGCCTCGGTGAAGGTCAAGCCGTGGCAGAGCCGGCTGAAGCCGGGCGAGTCGACGACGATCCTGCTCGTCGGCAAGGTGGCGTGGGGTCCGAACGCGGCCCCGGCGGTCTTCACCTGCGGTTGATTGGGCGGCCGCATCGGATGGGGTGAGGAAAGGAGGGGCACCGGCCGCAACCCGGCCGGTGCCCCTCGCCCTGTTCCGGAGCCGTTCAGACCAGCCAGACGACCAGCGCGACGACCGCCGCGATCAGGATGACGACCGGAACCGCGATCTTCACGATGTTGGTGGTCCCGGCGGTCTCCAGCAGATCGACGGGCGCCGCATCAGGGCCTTCGATGACGCGGACGGCCTGCTGAGCGGGCGCGGTCGTCACGCCGTTCGCGTCGGGGACGGGCGCGGTCGGCAGGATCGCCTCGACCTCCTCCACCTGCTCGGGCGAGGGCGCCGCCGTCTCGGCCGAGGGCGCCGCCGTCTCGGCCGAGGGCGCCGCCGTCTCGGCCGAGGGCGCCGCCGTCTCGGCCGAGGGCGCCGCCGTCTCGGCCAGCTGCGCCTCCAGGTTGGTGACGAACTGACCGAGCAGCCGGGTGCTGATGTCGCCGATCGTGCTGCGGCCCATCTGCGCGAGCGGCCCGGCGATCGTCAGGTCCGTCTCGACGGTCACCTTCGTCGCGTCGCCCTCCGCCGCCAGTACGGCCGTGACCAGCGCCGACGCGCGACCTTTGCCCGACGCGTCGCGGCCGCGGGCGTCGATCACCGCCCGGTGCGCCGAGGCGTCGAGCTCCTTGAAGGTGGCAACGCCCGAGAACTGGGCGGTCATCGGGCCGACCTTCACCTTGACCTTGCCGTGGTACTCGTCCCCCTGCACCGACGTCAGCTGGGCGCCGGGCATGCAGGGCGCGATCCGCTCCAGGTCGGTGAGCACCGACCAGGTCTCGTCGAGGGGGCGGTGGACGACGAACTCATTGGTGAGCAGCATGACGGTCACGTCCTTCGAGAATGGCCTTCGAGCGCGGCCAGGAGGGGGTCGAGAGCGGTGAGGGAGTGGGCGCTGACCACCGCGTCGCAGTAGGGCCACGCGGCGGCCATGCCACCGACGAGGGGCTGGTAGCGGGGGCTCTGGGTGCGGGGGTTGACCCACACGATCCGGTGGGCGAGGCGGGACAGCCGGGCCATCTCGACGCCGACCTGCGCCGGGTCGCCGGTCTCCCAGCCGTCGGAGACGATGAGGACGATCGCGCCGCGGGCCATCCCGCGGCGGCCGTAGCCGTCGTTGAAGGCCTTCAGCGCGGCCCCGATGCGGGTGCCGCCGGACCAGTCGGGGGCGGCCTGCCCGGCGCGGGCGAGCGCGACGGCCGGGCGGGTGCGGGCGAGCACCTTCGTGAGACGGGTCAGCCGGGTGGCGAACGTGAACACCTCGGCGCGCGAGGTGCCGGCCGCGCAGTACAGCAGCTGCAGCATCGCCCTGGCGTAGGGCTCCATGGATCCGGAGATGTCGCACAGCGCGACGAGCCGCCGCGGCCGCAGCCGGGGTTCCCGGCGCATCAGCCGCACCGGGTGCCCGCCCGTGCGCCTGGCCCGCCGGAGGGTGGCCCGCAGGTCGACGGCGTCCCCGAAGGTCCGTGAGCGCATGCGGCGGGTCCGCCGCGGCGGGGTGGCGACGGCGAGCCGCCGCATCAGGTCCTGCAGCGTCGCGAGCTCTTCGGGCGTGAGCGTGGCGAAGTCCCGGGAGGCGAGCCGCTCCGCCGCGCTGCCCACGGTCGTGACCGGGACCTCGACCTCCCGGGCGGGCGCCTGCGAGGGGGACGGCGACTCGGCCGGCGGGCCCGCGCTCGAGAAGCCGCCGGACCTGGTGGTCGTGGCCGTGCCGGTGGCGTTGGGGTCGCCGCGGAAGTCGGCCGGGTCGTCGGCGTAGCCGCGGAAGATCGCGTCGAAGACCCGGTCGAGGATCTCGAACTGCTCGGGGTGGCAGGTCAGCGTCGCCCGCGCGCAGCGGTGCAGCTCCGCGGTGGTGGTGGGGGCGAGCAGCGTGACGGCGCGGGCGAAGCGCTCGCCGCGGTCCGGCCCGACGGGCAGGCCCGCGTCGTGCAGCGCCGCGCCGAACGCCGCGACGAGCCCCGCCAGGTCACCCCGGTCACGAGGCAAGGTCCGCCAGGCCCGTCCGGCGGGCCAGCTCCTCGTCCTCGCGGTACTTCAGCACGGCGCCGAGGGTCGCGTCGGCGGACTTCTCGTCCAGGGGCAGGCCCAGCAGGCGCAGCGCGTTGGCCCAGCTGATCGCCTCGGCGACACCGGGCGGCTTGGCGAGGTCCAGCCCGCGCAGCCGCGACACCGCCCCGGCGACCTGGGCGGCGAGGAGCTCGTCGGCGCCCGGCACCCGCTGCCGGATGATCGCCGCGACCCGGTGCGCGTCGGGGTAGCCGATCCAGTGGTACAGGCAGCGCCGCAGCAGCGCGTCGTGCAGGTCACGGGTCCGGTTGCTGGTCAGCACGACGACCGGCGGCACCACGGCGGTCCGCGTCCCCAGCTCGGGGATGGTCACCGACCCCTCCGCCAGGAGCTCGAACAGGAACGCCTCGAACTCGTCGTCGGCCCGGTCGACCTCGTCGATGAGCAGCACCGCGGGGCGCGGCCCGGGGTGCTCGATCGCGGCGAGCAGCGGCCGGCGCAGCAGGTACTCCGGGGCGAACAGGTCCGCCTCGCGGGGCACCTCGCCGCGCGCCTCGGCGAGCCGGATCCCCAGCAGCTGGCGCGGGTAGTTCCACTCGTACAGGGCCTCGGCGGCGCTGAGCCCCTCGTAGCACTGCAGCCGGATCAGCGGCGTCCGCAGGAACGCCGCGAGGGCGCCCGCGGCGGCGGTCTTGCCGACCCCGGGCTCCCCTTCGAGCAGGATCGGCTGGCCGAGCCGCACCGACAGGAACAGCGCCGTGGCGAGCCCCTGGTCGGCGAGGTAGCCCTGCTGGGACAGGCCGTCGACCAGCTCCTCGACCGACGCCGTCACAGGTACCGGGCCGGGTTGTCGATGAAGGCCCGCCGGCAGCCGGAGCCGCAGAAGTAGTACATGGTGCCCTCGTGCTCGTACTGCAGCGCGTCCGGCGAGATCGCGACGTCCATCGCGCACACGACGTCCTTCGCGACCGCCACCTTCGAAGCGGGCGCGAGCTTCGAACCGGGCGCGAGCTTCGCGACCGGCTGTAGCAGCGGCAGCTCGATCCGCCCGGGCGGCGGGGCCGTCTGCCGCGGCCGGCGGGAGATGACCTCGGCGAGGATCGACAGCGCGATCTCCGGCGCGGTCCGGGCGCCGATGTCCAGGCCCGCCGGCGCATGGATGCGGGCCTTCTCCAGGTCGGTCAGCGGCAGTTCGCCGAGGACCGCAAGAGCCCGCTTCCGGCTGGCGACGAGCGCGACGTACGGCACGCCGGCCTGGACCGCCGCGGTGAGCACCTCGATCTCGTCCCGTCCGTGCGAGGCCACGACGACCGCGGACGCGTCCAGCGGCAACGACGAAGCGGGGCCGCTGACCGCCTCCCAGCCGACCGCCCGCGCCACGTCGACCATCGCGCGGGCGACGGGCCCCTCGCCCTGCACGTACACCAGCGGCGCCGGGATCATCGTCTCCAGGAAGATCTCGAGCGTGCCCCCCGACAGGCAGGGGTTGGAGACGGTGAGCAGACCCTCGCGCTCGTCGTCGGCACCGTCCGGCGAAGGCGTGATCCGCAGCAGCGTCGACTCGCCCGTCTCCAGCAGCCGGAGCCCCTGGAGACGGACGGTCGACTCGGCGCAGGTACCACCGACGAACCCCTCCATCGTGCCGTCCGGCAGCACGAGGGCGCGGTCTCCCGCCTTGGCACTGGTCGGCCGCTCGGCCCGCACGACCGTCGCGAGGACGAACGGGGTGCGGTCGGCGCGCAACCGGTCGGCGCGATGAAGGAGGTCCGTCATGCCGTCACCTCCGCTTCGCTCCGGCGCCGGCCTGACTGAGGGCTGCGTCCATGATGAGCAGCCCTCCGCTTCGCTTCGGTCCGCTCATGAGATGGCGAGGTCCGTTCGGATCGGGCGGCCCTGCGCGGCGCGCCACACGTTGGACGGGGTGAGGGGCATGTCGGCGTGCCGGACCCCGAGCGGCTTCAGCGCGTCGAGGACCGCGTTGACCACGGCGGCCGGGGAGCCGACCGTCGCGGACTCGCCGACGCCCTTGGCGCCGATCGGGTGGTGCGGCGACGGCGTGACCGTCTCGCCGAGCTCCCACGACGGGCACTCCAGCGAGGTCGGCAGCAGGTAGTCCATGAGCGACGCGCCGAGGTGGTTGCCGTCCTCGTCGAACGCCATGAGCTGCATGAGCGCCATGCCGATGCCGTCGGCGAGGCCGCCGTGCACCTGGCCCTCGACGATCATCGGGTTGATCCGCACGCCGCAGTCGTCGACCGCGATGAACCGGCGGACCTTGACCTGGCCGGTGGCCGGGTCCACGTCGACGACGCAGATGTACGCGCCGAACGGGTAGGTCAGGTTCGGCGGGTTGTAGACTGTCGTCGCGTCCAGGTGGCCCTCGACGCCCTCGGGCAGCTCCAGGCTGGAGTGCGCGGCCATCGCGATCTCCTGGATCGTCTTGGCCTGGTCGGGGTCGCCCTTGACGAAGAACTTCCCCTTCTCCCACTCCAGGTCGTCCGGGGACACCTCGAGCATCGCCGACGCCACGATCCTGGCCCGGTCGCGGACCTTGCGGGCCACGATCGCGGTCGCCGCGCCGGACACCGGCGTGGAGCGCGAGCCGTAGGTGCCGAGGCCGAACGGGGTCTGGTCGGTGTCGCCGTGCACGACGTCGATGTCGTCGGGGGAGATGCCGAGCTCCTCCGCGACGATCTGCGCGAAGGTCGTCTCGTGCCCCTGGCCCTGCGTCTGCACCGACAGCCGCAGCACCGCCTTGCCGGTCGGGTGGACCCGAAGCTCGGCGCCGTCGGCCATGCCCAGGCCGAGGATGTCCATGTGCTTGCGGGGGCCGGCCCCGACGCCCTCGGTGAAGAAGCTGATGCCGATGCCCATGTACTCGCCGCGGCTGAGCTTGTCGGCCTGCTCCGCGCGGAGCTTGTCGTACTCGACCATGTCCATGGCGAGCCGGAGCGCGCGCGGGTAGTCGCCGGAGTCGTACTCCCAGCCGGTGGGCGTGGTGTACGGGAACTGCTCCGGCTTGAGCAGGTTCTTCAGCCGCAGCTCGGCCGGGTCCATCTTCAGCTCGAACGCCAGCACGTCGATCATGCGCTCGACGAGGTACGCGGCCTCGGTGATCCGGAAGGAGCAGGCGTACGCGACGCCGCCGGGGGCCTTGTTGGTGTAGACGCCGGTGACGTCGCAGGACGCCGCCTCCAGGTCGTAGGACCCGGTGAAGATGTGGAAGAAGCCGGCCGGGAACTTGGTCGGCTGCGCGGTGCCGTTGAAGGCGCCGTGGTCGGCGAGGACCTTGACCCGCAGGGCGCGGATCTTGCCGTCCTTCGTCGCCGCGATCTCGCCGCGCATGTGGTAGTCGCGGGCGAACGCGGTGGCCGTGAGGTGCTCGTTGCGGTCCTCCATCCACTTCACCGGCTTGCCGGTGACGATGGAGCCGACGATCGCCAGGACGTAGCCGGGGTAGATGCCGACCTTGCCGCCGAAGCCGCCGCCGATGTCGGGGGAGATGACCCGGATCTTGTGCTCCGGCAGGCCCGCGACGAGCGCGTAGACGGTCCGGTGCGCGTGCGGCGCCTGGGTGGTCGAGTAGATCGTCAGCTTGCCGCTGACCTTGTCGAAGTCGGCGACCGCGCCGCACGTCTCCAGCGGGGACGGGTGCACCCGCGGGTACAGGATGTCCTCGCCGACCACGACCTCCGACGAGGCGAAGACGGCGTCGGTCTTCTCCGCGTCACCGGCGGACCAGTCGAAGATGTGGTTGTCGGTCTTGCCCTCCTTGTCGTCCCGGATGACCGGGGCGCCCGGGGCGAGGGCCTGCTTCGCGTCCGCCACGACCGGCAGCGGCTCGTACTCGACCTCGATGAGCTCCAGGGCGTCGCGCGCGATGTAGTGGTTCTCCGCGACGACGAACGCGACCTCCTGGTTCTGGAAGCGGACCTTGTCGGTCGCGAGCACGGCCTGCGTGTCGTAGGACAGGGTCGGCATCCACGCCAGCTTCAGCGTCTCCAGGACCGCACCCGTGATGACGGCCTTGACGCCGGGCAGCGCCTCCGCCGCGCTCGTGTCGATCGAGACGATCTTCGCGTGGGCGTACGGGCTGCGCAGGAACGAGCCGTGCAGCATGCCGGGCAGGTTGACGTCGTCGACGTAGTTGCCCTTGCCGCGCACGAACCGCGCGTCTTCCTTGCGGTGCATGCGGCCGAAGCCCATGGGGGTGGGGTTCTCGGTCACCGTCATGACGCCGCCTCCGCCTTCTCCGAAGCCTTCGCGGCCGCCTCGTGCTCCGCCGCCCAGCGGACCGAGCGGACGATGTTCTCGTAGCCCGTGCACCGGCAGAGCTGGCCGGAGATCGCCTCACGGATCTCCTGCTCCGACGGGTCGGGGTTCTTGTCCAGCAGGCAGCGGGCGGTGAGCATCATGCCGGGGGTGCAGAAGCCGCACTGCAGGCCGTGGCATTGCACGAAGCCCTGCTGGACCGGGTCCAGACCGTCCGCACGCTCGAGCCCTTCGACGGTGCCGACCTGCTTGCCGTCGGCCATCACCGCCAGGACGGTGCAGGACTTGACCGGTACGCCGTCCAGGGTCACGGTGCACACGCCACAGTTGGACGTGTCGCAGCCCCAGTGCGTCCCGGTGAGGCCGAGCTCGTTGCGCAGGAAGTGCACCAGCAGCAGCCGGGGCTCCACGTCGCGGGTGTGGCTTTCGCCGTTCACCGTCACGGTGATCTGCATGGTCAGGCCTCCTGCCCACGCGCGCGGGCGGCGGCGGCGCGCAGTGCGCGCACGGTCAGCTCCCCGGCGAGGTGGCGCTTGTAGTCGACCGGTCCGCGCTGGTCGGCGACCGGGTTGCTGTGCTCGGCGGCGATGCGCCCCGCCTCGGCGAAGCTCTCCTCCGTGGCGGGCTTGCCGACGAGGTACGCCTCGGCCTCCGCCGCCCGGAAGTGCTCGGCGCCCACGGCGGCCAGGCCGATGCCGACGCTGCTGACGGTGCCCGCGGCGTCGGTCCAGATCGCGGCACCGGCCGCGGCGACCGCCCAGTCACCGACACGGCGCTCGACCTTCGTGTACGCGGAGCCGCCGCCCGGGCGGATCGGCACGCGCACCTCGGTGAGCAGCTCGCCGGCCTCGACGACCGTCTCGTAGGGCCCGACGTGGAACTCGGTCAGCTTCACGGTGCGCGACCCCCGCGGACCGTGGATGACGACCGACGCGTCGACGGCGGCGAACGCGGCGGAGAGGTCCTCGGCCGGGTCCGCCTGGCACAGCGACCCGCCGACGGTGCCGCGGTTGCGCACGATCGGGTCGGCGATCACCCGCTCAGCGTCGCGGAAGATGCGGTAGTGCTCCTCGACGAGCGCGGAGTCGAGCAGCTCGGCGTGCCTGGTCAGCGCACCGATCCGCAGCTCGCCGCCCTCGACCCGGATGTAGGACAGCTCGCTGACGTCGTTGATGTCGATCAACGCGGTCGGCCTGGACAGGCGGAGCTTCATCATCGGGATCAAGCTGTGACCGCCGGCGATGACCCGGGCGTCCTCGCCCCACTGGGACAGCAGTTCGAGGGTCTGGCTCACCGTCGTCGCTTTCGCGTATTCGAATGCGGCGGGTACTTGCATCGCGCCTCCGCGTGAGGAGTGTCATTCGGGCACCAACGGGAAGATGTTCGTCCCAAAGGCGACATTGAACAACACCCGGTGACAAAAATTCTTCTCGTGAACGGTCACTACGGTGTGATCCATGGGTCGTCAGAAGCGTGGGTCCGGCATCGTCAGCGAGATCGACGGAGGTGTCGCCGAACTGCTCCCCGACGACGGGCGGCCGGGCAGGTGGACGCTGCTGGTCGACGGCTATCCGCAGTCGGCCGTCGACCTCGACGACCCGAGCCGGCTGGACTTCGAGTACATGCGCCGCCTCGCCTCGATCGTCGACGGGATCGCACCCGCGCGGGCCCCGCTGTCGGTGCTGCACCTCGGCGGCGGCGCGCTGACGATGGCCCGCTACGTCGCCGCGACCAGGCCCGGCTCCTCGCAGCGGGTCGTCGAGCTCGACGCGGCGCTGATCGACCTGGTGCGGCGGGAGCTCCCTCTGCCACGCGGCGCCGACATCCGGGTGCGGGCGATGGACGCCAGGGCCGCCGTCGAGTCCATGTCGGCGACGACATCCGGCGGCCGCTTCGACCTCATCATCACCGACGTCTACCGGGGCGCCCGGGTGCCGGCCCACCTCGCGTCGCTGGAGTTCGTCACCGCGGCGGCCGGGCTGCTGCGCCCCGGCGGCGTGTACGCCGCGAACCTCGCCGACGGCACCGGCCTGGCGTTCGCGCGGGGCCAGGTGGCGACGCTGCGGCGGCTGTTCGCCGACGTGTGCCTGCTCGCCGAGCCAGCCGTGCTGCGCGGCCGCCGGTTCGGCAACGTCGTCGTGGCCGCGTCGGCGGCGCCGCTGCCGGTCGCCGGCTTCGCCCGGGCGGGCGCCGGGGACGCGTTCCCGGCGCGGCTCGTGCACGGCGGTGACCTGGACCGCCTGGTCGCCGGCGCCCGCGTGGTGACCGACGACGTCGCCACCCAGTCGCCCCAGCCCCCGAAGGACCTCTTCTGAGCGCCGCTGCCTGCCGAAAGCTACCGCCCAGTTGCCGGGAAGGACCTTAGGGGTCGTTCAGTGAGCGAATACAGTCGCGGGATGCTCGAATTCGCCACCGTTGCCGCGACCCGCCGCCCCGCCGCGGAGCGCGCCGCCCTGATGAGCGACCCCGGTTTCGGTCGCGTCTTCACCGATCACATGGTCACCGTGCGGTATGCCGACACGAAGGGTTGGTATGACGCCAAGCTGGAGCCGTTCGGCCCGCTGGCGCTCTCGCCGGCGACCGCCGCCCTGCACTACGGGCAGGAGATCTTCGAGGGTCTCAAGGTCTACGCCCAGCCGGGTGGCGGTGTGGCGTTCTTCCGCCCGGACGCCAACGCCCGCCGGCTCAACGTGACCGCCGAGCGCCTGGCGATGCCGCAGCTGCCCGAGGAGCTTTTCCTGCGGTCGCTGCGGGTGCTCGTCGAGGCGGACCGCGACTGGGTGCCGACGCGCGAGGGGCAGAGCCTCTACCTGCGCCCGTTCATGATCGCGACCGACCCGTTCCTCGGGGTCCGGCCCTCGTCGGAGTACCTGTACGCCGTCATCGCCTCGCCGGCCGGCGCCTACTTCGCCGGTGGTGCGAAGCCCGTCACGATGTGGGTGTCCGAGGAGTACTCGCGGGCCGCGCCCGGCGGCACCGGCGCGGTGAAGACCGCCGCCAACTACGCCGCCAGCCTCCGCGCGCAGGCGCAGGCCCAGGAGGCCGGCTGCGACCAGGTGGTGTTCCTGGACTCGGTCGAGCGCCGGTACATCGAGGAGGCGGGCAGTAACAACCTGTTCTTCGTCTACGACGGCGAGCTGGTGACCCCGCCGCTCAACGGCTCGATCCTGCCGGGTGTCACCCGCGACTCGGTGCTGCGCCTCGCCGCCCACCTGGGGTACACGGTCACCGAGCGCCCGTACAGCCTCGACGAGTGGCGCGACGACGCCCGCTCCGGCCGGCTGAAGGAGACCTTCGCCAGCGGCACCGGTGTCGTGATCAGCTCGATCGGCACGGCCCGCACCGCCGGCGGCGAGTTCACCATCGCCGGCGCGGTCGAGGGCCCCTTCACCGCGAAGATCCGCGACACACTCGTCGGCATCCAGCGCGGCACCGAGGAGGACCCCTTCGGCTGGCGGCTGCCGCTGTAGGCGGTCAGATCATGGACAGGTGCACGTGGTTGGTGTGGTCGCTGGACGGGTCGCCGTTGCCGCCGCTGTACGAGTGCCAGCCGGCGGCCGGCGTCCACACCTGGCGGAACCAGATCACGTAGAGCACGCCGAGGGCGCTCGCGTTCTTGACGAAGTAGGCGGCGAGGTTGGTGCCGTAGGTCTTGTCGCCGCCGCTGGCCACCCCGCCGAAGCCGCCGGCCTGGGCGGCGAAGTCGCAGGCCCGGCCCTTCGGATGCTCATACGGTCCGGAGGGCCGGAAGCACGAGTAGTAGCGCGTGAAGCCGGCCTTCTGGGCCTCCTTCACCGCGTGGATCATGCGGGGAGTGATGCAGCCGGTCGTGGTCGGGTCGTCGATGATGCAGTTCTCTTTCGGCCACGAGCCGTTGGCGTTGCGCGGGGCCGGGGTCGCCAGGGGTGAGTTGACGTTGACGTAGCCGTTGGCCCGGCCGCCCATCTTCACCAGCGCCGCCTCGGCGTCCTTCTTCTTCTTGGCCATGATGTCGGCCTGCGCCTGCTGCTGCGCGACCTCCGCGTCGACGGCCTTCTTCGCCTCGCCGAGCTCCTTCTGCAGCTTCGTCAGCTGCCCGATCTGCCGGTCGTTGTACCGGGCGATGGTGTTGATCATCATCGTGCGCTCGATGAAGGACTCGGTCGAGTCGCTCTGGATCAGCGCCGCGGTGGTGCGGATGCCGCCCGTGCGGTAGGCGCCGCCGGCGATGACGTTGACCTCGGCGAGGATCACGTCCAGGTCGCGCTGCATGGCGGCGACCTTCGTGGTGAGCTCCGCCTGGCGCTGCTTGGAGACCTCCAGGATGCCCTGGGCGTCCAGGAACTCGCCGTTGGCCTTGTCCAGGAGCTCACCGAGGGTCATGTTGGCGCTGCCCTCGTCGGGGGCGGCCGTCGGATCGCCCGGCGCCGCGCCGGCCGGCACCGCCCAGGCGCCGAGGACGACGAGCGTCGCGAGGAGCGAGGCGATGATGCGCTTGCGCAACGGAGTCCTTCCGGGGGCAGGTCAGCCGTCAGATTACCGACTGTCACCCGGATCCACAGGACCGAGAACGCGTCCGATCAACTACCGACTGTAGCGATACGGCGGGTCGTGAAGAGCGCCACCCAGCCGAACGTGAGGCCGAAGCCGATGGTCGCGACCGTGGTCAGGTCACCCGTAGGGAGGAGCCCCGACAGTCGGGTCGCGAGCACGCCCAGCCCGACGTAGAGCCCGCCCCAGAGCGCGGAGCCGAGCGCGGCGGAGCGCAGGAACCGCAGGTACGGCATCCGCAGCCCGCCGGCCGCGAGCGGCACCAGCGTGTTGAGGAACGGCAGGAACGGCGCGGTCACCAGGATGCGGCTGCCGCCGGTGCGCACCACGTGGTCGGCCTTCGCCCAGCGCGCCTCGCCGACCCAGCGGCCGAACCGGCCCTCGCGCAGCCGCTGGCCGAACGCCCAGCCGGCCAGGAAACTCAGTGACCAGCCGGCGAGGCAGCCTGCGATGATCCAGCCGAGGCTGCTGAGGGGGTCGGCCGTGCCGGCCGTGGTGAGGATGGCGACGTCGGCCGGGACGAGGATGCCGAGCAGCGGAATGGAGTCGAGCAGCATGACGAGCCCCAGCGCCAGCCCCACCAGGGCGGCGGGCAGGCTGTACAGCGGGTCGAGCCACTCGGTCATGCGATGACGTTATGGCTGAGCGGATAAGGCACGCATCAGGGAGCGACCCCGAGACAACCCCGAAGGGTCTCGGCATCCTTCTCGGGGCGCGCGGCATCTCGTACGCCGGCGACACCCTCAGCATGGTGGCGTTGATGCTGCACGTCGCCACCGCGACCGGTCAGGGTCTCGCGGTTGCCGCGCTGCTGCTCGCCGGGGACTTCGTGCCGTCGCTCGTCGCGCCGTTCGCGGGGGCGCTCGCCGACAGGTTCGACCGGCGCCGGTTGATGATCGGCTGCGAGCTCGTCCAGGCGCTGGCGGTCGCCGTCATCGCGCTGTCCCTGCCGTCGCTGTGGCTGCTGCTGGCGCTCGTCGCCGCCCGGGCGGTCGCCGGGCAGGTCTTCCAGCCGGCGTCGCGGGCCGCGGTGCCGTCGCTGGTGCCGGCCGAAGGGCTCGCCGCCGGCAACGCCCGGCTCGGCCTGGTCACCAACGTCGCCGAGCTGGCCGGGCCGCTGCTCGCCGCCGCCCTGCTGCCGTGGCTCGGCACCCGCGGCGTGCTCGCCGTCGATGCCGCGTCGTTCGTGGTCTCGGCCGCGCTGCTGGTCCGCCTCCCTCGCCTGCCTTCACGGGCGATGGAGGCCGAGTCGCTGTGGAGGGGAGCCCGGACCGGGCTCGGGTATCTGGCCCGGCACCGGACGGTCCGGGTCGTCGCGCTCGGCTTCTGCGCGGTCGTGCTGTGCACCGGCGTCGACGACGTCGCCCTCGTCGTGCTCGCCAAGGAGGACCTGCGGGCGGGCGACTCCGTGGCGGCACTGCTGCTCGGCGCCGTCGGGTTCGGCCTCACCGCCGGCTACGCGCTGCTCTCGAGACTCGCCGACCGGGTGCGGATGACCGTGCTCTTCGCCGCGGGCCTCGCGGCCAGCGCCGCCGGCAATCTCCTCACCGGAGTGTTCGCGCACGTCGCCTGGGCCGCCGCGGTGGTGTTCGCGATGCAGGCCGCCCGCGGGCTCGGCATCGCCGCGATCGACGTAGGCAGCAACACGCTGCTGCAGCGGCTCGTGCCGGACGCGCTGCTCGGGCGGGTCTTCGCCAACCTGTACGGCGCCGTCGGGGCCGCCGCGGCGCTGTCCTACGTGGCCGGTGGCCTGCTGCTCGACGCCGCAGGCGCGCCGGCGACGCTGATCGTGGCCGGCGCCGGCGGCGTGGCGGCGGCCGTTCTCACCGGAGCCGCGCTGGCCCGGCGCGTCGATTGACGACATCGACGCGTCCTTTGCTAGCGTCCCGGCTAGCAAACGGCTAGCAGGAGTGTGGGTTGGAACTGACTGACAACGCGGTGGCGATGCCGCCGCAGCGCGCCCGGTTCGAGCGGGTGCAGCTCAACACCAGGGTCAGGGTCGAGATCGAGCAGGCCCTGCAGCGCTTCGTCGAGGACCACAACACCACGGTGCAGAGCTCCGTGGACCTCGCGCTGGCCGAGTTCCTCGCGGCACGGGGCTACCCGCTGCCGGCAACGGATGACAGGAGAAGCCGGTGACCACGCCGGACAACCCCCACCGCAACGGACGACCCGGAATCGTCGAACTCGACGCCGACCTGCAGCGCACGGTCCGGCGCACCTCATACATGCGGCAGCTGTTCTACTTCGTGGTGCTGCTCGTCGCTCTCGCCGGGCAGGTGTCCGGCGCCGTCGAAGCGCTCGGTATCCCGCTGCTGTGGGCCGTCCCGGCCGTCGGCGCGCTCGAGCTGGGCGGCATCGTGGTCCTGGCCAACGCCGACGTGCGGCGCCGGCTCGGTGAGCGGGCGACGGCCTCCCGGGTGCTGTCCGCCGCGATCGCCGGCTTCGCGGTCGCCTTCAACTGGCTGGCGCACGAGAACAAGCTGCTGGCCGGCTTCTTCGCGGGCATGTCGGCGCTGGGCTACCTGGTGTGGCTGATGCACACCGAGAACCAGCGCCGCGACCGGCTGCGGGCCACCGGCGACCTGCCGCCCACGACGCCGGCGTACGAGGTGGTCGGCCACTGGATCCGGCACCCGTGGATCACCCTGCGCGCGAAGAACCTGGCGAAGGCCGACGACCGGCTCGGGCTGTACACGTCCCTGGCCGCGGCCCGCGCGGAGAAGCGCAAGGAGGTGCGCACGAAGGCGATCGCCAAGGTGCTGCACCGCAAGATCCGCGCCGCGGTCGATCCGACGACGGCGGACATCGCGGTCGCCGTCTACGACCTGGACGAGATCGCCGTGCGGCTCGCCGACGGCGCCGACTACGACGGCCTCACCGCGCTCATCGCCGCCGACCTGGCCCCGGCCCGCCTCGCGTCGGACGCCCGGGTGATCTCGGTCGTCGACGAGCCCGCGCAGCGCCCCGCGCTCGCGGAGGTCGCCGCCGAGGAGCCCGCCGAGGAGCAGCTGACCCTGCCCGAGGCGCCTGAGGCCGCCGAGGCGCCCGAACCGGCCGCGCCCGAGCCGCGTGAGCCCGTCGCTTCGCCGCTGGGTGAGTGGCGCGGCGAGATCGCCGAGATCCTCCCGCCGCCGACGCCCCGGCGTCCCCGCGGCCAGTCCAAGGTGACGGCCACCGCCGACATCGCCGAGGAGCCCACGCTGACGCCGACCCGGGCGATCCGGGAGGGCTCCCTGCGCAGCCAGGTGCACGCCGCCCTGCACGAGCACGTCCCGGACAACGACCCCCGCGACACGATGGCCCTGACCTCGTTCGTCGGGGACCTCCTCGAGCTCAACGACGTGGAGCGGCTGACCGCGTCCAACTACGTCCGCACCTGGAAGCGCGAGGTCGACGCCGGCCGCCGGGCCTCGGTCAACGGCCGCCACCTGCAGGACGTCGTTCCCACGAAACGCTGAATCTCGGCCCCCCGCCTGTCGATCAGCAGGAGGACAGGCAGGGGGCCGATATGGCACGGATTCTCGTCGTGGACGACGAGCAGGACGTCCTCGAGCTGATCGTCAAGCGCCTGCGCGCCGACGGGCACGAGGTTCTGGCGGCGGGCACCGGCGCCGAGGCCCTCGATGCGATCGCCGCGCACGGGCCGCCCGAGGCGGCGATCCTCGACATCGACCTGCCCGGCATGGACGGCATCGAGCTGCTGCACCGGCTCCGCGCGCACCGCGCCGACCTGCCCGCCATGTTCCTCACCGCGCTGTGGGACGGCGCGATGGTGGCCCGGGTCCGCGACACCGGCGCGCTGTACCTGCGCAAACCGTTCACCAGCGAGAGCCTGCGGACCGCGCTCGACATGGTGCTGGTGCCCGGATGACGGGCTCGCTCGCGCGGACCGCGGCCTGGTCCCTGCTCTGCCTCCTGGCCACGTTCGCCGGGCGGCTCACCATCATGGACGGCACGAGCCTCAGCCTGGTGTGGCCTGCCGCCGGGGTCACCGTCCTGTGGTTCTCCATGCAGCGCGGGGCGCGGCTGCGCTGGGCCGACCCGGTGATGCTCGGGGTCATCACCGTGGCGGCCAACGTGTCGACCGGCGCGCCGCTCGTCCTCGCGCTGTGGTTCTTCGTGGCCAACCTGACCCAGGTCGCCGTGTTCCTGCGGGTGCACGCGCGGCTCAGCCCGCGGCTGTGGGGCGCCGGCGGGGACGAGCCGCTCGCCCGCTCCGCCGACCTCTGGCGGATGCTGGTCGCGACCGGCGCCGGCGCCCTCGCCGGCGCCACGATCGGGCCGGCCGCGGTCTGGATCGTCTCGGGCCACTTCTCCTGGATGGACGCCGCCGTCTGGCTCACCCGCAACACGGTGAGCATCCTGCTGATCCTGTCCGTCGGGCTCCGGGTCGGCCACCAGTGGCGCAACGGCATCCGCTTCGCGCGGATCGCGCCGGTGCGCCTCGCCGAGTACCTGGCGCTCGTCGTGTGCTCGATCAGCGCGTACGTCGTCGGCTTCGCCCTCAACCACGGCCTGCCGCTGGCGTTTCCGCTGCTCGCCGTCACGGTCTGGGCGGCGCTGCGGCTGCACACCACGTTCGTCGTCCTGCACGACCTCAGCCTGGGCAGCCTCGCCGTGCTCTTCACGCTGCACGGTGACGGCCCGTTCGCCACGATCCAGTCGCACCAGACGCGGGCGCTGGTCGCGCAGGCCTTCGTCGGCATGGTCGCGATCGTCGGGCTGTCGATCGCGCTGGGCCGCGACGAGCGCGCCGAGCTCCTGGAGCGGCTCACCGAGACCGGCCGGGCCGCGGCGGCGCAGGCGGGCCTGCTGACCACGATCGTCGACTCGATGAGCGACGGCCTGGCCGTGGTCCGCGGCGACGGCACCTGGGCCATGCGCAACCCCGCCGCGGTCGCCCTGCTCGGCGGGGTGACCAGCGGCAGTGGCGCCATCGCCGACCCGGACCACTACGGCCTCTTCCTCCCCGACGGCACCCGGCTGCCGCAGGAGGAGATGGCGCACACCCGCGCCCTCGCCGGCGAGGATGTGCACAACGCGGAGCTGCTGGTGCGCAACAGCGGCGTCCCCGACGGGCGGATCGTGAGCGTCAGCGCGCGCCGCCTGCAGGGCGACGACGGCGCGGTGGTCGTCTTCCACGACGTCACGGCCGAGCGCCGGCAGCGCGACGAGCTCGCGTCCTTCGCCGGGGTCGTCGCGCACGACCTGCTGAACCCGCTGACCACGATCGACGGCTGGGCGGAGAACCTCGAGGACACGCTGCGCGGCATGCCCGATTCGGCCGAGCGGCACGACGCCACCGACAGCCTCAGCCGGATCGTGCGTGCCTCCGGCCGCATGCGGCACCTGATCAACGACCTGCTCGCCTACACCACGACCCGCAACGCCGTCATCGCGCCCGTCGACGTCCCGCTGCGGGACCTCGTCACGGACGTGACCACGGCCCGGGCGGACCTGGCGGCGGCGGGCGACGCCGCCGCGCCGCAGTTCGTCATCGGCCGGCTGCACGACGTCCACGCCGACCCGGTGCTGCTGCGCCAGCTCGTCGACAACCTGGTCGGCAACGCGGTGAAGTACACCGCGCCGGGTGTCGTGCCGCGGATCGAGATCGGCTCGGAGCGGGTGGACGCGGACCTCGTCCGGGTCGAGATCGCCGACAACGGCATCGGCATCCCCGCCGGGCACCACGAGGCGATCTTCAACAACTTCCACCGGGCGCACCGCTCCGCCGGTTACGCCGGCACGGGCCTCGGCCTGGCGATCTGCAAGCGGATCGTGGAGCGGCACGGGGGGCAGATCGTGGCCGTGGACAACCCCGGTGGCGGCACCAGGTTCGCGTTCACGCTGCCGGAGGCGACGCGGAGTGTCGTACACCACCCGGCCAAAGCGAACGTTCGTTCTTGACGCAGTCCGCCAGGCGGCGCATGCTCGATATACGCGAACGAACGTTCTTTTTAGGAGACTCGCGATGGCAACCACCGCCGCACCACCGTCGGCCTGGCCCCGCGTCGGCGCGCTCGTGCTCCTGCTCACCGCGCTGCTCAGCGTCATGATGATCGCGTTCGCCTGGCCCGCGAGCCGGTCCACCGTGCACGACATCCCGATCGCCGTCGCCGGCCCGCCCGCCGCCACCGCGCAGGTCACCCAGCAGCTGACGGCGAAGCGCCCCGGCACCTTCGACGTGACCGTCGTCGGTGACACCGCCGCGGCGGAGCGCCTGATCCTCGACCGCGACGTCTACGGCGCCATCGACCTCTCCACCGGCCGCCCGCAGCTGATCATCGCCTCGGCCGCCAGCCCGGCCGTCGCCCAGGCCCTCCAGCAGGTCGCCCAGGCGCTCGGCGCCGCCGAGCCGGCGGTCCCGGTCCGCGACCTGGTCCCGCTGCCCGCCGACGACCCGCGCGGCTCCGGCCTGGCCGCCGGCGCGCTCCCGCTCGTCCTCGGTGGGATCGCGGCCGCGGGGCTGCTCACCACCCTCGTCGTCGGCGCCGGCCGGCGCCTCGCGGGCGCGCTCGCCTTCTCGGTCACCGGCGGGCTCGCGCTCGTCGCCATCCTGCAGTTCTGGCTCGGCTCGGTCGAGGGCTCCTACTGGCTCAACGCCGGCGCCGTCGCCCTCGGCATCGCCGCCACCGCCCTGACCATCCTCGGCCTGGAGTCCCTGCTCGGCCCGGCCGGCCTGGGCCTCGGCGCGGCGACCATGATGCTGCTGGGAAACCCGCTGTCGGGGCTGACCAGCGCCCCGGAGATGCTGCCGTCGGGCTGGGGCACCCTGGGTCAGTTCCTCCCGCCGGGGGCGGCCGGCTCCCTGCTGCGCAGCACCGCCTTCTTCGACGGCCACGCCGCCGCCGGGCACGTCTGGGTCCTGCTCGGCTGGGCGGCCTTCGGCCTGGTCCTCGCCGCCCTGGCGGCGCTGCGCACCAGTCGCCGCCCCGTCGCGGCGGAGCCGGCAGCTGACCTCGTGACCGTCTAGGTTCCTCTTCGCGGCCGGGCGAGGTGCTCCAGCGCCTCGCCCGGCCACCATCGCCGGGCCGTGCGGACCGGGGTGGTAAGAGTGGTGGTGACGTGTCTTTCCGGCTAGCCGTAAGGTCGCCGGGCTGCCGGGCTGGCACCGTTCAAGGTATGACGATCCGCTGCGTCATCGTCGACGACTCGGAACGCTTCAGGGCGGGGGCGAAGCGCCTGCTCACCGCTCAAGGCATTGCCGTGGTCGGGGATGCGGCGGACAGTCAGGGGGCGCTGCGGGCCATCGACGCACAGCGGCCGGATGTCGTGCTGGTGGACGTCGGCCTCGGGGCGGAGAGCGGGTTCGACCTCGCCGCCCGTATCGAGGAGAGCCCCGTCATCATGGTGTCGGCGTTCTCCGCGGAGGAGGTCGCCGACCTGCTCGCGGACAGCCGGGCGATCGGCTTCCTGCCGAAGGAGCGGCTGTCCGCCGCGGCGATCAAGTGCCTGCTGACGCAGCTTCGAGGAACGTGAGCACCGCCAGCACCCGGCGGTGCGTCTCGTCGGTCTCCGGCAGGTCGAGCTTGGTCAGGATCGACCTGACGTGCTTCTCCACGGTGCCCTCAGTGACCCACAGCTGCTTCGCCACCCCCGCGTTGGACCGGCCCTCCGCCATCAGCGCGAGCACCTCCCGCTCCCGGGGGCTCAGCACGTCGAGCGGGTCCCGCCGGCGGTGCGCCGCGACGAGCTCCTGCACCACCGCCGGGTCGACCACGGTCCCGCCGTCCTGCACCCGGTGCAGCGTCTCCAGGAACTCCTCGACATCGGTGATCCGGGTCTTCAGCAGGTACCCGATGCGCTCACCGCTGGCCAGCAGCTCGATCGCGTGCTCCACCTCGACGAACGCCGACAGCACGAGGATCGCCACCGTCGGGAACCGGCTCCTGATCTCCCGCGCCGCGGCCAGGCCCTCGTTGGTGTGCGTCGGCGGCATGCGGATGTCCACCACCGCGAGGTCGGGCTTGACCTCCTCGACCAGTCGCAGCAGGTGCGACCCGTCGTCGGCTACCCCGGCCACGGTGTACCCGTGACGGTCGAGCAGGCTGGCGAGGCCCTCTCGGAGCAGCACGTCATCGTCAGCGACCACCACAGATGTCATCAAATCCAACATATCCCCGCGTAAGGGGGTAACACACCCCCCATGCACGGGGGGTTGACGCTCCGCCTCGGGGTCACCTGCGCGCTGTTCACCTTGCTGATCAGCACGGCGTTCGCCGCCATCCTCCTGTCGGTCTACCAACTGCGCGAATCCGTCCTCGATGTCACCCGGGCCGAGCGGTCGGTCTCCGCCGCGACCACCCTCGAGCGGCTGCTGCTGGACGTCGAGGCCGGCCGCCGCGGCTTCGCGCTCACCCGTGACCCGGCGGTGCTCGTGCCGTGGAAGGCCGCGCAGGAGCAGATCCCCGCGCAGCAGCAGGAGCTGGCCGCGACCGTCGCCGGCGACCGCGCGCAGACCGCCCGCGTCGCCGTGCTCAACCTGGACATCACCAACTACCTCGACGACTACGCCGACCCCTCCATCGCCCTGGAGGAGGGGGCCGTGCCGAAGAACATCAGCCCTACGTCGGTCCTCGAGGGCCAGCGGCAGATCACCGCGCTGCGCCAGGAGTTCGACGAATTCGCCGCCGACCAGCGCAGCACCGTCGAACGCAGCCGCCGCGACGCGATGCTCGCCGGGCGGCGGGCCCTCCTCGCGGGAATCGGCGGCTTCACCACGGCCATGTTCGGCGTCGCGATCCTGACCCGTTCCCTCGCCGTGATGGTGGTGCGGCCACTGCGCCGGCTCGTCTCGGCGGCCGACGAGGTCGCCCGCGGCGACCTGAGCGTCCGCGTCGCCACCGACGGGGCGGTCGAGATCGGCAGCATGCAGCGCACGTTCAACTCGATGGTCGGCGCCCTGAGACGCAACCGCACCACGCTCAGCTCAGTGGCCGCAGAGCAGGCGGCACTGCGCCGGGTGGCGACCGTCGCGGCCAAGGGCAGGCCGGCGGTGGCCGTGTTCGGCGCCGTGACCGAGGAGGCCGGCAAGCTCTTCGGCGCCGACGCCACCGCCCTGGTCCGCTTCGAGCCCGACGGCGAAGGCACCATCCTGGCGACCTGGAGCGCCGACGCCGCGCACCGCATCTCGCCAGGCAAGATCGCGCTGGAGCGCGAGGGCGTGGCCGAGCGGGTGCTGCGCTCGGGCAAGCCGGTCCGCGTCGAAGGACCACCGAACACGGGCTTCCTCGCCCGGGAGTTCGGCGATCTCTCGGTCCGCTCCGCGATCGGCGCGCCGGTGCTCGTCGCCGGCCGTACGTGGGGCGTGCTGAAGGCCCTGTCGACCTGCGCCCGGCCGCTGCTGCAGCACGACGCCGCCCGCGCCGCCGAGTTCACCGACCTGGTCGCCAGCTCGATCGCCAGCTCGCAGGCCCGCGCCGACCTGACCGCCTCGCGGGCCAGGGTCGTCGCCGCGACCGACGAGAGCCGCCGCCAGATCGAACGCGACCTGCACGACGGCACCCAGCAGCGGCTGATCGCGCTGCTGCTGCAGCTGCGGGCGACCGAGGCGCAGGCCGACGGCGAGCTGCGGGAGCGGCTGTCGCACATCGGCGCCGACCTGGCCGAGGCGATCGACGAGCTGCGCGAGCTCGCCCGCGGCATCCACCCGTCGATCCTGTCCGACGGCGGGCTGGTGCCCGCGGTCAAGTCGCTGGGGCGCCGCTCGCCGGTGCCGGTGGAGGTCCGGTTCGACCTGCCCTCGCGGCTCGACACGACGATCGAGATCGGCGCGTACTACGTGGTCGCCGAGGCGCTCACCAACGCGGTCCGGCACGCCCGACCCACGCTGATCAGCGTCCGCGGGTCCGTCGCCGACGACCTCGACGGTCGCGCGCTGGAGTTCTCGATCGAGGACGACGGCGTCGGCGGCGCCGACCCGAACCTGGGCACCGGCCTGATCGGCCTCGGCGACCGGGTCGCCGCGCTCGGTGGCACGATGCACATCGCCAGCCGACCCGGTCACGGCACCAAGCTGTCCTGCAGAATCCCCCTGACGGACGCGTCCGGGGAGGGCTCCGGGGAGGGCTCCGGGAAGGGCTCCGGAAAGGGTGAGGCCAGTTGAGGACCGGGTAGCGGCCAGCCGGTATCTCCGGGTCCGGAAACCCGCAGGCCCGGACGCATGCTGGCGCAGATGCTTCGCCCCCTCACCCGAGCGACGGTGGACAGGACACCAACGACCTCTCCGAGGGGTGAGCCCCGATGACGACCTGCCTCGTCGACCCGGTTCTGTGCATGGCCCTGTTCGTCTCCGACACTCCCAACCACGCGGACCTGGACGACGCGACCGTCCGCGACACCGTCGACCGGACCCTCGATCAGCTCGGCCCCGACGAGTGCTACGCCCGCGCCGCCGAGGTCTTCGGTGACCGCCCCGAGGTGGCCCTGGACCGCATCCAGTGGGCCCGCACGCTGTGCACCCGCGCCCTGGCGGCCGTGTAGCTCCTCGTGCTCCTCAGTTCCCCGCAGGGATGGCGGCAGTGACCGCAGTGGCGGTCGCGGTGTCGCCGCTGACCGTGCCGACCACGGTCACGGTGTCGCCGACCTGCACGTCGCCGATCGAGCCGCCGCCGCTGACCGTCGTGGACGACGTCACCGCGAACGTGGTCGCGTGCCCGTCGGCGCTCTTCGCGGTGATCGAGCCGGCGCTCACCGCGGTGACCGTCCCGGTCTGCATGCGCCTCGTGACGTAGCCGCCGGCACCGTCCGAGGCGACGAAGTCGCCGTACATGACTCCGGAGAGCCCGCTGGCACCCCGCCCCATGCCGCCGCCTCCGCCCATCGCACCGCGCCCACCCTGGCCGTCCGGTGCCCCCTGACCGTCCTGCGCACCCGGCGCACCCGGCGCACCCTGTCATCGTGTCGCTCCCGGTCTCGGTCGGCCCGCTCCCGGAGGGCCGCTGGAAGCAACTCTCAGGTCCGTCCCTGTGCGCCCGGTCCGGCGAGGTTGGCAGCCACCTGTGAAAAGCGGCCACCTGTGAACTTTGGAAAGCGGAATGGCCACCCGTGGCGGCGGGTGGCCATTCCGAGCTCCTGCGGCGCGGCGGCTAGAAGTTGCCCGCCGAGTTGCACTTGTAGCCCTGGTCGAGGCAGTCCCGGACCCGCCGGGCCAGCTCCTCCGGCTCCCACGCGTTGAAGAAGTCCGCGTGCATCGAGTAGCCGTTGCCCGACGAGAGCGTGATCCCGGTGGTGTTGGTGTTCAGCGGGTACGCGATGACGAACGACACCGAGGGGATCGGCACCGGGTGCGACTTCGGGCAGGCGCCGGTGTAGTCGCCGTTGGCCATGTGGTCCTTGTGGTTCGGGCTGTCCAGGTGCACGCCGTCCCAGCAGTCGGGGAACGTGATCTGGCGGACCAGTTCGGCCGTCGGGGCGCAGACCGGGTACTCGCCGTCCGGCGTGCGGCCGGTGGCGCCGCCGATGCCCGCGCACCAGAAGTGGTTGCCCTGCTTGTCGGGCGTGTCCGTCTGGGTCTTCGCGTCGCCGGCGATCATCCGCAGGCCGGTCGGGAAGGGCTGCGTCTTGCTCGGGTCCTTGAGCCGCGAGCCGTAGTAGACGGTGACCGCGCCCTTCGGGTCGACGACCTTGCCGTTCTGGTACAGCGTCGGGATCCAGTACGCCGAGTGGTCACCGGTCGGGTTGCAGGTCGTGTTGCCCGCCAGCAGGCTCTCGGTGGTCGAGGCCGCGTCGGTGGTCTTGTTGCCGAAGAACGTGTGGTTGTGCGCGGCGCCGGTCAGGCCGGGGAAGACGATCGGGTCGTCGTTGTTGTGGTGGCTCACCGTGCACTGCGCGTTGAACTCGGGGACCTTCACCGGGTTGTTCGTGACCGGCTTCGGCTTCCGGGCGAAGAACGCGGCGGTGTCCGCGGCCTGCTTCGCCGGGTCGACGGTGGGCCAGCCGGTCTGCGGCGCCGGCGGTTTTCCCGAGGCGGAGGGCGATGCCGGAGCGGAGGGCGATGCCGGAGCGGTCGGCGAGCCGGGGACCGTCGCGGTCGGGGTCCGCTTGAACTGCAGCCAGTTGATGTTGATGAAGTCGCTCTGCTGGTCGCTCTTGAGCACGACGAAGACCGTCTGCTTGCCGGTCAGCGCCGTCGGGCTGACGGCGGTCTTCGTGGTCCACGTCTGCCAGCCACCGGTGTAGTTCACCGGGTAGCTGGCGAGCAGTTCGCCGGTCTGCGTGCCGGCGCGCAGCTCGACGGTGCCGCCGGCCCGGCTGGCCGCGGCGACCCGGACGCCGGCGGTCAGGGAGCCCGTCCCGCCGAGATCCACGCCGTCGTAGCGCATCCAGTCCCCGTTGGCGAGCCAGCCGACGTTCTTGCCGCCGCCGGTGTCACCGGTGTTCTCGGTCCTGGCGCCGGACTGGGCGCTCCATGCCTCGGCCTGCAGGAGCCCGGCGGTGTCGGCCTGCTCGGCGCCGGCGGTGGTGGTGACGATGACGGTCGTGGCGACCGCGCCGACGACCGGCACGGCGAGGAGCGCGAGCAAGGTGCGTCGTCTGGTCTGCCGCTGGGTCGGCATGAGCCCTCCGGAACGGGTCTGGTCGATGCGAGCACCGCGACCGTAGACAGCAGGAGAGCGCTCTCTCAAGCGTTCCGGGGAGATCTAAGTCGAACGTAAAGGTGGCCTAAAGCTCGGTCACGACCCGCAACGCGTGCGTCACCGTTTCGGCCATCGCCTGCCGCGCGGCCTTCAGGTACTTGCGCGGGTCGACCACGGCCGCGTCCTCCAGGGCCGACCGCACCGCACCGGTGAACGCGACGTTCAGCGCCGTGCCGATGTTGATCTTCACGAGGCCGCCGCGGACCGCCGCGCGCAGCTCGTCGTCGGGCACGCCCGAGGAGCCGTGCAGCACCAGCGGGACGGGCACCGCCGCCGCCAGGGAGGCGATGAGCGCGTGGTCCAGCGCCGCCGTCCGGGTCGTCATCGCGTGGCTCGACCCGACCGCGACGGCGAGCGCGTCGACGCCGGTCGCCGCCACGTACGCCGCCGCCTCCGCCGGGTCGGTCCGCACGCCGGGGGCGTGCGCGCCGTCCTTGCCGCCGACCTCGCCGAGCTCGCTCTCCACCCAGATCCCGGCCGCCCGGCCGCGCTCGGCCGCCGCTTTCGTCGCGGCCACGTTCGCCTCGAACGGCAGCTTCGACGCGTCGTACATCGCGGATCCGAACCCGTGCGCCGCGGCCTGGTCGAACAGCTCGTCGCTCTCCACGTGGTCGAGGTGCAGCCCCACCCGCACCGACGACAGCTCGGCGACCCGGCGGGCCGCGGCGGCGATCGGCGCCAGGCGCCCGCCGTGGAACTTGACCGCGTTCTCGCTGATCTGCAGCACCACGGGGCAGCCCGCCGTCTCCGCGCCCGCGACGATCGCCTCGGCGTGCTCGACGGTGATGACGTTGAACGCGCCGACGCCCACGTTCGCGCTGCGCGCCGCTTCGACGATCTCACCCGTGGGGCTGAACATGGACCCGTTCCTTCGTTGCTCGATAGTGGTTGATGTCGATCTCGCCGGCGAGCGGCGCGACGACGGCGGCCGACGCCAGGGCGACCGCGTCGGCGAGCAGATCCGGCCAGGGCGTGCCGTCCCGCAGCCCCCGGGCGAGGGCGGCCGCGCACGCGTCGCCCGCGCCGGTCGGGTTGCCGGTCACCACCTCGGGCGGCTGCGCGTGCCACGACCCTTCGGGCGTCCTCGCGATCAGCCCCCGCGGGCCGTGTGTCTCGACGACCGCCCGTTGCGGCGTCCGGATGTCGTGCAGCTCGGCCGCGTTGGGCTTCACGATGTCCGGGCCGGCCTCGCCGCCGAGCCGGAGGGCGTCGCCGCTGGAGTCGAGGACGCTGCGGCAGGTGTACCGGCGTGCCAGCCCGACCAGCGTCGCGTACGCGTCCGTCGGCAGCCCCTGCGGCAGCGACCCGGACAGCACCACCACGTCGGCGTCCTTGACGAGCGCCGCGTAGTGCTCCTGGAACGCGCCCCACTCGTCCGGGGTGACAGTCGGGCCGGGCTCCCACAGCCCCGTCGCGTCGGTCCGGTCGACGACCGTCACGGTCCGCCGCGTCTCCCCGCCGATGGCCGTGAAGCTGTGCGGCACCGCAGTCCTGGCGGCGACGGCCGCGCCCGTCGCCCCGCCGAGCAGCCCGGTCGCGAGGACCGGCTCACCGAGTGCGTGCAGCACCGCGGCGACGTTGAGCCCCTTGCCGCCGGCCCGCTCCCGCACCGCCGTGACGCGGTGCGTGGCGTGCGGCACCAGCGTGTCCACGGTGTACGTGACGTCGAGCGCCGGGTTCAGCGTCACCGTGAGGATCATGGCTGGGTCAGGATCACGGACCGGGTCAGCAGCCGCGGCCGGTCCGGGTCGAGGCCCTTGTGCTCCGCGAGCGCGACGGCGAAGCGCTGCGCCAGCACGAGCTGGGCCAGTGGGTCGAGGCCGTTGCGCACGGGAGTGGCACCGGCGCCGCGGATCGTGTCGTCAAGGGCCTCGGGCACTTCGCCGAACGCCCACACCAGGCTCTTCGGCCCGGCGACCGCGACCGGGCCGTGCCGGTAGTCCATCGCCGGGTAGGACTCCGACCAGGCCTGCGCGGCCTCGCGGACCTTGAGCGCCGCCTCGTGGGCGAGCCCGACGGTCCAGCCGGTGCCGAGGAACACCAGGTGCTCGACGTCGTGCACGTCTCCCGGCAGCTCCGCGGCCAGCGCCGCTTCGCCGTCCGCGACCAGGTGCGACAGGTCCTCGCCGTACGCGTGGCGGGCCACCGCCAGCAGCGTCGTCGGGAACCGGGTCTGCACGACGCTGCGCTCGTCGGCGAAGTCCAGCAGGATCCGCTCGTCGACCAGGTCGTCGACCGGCTCCCCGTCCACCGCCGTCACCGCCACCCGGTGCGTGCCCTCCGGCAGGCGCCGCAGCGCGTCCAGCACCTCCGTCGAGGTGCCCGACCTGGTGAGGGCGATGACCCGGTCGTACCGGCGGCGCGGCACGAACTCGGACGCGCACACGGCGTCGGTCTCGCCGAAGCCGCCGGCCTCGCGCAGCTCGGCCAGGCTCTGCGCCATGAACCACGACGTGCCGCACCCCAGGACCAGGGTGCGCTCGCCCTGTCCCGTGAGCGCGCGCCCGTCGACGCCCGCCGCTCGCGCCCAGGTCTCGGGCTGGCTGGCGATCTCCCTCGCGGTGTCCGTCATGCTCACCAGGGTTGCGTGATTCTTGTCCGTCTCACAAGCTATCTTGCACAAGTGGACATTCTGAACTGCGCGTTTTGTGTGGCTGTCACGTTTCGTGTGGCCGTCGCGTCTCGTGTGGCCGTCGCGTTTCGTGTGGCCGTCGCGTGAGCCGCCGGCGTGCCGACCGTGTCTCGGCGATCCTCTCCCGCGTCTCGGGCAGCGGCTCCATCGACGCCGGCGCCCTCGCCTCGGAGTTCGGCGTCTCCACCGCCACGATCCGCCGCGACCTGCAGACGCTCGAGGACCAGAAGCTCCTCGCCCGCACCCACGGCGGCGCGGTCGCCACGTCCCCGTCCCTCGCCGAGCTCCCGGTCCGCTACCGAACCGGCCAGCACCGCGAGGCCAAGGCCCGCATCGCTCAGCGCGCCTTCGACCTGCTCCCGCACGGCCCGCTCACCCTGGGCCTCACCGGCGGCACCACCACCCACCTGCTCGCCCGGCTCCTGGCGGCCCGCGTCGACCTGACCGTCGTCACCAACGCCGTCAACATCGCCGCCGAGCTGGCGCTGCGCCCCCGGCTGAAGCTCATCATGACCGGCGGCGTGACCCGGACCCAGTCCTACGAGCTCGTCGGCCCCATCGCCGACCGCACCCTGAACGGCCTCCACCTGCAGGTGGCCGTCATCGGCGTCGACGGCATCACCGCCGCCGGCGGCCTCACCACCCACGACGACATCGAGGCCCACACCAACGCCACGATGCTCCGCCGCGCCGCCCGGGTCATCGTCGTCGCCGACGGCTCGAAGATCGGCCGCGACTGCCTGGCCACCATCGCCCCGCTGGCAGAGGTCTCCACCCTGATCACCGACTCCGCCGCCGACCCCGCCGAGCTCGCCGCCATCCGCGCCACCGGCATCGACGTCATCTGCGCCTGACCCGCTCACCCGGCCACGAACGCCGGCCACGCCCGCTACCTGCCGTCGATCGCCCGCGCGTAGCGCCTGGTCGTGATGCTGGAGTTGGCGCGCCACGGACCGGGGCGCCGGGCAGCTCGGCGACCCAGCGTGCGTGGGGTTGCTCGCAGATCCTGCGGCGTCATGTCACCGAGGCCGGCTGCCTTGACCGCGACCCGGAATCAGCAGCGCCTCACCGACGCAACCGAAAGGTTGCCATCTGTTCCGGAGTGTGCAACCGTTGGGTTGCTACGGAGGATCGGAGACAGGGGGAGAGATGATCGACCACAAGGTCGGGACGCGCGAGGAGTGGCTGGCGGCACGGCTGGAGCTGCTCGAGGCCGAGAAGGAGCTCACCCGGCGCGGCGACGCCGTGGCCCGGCAGCGGCAGGAGCTGCCGTGGGTGCGGGTCGACAAGGAGTACCGCTTCGACACCGAGGACGGGCCGGCGACCCTCGCCGACCTGTTCCGCGGCAACTCGCAGCTGCTGGTCTACCACTTCATGTTCGGGCCGGACTACACCGCGGGCTGCCCGTCGTGCTCCTCGATCGCGGACGGCTTCAACGGGTCCGTCGTCCACCTCGCGAACCACGACGTGACGCTGCATGCCGTGTCGCAGGCGCCGCTGGCGAAGCTGCTGGCGTACCGGGAGCGGATGGGCTGGACGTTCCCGTGGGCGTCGTCGGCCGGCAGCGACTTCAACTACGACTTCCGGGTGACGCACTCCGCCGAGGAGTGGCGGTCCGGCAGCGTCGAGTACAACTACCGGCAGATGGACGTCCGGCCGCCGGAGTCCGGGGAGATGCGCCCCGACCTGCTCGAGCTCGCCGGCGGGGTCGGCGTCGACTGGTCCACCTATCGGCAGCAGGGCCCGGGCCTGAGCGCGTTCGTGCGCGACGAGGACGGCGTCGTCCACCACACGTACTCCACCTACGAGCGCGGCGTGGACGGGGTCTGGGGCATGTACCAGTGGCTCGACCGGGCGCCGCTGGGGCGCAACGAGACCGGCATCTGGTGGCGGCGCAGGGACGAGTACTGACCCGCTGGGCGCTCAGGGCCGCGCTTCGTAAGCGGCCCGGCTCGCCTCGATGTGCGGGACGTGCTCGATGGCCCAGCCGGCGAGGGCGAGCGCGGGTGCGATGAGGCTCTTGCCGGTCGCGGTCAGCGTGTACTCGACGCGGGGCGGGACCTCGGCGTGCACCGTCCGGGCGACCAGGCCGTCGCGCTCCAGGTGCCGCAGCGTCAGGGTCAGCATCCGCTGGGAGATGCCCGGGATCTGCTGGTGCAGGTCGGTGAAGCGGAGCGTCCCCTGGTCGAGGGTGGCCACGATCAGCAGGGTCCACTTGTTGCAGATCTGGTCGAGGATCGCGCGGATCGTCCGGCCGCCGTCGCCCCGGATCATGCAGGTGTGCTCGTACTCGGACATGACCATCCCTTGTGCGTCACGCACACGCGTGTGCCTTTTGTAAGCCCCTCAATAGTGACGCACCATGTGGTCACTTACGACTCGTAACCATCCTGGTGAGGGGCGCACATGGAGATCGCGTACTGGATCGTCGGCGGGCTGCTCGCGGTGTTCTACCTGTACGCCGGCGGCAAGAAGATCGCGCAGAGCCAGGAGCGGCTGCTGCCGATGATGGGCTGGGTCGACCGGGTGCCGATGCCGCTGGTCCGGACGATCGGCGTGCTGGAGGTCCTCGGGGCGGTGGGCCTGATCCTGCCGCGGCTGACCGGGATCGCGCCGTGGCTGGCCGTCGCGGCGGCGGCGGGCCTGGTGCTGATCCAGGTCGGCGGCATCGCGGTGCACCTGTCGCGCGGCGAGGCCCGGCTGATCGGGCTCAACATCGGCCTGCTCGTCGCCGCGGCGGCGGCCGTCTGGCTCGCCATGTGACATCGCCACCCCTGCCGGGCGATGACGTGGTCGGCGCACGGGTGAACCGTGGGGTGGGACAAGCCGAGAAGGAGGGACACATGGCGACGTTCTCAGCGAGACACGGCGGTGCGGTCCAGAAGTCGTCGCCGGCGGCGGCCGTACCGTTCCGGCAGACCTTGGTGCTCGGCCTGGCCACCGCCCTGTTCGGGATCGTGGTGCTCGTCTGGCCGGGCGAGACCCTGAGGGTCCTCGGTGCGCTGGTCGGCATCTGGCTGCTCGTCGCGGGCGTGATGCGGCTCGCGGCGGTCCTCACCGACCATCAGGCGGTGGGCCGGCGGTTGATGGGCGGCGTGGTGGGCGCGGCGATGGTGGTGGTCGGCATCGCGTGCCTGCGCGACGTCATCGCCGGCGTGGTGGCCCTCGCACTGATCGTCGGGCTGGCCTGGCTGCTGACCGGCCTGTCGGAGATCGGCATCGGCCTGATGACGCACGGCAGGACGCGGGTGTGGCTCACGACCATGGGCGTGGCCTCGCTGGTCATCGGGCTCGTGTTCGTCGTGTGGCCGGGCGCCACGCTCACCGCGATGGTGCTGCTGACCGGGATCAGTGCGCTGGTGATCGGGTGCGCGGAGATCGCGTGCGCCTTCGTCATGCGCCGCGATGCCGCCGCCACGGTCCGGTAGGTGCGAGAAAGGCGGCCGCTCTCCGGTGGGGGAGCGGCCGCCGCGCTATTTCGTCTCCGACTTACGGGTGTGTGACCGGCTCGGCGTCTTCGCGGGCGTCGTCCGCGCGCTGCTGCTGCCGGTCGGCTCTTCGTCCTCGTCGCCCTGCAGGACCTTCATGATCCTGGGGGCCAGCGCGTCCGCCAGGGCGGGTGCGAGCGCGTCGGCGAGCACCCCGGCGAGGGCCTCGGCGACGAGCAGCCGCTCCAGCGTCGATCCGCCCCGTGCCATGCCGCCCCGCGACATGCCGGCCCGGACGCTTTCCATCAGGCCTCCGGCCACCGGGCTGCGCCCCCGGGCGGCGGTCTTCGCGGCGTGCCCCTGGTCGGC
This sequence comes from Dactylosporangium sp. NPDC000521, assembly GCF_042898305.1. Taxonomy (NCBI): domain Bacteria; kingdom Bacillati; phylum Actinomycetota; class Actinomycetes; order Micromonosporales; family Micromonosporaceae; genus Dactylosporangium; species Dactylosporangium sp. NPDC000521. The sequence continues at coordinate 91,402 of NZ_JBIAYW010000024.1, forward strand.
GCTGTCGAGGATGTCCAGGATCAGCTCGTCGATGAGCGCCTCGACGTGCTGTGGCTGGTCGGGATCGTGTGGTGATTCAGCCGCCACGGTGGGTGCCTCCCTTGGAATCGGCGAACGTCCCGTCCCCTGCCGCGGTGCGGCCGGGGACGGGACCGGGGATGGTGGGTCAGCTGCGCGCCATCAGCGCGGCCAGCAGGAGTGGGTGCTCAATGATGTTCTTGCCCCGCCGCTTCCGCGAAGCGAGCGCGGCGAGCAGCAGCGGGTTCTCGATGATGCTGCCTTCGCTCTCCTCGCCGCGGCGCCGGGCGAGCGCGGCGAGCAGCAGCGGGTTCTCGATGATGCTGCCTTCGCCCTCCTCGCCGCGGCGCCGGGCGAGCGCCGCGAGAAGCAGCGGGTGCTCGATCATGCTCTCACTGTCGTCCTCGCGGCGGCGCCGGGCGAGTGCGGCGAGCAGCAGCGGGTTCTCGATCATGCTGCCTTCGCCCTCCTCGCCGCGGCGCCGGGCGAGCGCCGCGAGAAGCAGCGGGTGCTCGAAGATGCCTTCGCCGCGCTCCTCGCGGCGGGACATGAGCGCCGCCAGCAGCAGCGGGTGCAGCGGGCTTTCCTCCTCGCGCTCACCGGTCTCGGTGCGGCCACGCTCGGCGGTGGAACTGGTCATGGGTGCTCCCTGATCAGCGATCCGTCGTCACGGGCCATGGCGTCGGCCCGTGCGCTTACGAGTTCCAGATTCCGGTGGTGCACGACCAGGCACCCCACCCTGACGGCATGACAGTTCAAAGAGGTCAGGCCGGCCTGTGGCTGGCCCCGTGCTGGCGTCGTTGTGGTGGAATCGTCGGCGTGACCGTTGCGATCCTGGCCCGAGGGCAGAACACGGCGTTGCCGGTGGCGGCGTCGTACACCGTGGAAGTCAGCCACTCGACGGGACCTGAGGTCGACCTGGTCGCCTTCCTCCTGGACGAGACCGGTCGCGCCCCCGGCGACGAGGCGATGGTCTTCTACAACCAGCCCGGCGGGGCGGGGGCGCGATGGGTGCCACCGCAGACCGTCGCCGGCGTCACCCGGCACCGCCTCGAGGTCACCCCGGGCGGCTGGTCGGGCACCACGGTCCGGGTCAGGATCGGCCTGACCGTCGCCGATGGCACCTTCGCCGCGGTGCCGGGGCTGCGCGCTTCGGTGCACGGTCCGTCCGGCGAGCTGTACGCCCTCGACCTCGGCACCCCCGACGTCCAGGACGCCCTCATCGTCGGCGACGTCTACCGCCACCGCGACGCGATCAAGGTCCGCTGCGTCGGCGACGGCTTCACCGACGGCCTGCGCGGCCTGGTCACCGACGCCGGCCTGACGGTCGACGACGAGCCCGCGGCTCCGGTCGGGTTCGCGCCGCCACCTGCTCCGGCCGCTTCGGTCGGTTTCGCGCCGCCGCCTCCGGCCGCGGCCGCGGTCGGGTTCGCGCCGCCGCCTGCCCCGCCGCCTGCGGCCGCGGCTCCGGTCGGGTTCGCGCCGCCGCCTGCCCCGTCGCCTGCGGCGCCGGTCGGCCTCACGAAGGCCAAGCAGATCAGCCTCGCCAAGCCCGCGTCCGGTGCGTCGAGCGTCGACCTGCGCAAGTACGCCGTCGCCGTCTCCCTCGTCAAGAGCGGCCTCGACGGCCGCACGTTCCGTGTCGTGCTGGCCATCGACTGCAGCGGCTCGACGAAGAAGCTCTTCCGCACCGGCGTCATGCAGCGCTCCCTGGAGCGGATGGTCGTGATCGCCGACCTCCTCGACGACAACGGTGAGATGGAGGTGTGGTTCTTCGGCGACTACCCGGTCCGCTCCGCCCCGGTCCGCGTCGCCGGCGCCCACGACTACCTCGACCGCCAGGCCGCCGACAAGAAGCGCGCGGAGGGCGGGAACTTCGAGCCCCGCGTCATGAAGGAGATCCTGGACTGGACCGCCGCCGAGCCGTCACCCCACCCGACGCTCGTGCTGTTCTGGTCCGACGGCGGCGTCCACGCGGAGAAGCAGATCACCGAGCTGCTGGTCCGTTCGAGCGATCGCCCCGTGTACTGGATGTTCCTCGGCCTCGGCGTGGCCGACTACGGCGTCCTCGCCCGCCTCGACAACGTCCGCGGCGGCCTGGTCGACAACGCGGGCTTCATCCCGATCGACGACATCGACCAGTTCTCCGACGACGACCTGTACGGCCAGATCTTCAGCTTCGTCAGCCGCTGGCACACCGCCGCCGCGGCGGCCCGCATCCTGCCCGCCTAGAGAGCCGGCGGCAACCGTAAGCACCCGGTAAGCACGCGGAGGCTGGCCGCGCGGAACGGGTGGCCGGTTCACTGAGGCGCATGAGATGGAAGCTGGTCGTCGTCGTCCTCGTCGCCGTGCTGGGGTTCGGCCTGTACTGGTTCGCGCCGTGGCGCCTGTTCACCGACACCACCGTCCACGAGGCCCTGACCGCGCCGACCGCGACAGGTCAGGTCGCGACGGATCAGGTGCAGAGCAGCGCCGGCGCGACGCAGAGCGGCACCGCCGCGGCGCCGGTCGTCGTGGCGACCGGCACGTTCGTCACGCACGAGCACGCCACGACGGGGACGGCGCGCCTGGTGCGGGCGGCCGACGGCACCCACCGCCTGGAGATCGCCGGGCTGAGCACCTCCGACGGGCCGGACCTGCGGGTCTGGCTCACCGACCAGACGGTCGTCGCGGGCAAGGACGGCTGGCGGGTCTTCGACGACGGCCGGTACGTCGAGCTGGGCAAGCTCAAGGGCAACAAGGGCGACCAGGCCTACGCGATCCCCGCCGGCGCCGACCTCGCGAGCCTGCGCTCGGTGACGATCTGGTGCAAGCGCTTCTCCGTGTCGTTCGGGGCGGCGCAGCTCGCCTAGGCTGCTCAGTTGTGACGATCCGGGTCCTCATCGCCGACGACCAGCCGATGGTCCGCGACGGGCTGCGGCGGATCCTCGGCGCCGAGCCCGATCTGGACGTGGTCGCCGAGGCGGCCGACGGGGTCGAGGCGCTGCGGTTGGCCCGCGAGCTCACGCCCGACGTGGCGCTGCTCGACATCCGGATGCCGCGGATGGACGGGCTGACCGTCACCCGGCACCTCGCCGGCGGCCCGACCCGGGTCGTCGTGGTGACCACGTTCGACCTCGACGAGTACGTGTACCCGGCGCTGCGCGACGGCGCGTCCGGCTTCCTGCTGAAGCGGTCCGGCCCGGCGCTGCTGGCCGAGGCGGTCCGCGCCGCGTACGCCGGAGACAGCCTGATCAGCCCGTCGATCACGGTGCGGCTGCTGAAGCACGTCACGGGGCCCCGCCCGGCCCGGCCCGCGCCGGTCGAGGCACTCACCGAACGGGAGCTGGAGGTGGCCGCCCACGTCGGCGCGGGCCGGACCAACGCGGAGATCGGCGCCGAGCTGTTCATCTCCGCCGGCACGGTGAAGACCCACGTCGCCGCCATCCAGCGCAAACTCGGCGTCCGTAACCGCGTCGGCATCGCCGTCTGGGCCTGGGACACCGGCACCGTGGCGTGACACGGCCGCGCCGGCCCGCCGCCCGGTGCGTCAGGTGACGAGCCGGTCGGCCCAGGTGGACGGGTCGACGGGAGTGCGGGACACCCGGATGCCCTCGGCGATCGTCAGGATCGTCGGGCTCGTGTACGTGCCGGTGCCCGCGACATGGACCCGCAGCCCGTCGGCGTCGGGGAACTCGACCGAGGGGCGGAACCTGTTGTCGGTGAAGACGGCCGCGGGGTGGCCGGCGATGGTCAGGGTGGGTGCGGCCGAGGTGCCGGACAGTCCGGCGCGCATCATCGAGATCTCGGCGCGGTCGACGGTGTTCTCCCCGGCCCAGAGGGTGGCGGAGAGCAGCCGGCCGGGGAGATCGCGGCCGGCGAGGGTGGTTTCGCAGTCGAGGAGCCCGGCGCCGGCGGGGAGCGCGGTGAGCTGGACGGGGGCGGTGCAGCGCAGCGTGGTGTCCAGGCGGACACGGGCCCTGATCCGCGCGGCGTCCTCGGTGGCGGCGTCCTCGGCGAAGAGCTGCGTCCACACGCCGGGGACCGGCTGCCAGCGCTGGTAGTAGAAGCGCTGCATGGGGCCGGTAGGGAAGACGAAGAGGCCGTCGCGCCACCAGGAGGTGTTGGCGTTGACCAGCATCCGGCGGACGTAGATGTCGGGGCGCTCCGCCGCCGGCACCCGCCGCCACTGCACGAACGTCTTGGCCAGGACCTCCTGGACCAGGTTGTCGGCCCGGTGCTCGTCGCCGGTCAGCAGCCGGGCGAAGCGCACCAGGGCCGCGCCCCTGCTGTGTGCACGAACTCTTCGAACGTCACCCCCGACAGACGCTTCCACGACCGCCGAATGTTCTGAAGGCCCGGAAGAAGAACACAGATCCCAGCAGCGCCAGCGCCGACGCCGCGACCAGGACCGGCGGCGGGCCGCCCGAGGGCAGGGCCCCCATGAAGTCCACCGCCGCGACGTCGTTGATCAGCATGTACCAGAGGATCGTGTAGACCGCCTGGAAGGTGCGTGCGGCGCCGGTGACGGTGCCGAGGGCCAGGGCGAGCGCCGGGATGAACAGGGCGCCGGCCGTCCAGGCGGCGAGGCCCGGCACGTCCGCGGCGAGGAGCATCCGCACCGCCGACGGCGCGGCGGTCCCGGCCGCCAGCAGTACACCTGCCGCGAACTCGGCGAGGAGACGCCGGCGCGGCCCGGGACAGGCGCCGAGGATCGCCGCCGCCTCGCGCCGGGTCCCCAGCCGCGACCAGAGGATCACGGGCCAGATCCACACGAGGGCGAGGACCGACCCGGGGTCCACCGGGGACGCGAGGCCGAGCAGGGCCAGGACCGCCGCGCCGGCCCACCACCACCAGGGCGTGCCGCGCAGCAGCACGCGGAGCTCGGCGAACGGCAGCCGCAGCGCCGACCCGGACACCACGGCCGGCGTCCGTGGGAGTCCCTTGTAGACGGTCCTCGGCTCGCTCGTGGGAACCGCCGCGGCGCGGCCGCCGGCCGCGATGTCGAACCGGTGGAACCACAGCGCCGGCAGCAGGGCGGCGGCCACCGCGAGCAGGGTGAGCGCGACCCGCCCGGACACGAACGGCAGGTCCAGCGGCAGGCCCGGCCAGTCGAACGTCCGAAGTGGAGCGTCCACGTACATCAGGCCCAGGCCGAACGAGTCGGAGGTCGCCGGCATCGTGCCCGCCAGCTGCGCCACGCCGATCCCGCCGAGCGGCGCCGACGCGGACTGGCCGCCGATGGCGCCGACCATCCACACGAAGCACCACAGGATGTTGCCGAAGCCGGAGCGCAGCACCGGCGTCGCGTCCCACAGCAGCGCCGCGGCGGCGGTCACCGCCAGCATCGGCAGCGCGAGGAACACGAACGGCGCGAGCAGCCCCGCGAGGTCGACGGTCCGCGACTCGCCGCGCAGCAGCTGGAGCGCGAGCGCGGTGACGGCGAGGGTCGCCGCCATCGAGCCGAGCACCAGCAGGTTGCTGGCGAACTTGCCGGCCAGGTAGGCGGTCGTGCGCAAGGGCGACGCGGCGAGCAGCTGGCCGACCCCGGTGCGCACGTCCCGGGCGACGGCGTCGCGCACCAGATAGAAACCGCCGAACGTGAGCCACAACGCGCTGGTCAAGGCCGTCACCAGGCCGACATAGGCGCTGGTGTAGGTGCCGCGGTAGCCGCCGGCGTCGAGCACCACCCAGCGGGCGTCGGTGGGCGGCACCGCCAGCCAGCCGAGGCTGACCGCCGAGATCAGCATCACGAGATACGCGGGGCGGCGCACCCGCTCCCGGAAGTCGGCGACCGCCAGGCCGGCGATGGCGCTCACCGGGTCACCGCCAGATAGGCGTCGGAGAGGTCCGGCGCGACGGGGGTGGCGTCCGGGGCGGGGCGCTGCGTGGCGAGCACCCGGACCTTGACGTGGCCGCCGGTGCGGATCTGCCTGGTCACCGGCATGCGCTGCTGGACGCCCGGCAGGTCGGCGGGGGCGACCGGCAGCTCCCACACGTGCCCCGCGACGCTGCGCACCAGGTCCTCGGGCGCGCCGTCGAAGCGGATCCGCCCGGCGGCCACGACGACGATCCTGGTCGCGACCGACTCGACGTCGGAGACGATGTGCGTGGACAGCAGCACGGACCGGTCCGCGGACAGGTCGCTCAGCAGGTTGCGGAAGCGCACCCGCTCCTCCGGGTCGAGACCCGCGGTCGGCTCGTCGACGACGATGACCCGCGGGTCGGCGAGCAGCGCCTGCGCGATGCCGACCCGGCGCAGCATGCCGCCGGAGTAGCCGCCGAGGGGGCGCTTCGCGGCGTGCGCGAGGTTGACGAGGTCGAGCAGCTCGCCGACGCGGGCCCGGGCGGACCGGCGCGAGAGCCCCCGGACCGCCGCCAGGTAGGTGAGGAACTCGTGGCCGGTGAGGTGCGGGTACACGCCGAAGTCCTGCGGCAGGTAGCCCAGCGCTCTTCGCAGCGGGCCGGGCCTGGCGACCGCGTCGGCGCCGTCGAAGCGGACCTGCCCGCGGGTCGGGCGGGTGACCGTCGCCGCGATGCGCAGCAGGGACGACTTGCCCGCGCCGTTCGGCCCCAGCAGCCCCACCAGGCCGGGGCCGAGCCGCAGCGTCAGGCCGTCGACCGCGCGCTTCTGCCCCTTGTACACCTTGGTGATGTCGATCAGCTCAAGCATGCGTCCAGCCTCGCGGTCGCACGTGGTGCGCACATCTGCCGAACGGGAGAGACGGTGCCCCCCATTGGAGGGTGGGATGCCGTAGCCTGTTGCCGCTTCCACGGGAGGAAAGACCATGGCCATGTCGGCTCAGCAGCAACAGCAGGCCGCGCAGCTCACCCCCTGCCGCTTCTGCAACAACGTCCCGACCGCGCAGACGAAGTTCCGCGGGCACCGGGGCATGATCATCGTGATGCAGTTCCGTCACGTCGACGGGCCGTTCTGCCGCGACTGCGGCATGGCGACGTTCCGCGAGATGACGTCGAAGACCCTCATCCAGGGCTGGTACAGCTACGGCTCGTTCTTCATCACGCCGTTCGTCGTGCTCTGGAACATCATCAACCGGCGGAAGGTCGCGAACCTCGCGCCGCCGCAGCCCTCGCCGTACGGCGGTGCCCGCCAGCCGATGAACCCCGGCAAGCGGCTGCTCGCCCGGCCGATCAGCATCATCGGCCTGTTGGTGCCGTTCATCCTCGTCTTCGGCGCCATCCTGCTCATCACACTCACCAGCGACGCGTGACCGGACCGGCTGGCAGGTGACAGGTCACCTGCCAGCCGTCGTCCCGCGCCCCGGCGCGCAGGTCGCCGCCGAGCGCCTCGACCCGCTCCCGCAGGCCGGCGAGCCCGCTCCCGCCGCCGTCCCTGGCCGCTGTCGATCCGCTGCGGTCGTTGACGATCGCCAGCTCGACCACGCCGTCCGCGGCGGTCACCGTCACCGTCACCGTGGTCGCGGCCGGGGCGTGCCGGCGGATGTTGGTCAGCGCCTCGATCACGACGTGATAGGCCGCCTTCGAGGCTTCAGCCGACATTTCTGGGATTTCAGTCATGTACAGGTGTGCCTCGGCGGGACCGGTCGCGCCGAAGTGGTCCACCACCTCCGGCAGGTCCTCGATGCCCAGGACGCGCTGCGACGCGGGCCCCCGCAGCGCGCTGACCATCCGGTCCATCCCGTCCAGGGCGCGCAGGCCGGCCGCCTCGATCTCCGGCAGACCCGCCGCCTGCGCCGCGATCACGATCCCGGTGACCTCGTGCGCGACCAGGTCGTGCAGGTCCCTGGCCAGGTCGAGCCGGTGCGCGCGGCGGGCCCGCTCCTCGGCCTCGCGCCTGCGGTGGTCGCCGAGCCGCAGATACAGCCCGGCGCCGGCCACGCACACGGTCGCCACGAACGCGGGGCCCACCAGCAGCACCGACGCCTCGACCCGGTCCCCGGGCACGTGCAGCGACATCCGCAACGGCAGCGCCGTCATCGCCACACCGACGGCGACCGGGGCAGGGGCGGGTGCCCGCCGGGCGAGCACCACCAGCAGCACCCCCAGCGCCACGAACTCGAACGGCGCCCACAACGCCGCCGGCTGTGGTGCCCCCCGGTACACCGCGTCGGCCAGCACCGACCCCGCGGCGACGGCCATCGCGGGCCGGGGCGCGCGGGCGACGGCCGCGACGGTGACGGCGGCGAGCGCGGCCGCCCCGGCCACCACACCCGCGAGGCCGGCCCGCGGCAGCGCGCACAGCCAGAGCGTCCCGACCGGCAGCACCAGCAGGAGCAGCGCCAGCACCTTCCCCCGCGCCCCTGGCCCGGCGCCTGGTCCGGTGCCTGGTCCGGTGCCTGGTCCGGTGCCTGGTCCGGTGCCTGGTCCGGCGCCTGGCCCGGTGCGCTTCGCCCCCGAGGAAGGGCGCGCCCACCCCTCCCGCTGCTGGCTCATAGCGAGCGAGAATAGTGCCGCACACCACGGGCGTCCCTCGAGTGAGGCGTTGATGCCGTATTTCCTCGTCTTTCTGCTGACGCCGATCGGCGTGGCGATCGCGTGGTACCGCCGCGACCCGCGCCGGTTCCTGGACGGCCCGGCCGAGGACACGCCGCTGCGGCTGCTGCGCTGGACGGCCGGCCTGCTGTCCCCGCACCGGGCCGAGTGGGGGCAGGCCATGCTCGGCGAGCTCGCCCACCTCGACGGGCGCTGGGCGCGGCTGCGTTTCGCGCTCGGCTGTGCCGGCGCCGCGCTGATCATGCCGCCGTGGGGCCGGGCCACCGCCGGGCTCTGGGCGATGACCGGGCTCGCCGCGGCCACCCTCACCCTCTCCACCGGCCTGGCCGTCCGCTACGGGCTGGGCGCCGGTGCCCGGGTCGCGCTCGCCGTGCTCGGTGTCGTCTGCGCCGGGTTCCTGCTCGGTGCCAGCGGGTTGCTGCGCCGGCCCGGCATCGCGCTGCCCGGCCTGCTGGGCGGCGTGTTCGCCACCCTCGTGGGGCTGCTGCTGTCCGGGTTCACCGCGACCGACCAGGTCACCTTCGTCCCGAGCCGCTGGCAGCAGTGGGTGATCGTGCTCGCGGTGCCCTCCGTCATCGGCGCCGCCGGCACCCTGTGGCGCCGGGACCCGGCCGCGGGCCGTCGCGTCGCCCGCCTGGCCGCGCTGAGCGCCGGGCTGCTGCACCTGCTGTACGCCACGGTCGCGGTCGCCGTCCTCGGTGGCGGCGGACCACCCGACGAGGACGGCGGCTTCACCGTCCGCGGCACGGTCAGCGACCGCCTCGGCAACACCGTCGTCGACCTCGCGGTCGGCACGCTGCTCATCGCGATGGTCGGCTGGGCCGCCGCCGCCCTCGCCGGCCACCTGGTCTCCCGTGCACCCGCACCGGCCGCGCCGCCCGCCTCCGGCCCGGTCCGGTCCGGTCCGGTCGGTCCGGGGGTGTGAACCCCTTGCCGGCGCGACAACCGACGCCGCGCCGGATCGCCCGCAGCGCCTGTCCTGCTACCCATGCGTGAACGCGTCGCCATCGCGGCGGGCCTCATCGTCGGCCCGATCGTGCTGGCGCTCGGTGTGCTGTGGCTGCTCACCTTCGCGCCGGGCGTCGTCACCGGCGGCAGCGTCACCACGACGGACTGCGGCACCGCACCCCGCCACGGCCAGACCTGCTGGGGCGACTTCACCCCTCGCGACGGCGGCCCACCCCGGCCGGTGAGCATCGACGACGTCGACGAGCCCGACGTGACGGTCTCTGCCGTCATGTACCCGTGGGCTCCCAGCCAGGCGTTCCGCCCCCCAGGCGGGCTCACCGCCGCCGGATCGACCGCCATGACGCTCGCCGGGGGAGCGGTCCTCGGCCACACGGTCACCCGCCTGGTCCGCACCATCCGGCGCCGCAACGGGCTCACTCCGGGTCAGCGTCCTTCTCCATGGCCTTCACGAGCGTGAGCGCTTCCTCCAGCGAGGCGCCGGTCAACTGACGGACCACCTTGACCGCCTGGATGCGTTTCCCCGACTCCGCCAGCCGCCGGGCGGATTCCATGCTCGGGTCGCCGACCGGCCGCCCCAGCTCAGCGGGCACGGCAGCCTGCGATTCTCCACCACCCGCCAAACGCCCGGCGACGATGAGCGCGGTCACCGCGACGGCGAGCGGACCCACCAGCCACGGCCATGCCTCAGCGAAGCGCGGCTGGCCCCGCCACAACGCCTGGACGACCCTGGCCAGGGAGCCCGCCACGGCCCCAACACTGCCGACCCAGAGCCAGCGCGCAAGGCGCCGCCTTCTCTCGGACTCGGGCCCTGCCCCACGTGCGACGGTGTCGGCCAGCTGGTCGACGATGACGTAGCGGACTGACAGCTTGGGACTCGGTTGATCTGCCGGAGACAGCGACTGCCCGTGGCATCCAGCCGCGTGCGTCAAGAATCTTGTTCTCGCGAATACCCGCTGCTCAAGCCAAATTATGGCCGAGTGTGGCGGTGCCCCCGGCAGGATTCGAACCTGCGACACACGGTTTAGGAAACCGTTGCTCTATCCCCTGAGCTACGAGGGCGCGGTGCACAGTGTACCGACGCCCGCGTTGACCTGCGTCGGCATATCCCGCCCCGGCGTGACCTGGCTTCGTTCGGGCTGGTGGGAGCGGGGACCGATCACACAATCGGCGTTTGCGATGGGCCGGGTCCGCCCGGTATGCCCGGTTGGCTTGCAGCGACCCGGGGTGGCTCGCTTCGCCGAGCACTCCTCGAGCCGTTGCGGGTAGTCACATGCTGACATCAGCCGCTCCCCACCGTATGCGGAGGCCGTGGCGATGGCGGCGCTCATGGACTAGCCTATTAGCTAACCGGGAGGTGTTGGTATGTCGGCGGAGGCCGTGCACTTCAACATGCATGAGGCGAAGACGAACCTGTCGAAGATCATCGAGCGTGTGGAGCGCGGGGAGGAGATCATCATCGATCGGGCGGGCACGCCAGTGGCGAAGGTCGTGCCGTTGGTGCGCCGGGTCAACCGCACCGCGATCGGCTCGCTCGCAGGGCAGCTGGACCTCAGTGGTGACTGGGATTCACCCGAGACCAATGCGGAGATCGCTGCCGACTTCGGGATCGGCGGATGAGCCTTCTGCTGGACACTCATGTCGCGTTGTGGGCCATCACGGGTGATACCACGTTGGGGCAGGATTTCCTCGATCGCCTGCGCCACGATCCGGACATCTTCTTGTCTCCGGTCAGCCTGTGGGAGATCACCATCAAGCAGTCCACCGGAAAGCTGGCCGGACCGCCTGACCTGGCAGAGCGAGTCCGTGACATGGGGTTCCGTGAATTGCCCGTCACGCACGTGCATGGCATTGCCGCCGGCCGTCTCCCGCCGCACCATCGGGATCCGTTCGACCGGATGCTGGTGGCTCAGGCGGCCACCGAAGGGTTGACGTTGGCCTCCCGGGATGCGTCCGTGGCGCTGTACGACGTGGAAATTCTCAAGGTCTGACCTGCTCGCGATACGGGTGCCCTTTGGCGAGCGGAGGCACACTCGTGTCAGCGTTGCGGCCGTTCCGCGCTGGCGCGTTCCACCCTCCGGAAAGTGGCACGTCGAGAGGTGTCGCGGCCGGGTGCCGGATATCCGCCGATAGGATGCCCGCCGTGCCCGTGTCTCGGAAGCGGAAGAAGAAGTCTCAGTCCGGCAGCCGGTCCTCCCGCCAGTCGATGGTCTCGTCGCGCGGCGGGTCCGCAGGAGCCGGCGTCTTCGGTGAGCTGTTCGAGTATCGGCAGAGGCTCGCGGAACATCGCACTGCGCTGGCCGGGGATGCCGCCGGGACGCTGATTGACGCCTTGGTCGCGAGTGCCCCAGGGCGGTCCGACGACGACCTCGAAGACGACTTGTGCATTCGCTACGGCGCGGCGATGGCCTCCTTCGAGGGCGGCTCCGTGGAGGACATTGTCAATCCGGAGGACTTCGTCGGTGCGTTGCTGTCGGCGCTCGACGAGCGGTTCCACAAGCCGGCGGAGGCCGATGCCGACGTGGCTGTTCTCCAGCGGGTGTTGGCTGTCGTCGCCGGTGTGTTGCCGTTCCCGTTCAGCGAGTCCGCGAGTGGCCTGATGTCGGCGCATCTGGATGCCCGCACGGCGAAGCGGGTCGCGCGCGGGCGTGCCGTGACCGGTCCCGTGTTGTGGGCGCGCGACGTCTACGGCACCCGTTGGGCGGTGGTCGCGCCGTTCACGTCGGACGCCGGCCCGGACCGGTGGTATCTGTGGGATGTGGACACCTGCGGCTATGAAGTGCTCACCGTGCACAGTGGCTTCCATCCTTCGGCCGAGTCCGCGGTGGCCGCTTGGCGGGAGTCGGTCGGGCAGGGCGCGGCGGGTGGAGCGGTCCTGACGGCGGTGGAGGACTCGGAGACGCTCGACGCCCTGCTGCGGGGCGAGGTCGAGGGGATACGGATCGGCGGGGAGGACGAGGAGCAGTACGCCGAGTTCCTGCGCAGCCGGCGGCTCGGCGCGACGGCGCGGAAGGCGGTGCGCCGGGTGCGTGGGCGAGCTTTCGCACGGCTGACGGCCGCCGACGCCAAGGCACAGTTCGCCCAGCGACTTCGGCAGACCGACCATCGCGGTGGGATCGTCGGCGAAGAGGAGGATGCCGGCCCGGACGACCTTGCCATGGAGCTGGCCGAGTCCTGGTCCCCGCAGGATCACCCCACGCTCTATCCGTTCTGCTCGCCGCACAAGGTCGCGGTGGCCGTACTGCACCTGCGGGACCACTACAAGGAAGACTTCGCCGCCGAACTCGTCGCGCTGCTGCCCGAATGGATCCGCTTCCTGGCAGAGCACACCGCAATGCCGGCGGAATTGACTGAGCGGTGCCTCACGTACGCCTCGGGCGAACTCCAGTTCCCCGGTATCCTCGACGACCGAGGACGGCCGAACCCTATGGCCCGGATAGCCGAGTAATGGTGGCTAAGGTCTTCCCGCGCGACCGGTTCGCGAGTCTGCTGGTCGAGGGTGCGACTCCGGGGTCATTCAGCGCGCGACGCACCGCCCGTCCCGACGAACTTCGGCTGGAGGTCACCGGCGTCGGCCCGATCACCCTGCCCGTCCCGGTCCGGCAGGCGAAAGAGCTCTGCCTGATCAGTCGGCCGGCCCGGTTCGGCAAGGGCGAGCAGACGCTGCTGGACGCCAAGGTCCGCGACACGTGGCAGGTCCCGAAGAGCCGCGTGAAGATCGACAAGCGGCAGTGGAACGCCACGCTGCGGCCCGTCCTCGAGCGTCTGCGGGCCGACCTCGGCCTTCCCGACGGATGCGAGCTGACGGCCGAGTTCCACGCGATGCTGGTGTACGCGCCGGGCCAGTTCTTCGCTCCGCACCAGGACTCGGAGAAGGCCGACGGCATGATCGGGACACTGGTCGTGACGCTGCCCTCGGCAGCCACGGGCGGTGTCCTCGTGGTCGAGCACGCCGGCCAGACCGCGACGTACCGGTCGTCGAAGGAATCACTGTCGTTCGTGGCCTTCTACGCCGACTGCCGTCACCACGTCCGGCCGGTCGCGTCGGGCTACCGGGTCGTGCTGACGTACAACCTGCTCCTCAAGGGTGACCCGGTCGCTGCGGCGGCCGGACGGGCCGACCCTGGCCTGGTGGCCGAACTGGCCGGCTGCCTGGACCGGCACTTCGGCGATTCGGACGAGCCTGCCCGCCTGGTCTACCTGCTCGACCACGAATACACCCAGCGTGGGCTGGGGTGGGCCCGCCTCAAGGGAGACGACGCCAGCCGCGCCGCGCTGGTCCGGGCAGCGGCACACGCCGCCGACTGCGAGGTGACCCTGGCCCTGGCGGAGGTGCACGAGCAGTGGAGCGCCGAGGACGCCGAGCCGTGGGAACGCTGGGACGACGATGACGAAGCTGAAACGGAGGATGACGGGGACTACGTGCTGCAGGAGCTTATCGAGTCGACGACCAGCCTCGACTGCTGGCTCGATGAGGGTGACGAGGCCACGCCCACCTCACTGATCGTCTACGACGACGAAGTATGCGCGACGACACCGACGGCGGACCTGTCGCCACACGCCTCGTCGTACGAGGGCTACATGGGCAACTACGGCAACACCCTGGAGCGCTGGTACCGCAGAGCGGCAATCGTGGTTTGGCCCCGCAGGTGGGCCTTCGCGATCCGTGCGCAGGCCTCGCCCGCGTGGGCACTCGATCGGCTCGCCGACCTGATCCGGGCGGGCGATGCGGCCGAGGCTCGTCATGCCGCCGCCATGCTCGCCTCCTTCTGGAGCAAGGCGGCGAAGACGAACGCCGAGCAGCTGCTGGGCAAGGCGCTCGCGGTCGCCCACGACCTGGACGAGCCCGGCACCTCAGCCATGTTGCTCGCGCCGTTCCAGATCGAGATGCTGGACCGCTCCCATGCCGCGGCGCTCGCCCGGGTCGCCGTGCGCTACGGCGATTCCTGGACCCGCGAACTGGTCGATGTCTGGTTCGGCCGCGATCGACCGGCGTACCTGGCACCGCAGCAACAGCGGGCGGTGTGGCTGGAGTCCCTGCCCGCCGTATGCGACGCGTTGCGCGAGGCGCCCGAGGCCGGTGTACCGGTCGGCCGGCTGCTGTCCGACGCCGCCTGGACCCCGCTGCGGGAATCGGTGGACAGGATGTTGCGATACCCCGCTCCGAGCCACCGGCACGCGGCGCTGAGTGAGCTCGGGCCGGCCGTCGCCGGTCTGCTGCTGAGCACGGCGAGCCTCGCGGCGGCGGACCTGCGCGACGAGATGGTCGCCTTCCTGAGCGTCGATGACGACGATCTGCTCGTGTGCGCCATGTCCGCGCTCCGCGCGGCCCACAGCGCCAGCCGCGATACCCGCGCCGCCGCAGGACTCGACGTCGTTTCGCGCCACTGCGCCGCGCGGCTTGCGACCCGGTTGGCCCGGCCGATCCGGTCCACTGACGACTGGTCGATCGAGTTGCCGGAAGGCTGCCACTGCGAACTGTGCCAGACCTTGGACTTGTTCCTGGCCGACGAGGCGCGGCGCTCTTTCGAGTGGCCGCTGGCAGAACAACGGCGCCGGCACGTCCACGCCCGGATCGACCAGCACGAGTTGCCTGTACGCCATCAAACCCGACGTAGCGGACGACCCTACACCCTGGTATTGACCAAGACGGAGGCGCTCTTCGCCCGCGAGCGAGAGGCCCGCCAGCGCGACCAGACCGACCTCGCCTGGCTCGGCAGAACCTTCAACGCCCGCTGACACGCTTCGCCGAGCACGCGTCGAGCCGTCGCACCATCCGAACGTGACAGGTCCGATGCGCATGGCGATCGCGACGTTCGGTGTTGACGAGTTCGCCGTTCTGCACGCGACGTGTGTGGCAGCCGGCCACGTTCCCGTCGTGTATGTGTCTGCCGTTCGATGAAGCCGAATGCCGATCTCAATGCAGGGTCTGGCTCCGGTTCGCAGGTATGCGCACGACACGGAACTGCGTACCGCTCACGCCGAGTACGCCGCGCCCCCACGACGTCATCGCGAGACTGCGGCGGTGGCGTGGAAGATCTCGGGAAGGACGTCATCGTTGGACTTGGCGGTGAAGTGAGAGCTGGTGCATGAAGGCGTTCTTCGGGTTGGTGTGGGTGCGGTACAGCGGGCTGCACGGCGTGGCGGCCAGCCAGGCCTCCAGATCGCCGAGTTCTCGTTCTCTGCTGCGGTCGGCGAGGAACGTGAACTCGGTCATGATCCCGACGACGCTGCGGTTGG
The DNA here is from genome assembly GCF_042898305.1 of Dactylosporangium sp. NPDC000521. Classification (NCBI taxonomy): domain Bacteria; kingdom Bacillati; phylum Actinomycetota; class Actinomycetes; order Micromonosporales; family Micromonosporaceae; genus Dactylosporangium; species Dactylosporangium sp. NPDC000521. Next base: position 107,080 of record NZ_JBIAYW010000024.1, read on the forward strand.
CGGTCGGGGCGATCCGTCGGTTGCGCATCTGTTCGACCTCGGCGGCGATCATCGCCTGGTCGGCGCCGTATGCGGCCATGGTCGCGGCGATGCGGTCGGCGGCGCGGGACAGCGTGGTGGCGGCGGGTGCGAGGGGCAGGAGAATCGGTAGCAGGGTCGTCTCGTTGACCAGCAGTAACACGTCCGGTCGCCACGCGAACCGAGTGGCGTACCACTCACCGAGCGCGGTGGTGGACTGCTCACCCGCGCGCAGGTCCGGCGTGCCTATCCGGTCGCGGAGCTTCTTGGTCGCGCGCACGATCATCACGGCGAAATCATGGCATTGGCGCGGCGACGTCCTTCGCCGAGTACTCGTTGAGCGCCGATCAAACGTATATACTGTCAATCGAAGTTGGATATATGGGGGCTGCCATGACCAAGAAGCTCATCGACATCGACTTGGACGCACTGGCGGAGGCGACAGCGCTGCTCGGAACAAAGACGCAGAAGGACACCATCAACACCGCACTCCGTGAGGTTGCTGCCGTCCAGCGTCGCGCCAAGGCGCTGGACGAGCTGACCGAGATCGCTGCTGCCGGCGCGTTCGATCACCTGTTTGACAAGGGGAACTATCGGCCGTGAGCACAGTCCGGTTCCTTGCCGACACGAGTGCGGTGGTGCGTCTGCTGCGCAACCGGCGGGTGCAGGAGCTGTGGCAGCCGCAGCTGCGGGCCGGCGTTATCGGCATCTGCACCCTCACTGAGCTCGAGTTCCTCCGAGGCGTGCGGTCCAAGGCCGACCATGACCGGTATGCAGCGTTGTTGGGATCGGTCTTCACGTGGGTGGTGACCCCGGACGACGTCTGGCACCGAGCCGCCGAGGCCCAACAGATGCTCGCGGACGGTTCGGAGCATCAGGGACCCAGCGCGGTCGACCTGCTCGTGGCGGCGACCGCTGAGCTGTCCGGCCTGTCGCTGCTGCACTACGACCACGACTTCGAAACGATCGCGCGGACGACTCAGCAACAGACCACCTGGCTGGCGGCTCCCGGCTCGATCGACTGACCCGGGCATCGGCTTTCCGCGCGGGTGGTTACGCGGTGGGGCCTGGCACTTGCTCGTCCGCGATGTGGGCGGCGTGGAGCAAGGTGCGCCCGCTGCCGGCAGCAACCTCGCCCAGCTCCACGGTGGGATCGTTCGGGTCGAAGGTGGCTTTCTCCGCCCATCGCGTCGCTGTCTCGTCGGCGCCGATCGGCACAGGGGTGCGAGCCGCATGCGGTGCTGAGGTCATCGGTAGGTTCTCTCGATCAGGTTCAGGCACTCAGTTGACTGTGCTGACGTACAGGCCGGCGCGTTCCAGTCGGTCCAGCAGGCTCGGCTTGCGGGCGTGCTCCTGGCACAACTGGTGGATCCGGCCGCGGAACGCCTTGCGTCGGCCGTCGCGCTCGCCGAGTGCCTTCAGGTCGGCCAGCAATGCGACTGCTGCGTCGTACTCCTTGGGTTTCTTGGTGGCGATCAGGTCCGCAACTCGCTGCCACGCCCGTTCCGGGTCGGCGGCCAGCTCGTCCAGACGCTGCTCGCGGGCCGCTGCGGCCGCTGCTTCCCGGCGTGCCTGTTCGGCCGCCTTGCGCTCCTGTTTCCGCCGCTCCCGTGCTGCCCAGCGGGTCTCCGCGCCGGCCAGCAATTCGCCCACCGTACGGCCGCCGCCTGCGGTCTCGATGGTCGCGCCGCTGCTGTACCGGCGCAGCAGCTCGGCACGAAGATGTGCGCCGTCGCCGCGCAGCAGCCGGACGATGGCCTCGTCCTTGTCGGCCACCGGCAGGTGCTTCACCCATTTGGCGAGCGCCGCTTTGGAGGGCGCCTTCGTGGTCAGCGGCGCGCTGGCCTGGGCGGCTGTTTCGATCAGGTCCTCGTCCAGGCGGAGGAAACTGGCGAGGTTGCGCAGCGGACCCGACAGCGTCGCCAGGCCGGGCGGTACCGGCGGCTCCAGTGCATCCTCGTCCAGCTCCTGGTTCTGCACGCACAGCAGCCAGGCCAGGTAGAGCAGGCGGTTGTCGCCGGCGGCCAGTTCCGCCCGGACGGGGATGATCGATGCGAGAGCGGCCTCCTCCTCCCACCACTCCTCGTCGCCGTCCTCGTCCTCGCTGTGCAGGTCGAGGATCACATGCTCGCCTGCGACGAATGATGATGCGGCGTCACCCACGCAGTACGTCGCCGCGAGCGCCGGGTCCAGCAGCGATGCCGGCAGCCGTAGTGCGATCCGACGGGTGCCCCAGTTCGCGAGGTACAGGTGGGCGTCGAAGTACCGCCGCATCCAGTCGCGGGGATCGGCCTTCAGGTCGCCCCATTGGTAGTCGTTGACGAAGCTCGACGCGCTGATCCGGCCACGGGTCGACACCGCCCGCAGTTGGGCCTGCTCCGCCGCGGTCAGCGGCCGGTCGATCGCGACGAACTCGTAGTACTGGTACTCGCTCACAAGTCATCCGCCCCAGTGCATCGAGCTGTCTCCGGCTCAGTGACTCACCGCGGCAGGATAGCGGGTGCTATCAATGGTGTGACGCGCGGCGGCTGGCACGACGGCCGAGCCAGGACGGCGTGCGACGATCCTGCCATGGGCGCCGACGTGACGGTGGAGAGCGAGCTTGCCCGGCTGCGCCGTGAACTGGAGCGGTTGCGAGCGGAGAACGTCCGCCTGTCGCGTCTGCTGGACCTGCAGGGTCAGGACACCGCTCCGCCGCCGGAGCAGCTGTCCGCGGCCGTAGCACCGCCGGGTCTGGTCCAGATGGCGTCGCCGGTGGCGGACAAACTGGCCCTGTACGTCGACCGGTTCCGGGCCCGGGCCGACGTGTACGCGGTGCGTTGGGAGAACAACCGAACCGGCACGAGCGGATGGCTGCCCGCGGTCGCCGGCGGCTGGCGCAAGGGAGCCGATCGGAGAGCTGCCACGTATCTCCCGCCCACCGCCGACGTCCTCTCGGCACACCTGGTGGGTGACCTCTTCATCGGGCTGTACCCACTGCTCGGCGACAACTCATGCCACTTCGTCGTGGCGGACTTCGACGGCCCGGCCGCGATGCTCGACGCGCTCGCCTACACCAAGCGGGCACGCACCAGTGGCGTACCGGCCGCGCTCGAGATTTCCCAGTCGGGGCGTGGCGCACACGTGTGGGTGTTCTCCGCGGCCACTGCCCGCTGCGTCGGCACCGCGCTGATCCACGAGGCCACGGTGCTGCGCGGCACGATGGACCTGCGTTCCTACGACCGGCTGTTCCCGAACCAGGACGTGCTGCCCGAGGGCGGCTTCGGCAACCTGATCGCCGCGCCACTGCAGGGCCGGCGCCGCAGGGACGGGTTGACGGCGTTCCTGGACCTGGCGACGCTGGAGCCGCACGAGGACCAGTGGGCGTACCTGTCCACCCTCGACCGGCTCAGCCCGGGCGACGCGACCAGGGTCGCCCGGCGGGCGAAACAGGCGCTCGTCGGCGCCGATGTCGCCACGCTGAGCAGATCCGACGCCACGAAGGTGCATCCGCCGCTTCCCGCAGTCCTGCACGCGGAGCTCGGCGCCGGGCTGAGCGTGGACGCGGCCCAGCTGACGCCTGCGGCGTTGTCGACGTTCAAGCACGCGGCGTCCATGGCCAACCCGAAGTTCTACGAACTCCAGCGTCTGCGCAAATCCACCTGGGACACGCCGCGGTTCATCCGCGGGTACGACCTGAACGTCGATGACCTCCTGGTCCTGCCACGCGGACTGCGGCACACCGTCGAAGCGATCGTCGAGCGCGCCGGCTCACGCCTCGCCATCACGGACGTGCGCAATCCTGGGCGCGAAATCGACGTCGCCTGTACAGCACAACTCGACACCGGACAGAGCGCGGCGGTCGGCGCGTTGCTCGCGCATGACGACGGCGTCCTCGTCGCACCGCCAGGGTCGGGCAAGACCGTTATGGCCTGCGCGGTGATCGCCGAACGGGGCACGGCGACCCTCGTGCTCGTCGACCGGAAGGCCCTGGCCGAGCAGTGGCGCACCCGGATCGAGCAGTTCCTGGGCATCAAGCCGGGGCAGGTCGGTGGCGGCAGGCGCAAGCTCAGCGGGGTGGTGGACATCGCCATGCTGCCCTCCCTGGCCAGGCGTGACGACGTCGCCGAACTCACCAGCGGCTACGGGCACGTCATCGTCGACGAGTGCCACCATCTCGCGGCCGCCGCGTACGACCACTCGGTCAAACGCATCGCCGCGCAGTTCTGGCTCGGCCTCACCGCCACCCCGGCGCGGCGTGACGGACTCGGTGAACTCGTCCTCTGGCAACTCGGACCAGTCCGGCGCACGATCACGCATGACCCGCCCGGCAACGAGCAGCGCACACTGCTGGACGCCTGCGAGGCTGACACGGGACCACGGCGGCTGCTGTACCTGCACGAGACCGCCTTCGAGTTCCGCTCCGGTGACGCCGAGCCGTCCACCGCGATCGCCGAAGCGCACCGCGCCATCGCCGTCGACCAGGCACGCAACGCCCAAATCGTCGCCGACGTGATCGCCGCACTGCAGCGCGGGCGCAACTGTCTGGTGCTCACCAGGCGAGTCGCACATGTGGAAGCGCTGAACTCCGCGCTCGCTTCGCAGGGGCGCCAGGTGTACGTGCTGCAGGGCGGCATGTCGACCAGCGACCGGCGCGGCACCGTGAGCCGGCTCGCCGACGCCAAGGCCGGAGACGGCGTCCTCGTCATCGGCACAACGCCGTTCATCGGCGAAGGCTTCGACGCGCCGGCCCTCGACACGCTGTTCCTGGCCGCGCCGGTCTCCTACGACGGGCTGCTCATCCAGTGCGCCGGCCGGGTGATCCGCGCCGCGCCCGGAAAGGCCGTCGCTGAGGTCCACGACTACCACGACCGCGACACCCCGATCCTCGCCGCGTCACTCCAACGCCGCATGCCCGGCTACCGTGCACTCGGCTTCACCAAGGCATAGCAACTGCCGGACTTGATCAGCAACGCATAGGGGGCGGGTGTCACGGGGCGTAGGTATCCGCCTAACGTGGTCGGCTATGCATGGCGCGAACGAGCTGCCCGATGTCGATGAATCTGCCGACGACGGAACGGTCCGTTTGACGGGGGCGGAGGCGCCGGCCAACGTGCTGGCCGTGATGCAGTTGTGCGGCGCGGGCAAGCTGCGCTGCAGCGAGAAGACCCAGCGGCCGTCCGCCGCCACCGTTGCGGGGGTGGCGGAGGTACTGGCCGGCGGGGACTTCTACCCCACGGAGCCGATCGCGGCGTTCGCCTGGCCGCTGCTGATCCAGGCCGGCGGGCTCGCCGAACTGGCCGGCGGCCGGTTGCAGTTGACCGCGAAGGGTCGCACCGCGTTGGGTCGGCCGCCGGCCGAGACGATCCGTGCGCTGTGGCGCTCCTGGGTCGGTAAAGCGGTCATCGACGAACTGAGCCGGGTCGAGCACATCAAGGGCCAGCGCACCGCCAACACGCTGACCTCGGCGAAGACCCGCCGCCAGGCGGTTGCCACGGCGCTGTCCCGCTGCCCGGCCGGCGAGTGGATGGCGATCGACGACCTGTTCGACACGATGCGACACGGCGGATTGTCGCCGACGGTGGCCCGCAGCGACCGGGCGTTGTGGCGGTTGTACCTCACCGATCCGCAGTACGGCAGCCTCGGCTACGCCGGGTTCGCGGACTGGCCGGTCCTGGAGGGCCGGTACACGCTGGCGGTGCTGTTCGAATACGCCGGCACGCTGGGCCTGTTCGACCTCGACTACACCGACCCTGCCGGCGCCCGGGACGACTTCCGCAGCAACTGGGGCACCGACGAGCTGGAGTATCTCAGCCGCTACGACGGGCTGCGGGCGGTGCGGCTCAACGCCCTGGGCGCCTATGCCTTGGGCCTGAGCGACCGCTACCAGGCGCCCACGGCGGATGCGGCGGTGGCCGGGGCGTTGAAGGTGCTGCCCAATCTGGACATCGTGGTCACCGGCGAGCTGCCGCCGGCCGATCGGTTGATGCTCGACGCGTATGCGCAACGCACCGCGGACCGGGTCTGGGCCTTGCGTGAGGCGACCCTGCTGGCTGCGCTGGACGCCGGACGCGGGCTCGATCAGCTGCGCGAGTTCCTGGCTGTCCGCGCGACCCATGAGTTGCCCAATTCGGTGACCACCCTGCTGGCCGACGTCGCGGCCCGTGCCGGGCGGCTCCGCAACCTCGGTGTGGTCCGCCTGGTGGAGTGCGCCGACCCGGCGCTCGCCGTCCTGATCGCGGGTGATCGGCGGCTGCGTGGCCTGTGCCAGCCGGTCGGTGACCGGCACCTGGCCGTGGCCGTGGACCGGGAGCAGGAGTTCCGCAAGGCGCTACGGGCGCTGGGCCACATGCTGCCCAGCGACACCCCGGCCTGAACTGAGGAGGTTGGCCGGCTGCCGGTAGGCGCGGTGCGGAACCCCCGGGCGTCGATGTTGATAAAACGACTGCAAGGCCGTGTTAGCGTTGTTTTATCGAAGGTGAGGGGCCTGATGGCGAAGCGAACGAGGTCCTACATGCCGACGACCCGGGCTGCCGTTGCGCTGCTCGGGTCCCAAATCGCCGCGGCCCGCAAGGAGCGTGGTTGGACGGCCGCGGACCTGGCCGAACGTGTCGGAGTGCAGCCGCACACCATCGGGCGGCTCGAGCGGGGTGAGCCGACCGTGGCGGTCGGCCTGGCCTTCGAGGCTGCGGTGGTCGTCGGTGTGCCGCTGTTCGGTGCGAACGAGCGGGAGCTGCCTGCCCTGGCCGCGGCCGCCAGGCAGCGGCTGGCTCTGCTGCCGGCTCGGGTGACCAAGCCGGCGATCGTCGTCGACGACAACTTCTGACCTCGTATGGAGGGACGGCATGGCACCACCGCGGGATGCCTTTGTGTGGGCCTGGCTGCCTGGCGCGACGGAGCCGGTGGTCGCGGGCAGGGTCGTCGCGGTGGACGGTGACCGGTACGTCTTCGTATACGGCCAGAGCTACCTGGCGCGTCCGGACGCGGTCCCGCTGTACGGGCCGGAGCTGCCGCTGCGGGAGGGACCGATCGAACCGCGGCGGAACCTGCCGCTGGCGGGTTGCCTCCGCGACGCCAGCCCCGATGCGTGGGGTCGGCGCGTCATCCTGGCCCGCCGGTTCGGCCACCTCGACCGCGACACGGACACCGCGGCCCTGGACGAGCTGACGTACATGCTGACCTCTGGCTCCGACCGCGTCGGCGGGCTGGACTTCCAGTCCAGCGCCACCGAGTACGTCGCGCGAGACGAGACGGCCGAGCTGGCCGAGCTCATCGGCGCCGCCGAGGCGCTCGAAGCCGGCCGGCCGCTGTCACCCGCGCTGGGCGAGGCGTTGACGCGGGGCACGTCCATCGGTGGCACCCGTCCCAAGGTCACCGTGCTCGACCAGGGACGGCACCTGATCGCCAAGCTGTCCTCGACGAGCGACTACTACCCCGTGGTCAAGGCGGAGGCCGTCGGGATGATCCTGGCTCGGCGGGTGGGCTTGAACGTCGCTGCCTGCGAGGTCATCCGTTGCGCCGGCCGTGATGTGCTGCTCGTGGAGCGCTTCGACCGCACTGGGATACCTGGGCAGCGGCGCATGATGGTCTCCGCGCTAACCATTCTCGGCGAGGACGAGATGGGCGCGCGGCACGTCGGCTACCCGGACCTCGCGGACGCGGTCCGCAAGCAGTTCACCGAGCCCACCCAGCACCTGCGCGAGCTGTTCGCGCGGATGGTCTTCAACGTCTGCATCGGCAACACCGATGACCACCTGCGCAACCACGCCGCCTTCTGGGACGGCGCACAACTGGCGCTGACCCCCGCGTACGACCTGTGCCCCCAGCCACGCAGCGGCGAAACCGCCAACCAGGCCCTGAACGTCACCCGCACCCCCGGAGAGCGCGCCAGCCAGCTGCGGCTGTGCCGAAAGGCCGCGCCGGAGTTCCTGCTCTCCGACCGCGACGCCGATCAGATCATCGAGGCTCAGGTTGACGTCATCCGCCGCGACTGGGACGACGCCGCCGATGAGGCGCAGCTGACGAAAGCGGAGCGCGGCCAGTTGTGGCAGCGACAGATTCTGAACCCGTACATCCACTACGACCAGGCGTGACGACGTACGTTCAGGAGTCTTCTGCCTCTCGGCCGCGAATGAGCGCTACCACCCGTCGCCGTGTTCGGCGATTACCCGGGCAGCTTGCTGGTGGTGAGGGCCAGCGTTGCTGGGTTGGTGTCGTCCAGCTCTCGTTGGGCGATGGCCATGAGGTTGGCCATGAGCTGGCGCAGCATGGCCGGGTCGTTGGTCCGCAGGCTCCGCTGCGCCTCGGTGCATGGCCATGGAAGTCCGTCGACGGCGCAGGTCCAGGATGGGCGGACGACCCGGTGGGTGGCGCTCAACGTCGACTCCCCGCGTGCCGGCGTTTCCGGTCGGCTGCTGCGGTCCGGCGCAGGACGGCCATCGGGAGATCGAGTGAGTCGGCTATGGCGGTCAGCAGGCCCGTCCACCTGGCACCCGGACGGACCGGTCCGTCCGGGTGCCGGCGGCGCGGCGCGGAAAGTTGTTGGGCGAGGGGGTCAACAGGTGGGGGTGTGCGGGGACTCTGTGGGGTGAAGTCCTAGCGAGGGAGACGAAGCGTGGTGACCCTGCAACCGTCCGAGGTGCACGTCGTGGGGTTCGAGGCGTTCGTCGCGACTCGCGGGGTGGGGCTGGTGCGGTTCGCGGTGTTGCTGACCGGGGATGACCATCGGGCCGAGGATCTGGTGCAGGAGGCGCTGGCGAAGGCGTACCTGCGGTGGGAGGGGATCCGGCGGGTCGATGACCCTGAGGTGTACGTGCGGCGGTTGATCCTCAACGGGTCGCGGTCGTGGTGGCGGCGCAGGGCGAACCGGGAGGTGCCGGTCGAGCGGGCGCCTGACGTGGCCGCGGCCGGGGACGTGGGCGGGGAGGCGGCCGACCGGGACGAGCTGTGGCGGCTGGTGGCGGCGCTGCCGTTCAAGCAGCGGGCGGTGGTGGTCCTGCGGTACTACGAGGATCTCGACGACGCGGCGATCGCGCGGGTGCTCGAGTGCTCGCAGACGACGGTTCGGACCCACGCCATGCGCGCGCTGAACAGACTGCGCGGGCGACTCAGCGAGAACGAGAACGAGAGCGAGAGCCAGAGCGAGAGCCAGAGCGAGAGTCCGAACGGGAGCGAGGCGGAAGCATGAGCGGCATCGAGGAAAAGCTGGTGCGGAGCCTCGCGGCGCGGGCAGAGGCGGGGCAGGTCGAAGTCGGGGAGCTGGCGCGCCGGGCGGTGCGGAGGGCGGGCCGGATGCGGGCGCGCCGGAGGGCGGCAGGCGTGGCCGCCGCGGTGGCGCTGATCGTGGTGGGGGCACTGGGCGTACATGCGATGCTGCCGCAACGCAAGGACACGACGATGCCCGTGGCGCTGGGGGTGCCATCAGCGCTGAGCCGGCCGGAGGGGATCGGTGGGGACCCAGCGCTGCTGCACCTGGACCTGGACCTGAAGGCGTTCGACGACGTGGGGGTGGTCGACTGGGTCTCCGGGGAGGACCGGGAGGCGGTGAGCGTGTACGGGCAGGACCACGAGCTGGTCGCCGCGGTGTATGTGGCGCCGTCGGCGGTGGACCTGAGGCGGGGGCTGCGGGCGCTGAGCTCGGCGGCCGTGGACGTCACTGTCGACGGGCGGCCGGGCCGGGCGGACACGTTCGACCCGGGCAACGGGCAGCGGTTCACGGACCTGCGGTGGGAGCCGGTCGACGGGATCTTCGTGGCGGTGTGGGCGCGGGACCTGGCGGCGGCGCAGCGGGTGTACGGCGCGGTCCGGCTGGACCGGGTGCAGCGGTGCGTGACGCCGATGCGGCTGTCGGCGCTGCCGGCGGGAGCGCGGTGGGTCGAGTGCCAGACGGCGATCAAGGTGAAGCAGGCCCGCGCGGGCGGGGAGTGGGCCTGGTCAGGGCTGGTCGTCGCGCAGGCGGACGCCGAGCGGGTGCGGCTGTGGGCGGCGGAGCCCGCGGCGGCGGACGGTGCGCGGTTCGCGCCGGACCGGGTCGTGGCCGGCAGGTCCGCGCAGTGGCTCACCGATGGGATGCGGGGGCTGTGGGTCCCTGAGTTCGGGCCGGTCAGCCTGTACGTTCTGGAGGAGACCGCGTTCCACGCCGACCTGCTCAGCGAGGAGGAGGCGGCCTGGTACGTCGAGCATCTGCAGGTGTACGACGACCTGACCAACCCTGACGCGTGGCCGACATCGGCGACCCGTTAGGCGGCGAGGACGGCGAGCGCCAGCAGGCAGTGCGCGGCGATGCCGAGCCGCACGCTGCCGAAGCGGACGGTCACCGCCGTCAGGACGACGTGCATGACGAGCAGGTAGGGGAACAGGCCGGACAGCGCGAACGGCAGGGCGGACAGCACGCCCGACGCGAGGATCGCCGCCGTGCCGTGCAGCGGCGTCCGTGGCAACAAGTACGCCCGGAAGAAGAGCTCCTGCGGTGCGGCCACCACCAGGAGCAGCAGCGGCAGCACGGCCGGTCCGTGGTCCGCGCCGAACAGCATGGCCAGCCCGAGCGCGATGGCGAACAGGCTCGGCAGCAGCAGCAGGTACAGCCGCGGAGGAAGCCTGCGGTGCAACGACAGCGTGCCGATCGTCATGGATGTGACGCTACGAACGGCGGGCGGCCGGATACAGCCCGCTGTCTACCGTGTCAGGGGTAGGGCCAGCCATACCCCTGAGGAGAGAATGTCGGATCGGGGGTGGGCCGTTCGAGGTACCGGTGAAGACACCCGCTGATAGGAGTGGAACATGCGTTATCTCGTGCTGCTGAAGGGGGCGACCCCCGGCACCCCGCCTCCGCCGGAGCTGATGGATGCGATCATGCGGCTCGGCGAGGAGGCCACCGCCGCCGGGGCGCTGCTGGACACCGCCGGCCTCGCGCCCAGCGTCAACAGCGCGCGGGTCACGGTCACCGGCGGCGCGCTCGACGTGGTCGACGGGCCGTTCGCGGAGACGAAGGAGATGATCAGTTACGCGCTGTACCAGGTGCGCACGAAGGCCGAGGCGACGGAGTGGACGAGCCGGTTCATGAAGCTGCACCGCGACCTGTGGCCCGGCTGGGAGGGCGAGGCCGAGGTGCACCAGGTGTTCAGTCCAGCAGGCTGACGTCGAAGGCCGGGAACTCCTCGGGCGGCGGCGCCTCGACGGTGACCCGCGCCCCGGCGTGGTCGAACGACAGCCGCCACGCGTGCAGGTGCGTCCGCCCGGTGGCGGCCTTGTCGAACAGCGGGTCGCCGACGATCGGGTGGCCGATCCACGCGAGGTGCACCCGGATCTGGTGGCGCCTGCCCGTCAACGGGTCGGCGACCACCAGGGCGCGCTGCTCGTCCTGCCACGGCACGCGCAGCTCCGTCACCGACGGGTAGGTGGGGACCTGGTCGAACACCGCCTCGGCCGGCACCGACCAGGTGCCCCCGGACAGCGTGATCGCCTCCCGGGGCGCCGCGATCCGCACGCGGTTCTTCCGCCCGACGCTCAGCGGCAGGTCGATCGTGCCGGCCGCGGGGAGCCCGCCGGGCGTCACGACCGCCAGGTACGACTTCCGCACGGTCCGCTTGTTGAACTGCCGCGTCAGCGCGCCGTGCCCGGCGAGGTCCTTGGCGAACAGGATCACGCCGGAGGTGACCTTGTCGATGCGGTGCGCCGGGAACAGCGTCTCGCCGGCCTCGGCGGCCATCCTGACCAGATCGGTCTCGTGCCGCTCGCCCATGACGGACACCCCGGCCGGCTTGTCCAGCACCAGCACCGCGTCGTCCTCGAAGAGCACGCGCTTCCGGTAGTCCGTCCACATCGCCCTAACATACGGTGGTGGAGGAGTACCGCCGCGAGCTGGAGGTCCACTGCTACCGGATGCTGGGCTCGCTGCACGAGGCCGAGGACCTGGTGCAGGAGACGTATCTGAAGGCGTGGCGGGCCCGGGACACCTTCAACGGGCAGTCGTCGGAGCGCACGTGGCTCTACCGGATCGCCACCAACGCCTGCCTCGACGCGCTGAGGGGCCGCCCCCGGCGTGCGCTGCCCGTCGACCTGGCCCCGGGTGAGGCCGAGCACTGGCTGGAGCCCGTCCCCGACGCGGTCCTGGAGCACAGCGGCCCGGAGGGTGCCCTGCTGGCGAAGGAGCGGGTGGAGCTGGCGTTCCTCGCCGCGCTACAGCACCTCCCGCCGCGGCAGCGGGCCGTGCTCATCCTCCGCGACGTGCTCGACTGGTCGGCCGCGGAGACCGCGTCACTGCTGGAGATGACCGTCCCGGCGGTCAACAGCGCCCTGCAGCGGGCGAAGGCCCGCGTGCCCGCCCCCGCCGCGCCGGCCACCCCCGCCGATCACGAGGTCGCCCGCCGCTACGCCGAGGCGTTCCAGCGCGCCGACATCGCCGCCATGGTGCGCCTTCTGGCCGACGACGTCAGGGCCTCGATGCCGCCGTTGCGCATCTGGTACCAGGGAAGCCTCGCCGTCGAGCAGGCCCTCCGGGCCAGTCGCCCCGCCCTCGGGGAGATCCACGTCCGCTGCACCACCGCCAACCACCGCCCGGCCGTCGTCGCCCACATCCGCCCGCCCGGCGAGCCCACCTGGCAACCCTTCGGCGTCTCCGTCTTCCACGTCTCCGACGGCCGCATCACCGAGATGATCGCCTTCCACGACCCGGCGGTCGTCGCCCTCTTCGACCGGGTGCAGGGCCGGGTGTAGGGGCGGCCCGGCAGCGGACCGGCGGTGGGGTTAACCCTACGGCGGATCGGCGTGGTGGCACCGGTGTCGAAAAGGCGTGTGGCGGGCACGGTTGAAGCATGCAGTGGGCGTACGTCGTGATCTTCGTGTTGCTGGTGGCGGACTGTCTCCTGCCGTTCCTGCCGGCGGAGACCAGTGTCATCGCCGGGGGTGCGCTGGCGGCGGGTGGGCAGCTCAGGCTGCCGGTGGTGCTGGCCGCGACGGTGGCGGCGGTCGCGGCCGGGGACCTGCTGACCCATGAGGCGGCGCGGCGGGGCGGGCGCAGACTGTTCGGCAGGTGGACGAGGCGGGGTAAGCCGGGGCGGGTCCTCGCCAAGGTGAGCGGGGCGTTGCAGCGGCGCGGTGGCGCGATCGTGGCGACGGGCCGGTTCGTGCCGATGGGGCGCACCGCGGTGGCGCTCGCAACCGGTTATGCGCAGTTCCCGCGCCGCAGGTTCGTGCCCGCGTTGCTGGCCGGTGCGGTGCTGTGGAGCTGTTACATGGTGTCGCTCGGGTACCTCGGGGGGCGGGTGTTCGACCAGCCGTACACGGCTGCCGGGGTGGGCAGCGCGGTGTCGATCGCAGTGACGGCCGTGTTTGCCGTTGCGCGGATTCGGGCACCCCAGCAAGTGCAAGACGCATCGAAGGGAAGGATCAGCGATGAGCTTCGCGGACAAGGTCGAGCACAAGGCTGAAGAGGTCAAGGGCGCCGTCAAGGAGAAGTACGGCGACGCGACGGACAACGAGCGACTGCAGGCCGAAGGCGCCGCCGAGCGTGCCGCCGCCAAGGCGAAGCAGGCCGGTGACCATGTCAAGGACGCCGGCGCGGACGTGAAGGACGCCTTCACGCACCACACGAGCTGAGCGCACCGCCGAGCTGAGCCTGTTTTCGGGGCCACCCCTGCACCGCGGGGGTGGCCCCGAAGGCTGTTCAGGACGAGGAGCTGGACAGTCCCGTGCAGATCAGCATGATCAGCCCGACGATCAGGTCGTTCGCGGTGGGGCCGCTCCACCCGTACTGCAGCACGACCGGCGCCACCAGCAACCAGCCGGCGAGCCCGGCGGTGACCCAGCCGAGCGCGGGAGTGGGGCGCAGCAGCCGGACCATGGTGACGATCGCGACGGCGATCCCGACGACGGCGTCGCTCCAGAACACGTCGTAGCGGGCGGCGCCGATGTAGCCGATCGGCACCGCGGACACCACCAGCCAGACGGCGGCCAGGAAGACCACGGCGAGGAACGGGGCCGGCGACGACTTCCGGCGCTCGACGCGCTCCTCGTAGGAGGCGGTGGCCCGGGCGTGCGCGGGGGTCGTGAAGTCCTGGTCGGAGATGAAGCTGGTCACCGACCGAACCTCGCGCGGTCCAGGATGACCTGGGATCACCTCGCCGGAGTGCTCTCGTTCCAGGAGCGGTCCAGCGCCGTCACGCAGTAGGTGGCGGCGGCGTCCGGGACGGTCAGCGAGCCGTCCCCGCCGCGGCGCACCGCCAGCAGCTTCGCCGAGGAGCCCTGCACCTCGTACACGGCGGAGTACACGGCCGAGTTGACGCCCTTGCCCTTCCAGGTGAGCGTGGCGCCGGACCTCGAGACGGACGGCGGCGAGGGAACGTCGGCGGGCAGCTGCGCCATGACCGGCGGCAGCGCCGGCGTGGAGTAGAAGCTGCCGGCGTAGCGGGAGACCGAGCCGAGGGTGTCGCTGCGCATGCTCTTGGCGCTGAAGTGGACGCTGCCGGTGACCTGCGGATACTTCCGGTTCAGGGCGAGCTGGCGGTCGAGCTCGGCCGGGTCGGACCAGGCGCCGGACTGCCCGACGCGGTAGTCGGCCTGGCCGATCCACAGCTGCACGTCGGTGTTCTTGACGACGCCGGCCCACCAGGGCAGCAGCTTCGCGTAGTCCGCGACGTCGAACCCGATGTTCCAGTACAGCTGCGGGACGATGTAGTCGAGCCACTCCCGCTGCACCCACAGCCGGGTGTCGGCGTAGATCTCGTCGTAGGACTGCAGCCCGCGGGTCGGGGAGCCGGCCGGGTCGGTCCCGTCGTTGCGCCAGATGCCGAACGGGCTGATGCCGAACTTCACCCACGGCTTCAGCTTGCGGATCTTGTCGTGCATCTCCTGGACGAGCTTGTTGACGTTGTCACGGCGCCAGTCCGCACGGCTGGCGAAGCCGCCGCCGTACTGGGCGAACGCGGCGCCGTCCGGGTACTCCTGCTTGCCGACCGGGTACTGGTAGAAGAAGTCGTCGAAGTGGACCCCGTCGACGTCGTACTTCTTGACGGCCTCCAGCATCGAGTCCTCGACGAACTCGCGGGCGGCGGGGATGCCCGGGTTGAAGTGCAGGCGGCTGCCGGTGGTGCCGGCCGCGGGGTAGACGACCGCCCACTCCGGGTGCTTGCGCAGCGGGTGGTCGGGCGCGAGCGCGTCGATGTCGGACCCGGCGCCGCTCGGGGCCGGCTGGCTGCCCCGGTACGGGTTGAACCAGGCGTGGAACTCCAGCCCGCGGGCGTGCGTCTCGTCGATCATCCAGCGCATCAGGTCGAAGCCGGGCGCCTTCCCCCGTACCCCCGTGATCCACTCCGACCAGGGGGCGTAGGCGGACTGCCACAGCGCGTCGCCGCTGGGCCGTACATGGACGAACACCGCATTCAGGTTGCGCTTGCCGGCGAGGTCGAGCCAGCCCAGGTACTCCGCCTTGATCTGCTCGTCGGGCAGCCCGGGACGGCTCGGCCAGTCGATGTTCTCGACCGTGGTGATCCAGATGCCGCGCAGCTCCCGCGGCGCGTTCAGCGGCACCCCCTCGCAGCGCAGGTCGGTGCGCGGCCTGGACCGGTCGGCCCGGTCACCGCCGCGGCCGTCCGGCGCGGCGCTGGAGGACGTCGAGCTCACCCACACCGCCCTGACGGCGCCCACCCCCGCGACCACCGCCAGGACGATGCCGATCACGATCGGCAGCACAGGGGGGCGGCGGGGGAGGCTGTGACGCACGTCGACCAGTCTGCCGGGTGCCGAAGCCCCCATTGCAAGCGATTCAGGAACTTCTGGACGAAGAGGGGAGGGACTGCTCCTCCAGTTCCGCCATGAGCCGCGCGGTCGCCTGCTCGACCGCGGCGTCAACCAGGCGGCGCTCCGCGACGATCGTGTCGAGGCCGTCGCCGGCCACCTCCTGCGCCGCGTCGGCCACCTTGAGCTGCTGCTCGTGGCGTTTCGTGGCGGTCAGTTCGCGGCGGCGGGCGTCGCGTGCCTCGGTCCGCTCGTACGCGTTGCCGTGTGAGACCAGCTTGAGCCACACCGCCGCGCAGTCCAGGCAGACCAGCAGCGCCGCGATGCCGAGGTAGAAGAACCCGAATCCCCAGAAGTCGCTCTTGACCAGGTGCCACATGGCGGTCGTCCGGGCGCCGAAGCCCGCGCCGGCCTCCACGGACCGCCGGTTGTCGGTGCGCTGCTCGGCGATCTGCTCGTTGAGCGCGGCGATCTGCTTCGCCCGGTCGAGGCGGCCGCTCTCCTGGGTCTTCTGCAGCGCGGCCGCCTCGTCGTCCAGGCGGGTCGCCTCGGCGGTCAGCGCCCTGGACTGCCGCACGAGCGTGTCGCAGAACCCGCCGGGCGGGCAGCCGGCCCGCCGGGTGACGCCGTCGGCGCGGGAGTCGGCGAGGGCACGGTCGTACACCTCGGCGGCCTCGGCCCGTTTCGCCGCGGCGAGCTGATGCAGGTCCGCCACGGCCTTGTCGTCGGCGGCGTCCTGCCGCCGCAGCGCGTCGACCTGCCCGGCGAACGTGGCGATCGCACCCGACTGCTCGAGCTGGATCAGCTGGCGGTTGTGCACGGTGCCGAGGTACGCGTCGATCTCGCCCTTGTACCTGGCGAGCATGAGCGGCTCGGTGATGACGACGGCGAACAGCAGGGCGAGCAGCAGCCGGCCCAAGTACAGGCCGAGCGTGCCGCGCCGCAGCAGGTGCTTCGGGTCGGGGGAGTCAAGGTTGTCGTAGCTGACCGCGACCCGGCCGACGACGGCCCGGTCGTAGGCGATCACGGCGGCCGCGACCGGCGGACCGACCAGCCACTGCCACCACGGGTGCGTGTAGTTCGTGGTGGCGTCGACGAACGTCGCGGCGCCGACGATCGCGTACACGCCGTACAGCAGGATGAACACGCCGATCGAGCGGTACAGCGCGCGGTCGGTGTGGGTCCGCACGCTGGCGGGGTTCACGTTGGCGACCCTGAGGAGCAGCGAACGGTCGGCCATGCGCCTGACGCTACGCGAACATTAGTCGCATTTTAGGGGCATTTCCTGATTCAGCTCCTTCACCAGGATCCGGCACAGCTCCGGCTCGCGCACCTCCTGCTCGTCCGTGAACACCACGACCCACGCCGCCGTCGGCCTCATCAACCACGGCTTCCCCGACAACTCCGTCGTCTGCCACGCCTACCGCCGACGCCGGCTACTGGGCGGCGTACCTGCAGACCCGGCGGGCCTTCATCCAGCACGTCCGGCAGCGCCTGCCCCGCGCGATCGTCGCCGACGAGGCCGAACGCCACCGGATGGCGGCCGCCCTCGACGGCGCCCACGGCCGCAGCCTCACCATCACGCCCGACCTGTGCGTCGAGTACCTGCGGGCCTGGGCCGCCGACCGCCGGCTGTGGCAGTCATGGCTCGGCAAGCTCCCGCACAAGCCGTCGGCCGAGGCAGCCCTGCGCTACCTCGGCCTCAAGCCGCACGTCGCCTAGGTCACCAGGAGCCGGGTCAGGTTGGAACGGGAGCCGCGTCGGGGTTGGAACAGCAGCCGCGTCAGGTTGGGACACAGGAGTAAAAAGGCGCGGCTCGTGGTATGCCAGAGGCACGGCTACGGCTTCGGAGGTGGGCGGCCCATGGGCAAGGACGTCGAAACGACCGAGTTCAGCCGCGAAGACCGGATGCGGTACCGCGACAAAGTACGTCAATGCCTCGACGCGTTCGCACGCATGCTCGCCGACGCGCACTTCGAGGACGGCGACGGCATGAGCGGGCTCGAGATCGAGCTCAACCTCGTCGACGAGCAGCACGACCCGGCCCTGCGTAACCAGCGCGTGCTCGACGCCCTCGCCGACCCGGCGTTCGTCACCGAGCTCGGCCAGTTCAACATCGAGATCAACGTGCCGCCGCGGCGGCTCGCCGGTGACGGGCTCGCCGGGTTCGAAGAGCAGGTGCGCGCCAGCCTCAACGCCGCCGAGGAGCACGCCGCCGGGGTGGACACCCGCCTCGCGATGATCGGTATCCTGCCCACCCTGCGCCGGGACCTGCTCACGCCCGAGGTCCTGTCGGCGAACCCGCGCTACGCGCTGCTCAACGAACAGATCTTCGCGGCCCGCGGCGAGGACCTGCTCATCGCGATCGACGGCGTCGAGCGGCTGCACGTCCGCTGCGACTCGATCGCGCCCGAGGCCGCCTGCACCAGCGTCCAGTTTCACCTGCAGGTCAGCCCGCAACAGTTCGCCGCGCACTGGAACGCCGCCCAGGCCATCGCCGGCGTCCAGGTCGCCCTCGGCGCCAACGCGCCGTTCCTCTTCGGCAGCGAGCTGTGGCGGGAGACCCGCATCCCGCTGTTCGAGCAGGCCACCGACACGCGCGCCGAAGAGCTGAAGTCCCAGGGTGTGCGCCCCCGCGTCTGGTTCGGCGAGCGCTGGATCACCTCGATCTTCGACCTCTTCGAGGAGAACGTCCGCTACTTCCCCTCGCTGCTGCCCATCTGCGAGGACGAGGACCCGATCGCCGTCCTCGACGACGGCGGCGTCCCGAAGCTCGGCGAACTCCGGCTCCACAACGGCACCGTGTACCGCTGGAACCGCCCCATCTACGACGTCGTCGACGGCAAACCGCACGTCCGCGTCGAGAACCGCGTCCTCCCGGCCGGCCCGACCGTCGTGGACAGCATGGCCAACGCCGCCTTCTACTTCGGCCTCGTCCGCCGGCTCGCCGAGCAGGACCGGCCCGTCTGGACCCAGATGTCCTTCGGCGCCGCCGAGGAGAACTTCCACAACGGCGCCCGCCACGGCATCGACGCCTCCGTCTTCTGGCCCGGCCTCGGCTCCGTCCCGGTCACCGAGCTCGTGCTGCGCCGCCTCCTGCCCATGGCCCGCGAAGGGCTCGACACCTGGGGCGTCGACCCCTCCCACCGCGACCGGCTCCTCGGCATCATCGAGCAGCGCTGCCTCACCGCCCGCAACGGCGCCTCCTGGCAGGTCGACACCGTCCACCGCCTCACCGGCGCCGGCCAGATCGACCGCGACGACACCATGCGCAAACTGCTCGAGGAGTACCTTCCACGGATGCACTCCAACGTCCCCGTCCACGAGTGGTGACCGCCCCCGCCGGAGGGATCCGGGTCTCGGTCGACGGCCCGGTGGCGACGCTGACCATCGACAACCCCGGCAAACGCAACGCGATGACCGCCGCCATGTGGCGCGCCGTGCCGGTCCTGCTGAAGGACCTGGAGGCGGACCCGGCCGTCAAGGTCCTCGTCGTCGAAGGCGCCGGCGGCACCTTCTGCGCGGGCGCCGACATGGACGACGCCGCGGCGATCGCCGCCGACGGCGAGGACAGCGTCGCCGTCCAGGCCGAGCTCGCCCTCGCCGCGTTCCCGAAGCCGGCCATCGCCCGCATCGACGGCTTCTGCGTCGGCGGCGGCTGCCAGCTCGCCGTCGCCTGCGACCTGCGCTTCGCCGCCGCCGACAGCCGCTTCGGCATCACGCCCGCCAAGCTCGGCATCGTCTACCCCCGCTCGACGACCCGCCGCCTGGTCGACCTCGTCGGCCCGTCCCGCGCGAAGCTCCTCCTCTTCACCGCCGACCTGATCGACGCCCCGGCCGCGCTCGCCATCGGCCTCGTCGACGCCGTCGTCGCTCCAGACGCGTTGGCGGCGTCGGTACGGGACACCGCGGCCACCATCGCCACCCGTTCCCAGTTGAGCGTCCGGGCGGCCAAGGCGTTCATCGACGGCTGGGAAGGCCCCGCCCGCCAGGACCCCGCCGAAGTGGCGGAGGGCCTGGCCGCCTTCAGGGACCGCCGCCCCCCGCTCTGGCCCTCCGACCACCCGGCGTAGCTTCCCTGTACCTCTCGGTGCCTCGCGGATTCGTGGCGTGGGCAGGGTAAACTACGGACAGCGATGACGTCGGAGATCAATTTCCTGGCGTGGGCTAAGGTCCTGGAGGAAGCGGAACCCAGGGCACACGACTTCCTTCGTCGCCCCGGTCACCGCCACCTTCGAACGTCTTTGCGCCAGCCACTGCCGACGACGCTCACGCCCAACGCGCCGCGGTTCCAGGCGCCCCGGTGACGATGCGGCGCGCGGTGGTGGCGGAACTGCGGTGAGGCGCGGCGAGGTGGTTGCGGGCTGCGGTGAGGCGCGGTGGTTGCGGTTCTGATGGGTGGCGGTGCGGCGGCACATGCTTCGCGTGCGGCCCGGGCACCGTGGCGGCGGCGCGTTGCGGTTGCCGGACTGCGATGACGGCGCGGCGCGTGGCGGTTGCCGGACTGTGGTGACGGTGCGGCGCGTGGCGGTTGCAAGCCTGTTGGGGTGGCGGCTGGGGAGCTGCGGTGACGGCGCGGCCTGTGGCGGTTGCGGTTCTGTGGGTGGCGGTGCGGTGGCGCATGCCTCGCGTGCAGTCCGGGCGTCGTGGCGGCGGCGCGTGGCGGTTGCCGGACTGTGGTGACGGTGCGGCGCGTGGCGGTTGCAAGCCTGTTGGGGTGGCGGCTGGGGAGCTGCGGTGACGGCGC
>NZ_JBIAYW010000024.1:127655-141561 GCF_042898305.1 Dactylosporangium sp. NPDC000521
GGCCTGTGGCAGTTGCGGTTCTGTGGGTGGCGGTGCGGTGGCACATGCTTCGTGTGCGGCCCGGGCGCCGTGGCGGCGTCGCGTTGCGGTTGCCGGACTGTGGTGACGGTGCGGCGCGTGGCGGTTGCGGTTCTGTGGGTGGCGGTGCGGCGGCGCATGCCTCGCGTGCGGCCCGGGCGCCGTGGCGGCGGCGCGTTGCGGTTGCGGGGGCGGCGCTGCGGTGGCGGTACGACGCGCCGTGGTTGCGGGGCTGCGGTGGTGCGGCGCGTGGTGGTTGCTGGGGCGCGCCTCCCGTGCGGCCTGTGCGGTTATCGGCGCCGGGGGACGATGGCGGCGATCCGGGTGGCGCCGCCGGAGGCGAGCAGCGTGCCGAGGACGCCGAGCAGGGCGTAGGAGGACAGGACGAGGGCCGAGCGCCTCACGCCGGCGCCGTCGAAGTAGACGATGCCGCGGATGGCGTCGGTGCCCAGGCCGGGTGGCAGCCAGGGGCCGATGGTGCGCCAGAAGGTAGGCAGCAGCGGGGCCGGGTACGCGCCGCCGGCGCTCGGGTTGCCCAGGACCACGAACAACAGGACGGCCACGCCCGTGCCCGCGAAACCGAGCGCGGCCTGCAGGGCCATCGTGACGGCGCCCGAGGCGAGGACCAGCAGCGCGCCGAACCAGGCGAGCTGGGCCAGGTGACCCGCGCCGGCGCCGGTGACGGCCGTGGCGATGAGGGCGCCGCCGAGGCCGGACAGCAGGGCGTAGGCAAGCAGGGACAGCAGGCGGATCGCGGCGCGGTGCGGGTTGGCGGGGCGGGCGCCCTTGCTGGCGCTGAGCGCGATCGCCACGAGGTAACCGCCGACGACCCAGCCGAGCGCGAGGTAGAAGCCCGACAGGCCGCGGGCGTCGCCGAGCAGGGCGGGCTTCACGTCCTCGAGGGTGAACGCGCGGTCCTGCGCGTCCTCGAGCGGCGTGAAGATCTGCTCCAGGGCCTGGCCGGCGCTCGCGCCGGCGCCGCTGGCGATGATCAGGCGGTCGGTGGCGTCGGTCGCCGAGACGACGAACGCGCCGTAGACCTCGCGGTGCTCGATCATGCGGCGGGCGGTGGCCTCGTCGGCGACGGGGCGGGCGTCCAATGGGGCGCCCGGCAGGGTGTCGAGCTGCCGGGCGAGCGCGTCGAGCCGCTGGGCGGGCGCCGTGACGGCGATCGGGATCCGGTGCGGGGACGGCTTGTGGAAGGCGCCGATGTAGCTGGCGATGAAGGCCAGCTGCACGGCGAGGACCGCGAGGACCAGCGCACCCGCGCGCGGAGTGACCCCGTCGCGCACTTCACGTAGAAAACCCGAGCGTAAAAGATCCGATTTCACCGCAATTGACGGTATCAGGCCTTGCGGAACACCCACACCCGCATCAGCACGAACCTGAGCACGGTCGCGGCCAGGTTGGCGAGCACGAGGACGGCCACCTCCAGCAGGTGCGGGTTCGCCGGTGCTGCCGCGTCCAGCGCGACCAGAGAGCCCGACGTCAGCGCGAGGCCGAGGGCGAAGAGCAGCAGGCCCTGCGCCTGGTGCCGGCCGGCGTGGGCGGCGCCCCGCACGGCGAAGGTCAGCCGCCGGTTGAGCGCGGTGTTGCCGACCGCGGTGATCAGCAGGGCCGCGAAGTTGGCCGCTTGCGCGCCCACCGGGCGCAGGAGCGCGAACAGCAGCAGGTACGCGACCGTCGACAGCACCCCGACGCCGGCGAAGCGCAGCAGCTGCGACGGCATCGACGCCGGCACGCCCGCGGCGGCGAGCGGCTCCCGGCCGAACCGGGAGCGCAGCGACTGCAGCGGCAGCGAGCCGTCGACCAGGCCACGGGCGAGGCGGGCGATGCCGCGGAGGTCGGCGAGCGCGGTGGCGACGATGTCGACGCGGCTGTCGGGGTCGTCGATCCAGTCGACCGGCACCTCGTGGATGCGCAGCCCGGCCCGCTGTGCGAGCACGAGCAGCTCGGTGTCGAAGAACCAGCCGGTGTCCTCGACCAGCGGCAGGAGCTGTTCGGCGACGTCCTTGCGGATCGCCTTGAATCCGCACTGGGCGTCGGAGAAGCCGACCTGGAGCGTTCCGCGGAGGAGGATGTTGTACGAGCGGGAGATGAACTGCCGCTTCGCGCCGCGGACCACCCGGGAGCCGCGGGCCAGCCGCGTGCCGATCGAGACGTCGGAGTGGCCCGACAGCAGCGGGGCGACCAGCGGCAGGACCGCGTTGAGGTCGGTGCTCAGGTCCACGTCCATGTACGCGAGGACCGGCGCGTCCGAGGCGTCCCACGCGGCCCGCAGCGCCCGCCCGCGACCCTTCTCGGTCAGGTGCAGCACCTCGACGCCGGCCAGCTCGCCGGCCAGGGCGGTGGCGACCGCGAGCGTCCCGTCGGTGCTGGCGTTGTCGGCGACGGTGATCCGGAAGGGGTACGGGAACGTGGTGCTGAGGTGGGCGTGCAGCCGGCGCACGCACGGGCCGAGGTAGCGCTCCTCGTTGTACACGGGAACGACGACGTCGAGGACCGCGCCGGCGGCGGTGACGTCGGTGCTTGCTTCGCGCGGGCGCGTCGTTGTCGTCATGTCAACCAAGGTCGGCTTCGTTGCTTCCGGCAGGTTGTGGCGATCCTGTACCCCACCTGTGAAAAGAGCGCCGCCCCCACCTGTGAAAGAGGGCCGCCCCGGAACGGGACGGCCCTCACGGACGAGACGAGTGGACAGGACGGGACGAGTGGACAGGGCGAGACGGAATGGACAGGGCGGGACGAGTGGTCAGGACAGGTCGTACACCGTGATGCCGCCGACCGTCTGCGCGGTGTAGTTGGCGGCCACCCACGCGGCGATCTCCGCGCTGACGCTGCTGCCGCCGTTGCTGCGGCCACCGACGCCGGCGCCGCCGATGAAGTAGTGGATCTGGCCGTCGGCGACGTACTGCTGGAACCGCGCGAGGCTCGGCGCCGGGTCGCTGCCGTTGAACCCGCCGATGGCCATCACGGGGAGCTCGGTCGCCAGCTGGTACCCGGAGGCGCTGTTGGACCCGACGGCCGCGCCGACCCACGTGTACCTGGACGCGTCCTCCCGCAGCAGCGCGACCAGCTCCGCGCTGGGCGTCGTGGCGTTGAGCAGCCCGCCCATGCCACCACGCTGGCCCGCTCCGCCGCCGGGGAAGGCGCCGCCGGTGCCGCCCGGGCCGGGGAAGCCGGTGGTGCCCGTGCCGGTGCCGGTGGTGCCAGTGCCAGTGCCCGTGCCGGTGCCGGGGAAGCCGGGGGCCGTGCCGCCCGGGAACCCGCCGGGGAAGCCACCGTTCCGGGAGGGGCCGCCGCGGCCGCCGCCTCCTGGGAAGGAGCCTCCGGCGACCGCCGGGCCCGCCGTGACGATGGAGCCCGAGTGCGGGGTGGCGATCGTGTTCAGCGAATAGGCGACCGGCCCGCCGAGCACCGCGAAGAGCGCCACCGCGGCCGCCGCCAGCGAGACCCGCCGCCCGATCACGCGGCCGAGCTGCTGGCTGACCAGCAGGCCCACCGCGCCCGCCGCGCCGGTGAGCAGGACCGCGACCCGCAGCCACGGGTGGAAGTCGGTGGCGCGGGCGAGCAGCACGTAGGACCAGATGGCCGTGACCGCGACCGCCGAGGAGAGGGTGAGCAGCGCGTACAGGTTGCCGCGGCGGCGCCACAGCGTGGCCGTGCCCATCGCGACCAGCGCGCCGATCGCCGGCGCCAGGGCCACGGTGTAGTAGTCGTGGAAGATGCCCTGCATGGTGCTGAAGACGACGGCGGTCACCACGAGCCAGCCGCCCCACAGCACGTAGGCGGCCTTCCGGGTCGACCAGATCAGGCCCGCGACCAGGAGGATCAGCGCCGCCGGCAGCAGCCACGACGCCTGCCCGCCGGTCTGCCCGTCGAAGAGCCGCGACCAGCCCGTCTCGCCCCAGCGGCCACCGTTGGCGCCGCCCCCGCCGCCGACGCTGCCGGTCTCGTTGCCCGTGATGCGGCCGAGGCCGTTGTACCCGAGGGTCAGCTCCAGGATCGAGTTGTTCTGCGACCCGCCGACGTAAGGCCGCCACGACGCCGGGATCAGCTCGACGATCGCCACCCACCAGCCGGCGGACACGACCACCGCCGCGCCCGCGACGAGCAGCTGCACGAGGCGCCGCCCCCAGCCGGTCGGCGCGAACAGCAGGTACGCCAGCGCGAACGCCGGCACCACCAGCAGCGCCTGCAGCATCTTGGTCAGGAAGCCGAAGCCGACGCTGCCGCCCGCGAACACCAGCCACCAGGTGCTGCCCCGCTCCAGCGCGCGGACCATGCCGTACACGCCGGCGACGAGCAGCAGCATGAGCAGCGCGTCAGGGTTGTTGAACCGGAACATCAGCGTCGCGATCGGCGTCGTGGCGAGCACCGCCCCCGCGAACAGCCCGGCGGCGGCCCCGTGCCAGCGCCGCACCGTCGCGTACAGCAGCCAGACCGTCGCGACCCCGATCAGCGCCTGCGGCACGAGGATGCTCCACGAGCTGAGCCCGAAGATCCGCACCGACAGCCCCGTCACCCACAGCGCCCCCGGCGTCTTGTCGACGGTGATGAAGTTCGAGGCGTCGGACGAGCCGAAGAACCACGCCTTCCAGCTCTCGCCGCCCGCCTGTGCCGCCGCCGCGTAGAACGCGTTGCCCCAGCCGGATGCGCTGAGGTTCCACACGTACGCCACGAGCGTGCCGGCCAGCAGCACCCCCAACGCCGGCCGGACCCAGACCGGATCCCGGGGCGGCGTCTGTGTGGGCGTGTCAGCGGTGGCAGCGGGGCGGACCAGCGTCGTCGTCATGGTCCGAGACTGCGGTCCGCCCCTGCCAGCACCTTGGGCCCCACCTGTGCGCCACCTGTGAGTCCCGGTTCACCCGTCAGCCGGTCGAGGACCTCGGCCGGCGCACGACCGGAGGGAGTGGGATGCGGGTCCAGGTGGCGGACGGGCCGGGGGCGGTGGCGAAGTCGTACCGGACGGCGTCGCGGCCCAGGGCGACCAGGGCGGCGGAGCCGGAGCCGTATGCCAGGCCGTCCACCTCGTGGCGCACGAGCAGCGCGCGCGGGGCGACGCCGGTGAACGTGCCGCCCGCGAGCAGGGGGATCCAGTCGCCCCAGGCCTCGTGGGTCGGGGTGTCCGGGGCGAGGGGAGGGGTGGCGGCGGCGTGGAGCGGGGCGAAGGCGTTGACGTCGACGCCCTGGTTGACGATCACGTGGTCGCCCGGGGGCAGGGTGTGCGTCGTGAGGTCGGTGCCGTTCCAGGACAGGACGGTGACCTCGGCCGGCGTCGCCCGCACCAGATGGAAGGCGTCGAAACCGGAGAGGTCCGGCGGCAGCGGGCCCAGCGGGAGGGCGCCGCGGGTCGGGCGGTCGCCGAGGGGTGGCAGGGGCGGGAAGCCGTTCAGCAGTGCGGTGACGGCGGGGGCGGCCGGGTCGACGGCGAGCCAGGTGCCGCCGGCGGCGCTGTCGCGGCCGCCCCAGAAGCCTGGCCAGTGCTCGGCCGGGGGCTCCCAGGGGCGGGCGAGGTACTCGTCGCGGACCGCGGCCAGCAGGACGGGGAAGGTGGCGGCGGGGTCGAAGCGGAGGAGCACGGTGCACATGCGGGAAAAGGTTATGCCTGTCCGAGTTGCGGCACCCGTGCGGCCAGCCAGCCGGCGAACTCGTCGGCCGGCAGGGGCTTGGAGATGAAGTAGCCCTGGACCAGGTTGCAGCCTTCCGCGCGCAGGTGGTTGAGGGTCTGCTCGTCCTCGACGCCCTCGGCGACGACCTCCAGGTCCAGGGCGTGCCCGAGCTGGACGGCGGAGCGGACGACGGCGCGGTCGCGGTGGTCGACGGCGATGCGCTGCACGAAGGACTTGTCGATCTTCATCTCATGGATGGGGAGCTCGCGGAGGCGGCCGAGGGAGGAGTACCCGGTGCCGAAGTCGTCGATGGCGAGCTTGACGCCGAGGGCGTGCAGGCGGTCGAGCGTGACGAGGCTGCCGGCCGGGTCGTCCATGATGCTGCTCTCGGTGATCTCCAGGGTCAGCGCGCTGGCCGGTACCCCAGCCTGGCCGAGCAGCCGGGCGACGATGTCGGGCAGGTCGGCCTCCTGCAGGCTGTTGGGCGACAGGTTGACCGCGACGTGCATGTCGTGGCCCATCCGCCGCCACGAGGCGCAGCGGCGCAGCGCGACCTCCAGCACGTGCAGGGTCAGGGGGCGGATCAGGCCGGACGTCTCGGCGAGGGGGATGAACTCGTCGGGCGGGACGAAGCCGTGCGCGGGATGGTGCCAGCGGGCGAGAGCCTCGGCGCCGCGGACGATGCCGGTGGCGGTCTCCAGCTTCGGCTGGAAGACGACGACGAGGTCGTGGCGCTGGATGGCCTCCCGCAGGTCGGCGACCATGGCGAGGCGCCGGGGGCTGTTGCGGTCGTCGTCGGGCTGGTAGACGCGCACGCCGGTGCGGGTGGTCTTCGCGACGTACATGGCGACGTCGGCGCGCTGGATGAGGGTCTTCGCGTCGTGGCCGTGCTCGGGGGCGAGCGCGATGCCGATGCTGACGCGGGCGTTGAGGCGCAGGTGGCCGATCGCGATCGGCTGCTCCATGGCGGCGGCGAGGTCGTCGCCGATCGCGACGGCGACCTCGCGGGTGCGGATGCCGGGCAGCAGGACGGCGAACTCGTCGCCGCCGAAGCGGGCGACGGTGCCGCGGTCGCCGAGGCGGCCCTGCAGGCGGTCGCCGGCCTCCCGCAGGAGGGTGTCGCCGATGTCGTGGCCGAGCGCGTCGTTGACGTCCTTGAAGCGGTCGAGGTCCATGAGCAGCATCGCGACCGGGGTGCCCTGGACGCGCAGCGCGTCGGTGAGCGACTGGAAGTGCTGCCGGTTGGGCAGGCCGGTGAGCGGGTCGTAGAGCGCCAGGTGCTCCTTCTCCGCGACCTCCCGGCGCAGCTCGTCGAGGAGCCGGGCCTTGGTGAGGGAGAGGCTGGCGTGGTTGGCGAGGGCCTGGAAGAGGCGGACGTGGTGCTCGCCGAAGGTCGGGATGTCGGGGAGGCTGTCGGCGACGAACAGCACGCCGGTCGCGCCGTCGTTGAGGGGCACGGGCACCGCGATGCCGTCGACGATGGAGCCGACGACGCGGCTGCCCTTGGCGACCAGGACGGGGGTGCTGGCGCGGGCGGGCTGCCACCACGCGGTCTCCGGCAGGGCGTCGATGACGGTCGTGTCGAGCTGGTGCCGGCCGTGCATGCGCATCCGGATCTGGGAGCCGTCGGCGCCCGGGATGATCAGCTCGGCGCGCTCGGCGCGGAGCTGGTCACGTGCCTGCTCGAGCACGATGCGGGCGACGCCGCCGGTGTCGAGGACACCGTCGAGGGCCCGGGTGAAGGCGTAGAGCTCCTCGACCTGTGCGTGGCCCTGGCTCTGGCTCACGTAGGAGCCGTAGGCCTTGTACGTGACCGCGGAGACGATCGCGAGCAGGGCGATCGCCCTCGGGTCGCGGTCGATGGCGAGGGTGCTGATCAGGCCGATGCTGGTGGTGATCGCCACGAGCGGCAGGCCCTGCAGGGCGCTCGGCAGGCGTTTCCACTCGCTGGGGTCGTCGTGCAGCGCGATCACGGCGGTGACCAGCACCGCGGCGATGACGTCGGACACGAGCATGACGAGCAGCACGTACAGCCACTGCACCGGCCCGACCTCGGTCAGGGTGGGGCCGCTGAGGGCGCGCAGCATCACGGACGCCGCGGTGGTCTGCACGCCGAGGAGGGCGACGTTGAAGCCGAGCTTGACGCCGCGCTGGCCGCGCAGGATCACCAGGCCGAGGCCGCCGCCGAGGAGCCGGACGACGAGCAGCAGGGTCGGGTCGACCGAGAGCAGCCCGAGGACCATCGGGATCTCGCTGAGGCTCATCGCGTGGCCACCGCGGCGGACCCTGATGTGCACCGCGAAGCCCTCGGTGACCGCGAACGCGGCGGCGAGCAGGATCAGCGGCAGCGCCTCGGGGGCCGCCGGCAGTCCGCCGCTGCGGATGCGCAGGGCATGGGTCGCGACGGTGGCGACGCCCAGCCACAGGCTGAGCGCCGCCACCCGTGCGTCCGGGCGCGTCCATGCGCGTGCTTTCTTCATGATCGTCCCGGAATCGCCCTTTTCTCGGGGGTTACTGCCTTCTTGGGGGCTACTGCCAGATGGAGCCGGACCAGTAGCTTCCACTCCAAGTTCGGCCGCTCCAGGTGCTACCTGACCAAGTTCGGCCACTCCATGTGCGGCCGTCCCACACGGCGCTGCTCCAGGTGCGCCCGCTCCAGGTGCGACCGGACCAGCTGGTGCCGGTCCAGCCGACCGCGACCCAGCTGCGGCCGGTCGTGGCCGTGCCGCTCAGCGAGGTGCCGGTCCAGGTCGCGCCGTTCCAGGTGCCGCCGGTCCACGCGGTGCCGGCGGTCGATGCCTTCGCCCACGTCGACGGCGTCCAGGCCCGGCCCATGATGTCCGTCTCGCCGGTCAGCTCGGTGCCGGTGACCGGGTCCGCGACGTGTGCGGAGCCCCGGGAGGCCTCCAGCGTGCCGGTGCCGGTCGACGCCGCCCACGTCTGCGTGTAGGTGGGCGTCGGCGCCTCGATCGCCTTCTTGATGTTGAGCTGGCCGGAGCCGCGGCCCAGCACGTCACCGGCGTTCATCGCGTCGGTGGTGCTGACGAGCAGCTTCTTGACCTGGTCGGGCGTGAGGTTCGGGCGCTGCTGCAGCAGCAGCGCCACGGCGCCGGACGTGATGGCCGCGGCCTGCGAGCTGCCGCTGCCCCGGAAGTACCGTCCGGTCGTGTCGCCCGGCACGAGCCCCGTCGGGTAGTTGACGTCGACGTAGGAGCCCGGGTCCCGCAGGCCGACGATCGAGCGGCCGGGCGCGGTCAGGTCGGCGGAGCGGGTGGTGTTGCCGCGGGTGCTGAAGCCGGCCAGCACGTCGTCGGAGCGGGACTCGGTCCCCTTCGAGTCGGCGGCGCCGACCGCGATGACGAACGGGTTGGCCGCCGGCATCGACAGCGCGGTCCGGGTCGTGCCGTCGTTGCCGGCGGAGACCACGACCGAGATGCCCTTCTTCCAGGCCGCCTCGACCGCGTGCGACAGCGGGTCGAGCTTCTCGTCCTGGTAGCTGTCGGTGCCGAACGACAGGTTCAGCACCTTGATGTTCAGGCCCGGGTCGTTGCGGTGCGTGACGACCCAGTCGATCCCGGCGATGACCTGCGAGACGTCGGTGGCGCCGTCGGCGGTGGCGACCTTGACGCTGATCAGCGTCGAGGTGGGCGCCATGCCGGTGAAGTTGGCCGGCGAGTCGACGGTCAGGAAGTTGGTGCCCGGGTCGCGGCCGGCGATCAGCCCGGCCATGTGGGTGCCGTGCCCGAACGTGTCGGCGTGGCGCAGGTTGGGCGACTGTGACTCGAACGACAGGTCCGGCCCGTTGATGATCCGGCCCGGGTCGTTGAGGCCGGTGACCTGCGAGATGCCGGAGTCGATCAGGGCGATGCCGACGCCGGCGCCGCCGATCGGCCGGCCGCTGGAGTCGGTCTTCTTCCACACGTCCAGCGCGCCGGTCGCGCGCACGACGCTGAACATCGAGTTGGCGTCGCCGTCGGCGCGCCATCGATCGGCCTGGAGCGCCACCTCACCGTCGAGGGTCACGGACCGCACGCCAGGGGCGGCCCGCAGGGCGGACAGTTGCGTGTCTGGCACCTCGGCCGCGAAGCTCTCCACGATCGGCAGCGCCCGGCCGACCCTCCCGCCGGCGCGGTCGACCGCCCGGGCGGCCGCGTCGGCGTCGTCGTAGGCGACGATCACACGGGTCGGATGGCCGGCGGTCGATACCGCCGGTGGTGCCGCGGTTGCCGGCACGCCCGGTCCGGCCACGCCGGCGATCGTGATGATCGCTGCCGCGGCGGCACCCAGTGCGCTCCGGTCTCTGCTCGGCATTCGGTCCCCTTCCATGGGTCGACGACTCGCCGTGATCCATGGTTGAGCAGCCGGTAGCGCGGCGTTGTCACCAGGTCGGACACTCTTCGCTGGTCACGTCTTACGCAGCGTGGTGCCGGTCACGCTCCGCTGTGCGTCATGCGGCTCGCGCCTCGGTGAGGTCGAAGATCATGCAGCTCGACGTGGCGTGGGCGACCATGCCGCCGCGGGCGTCGGTGATCACCGCCTGGGCGAGGGCGGTCCGCCGGCCCTTCGACAGGACGGTGCCCTCGCAGGTCAGGGTGCCGGACGCGATCGACGCGGGGCGGAGGAACTTCGTGCTGAGGTCGAGGGAGGTGTACCCGACGCCGGCCGGCAGCGTCGAGTGCACGGCGCAGGCGGCGGCCGTGTCGAGCAGCGTCGCGAGGACTCCGCCGTGGATGCTGCCGAGCGGGTTGTAGTGGAACTCCTGCGGCTCGAGGGTCACGACGACCCGGCCCAGCTCGGCCTCGATCCGCCCGGCGCCCATGAGGTGCGTGATCGGCGGCGCCGGGAGCTCGCCGCGGGCCATCGCCCGCAGCAGCTCCAGGCCGCTGCGCCGGCCCAGCTCGGCCGCGTTGAGCATCGGGTCGGACCACGTGAACGTGCGGCTACGGACCTCGTCCTGAGTCTGCGTCATGGATGCAGCCTGTCGGCCAGGGCTGGATCTGTCAATCAGACTCAGGTGCGGTTAGCCTGGCGACATGAGGCCTGCTGCACTGGATTGGTCGGTCGACAACTGCACGATCGGCGCGGCGATGGCGATTCTCGGCGAGAAGTGGACCGTCGTCGTGCTGCGCGAGGTCTTCAACGGCATCCACCGCTTCGACGACATGCGGGAACGCACCGGCATCCCGCGGCAGGTGCTGACCAACCGCCTCGGCATGCTCGTCGACAACGGCGTGCTGCGCCGGGTGCCGTACCGGGAGCCCGGCTCGCGGGTCCGCGACGAGTACCGGCTCACCGAGAAGGGCTTCGACCTGTACCCGCTGCTGGTCGCAGTGCTGGAGTGGGGCGACCGGTACCTGGCCGGGCCGGAGGGGCCACCGCTGGAGACGGTCCACCGCGGCTGCGGCGCGCCCGTGCACGCCGTGCTGGTCTGCGAGTCCGGCCACGCCGAGGTGCCCCCGCGCGACGTCGTCCCCCGCCCCGGTCGCGGTGCCCGCCGCCGGCTAGCGGCGGCCGATCACGGCGAGGGATGACGCCCAGAGGCGGGCGGCGCGGTCCGGCGAGGTCGAGCGGGGCGTCGCGGTGAGAGGCTGCCGCTGGAAGTAGTAGCCACCGGGCACGAGCGCCTCCGCGGGCGCGCCGGCCAGCCACAGCAGAGTGCCGGCGGCCTTCTGCGGGGAGCTGAACAGGACCGGGATCAGCTTGCCGAGCATGAAGAGCGGGCTGGTGGTGGCGAACCGGCTCCGCACGAGACCTGGGAAGAACGCCACGGGCAGCACGCCGAGGGGCGTCCAGCGCCGGGCCGCCTCCAGGGTGAACAGGATGTTCGCCTGCTTCGACGAGCCGTAGGCGAGCCACCGGCTGCGGTGCCAGAGCGAGGCGCGCAGCGGCCGGTCGACGTCCAGCACGCCCCAGGCCTCGGCGAGGGACGCGGTCGTGACCAGCCTGGCGGGGTTCTGCAACCGGTCGAGCAGCAGGTGGGCCAGCTCGAAGCCGGCCAGGTGGTTGACCTGCAGGCAGGTGGGGCCGCGGAAGAGGCCGCCGGCGTTGTTCACCAGGACGTCGATGCGGTCGCAGGCGGCGCGGACCTCGGCGGCCGCCGACCGCACCTGGGCCGGGTCGGCGAAGTCCGCCAGGACCGCGACGGGGTCGGTGGCGCCCGCCGCGCGCACGGTGTCCAGGGCCGCGGCCAGGCGCTGCTCGTTGCGGCCGAGGAGGACCACGCGGTCGCCGGCCGCGGCGAACCCCTTCGCGGCGGCGAGGCCGATCCCCGCGCTCGCCCCTGTGACGACGACGGTGCGGGTCATCACGCCTGCCGTACAGGCGGCGGACTGGTCATGGCTTCACGCCTGCCGTACGGGCGGCGGGGCTGGTCATGGCTTCACGCCTGCCGTACGGGCGGCGGGGCTGGTCATGGCTTCACGGCTTGGCGCGGACGTGGACGGCGGCGGTCTGCACCAGCCACGCCGAGACGGCGACCAGGGCGGCCCGCTCCATCAGGCCGGTGAGGAGGCCCCGGCCCAGGAGCAGGATGCCGGCCGCGGACAGGATCAGCGGCGGGAACGCCAGGAGCACACCGAGCCGCCCCGCACGGCGCAGTGTCGAGTGGTCGGGCTGCGTGGCGTACCCCAGGATCGCCAGCGCGAGGAGCAGCAGCGCGCCGATCGCCCCGGCGGCGTGGACGAGGTCCTGTGGCTGAGGCGACTCGTACGGCGGCAGCGGACACCCTGGGGAGCAGGTGACCGCGCCGGCGACGGCGGCCAGGGGAGCGGCCAGGGCGATCGCCGCCGCGGCGAGCCCGGCCGGCACCAGGGCGGCGAGGCGCCCGGGCACGAACGGGAGCGTGGCGAGGGCGTGGCGGGCGGTGTGCCGGGCCGGCACCGCCAGGAACGCCAGCGACGCCGCCAGGAGCAGCATGCTGACCCGGTAGAGCGTCGGGTGGGGCGCGCCGGCGACGCCGGACTCGCTCACGTAGCGCCACGGCGCCGAGCCGGCCACGGCGAACGCCAGCCCGATCGCGCCGGTCGCCGCGGTCGCGGTGGCGGCACCGGCGCACCAGCGGCGGGGGGAGGGCACCCACCCAGCGTACCCAGGCGGCCCGGTTCCATAGCATCGCCGCATACCCGCCCCCCGTATTCCGCGACCCACCGGCACGTTTCGCCGATGTGTCGATCTGCGAAAACGGTGAGGCTCGATGGCTCCGGGGTCTTCTCCCCATCCGGCGGACGTCCTAACGTCTGCATATGGATCTGGAGCTGCGGCACCTGCGGGTCGTGTGCGCGATCGCGGATGCCGGCAGTGTCACGAAGGCGGCCTCGGTGCTGGGCCTCGCCCAGCCGGCGTTGACCGCGCAGCTGCAGCGCATCGAGCGGGCGCTCGGCGGGCTGCTGTTCGAGCGCGACCGGCGCGGTGCCCGCGCGACACCGCTCGGTGAGCTGGTCCTGGCGCGGGCCAGGGTGCTGCTGCCGGCCGTCAAAGGGCTCCAGGACGAGGCGACCCGGCTGGCCAGCACGAAGGACCGTGCCGGGCGGTACCGGATCGGCGCGGTCAACGGCCCGATCCTCGGCGGCCTGGTGCACCGCATCAGCAGCAACCATCCGGGTGCCCAGGTCAGCACCCACGCGTCGTGGTCCGCCGCGGAGCTCGGCGACCAGGTGCTCGCCGGCAAGCTGGACTTCGTCCTGGTCGGCGCCTGCGGCGACGCGCCCCCGGCGACCGACAACGGGCTCGCCTGGCGGGTCGTGGCCGCCGACCCGGTGTTCCTGCTGCTGCCGGAGGGGCATCGGCTCGCCGACCGCGACGAGGTCGACCTGGCCGAGCTCGCCGACGCCCAGTGGGTCGCCGCGCCCGGCGACGGCTGCTTCTCCTCCTGCCACGCGGCGGCCTGCGCCCGGGCGGGGTTCACGCCCCGGGTCCTGTTCGAGACCGAGGTCCGCGGCGCGATCGACCTCATCGAGTCCGGCGACGCGGTCGGCCTGTGCCAGGCGACGCTGCGGCCGATGGCGGGCCTGGCCGCAGTGCCGATCGCGGGCGCGCCGCTGCACTGGCGGCAGATGCTGGGCTGGCTGCCCGACGGGCCCGCCGCCGACGTGGCGGGGCAGGTCTGGGCGTATGCGATCGAGGCGTACGCCGACGCCGTGCGCAAGAACGACCGGTACACGGCCTGGCTGGGGCGCCACCCCGACAGAAGAGGGCTGGCCCTGTAGCAGGGCCAGCCCTCTCGTCACTTCAGGTGGTGCTTAGCCGGTGAACGTGGCGGTGATCTGGGTGAACTGCCAGTT